>NZ_JALGCN010000002.1:0-673391 GCF_038085055.1 Bradyrhizobium sp. ISRA442
CCGCATCGATGCCGGCAAGCAGGCCGTGATCGGCGTCAACAAGTACAAGCCGACCGACGAGACGCCGATCGAGATTCTGAAAGTCGACAACACCAACGTTCGCCGACTCCAGATCGACAAGCTGACGCGGCTGAAATCCGAGCGCAACCAGAAGGACGTCGATGCCGCGCTCGCGGCGCTGACGCGTTCGGCCGGCGAAGGCAACGGTAATCTGCTCGCGCTAGCCATCGACGCGGCGCGCGTGAAGGCGACCGTCGGCGAGATCTCGGACGCGATGGAGAAGGTGTTCGGCCGGCACCGCGCCGAGATCAAGTCCATCACCGGCGTCTACAAGCGGGAGGCGTCCAGCATGGGTAATCAAGTCGAGAAGGTGCAGGCGCTGATCGACGCGTTCGAGGAGGCGGAAGGCCGCCGGCCGCGCATCCTCGTCGCCAAAATCGGCCAGGACGGCCACGACCGCGGTCAGAAGGTGATTGCCTCGGCGTTCGCCGACATCGGCTTCGACGTCGACATCGGGCCGCTATTTGCCACCGCCGACGAAGCGGCGCGACAGGCAGTGGAGAATGACGTCCACATCCTCGGCGTCTCTTCGCTCGCGGCCGCGCACCTCACTGCGGTGCCGGAATTGAAGGCGGCACTGAAGAAGCAGGGCCGCGACGACATCATGATCATCGTCGGCGGCGTGGTCCCCCCGCAGGATTACGATGCGCTCCATGCCGCCGGCGCCGAAGCCATCTTCCCGCCGGGCACCGTGATCGCGGACGCGGCCGAGGAGCTGATCCGCAAGCTCAATGCCCGGCTCGGGCATAGCGAGGCGGCGGAATAGATCACCGCCGCTCGACGCTTTCTGCATCAAACCGGCAGGCGCGTTGCCGTGACCAATCTTCGCGACCCGGTGGACGCACCGGGCGTTCTGCACCGGTTCATCTTGTGATGCTTATGCCGTGGCAGAGTTTGGCCGCTGCCCTGGCGGCCTCCCGAAGGCGCATGAAAATTCATGGATATTGATGTGACATACCATCGTGCAACCGCGCGCGCAGGGCTGCTCCTGCACACGATCGCGATCCTTTCGGCTGTCGCGATGCTCTCCTCCTCCCGCGCCGCCGATCCCAAGCCTGACGCCGTGATCAAGACCAAGAGCATCGAGGCGCGCGTGCTGCTCGATGACAAGATCAAGGCGGATGCGGCGCTGGCGGCGGATCGCCTCGCCGAGGGCAAAAAATGGCTCGACAAGAACGCGGCTGAAGCGGCCGCCTCGCGCAAGCAGGATCCGCAATTCTTCAAGGACGGCGGCTGGGATTTCGAGCGCAAATATTCGATCCGCTCGGTGGTCGCCGACCGCTATGTCAGCATCCTGCGCAACGACTACATGGATACCCACGGCGCTCATCCCAATTCCGACGTGAACACGATCCTGTGGGACAAGGCCGAGAACAAGCGCATCTCGATCCGCCCATTCTTCACCGAGACCGCCGATAACGGCCCGACCATGAGGGCGATGGTGAAGGCCGTGATCGCCTCGCTCACGATCGAAAAGAAGAAGCGTGACACCAGCGAGACCGCGACCGCCGAATGGTTCAAGGGCGTCGAGCCGAGCCTGCTCAAGATCGGCGCGGTGACGCTGGCGCCGTCGACCGAAGCCGGCAAGAGCTCCGGCCTCACCTTCCACTACCCGCCTTATGCCGTCGGCCCCTACGCCGAAGGCGAATATGTCGCCTTCGTGCCCTGGGAGGCGCTGAGACCCTACCTTGCAGCGGAAGGCGTGCACATCTTTGGCGGCTCACGACAGAAGGGCGATGAGGATGATGGCCAGTGACCACGCTTTGAGCACCGCGCCGTTGCTCACAGCGCGTTGGTAGCGCTACCTTGCGGCGGCGCCGCAAAGCCGACTAGAATGCCGTCATCGACAAGAGCGCCCGATGTTACGGGCGCCGCTGGGAGGCATTCATGTCCAAGCTCACCCGCCGCGCGTTTGCGGCTTCGTCCGCTGCAGTCGCAGCATCCGCCGTCTTCGGTTTCAAACCCGCGCTCGCGCAAGCCTATCCGGCACGACCGGTCACCGTGATCGTGCCCTGGGGCGCCGGCGGCGGCACGGATGCGACTGCGCGCATTGTCGCAGCGCTGCTGGAAAAGGATCTTGGCCAGCCCTTCAACGTGGTCAACCGCACTGGCGGATCCGGCGTGGTCGGCCACACCGCAATCGCGACCGCCCAGCCCGACGGCTACACCATCGGCATGCTCACCGTCGAAATCTCGATGATGCACTGGCAGGGCCTGACCGACCTGACGCCGCGGAGCTACACCCCGCTCGCGCTGATGAACGAGGACCCGCCGGGCATCCAGGTCTCCTCCTCCTCACCCTACAAGACGGTCAAGGACCTCGCCGACGCGATCAAGGCCGCACCTCCCGGCAAGTTCAAGGCCTCCGGCACCGGCCAGGGCGGCATCTGGCACCTCGCGCTGGTCGGCTGGATGCAGGCGATGGGCCTGCCCGCCAATCAGGTGGCCTGGGTGCCGTCGAACGGCGCAGCACCGGCGATGCAGGATCTCGCCGCCGGCGGTCTCGACCTCACCACCTGCTCGGTGCCCGAAGCGCGCGCCATCATCGAGGCGGGCAAGGCGAAGAGCCTCGCCATCATGGCGCCCGCGCGCAACCCGATCTTCCCCGACGTGCCGACGCTGAAGGAATCGATGGGCGTAAACTACTCCACCGGCGCTTGGCGCGGCATCGGCGCGCCGAAGAACCTGCCGCCGGAGATCACGGCCAAGCTCACTGCGGCGCTGAAGAAGGTCTACGACTCCGCCGAGTTCAAGGAGTTCATGAGCAACCGCGGCTTCGGCACGGTGTGGGGCGACGGCGGCCAGTTCGGCAGCTTCATGGACAAGGGCGATGCGCAGATGGGCGAAGCGATGAAGGCTGCTGGCCTGACGAAGGCTTGACGTCTCACCTCTCCCCGCTCTTGTCCGCCGAAGCTTTCAGCGAAGGCGGATGCGGGAGAGGTCGAATCCGAGCGCAACTCGATTTCGGTGAGGAGGTCTCCTCGAGCCCAACTCTCACCGCTCTCGCGGAGAGTCCCCCCCCCTCACCCCACCTCTCTCCCCGCACGCGGGGAGAGAGAGCGCACCTCCCGGAATTCTGACAGGACTCCTCCCATGCGTCTTCCCGACTCCGTCACGGGATCGTTTCTCGTCGCACTCGGCGCGGCGGCTGCCTACGGCGGCTGGATCTTGCCGCCGGTGCCCGGCCAGCCGGTCGGCCCCAACGTGTTTCCGCTCGTGATCGGCACCGGCCTTGCACTTTGCGGGCTCGCAATCGTGTTTGGCATCGGCCATTCCTTCGAGGAGGAGGAAGAGTTGGTCCCGCTCGAGGACGGCCAGGCGGCGACCGCACCGCCGCCGCAAGGAAAGCTCTACAGCCTGCGCGCTTTGCTGCCGCCGGCACTGTTGCTGTTCTACGTCTTCGCGGCCGACCGGCTCGGCTTCATCATCACCGCGGCGATCATGGTCTACGTGACCTCGACCGCGCTCGGCGCGAAGTGGAAGCTCGCGCTGCCGCTCGCGGCGCTGTCGCCGTTCGCCATCCACCTCATCTTCGCCAAGCTGCTGCGCGTGCCGCTGCCCGCCGGCCTGTTGCCGACGCCCTGGTGATCCATGCTGAAAACGCTGATTGACGCATTCTCGCTGATCTCCACCTGGGAGGTCATCATCGCGATGTTCGCGGCCTCCGTATACGGGCTCGTCATCGGCTCGCTGCCGGGCCTGTCGGCGACGATGGCGACCGCCCTGCTCGTCCCCGTCACCTTCTATCTGTCGCCGATCGCGGCGATCGCGACCATCGTCGCGGCGTCCTCGATGGCAATCTTCTCCGGCGACATCCCCGGCGCGCTCTTGCGCATTCCCGGCACGCCGGCCTCCGCCGCCTATGCCGACGAGGCCTATGCCATGACGCGCAAGGGCCAGGCCGAACTCGCGCTCGGAGCTGGTGTATGGTTCTCGGCGGTCGGCGGCATCGCCGGCGTGCTGTCGCTGATGATTTTGGCGCCGCCCCTCGCCGAGATCGCGCTGTCGTTCTCGACCTTCGAATATTTCTGGCTGGCGCTGCTCGGCCTGATGTGCGCGACGCTGGTGGCGCGCTCCTCGCCGGTGAAGGCGATCGCCGGCATGTTCATCGGCCTTCTCGTCTCCTGTATCGGCATCGAGAATCCCGGCGGCATCCCGCGCTTCACCTTTGGCATCACCGATCTGTTTGGCGGCATCGAGCCGATCCCAGCGCTCGTCGGCGTGTTCGCGGTGGCGCAGGTGATGCGCGCGATGCTGACGCCCGAACCGCCGCCGCTGCCCCGGCGAAAATTCGGAAGCATCATGGCCGGCCAGTGGAACCTGACGAAAAAATACCACTGGCAGATGACGCGCGGAAACATCGTCGGCATCATCATCGGCGTGCTTCCAGGCGCGGGCGCCGACATGGCCGCCTGGGTGAGCTATGCGATGTCAAAACGTTTCTCCAGGGAGCCGGAAAAATTCGGCACGGGCCATGTCGAGGGCCTGGTCGAGGCCGGCGCCAGCAACAATGCCAGCATCGCCTCGGGCTGGGTGCCGTCGCTGCTGTTCGGCATCCCCGGCGACACCATCGCTGCGATCGCGATCGGCGTGCTCTATATGAAGGGGCTCAACCCGGGCCCGACGCTGTTCACGGAGAAGGCGTCGAGCATGTATGCGATCTACCTGATGTTCATCATCGCGAACATCCTGATGATCCCGCTCGGCATCGCCATGATCCGGGTCGCCGCCTACATCCTGCTGGCGCCGCGCTCCACGGTGATGCCGATCATCATGCTCTGCTGCGCTGTCGGCTCGTTCGCGATCGGCAACAATATGTTCGGCGTCGTCACCGTCGCCGCCTTCGGGGTGATCGGCTACGTGATGGAGGCGAACGGCTATCCCGTGGCCGCCATGGTGCTCGGCATCGTCATGGGCACCATGGTCGAGCAGGCCTTCGTCACCTCGCTGATCAAGTCCGACGGCAGCATTCTGCCGTTCTTCGAGCGCCCGGTCGCTGCGATCCTCGCCGCCATGGCCATCGGCGCGCTGCTCTGGCCGGTGATGGTGTGGGTGTGGCGGAAGGTGAAACCGGCGCAGACGGCGGCGGCAGCAACATCGCGGTGATTTGGGGCGAGCGGCCCTCGCCTGCTTCGCCGGGGCGTTGTAAAGCAGGGCATGACTGAGAAGAAGGCCTCGCTGGACATCAAATCCCTCGCCCGCGACCTCCGCGCGGGTCACCGCGCCGCACTGGCGCGCGCCATAACGCTGATCGAGAGCCGGCGCGGCGACCATCAGGCCCTGGCGCGCGAGCTCGTGCAGATGCTGTTGCCCGACACCGGCAAGGCTGTTCGCGTCGGCATCACCGGCTCGCCCGGCGTCGGCAAATCCACCACCATCGACGCGCTCGGCATTTACCTGATCGAGCAGGGCCACAAGGTCGCGGTGCTTGCGGTCGATCCGTCCTCTGCGCGCAGCGGCGGCTCAATCCTCGGCGACAAGACGCGGATGGCGCGGCTTTCGGCCTCCGACCACGCCTTCATCCGTCCCTCGCCGTCTTCCGGAACGCTCGGCGGCGTTGCTGCGAAAACGCGCGAGGCGATGCTGCTGTGCGAGGCGGGGGGCTTTGGCGTCGTGCTGGTCGAGACCGTCGGTATCGGCCAGTCGGAGACGGCCGTCTGCGACATGACGGATTTCTTCTTGGCATTGATGCTGCCGGGTGGCGGCGACGAGCTGCAAGGCATCAAGAAGGGCTTGGTCGAGCTCGCCGACATGATCGCGATCAACAAGGCCGACGGCGACAATCTCAAGCGCGCCAACATCACCGCCGCCGACTATCGCGGCGCGCTGCATATCCTCGCGCCGCGCTCAGAGCACTGGCACCCGCCGGTCGAGACCTATTCGGCGCTAACCGGAAACGGCATCGCAAAGCTCTGGCAAAAGATCCTCGACCATCGCAAGGCGACAAGCGCGTCCGGCGAGTTCGCCGCGCGGCGACGCGAGCAACAGGTGAAGTGGATGTGGTCGATGCTGGAGCAGCGCATGCTGGCGCGGCTGCGCACGGAGGCGTCAATCCGCGCCAAGGTGAAGAAGATCGAGCACGAGGTCGCTGACGGACGCATCACGCCTTCGCTTGCGGCCGAACAGATTATGGAGCTGTTGCAGTGAGCGATCGGCTCCGCATTCTCCTCACCGGCTTCGGGCCCTTTCCCGGCGCGCCCTACAACCCGACCCAGCCGCTAGTCACGCGATTGGCGCACCTGCGCCGTCCGGCGCTCGACGATGTCGAGATTGCAAGCCACATCTTCCCGGTCACCTATGCTGCGGTCGACCGGCAACTACCGGAGGTGCTCGCGAGGGTGAAGCCGGATGCACTTCTGATGTTCGGCCTCGCGGCGCGCACGTCGTATCTGCGCATCGAGACCCGCGCGCGCAACGCGGTCACCATGCTCTGGCCCGATGGCGCCAACACGCGCTCGCGCAAGCGCGCCATCGCCGCCAATGCGGACGCGATGATGTTCGGCCCGCACACGGCAAGGCTGCTGCGCGCCGCACGCCTCACCGGCATCGACGCGCGGTCCTCGCGCGATGCCGGCGCCTACCTCTGCAACTACCTGAGCTGGCGCGCGATCGAAGGCGCGAAGGCCGGCGGACCGCAGCTCGCGGCGTTCATCCATGTCCCACTGCTCGCGCGGAGCGGCGCGATGCGGCGCAAGGGATTTCCGCGCATCACCCTGGAGGAACTGGTGGATGCCGGGGAAGCGATGCTGATGGAGATGGTACAGTTGGCACGGAAGGCGCGTGCATCGTAGCTTGGTAGGGTGGGTTAGCGCAGCGTAACCCACCACTTTTGACTTCCACGGGCTCCGTGCTCGAGACGGTGGGTTACGTCTTCGGCTAACCCACCCTTACGGCATCACCACCGGGGTAAACATTTAACCCTACCTCGAACAATCTGGCCGACGCCGACCGCCCCGCTCCCATTTCTGCGTTACCTAGACCGTGCGGACACTTCCCGCCTCCGCCGGAGGACGCCTCATGGACCTCAACCGCCGCCACCTCATCGGAGCCTCCGCCGCAGGCGTTGCCGGCGCGCTGGCCATGCCTGCCGGTGCCACGCGCGGTGCGCCGCTGACGTCACAGCTCGGCCGCGACGCCACGCAATATGGCGTGCGCCCCGGCAGCAGCGAGGACCAGACGCGCGCGCTTCAGCGCGCAATCGACGAGGCCGCGCGGGCGCAGATGCCGCTCGCCCTGCCGCCCGGCGTCTACCGCACCGGCCTGCTGCGATTGCCAAACGGCTCGCAACTGATCGGCGTACGTGGCGCCACCAAGCTTATCTTCACGGGCGGGGCCTCGGCGGTCCAGAGCGACGGCTCCGATGCGATCGGCCTCGCCGGCATCACCTTCGACGGCGGCGACATGCCGCTGCCGACGCGGCGCGGCCTGATCCATTGCCTCGGCGGTCGCGCCATCCGCATCACGGATTGCGAGATCACCGGCGCCGGCGGCAGCGGCATCTGGTTCGAGCAGGTGTCGGGCGACATCTCCGGCAACATCTTCACCAACATCGCCGCGACGGCCGTGGTCTCGTTCGACGCCAAGGGCCTCAGCGTCGCGCGCAACACGATCATCGGCACCAACGACAACGGCATCGAGATCCTGCGCACCGCGATCGGCGACGACGGCACGCTGGTTGCCGACAACCGCATCGAGGACATCAAGGCCGGCCCTGGCGGCTCCGGACAGTACGGCAACGCCATCAACGCCTTCCGCGCCGGCAACGTCATCGTCCGCGGCAACCGCATCAGGAACTGCGACTATTCCGCGGTGCGCGGCAATTCGGCCTCGAACATCCACATAACGGACAACAGCGTCAGCGACGTGCGCGAAGTCGCGCTCTATTCAGAGTTCTCGTTCGAGGCCGCGGTGATCGCCAACAACACGGTGGACGGCGCGGCCGTCGGCGTCTCCGTCTGCAATTTCAACGAGGGCGGCCGCATCGCCGTGGTCCAGGGCAACATCATCCGCAACCTGATCCCGAAGCGGCCGATCGGCACCACGCCGGATGACGATGCCGGCGTCGGCATCTACGTCGAGGCGGATTCGTCCGTGACCGGAAATGTGATCGAGAACGCGCCGTCCTATGGCATCGTCGCCGGCTGGGGTAAATATCTGCGCGACGTCGTGATCTCGGGCAACGTGATCCGCAAAGCGCTCGCCGGCGTCGGCGTCTCGGTCGTGCCGGGCGCGGGCTCCGCGCTTATCAACAACAACATGATCTCCGAGACACCGCGCGGCGCCGTGGTCGGTCTCGACCACGCACGCGTGGTCACGACGGATCTGTCGGCGGAGGGCGCACAGCATTTCGCGCAGGTGGTGGTCGGCGGGAATGCCGTGCGGCGGTAGCGATTGACAGAGAGCCCCTGCCATTGTCCGAGATGCGAGCCTCAACTACCCGTCATTGCGAGCGAAGCGAAGCAATCCAGAATCTGTCCGCAGCGACAGTCTGGATTGCTTCGTCGCTCCGCTCCTCGCAATGACGGCCTTTCGCGGAAACAGCTTCCATGCACTTCGTCGTTCAGGCCAAGCAACGTGCAATGCAGGACTCGTCTTGGGTGATGCGTGTGGTACAGGGCGCGCGTTCCGGAGAGATTCCGCGATGCGGATCCTGGCTTTCGCCACGACGACAGCGGAGTGTCTGGAAAGATCCTGGCCCTAAAACGCGTTCCTCAGCAGCGGGTATTTGGCTTCGATACCGTCGAGGCTGAGGGTGAGTTCGACGACACGCTCGGGGGCCGCGACGACGTCGGCGGCAGGCGGCGAGAAAGTCCGCAGGAACGCCGCAATCGGAGCGAGCGTCGCAATTGGAGCGATCGGGGCTTCGGTCACGTCAGCGAGCACGTCCGGCGCGGGGGCGAATGCGATCGGCACGGCCGTTTCAGGCGCGATATGCACGGCCTTCGGCTGCACGGTCTGGGCCTGCTCGCGCGGAGCCATGCTTGGTATGGTCGCCGGAGACCAGCCGAACGCGCCCGTCACGCTCGCAGCGGCCGCCGAGACATCCTCGCCGGCCGCGATCGCGCGCCAGGTCTGGAGCGCGCGCTTGGCTTCCTGGATGTTTTCGAGGAATGCGAGCTCCGAGTGATAGCGGCGCCAGCGCCCGGTCTCGAACATTTCCGTGAGATGTTCCAGCCGCTGCTCGGCGAGCGCGCACCAGCGCTTTGCAACGTCGCGGCCGCAAGCCACGCCTTGGCGATGTGTCATGAACCAGCCCGTTGGGAGAAAACACGGACGCGGAGGACGCAACGCTCACGAATCAATTTAGACGCGACATGAATATTTTGTGGAAAAGTTTTGACTTGTCCAGATGCGACGCGGCCGTCGTCATCAGATACCGCGAGTCTACGGAGTTTGCAGCCGATTTGCCGTCAAGCCTCACACAAGCATAGCGGTCTTGGGGCGAATCGCTGACGAGGGACCGCAGGCGCGAGCTCAACCAAAAGCTGATATCGCAAGGAGGCCTTCAAGGAATAAGTCCCCCCCAAAAAGAAAAGACCCGTCCGGGGGGACAACCGGACGGGTCGAGCCATATGGGCGCTTGGGGTGGATGGGCGCTCGCGCCTGATATGACCGATGGGGAGGGATGACCGCTCCCACATATTTTGGTCGTGGCAGCGGGCTGAACGTTCAACGCAGCGTTCGAATTTTTAACCTTCTCGCCACGTGCATCTTTGTCGCAGCAGTTATCGTGACGCCGGCCTATCCGTCTGAGAAACCGTGGATTTATCGTCCGCGCTCGACAGTGACGGTTGGTCGATCGCGCGGATCCCAGGCTCCTCGCGACGCCCCTCGCCGCCTTCACGTTTTGTTGTACCGGACGTCGCGGCAACCGGCGTCGCACCATCGGTGGGAACGGCCATCACGGCCGCGTAAGCATCGGCCTCGCCATCGCCGAACAGATCATCACGCCCAGGCGAGCCGAGGTCGCGCGCGGTCTTCGCAAGCGTCATGCGCAGTGCCTCGGGCTTCAGGGCGAAATTGCGCTCCAGAAGCAGGGCCGCGACGCCGGAGACATAGGCCGCCGAGAACGAGGTGCCCGACGTCATCTGATACTTGCCGTCCGGTGCGGGCAAGAAGATGTCGACGCCGGGCGCCGCCAATGCGATGTAGTTGCCGCGATTGGAGGCGGTGAACAGCCTGTCCTGCTGGTCCGTCGCGCTGACCGCAATCACGTTGGGATTGGCGGCGGGATAGAGCGGCGGAGATTTCGCGCCGGCATTGCCGGCGGCCGCGACCAGCACAAGGCCGCGGGCGGCGGTCGCCGCGAGGGCGCGTCCGATCACCGCGTCCTTCGGACCGGCAAAGCTCATATTGACGATCTGCGCGCCGTGCTCGGCGGCGTAATTCAGCGATCGCAGAATGATGTAGGAGTTGCTCTCGGCACCCCTCGTGGTGCCGCCGAAGGCGCGGATGGCAATGATGCGCGCCTCCGGCGCGCTGCCCATGAGCCGCGCATGCGCCACGATGGCGCCCGCGATGCCGGTGCCGTGGACGTGCGGGCCTTCGGGGCTGCCGAGCGCGTCGAAATTGTCGGTGATCGAATTGGCGAGCTCGGGATGCTTGACGTCGATTCCGGAATCGATCACCGCGACCGTGACATTGGCGCCGTGCACCAGCGTGTGCGCCTGCGGCAGGCGGAGCTTGGCCAGCGCATATTGCGCCGGATCACCTTCGGTCGGCGCCGCTTTCTGGTCCTGGAGCATGTAGCGATAGTTCGGCTGGAGCGAATGCACGCTGCCGTCGGCGGCGAACTCGCGCCGCACAGTGTCGTAGGGCCGGCCGTCGGTGATGCGAAACAGGCCGATCGTGGCGCCGATCAGCGGAAAGTTCTCCGAGGCGACGCGCCTCAAACCATGTCGCCTGGCCAGCTCGTCGGCCTCGGCCAGCGAGAGCGCGCCGTCGATCTCGGCGACGAATTCATTGGCGAAGGTGCGCAGGTTTGCGGCGGCCTGAGCATTATTGCGGCGCGCATTGCCGGCGCTCTTCTTGCCCGATTTGCCGGCGCCGTCGCCGTCGCCCTTCGGCTGCGCGAGGCAGTCGCCATCGGCGTCGCGATAGGGCGCGGTGCAGGCCGGATAGAGGTTCGGCGAGTAGCGCACATAGGGCTGCACCGGGATCGCCAGCCGCGGCGTCAGCCGGGGCGTAGTGGCGACGCGGGGGGCGCGGCCGACACTCACGGCCCTTGCGGCAATGCTCGGACTGATGGTCGGTGTACGCGAGGGGACGCTGATCGTGGGCGTGCGCATGATCGCCTGCGCGTGGGCGACCTCGACGCCGAGCGAGGTGGCGAGGAGAAGCACGGCGGCCACGGATGATGCGTAGGCCCCTGCTCTCACCCCAGTCTCGGACTTGCGCGTCATGAGCCCGAGGCGCGCTTAAGGCGCCGCCACGGCGAGGTTGACGATCTTTTCGCGCTGCATCCGCCCGAGCAGCGCGGTGAGCTCGTCCTGGCTCATCGGCTTTTCGAATTGGAGGCGGAACATGCCGCCCTTGGCGCCGTCGATGATAGAGGCGTGATAGCTGTCGAGCAGCGACGTGATGTCGGCCACTCGCGCCTCCGGCGTGAAGCGCACCAACGCGCGCGCCGGCGCGGCGGCGGATTTACCGAACTCACGCGTGATCGGGGCGTCGGTGGTGGAGAGCGACGCCGTCTGGAAGGTCGCGGTCTGGTTCTTCATCAGCACCGCGCCGATGATGCCGGCTTGCAGCAACAGCACGATCGCACCAAGGCTCGCCGACCAGGCCAGCGTCCGCGGTGACAGACTCGCGAAGAAGGTCGAAATGCGCGCCGAGGGCGGCCGCGCACCGGTTGGGCGCGAGGGCTCGGCGTCGATCGCCGCGAACAGCTTCTGCATCGCGCGCGCCGACGGTGCGCCGAGGCTCTCGTTCAGATGGATGGTCTCTTCGTACTCGCCGCGGATCGCGGCATACTGCCGGGCGAGCTCGGGATCACGCGCGAGCGCTTCCTCGACACGGCGGGCGTCGCGCGCATTCAGCGTGCCGGCGGCATGCCATGGCAGCAGCATTTCAATTTCACTGGGCTCTTGCTCCAGCATCTTCTTGCTCAAAGCCATCATGGCCAGCCTCGCTCCACGCCGGCTGCCTTCAGCAGTTCGGCCAGTTTCTTGCGCGCGTAGAACAGGCGCGTTTTTACCGTGTTCTCAGGTATCCCGACGATCTCGGCCACCTCCTCCACGGACTTCTCGTGGTAGTAGACAAGATCGACGATTTCCCGATGTTCCGGCGAAAGCGCCGTCAGGCACCCCCGCAACGCTTCACTGGTATCCTTCTTCTGCACCACCGTTTCCGGATCGTCCGACGAATCCTCGATCGCGTTGGCAGCTTCTTCGTCCAGCTCGAGGTCCTTCCTGCGCCGGAGCGCAGACAGGGCCTTAAATCGGGTGATTGCCAGCAGCCAGGTGGAGACAGCGGATCGGCCCTCGAACTTGCCGGCCTGACGCCAGACGTCGAGAAACACCTCGCTAATGAGGTCCTCCGCCACCTGTTCGTCGCGCACGAGCCGGAGCCCGAAGCGATACACCCTGACATGGTGCCGCCCGTACAGCACCTGCATGGCGAGCCGGTCGCCTTGGGCGATCCTGGCGATCAGGACCTCGTCCGAAGCCGCCTGTGTCACGCTCAACGCCCGTCTCGCAAGGTTGGTCGGGGCGGAACGGCGGACGGTTCGACGGCAGGCGCAAAATTCTTCAACTTACCGCAGTCGTACGGGGCCCTGTGTGATCTACCCCACATCGCCGCATTTTCCTTTCGCCGCCTGTGGCGGCTGGCTGCCCTAATCCAGATCGGTAACATAATACTGAAAAACTTTCCTGCGGAATGCCTGCCCAGCGCAGGCGGCCTGACCAAAACTCGGTCAATGGCGGCGGCCCTGCACGACGTATGTCTCACGAACCCCTGCCTTGGCTCGACCGATCACCGACGATCCCTCATCGCGCACTAATTTCCGCGTCGGATCAAGGCCATTTGCCCTGCGCAAGCCCGGATTCGCGAGGCGAGGATACCAAACCTAAAGGCTTGCCACGTAGATTTTTGGACTGACATCCAGCAACGGCAAGAGCATGAGCACGGCCGCCACGTCCTTCCCGGACCGGAATGCCGCAGAAGCCGCGGAGCTCGCGTTGACGCCCGACGCGACGGCGCCGGAGGTGCGCGCGCGCCGGATGCGACAGCGGCGCCAGATGTATGTCGGCCAGGCCGTGAGCTACTCGCTCGGCGCGTCGGTTCTGCTGCTCTACGCCTACGATGGCGCGGTCTCGATGGCCGTGCCATCGCTGTTCTGGCTCGGCGGCCTGATGATCATCGGCACGTTCACCGTGCTCTCGGAATCCGGCTTCGGCGACCAGTTCGAGGACCACTACCTCACCGTCTTCCAGATCTCGGCGCATATGGCGCTGCAGATGGTATTCCTGCTCGCGGTCCCAACGGTCGGGGTCGCCTTCATCAGCGTGCTGTTCCTGATCTTCGCGTTCGGCACGCTGCGCATGACCTCGGGCCAGGCGATGATCACCTGGGGTCTGGCAACCGTCGGGCTCGCATTCGTCTTCCTGGTCTCGAACCTGCCGATCGGACTGCCGGTCGCAACACGGCTCGAGCGGACCGCGTCGATGCTGTGCTTCGTGCTCGTGATCGGCCAATGCGCCTTCCTCGGCTTGTTCGGCAGCACGCTGCGCAAGATTCTGTATCGGCGCAGCATCGAGCTGAAGACTGCCTACCAGCGCATCGAGGAGCTCGCCGAGCTCGACGAGCTCACCGGCTCCTACAACCGCCGCTGCATCATGCGGCTGCTGGACGCCGAAATCGAGCGCTCGCGCGGGACGGCAGGATCCTGCGCGATCGCGCTGATCGACCTCGACTGGTTCAAGCGTATCAACGACGTCCACGGCCATCCCGTCGGTGACGAGGTTCTGCGCACCTTCGCAATCACCATCTTCGCCAATATCGGCCCGGACGACCGCTTCGGCCGCTACGGCGGCGAGGAATTTCTGCTCCTGCTGCCGCATACGCAAGCCGACGCCGCTGCGCGGATGCTCGAGCGTCTGCGCGGGATCGTCGCCGATCTCGACTGGAACGCATTTTCTCCCGGCATGAACGTGACGATTTCCGCCGGGGTCGCCTCGCTGCGCGACAACGATACTGCCGACACATTTCTCGCGCGCGCCGACGGCGCGCTTTATTCCGCCAAAGCGCAAGGGCGCAACCGCATTGCAACGAGCTGACTATCCCATTTGCCGCCGGTCGCGCAGAAGCCGCCGCCGGACCGAACGCTCCAGGACAGGGCCATGAGATCCAAATCCGCCAAACCTTCCGAAAACCTGCTCGACGAATTGCAGGCCGCGCTCTCGCACGGCACGGTGGCGCGCCGGGTGGAGACCCTGCGCCGCGTCACCGATCTCTTCATCAACAACGCGGTGGATTATTCGGATGAGCACATCCGCCTGTTCGACGACGTCTTCCAGTGCCTGGTTGAGCAGATCGAAACCTCGGCCAAGGCGTTGCTCGCCGACCGTCTCGCGCCGGCCGGCGCCGCGCCCCCCAAAATCATCCGCACGCTGGCACTCGATGACGTCATCGACGTCGCCGGCCCCGTGCTGTCGAAGTCGGAACGGCTGGACGAGGCAACCCTGCTCGAGATCGCGCGCAGCAAGAGCCAGGCCCATCTCAAGGCGATCTCGCTGCGCCGCGTGCTCTCGGACGCGCTCACTGACGTGCTGGTGGCGCGCGGCAACGACGAGGTGGTGCAGTCAACCGTCAGCAATCCGGGCGCCCATTTCTCCGAAGAAAGCCTCGTGGACCTCGTCACCCGCGCCGAGCGCGACGACGACCTCGCCACCTGCATAGGCCTACGGCCCGACCTGCCGCGCCACCACTATCTGAAGCTGGTCGCGAAGGCATCGCTGAGCGTGCGCCGGAAGCTCGAAGCCGCCAATCCGGAGCTCGCCGGCGAAGTGTCCAGCGTCGTCCAGGAAGCGACCCAGCGCATCCGCGCGGCCGCCATGACCAGGCAAACCAAGATGGCGCGTGCGCTGGTGAAGTCGCTGCACGAGGACGGCCGCCTCAACGAATACCAGGTCGGGACCTTCGCCGAGCAAGGCAAGTTCGACGAGACCAATGCCGGGCTTGCGGCCCTCGCCGGCGTCTCGATCGAGATCGCCGAAAACATGATGATCGAAAGCCGCACCGAGGGTGTGATGATCCTCGCCAAAGTCGCAAACATGTCGTGGTCGAGCGTGCGCGCGATCATCGCCATGCGCGAAAAGCTGTCCGGCGGCTCGCAGACCGACATGCTGACGCTGCGGGATACCTATGAGGCGCTGCGCAGCTCCACAGCGCAGCAGGTGCTGCGCTTCCACCGCATGCAACAGAGCACGACGCCGGCAGCCTGAACCGGCGCGCTAGTAGCGCAAAACCTTCGACCCGACGAGCGCACCGATCGCCGTCACCAGCGCGGTCGCGATCGTGTACCAGGTCGCGACGAACAGGGGAGAGTCGTCGGTGCAGTGCGAGGCATAGAGCGTCGCGGCGAGCCCGGCCGACAGCAAGCCGGCCAGCGCGCCGGCGAGCGCGGGCCGCGACGGCGCGCCGTGACGCAGGCCAAACAGCGCGCCCGCAAGCAGTGGCAGCGACATCGCCGGGATTGCCGACAGGCATACCCTGGAATTCTTGCCGACCATCCGCATCGTCATCGGCATGGCCGGCGCCATCATCATCTCGCCGCCGATCGCGACCGCGAGCAGTCCCGCGGGGAGCAGCAGCAGCCAGCCCCAGCCGCGCATCAAGGCTTCGGGGCGCGACAGGTGCAGGCTGATGATGATCGCAGGGATCGCCAGCGACAGCGTCACCGCGAACTTCATGTCGAAGAACGGGTTGTGCATCGCGCTCATGACGTCCGGCCGAACGCCGAGGAAGGTCGCGAAGATCAGGATCGACAAGGGCGCCGCCACCAGCAGCGCCATGGTCAGCACCGCGCCGACGCGCGGCGCACGATGGGCGTTGTCGGCCGCGAGCGTGCGAATGAGTTGATCGGTATCCATGACTAGTGGTCCCGCAGTTTGGCTGTGAGCGCGGCAAGACCTCGATGCAGCGCGACGCGCACCGCACCTTCGCTCATCGAGAACTTTGCCGCCGTGTCCCTGATCGAGGCGCTATCGACGGCGATCGACTGCAACACCTCGCGCTGGCGTTGTGGCAGGGTGTTGAGCTGGGTCGCGACCTCGCTCGCCGAGGCCGTGTCCTGCGGCGTCTCGCCCGGCAGCGTCTCGGCGAAATCGTCGATGTTGACGAAGACACGCCTGCCGCGGCGTCTCAGCGCATCGATCAGCTTGTTGCGGGCGATCGCGAACAGCCACGGGGCGAAGGGGGCTTGGCTATCCCAAGTGTGCCGCTTCAGATGCACCGCCAACAGAATGTCCTGCACGATATCCTCGGCTTGATCGGCAGGCTGCCCAGCCCGCGCCAGACCGCGCCTTGCGGCAGCCCGCAGCACCGGCGTGATCGCCTTCAACAGGCGATGATACGCCGCACCATCGCCCGCCATGGCCGACCGCATCAGGCCGGTCCACTCGTCCTCACGTCCGCGCACGCGCGCCCCTCACCATGCAATTCGGCCGCTCTTTCAATTTGTTACGCCGATCCCACAAGATCACAAATTCGTGATCAATGGTCAGCCTCCCAAGTCCCGGCCGCGAAGCCCGGGGAGGCTCATAACACCGATCAGTCCCGCTCGCATCCGAGGGCGGGTCAGAGAGCGGATCAGGAGGTGCTGGTTTGCCCCGTTTTTGCCCGGTGTAGCCCGAAGATTCCCATTTTCTGCCCCGCTGTGGTCACGCCCCGGCGTCTCTCTTCGCCCCCGGGACGGGCGGATTGGGGAGATCGTCAACATGATGAAAACCAGTGGACGCGCGGCCTTGATTCTTCTGGCCGGACTTTTCTTGCTGTGCGGGGGCGCGGCACAGGCGGCGCCGGATGCTGCCACCAAAACGGACAGCGCGAGCAAACAGGCCGACGAGGTCAAGCCCAGCAAGCACCGGCGCCACACCTCGCACCGCCGCAGCAGTAGCAGCAAGACGGCGGAAAAATCCTCCGACGACCAGGCCGGCAAGAAGGACGCGGCAAAGGCAGCCGACGCAAAGGCCAACAACGACACGCCGGCCTCCAGTCAGATGCCGCCGACAGTCGCCAACGCCAATGCGCAGCTTGCTGCCGCCGACACACCGACTGCGGCTGCGGCCACTGCAATGACCAATCGGGCCAACGACAACGTGCAGGCGGCCGCCGACAATGCCGCCGCCTCCGGCGCCGAGAACCAGGTGGTCGCGTCCGACCAGCTCAACGAGGTCGACCGCGCCCTGCAACAGGACAACCCGCCCGCGCAGAAGGCGGTGGCCGCAGCAACCGACGCGCAGCCGCGTCCGGCGCCGGTGATGGCCGCAAGCAGCCAGCAGAGCTCGGCCTGGGACCAGAGCTCGCTGATCGGCAAGATCTTCATCGGTGCCGGCGCACTTCTGACGCTGGCATCCGCCGCGCGCATGTTCATGGCCTGACGCCTGTTCCGGGGCGCGCGGCACGCGCGTCCCGGTGGCTTTTGGCCCCTTGAAGCCCACCGCGCCAGCGGGCAAATTGCCCGCTCAATCAAAAGCGTGGGTGGAGCATGAGCACGTTCGAACACATCATCGTCGAAAGCAAAGGCGCGGTCGGCATCATCAAGCTGAACCGGCCGAAGATGCTCAATGCGCTGTCTTTCGGCGTCTTCCGCGAGATCGCCGCGGCCGTCGCCGATCTCGAGGCCGATGACGCCATCGGCTGCATCGTCCTGACCGGCAGCGAGAAGGCCTTCGCCGCCGGCGCCGACATCAAGGAGATGCAGCCGAAGGCCTTCATCGACATGTTCTCCGAGGATTTTGCCGCGATCGGCGGCGATCGCGTGGCACGCTGCCGCAAGCCTACGATTGCGGCGGTCGCGGGCTATGCGCTCGGCGGCGGCTGCGAGCTCGCCATGATGTGCGACATCATCATCGCCGCCGACACCGCGAAGTTCGGCCAGCCCGAGATCACGCTCGGCACCATTCCCGGCATCGGCGGCACGCAGCGCCTGACGCGCGCGATCGGCAAGTCCAAGGCCATGGACCTTTGCCTCACCGGCCGCATGATGGATGCGGCGGAAGCCGAACGCAGCGGCCTCGTCAGCCGCATCGTTCCGGCCGACAAGCTGATCGACGAGGCGCTGGCGGCCGCCGAGAAGATCGCTTCGATGTCGCGGCCCGCGGCCGCGATGGCCAAGGAGGCGGTGAACCGCGCGTTCGAGACCACGCTCGCCGAGGGCATGAGCGTCGAACGCAACCTGTTCCACTCGACCTTCGCGCTGGAAGACCGCTCCGAGGGCATGGCCGCGTTCATCGAGAAGCGCAAGCCGGTGAACAAGAACCGGTAGGGGTCCGCTAATTAAAATTCGCCGTCGTGCCGGACAAGCGCAGCGAAGCGGAGCGCAGATCGGGGACCCCCGCGCGAGCGCTTTGCGCTCGTCGCGATAGCCAGAGGAAGTGGTTTGGCGAAGACTCGCGGTTACCGGTTCGCGCGACAACTTCTCCCTGGGTTTATGGGTCCCGGCCTTCGCCAGGCCTTCGCCGGGACGACGGTGATTAAACATTCGCAGTCGTCCCGGCGACGGCCGAGTTAGTTGCTACGGCTCCGCGCCAAGGCTGCACTCACCAGCGCGCGATAGCCGTGTTCCGGCCAGGTCTTGGGACGATCAAGGCCAAGGCGTGCGAGGCAGGCCTCGTCGGCCGCGTCGGGAATGCGTGTCACTCCCTGCCATAGCAGGCCCGCGAGCACGCGTGGCGAGCGCTGCGCACCTTGCAGGATCTGCAGCGCAGGGATGAGACGTTGCTCGACCTCGGTGAAATCAGAGCCGAACGGAAACGACGGCAGCAGCCCGGCTTCGCGCGCGCCTTTGAGCGCCTTCGCAATCCGCTCGGGGTGGTTCTCGCGATGGACCGCCCGGAGCTCGTAGCCGCGGGGCAGTTTGCCGGCCTCCTGCGCAACCCGCATCAGCTCGTCCTGGAAGCGCGAGTCGGCGATCGCAAGCATTGCGGCGATCACGTCGGCGTCCGACTTTCCCCTGAGATCGGCAACGCCATATTCGGTGACGAAGACATCGCGCAGATGCCGCGGGATGGTCTCATGCCCGTATCGCCAGAGGACGTTTGATCGGAGCTTACCGCCGGCCTGCCGCGTCGCCTCGAGCGTCAGCACCGATCGTGCTCCCTTCAGCGCAAAGGCTTGCGCCACGAAATTGTACTGCCCGCCGACGCCGCTCACCACCTGCCCATCGTCGAGGCCGTCGGAGACGGCGGCTCCCATGAGAGTCGCCATCATCGTGTTGTTGACGAAGCGCGCATCGACGCGGGCGCGGCGCTTCTGCTCCTCCTCGCCATACAGCGCGTTGGTGAACGACACCGGCATCATCTGGATGCGCGCGATCTGGTCGGGCGGCATCTCGCGCAGCGCGCGATAGAAGGACTTTGGACCGAGAAAGAAAGCGCCGTGCAGCACGACGCCGTCGACTGCGCGCTTGAGAATGCCGGCATCGATCAGCCCGATGAACGCCTCCGTCAGCATCTCGCTGACGCCGTAGAGGCCTAAGTCGAACGAACTGGTCTCCTGAGCGACCGCCGGCCGCGCCGGCGACAGCCGGGTCATGATGTCGTGAAAGGCTGCACTGTCGCGATGGCGCAGGATCAGGCCCTGCGCCAGTGCGTCGCCGATCTGCCCGATGCCGATCTGAAGCGAGCCGCCATCGGGCACCAGCGATGCCGCATTCAGCCCGATGGCATATTTGGTATCGGAGATCGGCTCCGACGGCGGCGCGAACAGCGGAAAGTCGGTCGCAGCACTCTCCAGAACCGCGCTGAACTCATCGGCCGGAAGATCGCCCGCGCCGGGCATGAACGGCAGTTCGGAATTCACCTGCGCGATCAGCTTGAACGATGCGCGTCCGGCGCGGCGCTCGCGCAGCACGTCCAGCGTCGTGTCCGTATTGCAGGACAGGCTGTAGCGCGGCACGCCATTGACGATGCGCTTGGCGACAAGCTGCGTCACCACGTTGAGCCCGCATGCGAGGAGATAGTCCGCGGCGTGGGTGTAGTTGGCCGAGATGTAGTTCTGCTGCGCTGCAGGCACATGCAGCCAGCGCCCTGCAAGAAAGAAGAATTCGAAGACACTGACATTGGGCGGCAACCTGCCCTCGCGCAGCGCGCCGGCATAGGCGAGATCGGGATAGCCGCCGAACAGGCGGTCGATGACGGGCGTGATGAAGCGGCGCTCGATCAGGCTCGCCGGCTTCGGCTTTTCCAGTGTCAGCGCCGAGAGCAGTGTCAGCTTGATGTCAGGATCGGCGCAAGCCCGCGCATAGAGAGCATTGACCACATGATTGGCCTTGCCGAGGCCGAGCGGCAGCCCGACCACAAGATCGGTCCCGACGTCGCGAATGATCTCCTCGGCGAGAGCGTCGGCGTCGGAGAACAGTTTCGGCATCATCCGCGAGGTCCGGACCGCAAGGCAAAGGCGCCTTCCGGGATCGAGAGGCGTCTGTGCTCTCCTATAGCGCATTTGGGGATGGGATTCGTGTGTGACGCACCTGCAACAAGCACGGATTTCATGGGGGTTTCATCCGCGGCAGTTTGCCTGCGAGACCTCCGCTGGTTAAACAGTTAAGAGGGCCGCCGTCGGCGGGGGCGGACAGCCGGGGTTTTGCGGGATCATATGAACGGGCGGACCGCCAGTACTGGCCGCGAGTGGATGCGGCGTCGACCGGGCGCGGGCCCTGCTCTTGTCGCATGGTCTGCGCTGATGCTGACGTGCGCCCTGCCGGCCCCTGTGCGGGCCGAAGCCCTGCCCGAGGCCCTGGCCAAGGCCTACCAGACCAATCCGCAGCTCAATGCCGAGCGCGCGCGGCAGCGCGCGACTGACGAGAATGTGCCGCAGGCGCTCGTCGGCTACCGGCCGCAGATCGTGGCGAGCCTGAGCGCCGGCCTGCAAGCGGTACGAGACCTGCTGCCCAACAACACCATCCAGACCGCGACGCTGAAGCCCTGGACCATCGGCGTCACCGTGACGCAGACCCTGTTCAACGGCTTCCGGACCGCCAACAGCGTGCGGGTCGCCGAGCTCCAGGTGCAGTCTGGCCGCGAGGCACTGCGCAATGTCGGACAGGGCGTGCTGCTCGACGCGGTCACGGCCTACACCAACGTGCTTGCCAACCAGTCGTTGGTCGAAGCCCAACGCTCCAACGTCGCCTTCCTGCGCGAGACGCTCGCTGTCACCCAGCGACGCCTCAACGCCGGAGACGTCACCCCGACCGACACCGCGCAGGCGGAGGCCCGCCTCAACCGCGGGCTCGCCGATCTCAACGCCGCCGAAGTCGCGCTTGCGGTGAGCCAGGCGACCTATGCGCAGGTGATCGGCAATCCGCCCGCGCAGCTTCGCCCCGCCGAGGTCGTCGATCGCTATCTGCCGAAGAGCCGGGAGGATTCGATGGCGATGGCGATCCGCGAGCATCCGGCGGTGATGGCCGCCGGTTTCGACGTCGACGTCGCCTCGACCAACATCCGCGTGGCCGAAGGCGCGCTGCTGCCCAGCGCCAGCGTCCAGGGCAGCGTCAGCCGCAGCCGCGACAGCGACCCGACGCTCGGCACCTTCGGCACCGACCAGGCCTCGATCGTCGCCAACGTCACCGCCCCGATCTACGACGGCGGCCAGGCCGCCTCGCAAACCCGGCAGGCCAAGGAAGTCACGGCGCAGAGCCGGCTCGTGCTCGACCAAGTCCGCAACCAGGCGCGCACCGCCGCGGTCAGCGCCTGGGTTGCCAATGAGGGCGCCAAGATCGCAGTCTCTGCTTCCGAGTCCGAAGTGAAGGCAGCCACGGTCGCCCTGCAAGGCGTGCAGCGCGAGGCGGCCGGCGGACAGCGCACGACGGTGGACGTGCTGAACTCGCAGGCCGACCTGATCCAGGCCAAGGCACGCCTGATCGGCGCGCTGCGCGACCGCGTCATCGCGTCCTACACGCTGCTCAGCGCCATCGGGCATCTCGACGTCAAGACGTTGAACCTGAACACGCCGGACTATCTGCCCGAAGTGCACTATCACCAGGTCCGCGACGCCTGGCACGGCCTGCGCACGCCGTCGGGGCAGTGATCGCTCGCGACATATCCGCCTCCGGCGTCCGGCCCCCAATCCCGCCGGCCAGCCCTGAAGAAACTCCCTGCAACGCTCACCAGCCATGCGGCCGCTGGACGAAGGCGCCGCCGGCGGACGTGATATTCTCCCTCGATCAGAACAATAAGCGGGGAGAGAAACCATGCTCAACCGACGCAGCGTCCTGCTTGCCTCCCTTGCCGCAGGAGTAGCCATGACCAGCAAAGCCCACGCCAAGGCAGCGCAGCCCGCGACGCCGGTCAATTTCGATGTCCCGGCCCACGCGTGCGACTGCCACACCCATATCCACGGCGATCCCGAGAAGTTTCCGTTCTTTGCAGGGCGCGTCTATACGCCGGAGCCGGCCTCTCCGGAGGAGATGGCGGCGCTGCACAAGGCGCTGCATATCGAGCGCGTGGTGATCGTGACGCCGAGCGTCTACGGCACCGACAACTCCTCCACCCTGTTCGGCATGAAGGCGCGCGGCGCGACCGCGCGCGGGGTCGCGGTGATCGACGACAAGACGACGGAGGCCCAGCTCGATACGATGCAGCAGGACGGCTTCCGCGGCATCCGCATCAATCTCGCCACCGGCGGCATCAGCGATCCCAATGTCGGACGTACCCGCTTCACCGCGGCGGTCGAGCGCATGAAGGCGCGCGGCTGGCACGTGCAGCTCTACACGACGCTGCCGATGATCTCGGCGATCAAGGATCTCGTGCTTGCGGCACCCGTGCCGGCCGTGTTCGACCATTTCGGCGGCCTTGAGGCCTCGCTCGGGCTGGAGCAGCCGGGATTTGCCGACCTGATCGCGCTCGTCAAATCCGGCAAGGCCTATGTGAAGATTTCCGGAGCCTATCGTTCGTCAAAGCTCGCGCCCGACTATCAGGACATGGTGCCCTATGCGCGCGCGCTGATCGCGGCCAATCCGGACCGCATCGTCTGGGGCACCGACTGGCCGCATCCGGATTCGAGCCATGTCGAGGGGCGCAAGGCCACCGACATCGCGCCGCTCTACCAGATCGACGACGGCCGCTTGCTCAACCAGCTTCCGGTCTGGGCGCCGGATGCCGATGTGCGCAAGAAAATCCTGGTCGACAATCCGGCGCGGCTCTACGGGTTCTGAGGCTCTCAGCGCGCGCGACGCGAGAAGAAGGAGATCAGGACCGGCAACGTCACCAGGATGACGACCGGCGCCAGCATCATGCCGGTGACGACGACGACCGCCAGCGGCTTCTGCACCTGCGAACCGATGCCTTGCGAGAGCGCCGCGGGCAACAGCCCGACGCCTGCAACCACGCAGGTCATCAGCACGGGGCGGAGCTGCAATTCGCCGGTCCGGATCACCGCGGTCATCCGGTCGATTCCCTCCTCGATGAGCTGGTTGAACTGCGAGATGATGATGATGCCGTCCATCACGGCGATGCCGAACAGCGCGATGAAGCCGATCGCCGCGGAGACGCTGAAGGGAGTGCCGGTGATGACGAGGCCGAGCACGCCGCCGAAAATCGCCATCGGGATCACGCTCATGGCGAGCAGTGTTTCTGTCATCGAGCCGAAATTGAACCAGAGCAGGATGGCGATTAGCGCCAGCGAAATCGGCACCACGATGGACAGCCGCCGGATCGCGTCCTGGAGGTTGCCGTACTCACCGACCCACTCCATGTGCGAGCCCGGCGGCAACTGCACCTGGTCGGCGATCTTCTGCTGCGCTTCTCGGATCGCGCTGCCGAGGTCGCGCTCACGCACCGAGAACTTGATCGGCAGGTAACGCTCCTGCTGCTCGCGATAGATGTAAGCGGCGCCGGAGACGAGGCTGATGGTCGCGACCTCGCTCAGGGGGATCTGCGTGATGGTGCCGTTCGGCCCGGGCGCGCCGATGCGCAAATTCTGGATCGCCTCGGCGCTCTTGCGGTATTCCGGCGCGAGGCGGACGATGATCGGGAAGTGGCGGTCCGAGCCGGGCTCGTAGAGATCGCCCGCGGTATCGCCGCCGATCGCGACCTTGATGGTCGCATTGATGTCGCCGGGCGCAAGGCCGTAGCGTGCGGCCTTGGCACGGTTGATGTCGATCTGAATGGTCGGCTGTCCGAGCGAGGTGAACACCGCAAGGTCGGTGACGCCCTGCACGGTCGCCAGCACCGATTTGATCTTGTTGGCGGTGTCTGTCAGCGCCTGGAGATCGCTGCCGAACAGCTTGATCGAGTTCTCGCCCTTCACGCCGGAGACGGCCTCGGAAACGTTGTCCTGGAGATATTGCGAGAAATTGAACTCGACGCCGGGGAAGCGATCGTCGAGCTGCTTGAGCAATTGCGCGGTCAGCTCTTCCTTGTCATGCGTGCCCGGCCATTCGCTCGCGGGCTTGAGCGGCGCGAAGAACTCGGCGTTGAAGAAGCCGGCCGCGTCGGTACCGTCATCGGGGCGGCCGTGCTGCGACACCACGGACTCGACCTCAGGCCGGCTGCGGATCAGCTTGCGCATCTCGTTGACGTAGGTGTTGCCTTCCTGGAGCGAGATGGTCGGCGGCAGCGTGGCTCGGATCCAGAGATTGCCCTCCTCCAGCTTCGGCAGGAATTCGAGGCCGAGCAGCCGGCTGAGCGCCAGCGTCATCACGACGATGCCGACTGCACCGCCGAGCACGATGTTACGATTGGCGACCGCCCAATGCAGCACCGGCGAATAGATCCGGTGCAGGATCAGCATGACCTTGGTTTCGGTTTCCTCGACATGCGCCGGCAGAATGATTGCGGATAGCGCCGGCGTCACCGTGAAGGTCGCGAGCAGCCCGCCGGCGAGAGCATAGGCATAGGTGCGCGCCATCGGCCCGAAGATGTTGCCCTCGACGCCGGAGAGCGTGAACAGCGGCAGGAAGGCCGCGATGATGATGGCAGCGGCAAAGAAGATCGAGCGCGACACGTCGGCCGCGGCGCTGAGGATCGCATGGCTCTTCATGCCGAACAGCGTCTCGTTCGAGACCTGCTCGAACTCGGTGAGCGGCGTGGTCTGAGTCAGGCGGCGGAAGATCGCCTCCACCATGATGACGGTGGCGTCCACGATCAGGCCGAAGTCGATCGCGCCGACCGATAGCAGGTTCGCCGATTCCCCGCGCAGCACCAGGATGATCACGGCGAAGAACAGCGCGAACGGAATGGTGGCGCCGACGATCAGCGCGCTGCGCAGATCGCCTAAGAATATCCACTGCAGCAGCACGATCAGCAAAATGCCGACCACCATGTTGTGCAGCACGGTATGAGTGGTGAGGTCGATCAGGTCCTTGCGGTCGTAGATGCGCTCGATGTGCACGCCGGGCGGCAGGATGGAGGAGTTGTTGATCTGTTGAACGAGCTGTTCGACGCGCTTGATGGTCGGTGTGCTTTGCTCGCCGCGGCGCATCAAGACGATGCCTTGTACGATGTCGTCTGCATCGTCGAGCCCGGCGATGCCGAGCCGCGGCTTCTCGCCGACGGTCACGGTCGCGACGTCCTTGACCAGCACCGGATTGCCCGCGGTCTGCGCGATCATGGTGTTGGCGAGATCGTCGATGGAACGGATCAGGCCGACGCCTCGCACCACGGCCGACTGCGAACCGATGTTGACGGTATTGCCGCCAACATTGACGTTGGAGTTGCTCACCGCCTGGAGCACCTGCGGTAGCGTGAGCCCATTGGCGATCAGCTTGTTGAAGTCGACCTGCATTTCGTAGGTCTTGGTCTTGCCGCCCCACCCCGTCACGTCGATCACGCCCGGCACGGCGCGGAAGCGGCGCTGCAGGATCCAGTCCTGGATGGTCTTGAGATCGAGCACGCTGTAGTTCGGCGGACCGACAAGGCGATAGCGGAAGATTTCGCCGATCGGGCTCAAGGGCGAGATCTGCGGCTGCACGTTGCCGGGCAAGGGCGCGAGCTGCGCCAACCGGTTCAGGACCTGCTGCAGCGCCTCGTCATAGGTGTAGGCGAAGGAGAACTGCAGCTTGATGTCGGACAGGCCATAGAGCGAAATGGTGCGGATGGTCGTGAGATTTTTCAGACCCGCCACCTGGGTCTCGATCGGAATCGTGATGTAGCGCTCGATCTCCTCTGCCGACAGGCCCGGGCTCTGGGTCACCACATCGACCATCGGCGGGGTCGGATCGGGATAGGCCTCGATGTTGAGCTGGTTGAACGCAATCAGGCCGCCGATCAGCACGGCGACGAACATGCCGACCATCAGGAAGCGCCGGTTGACGGCAAAGGCGACGAGGCGATCCATTCAGGTCTTCGTTATGCTGGGGTCGTCGATCAGCTACCGGACGCCGCGCGGTCGATGAACAGGCTGCCCTTGGTGATGATCTGCTCGCCGGGCTTGAGGTTGCTGGTGACCTCGACGAGGTCGCCATTGACGAGACCGATCTTGATGTGGCGCAGCTCGACCGACTTGTCGTCGCGCGCGACCCAGATGCGCACCTGGTCGCCCTCATAGATCAGCGCCTGCTTCGGCACCGCGGGCGCGGCGCGGTCGCCTGCCGAATAGATCGTGACGTTGGCGAACATCTCGGGCTTGAGCAGGCCGTCCTTGTTCTCGATGGTGGCGCGCACCAGCAGGCGGCGGGTGCTGGGATCGATCGCCGCGGCGACGTAGTTGATCTTGGCGGTCAGCGGGCGGCCCGGCAGCGCCATCACGTTGACGCTGATGTCCTGCCCGATGCAGACGGAGGCCGCATCGCTCTCGCGCACGAAGGCGGTGAGCCAGACCGTGGAAAGGTCGCCGATCACGAAGACCGGATCGCTGGCGCCGGAGTTGACATACTGGCCGGGACCGATTTTTCGCTGCACGACCGTGCCTGACAGCGGCGAATAGATCGTGATCTCCGGATTGATGCTGCCCTTGTCCTGGAACGCCTTGATCGCCTCATCGCTGAAGCCGAGGATGTGCAGCTTGTTCCGTGCGGCTTCCAGCGCCGTCACCGACGAGCGCATGTCGTTCTGCGCCTGGATCTGGTTGGTCTCGGCCTGCTGGTAATCTTTCAGCGGAACGGCGTGTCCTTCGTACAGATCCTTGGCGCGCTTGTACTGGATGTCGGCGAGCTCGAGCGCCGACTTCGCCTTGTTCTGCGAGGTCATCGCCGAGATGAAATCGTTCTGGGCCTGCACGGTGTCGGCGGCCTCGATCGTGAACAGCGGTTGACCTTGCTTGACGCTCTCGCCGGGCTTCACCAGCAGCTTGGTTACGCGGCCCGCATAGGGCGAGAACACCGGCGTCGAGCGATCCTCGTCGACTGCGACCTTGCCTTCGGTGACATATTCGGCGCGGAAGGTCTTGGCCTTGACCGGCTCCATTGTAAGCGTCGCCCATTCGGACGGGGTCGGCGTGAAATTCTGGGCGTTCCTGCGCGACTGGCTGGAGATTTCGGAGTGATTCTTCTCCTTGGCCCCTACAAAGACGAAGCCATAGACGCCGGCTCCGGCAAGTAACAGTAAAACTACGGATGTGATCACCCGTTGCTTTGTAAGCACCTGCAATCGCTTGGTATTTTCAACTACCATGGGGCCCGGTCATGTCTGCGATGATATCGGCAAATGACCGCGTCATCGGTTGCGCTAATAGTGCCGAATTGGGATTTCAAACAACCAAAAAACGCAGGTCGCCTTTCGGTTTGCGTTAAAATTCTGCCACGTGAGCGCTTACGTCAGCTTGGTGTCAGCTACGAGCCGGCCACAGTGCCGGATGGCTGCCGAGCGGCATCGCCGGACGACTCCATTGTGCCGGCGTTTTCGACAGCAGCGCCGAATGGCGCACCGCCTGCAGTGTGCCGAAGCCAGATGGCATGGTTTCGATGAACGCCAGATGTACGGCATCCCCCGGAATCTCCGGGGTGTTTAGCCCACCTTCGAGCCGTCCGAGATTCCACAGCCAGCGTCCGGTTTGCGCCAACGATACGCTAACGTGCCAGCTTCCGCCTTCGCGCGCCTGGCGGACCTTGGCCATCATCGCGCCGAACGCCATCAGGTAGCCGGTGGCATGATCGAGCATCTGCGCCGGTAATTCCTTCGGCCCGTCAATGCCGGCCGCCTGGCCCTCGGCATGGTTGAAGCCGGTCGTGGTCTGCACCAACGAGTCGAAGCCGCGCCGCTCGGCCCACGGGCCGGCATGGCCGTAAGCCGACAGCGTCACATAGACGATGCCGGGATTGATCTTGGCTGCGTCCTGCGGTGAAAAGCCGAGCGCGGCGAGCGCGCGCGGGCGATAGCCTTGCGAGAAGATGTCGGCGTCTTTCAGAAGCTCGCGCAATTGCGCCCGCCCCGTCTCACTCTTCAGTTCGACGAACGTGGTGAGCTTGCCGCGCCCGGTATCGATGGTGAGCCAGGGGATCGCCGGCAGTTCGGGTCCCGAGATCAGGAGCACGTCTGCACCGTGTGCCGCGAGCGTGCGGCCTGCGACAGGGCCCGCGATCACGCGGGAAAGATCGAGCACGCGAAGGCCGGACAGTGGGCGGTCGCTCTTCGATAACCCCTTGGGCCAGGGTTTTGGCGGCGCGTCACCGATCTTCTCGATCGAGACCAGCGGCAGTTCGGCGAGCGCGCGCGCCTGCGGCAGCGCCGACCATTCTTCGTAGGATCGCATCAAGGCGACGACCCCGCCGGCAGCGTACGTCGCGGTCTCGAAATCCTCGCCCTTCCACTGCACCAGCGCGGACTGCACCTTCTCGCGCTGAGGCTCGCAGGCCAGCACCTTGCAGACGGCCTCACGGTGATGCGGGAAGTTGGTGTGGCAGCGGACGAAGCGGTTGTCGCCGGTCTTGTAGACTCCGGCGATCGCGTCCCAGGCGGGCGGCGGTGGCTTGTCGTCGACGCGCAAGTAGCGCTCGGAACGGCATTCGACGACGGCGTGGCGCATGTCGACGCAAACGTCCTGTGCCTCGCCGCTGCGCAGTCGCCAGATTTCCGCCGCGGCAAGACCCGCGGCCGCAACGCTGGCCTGGCCTGCGGCCGCGACACGAAACGAGGACGGGATTTGCGGCTCCTCGCCTGTCAGGCGCACGCGTTCGAGCGCGGACACCTCGCCGCCGACGGAGGTCCAGATGTCCCTGAGGATACCGGCGGGGCTTTGCATGGCCGTTGCTCTCCCTTTAGTTTTGCCGACCATCCCATTAGCACGGAAAGGACTGCAATGGTCGCCATCGATCCCCTCACTGCGGGTGCCGTGTTGGTCGCGACGGCAGCAACCGACGCGGTGTATGTGATGTTCACCTCCGCCGTCGTCGCGCGCAAGCGCGTGCCCGCCGCGACCTGGAGCGCGGTCTGGTACCTGCTCTCGTCTTACGCGGTGATCAGCTACACCGAAAATGCCTTCTATGTCGGTTTCGCAGCGATCGGCTCATGGGTCGGCGCCTACGTATCGCTGACCTTCCTGCACCGCCCACCCGGCGGCCCGCCGGTGGGCGCCGCGCCGGAGTGAGGGCGTTCGATGTGAGCGACGCAATCAACCGCAGACGCGATGTCGTCCTGGCGAAAGCCAGGACCCATTACCCCGGTCGAACGTTGTTAGACGCGCCCTGGCCACAGCATCACGCAACAACGCGCGTTCATGGTAATGGGTCCTGGCTTTCGCCAGGACGACATTGGCGAGGCTCCGCGTTTCATCGCGGTTAGATTGCTCGCGGCCAACAACAAGAAGGAAAACCAACAATGGATCTCGGTCTCAAAGGAAAAACCGCCGTCGTGCTGGGTGGCACGCGCGGCATCGGGCGGGCGATTGCGGCGACGCTTGCCGGTGAAGGTGCTGATGTCGCGGTGTGCGCGCGCAATGCGGATCAGGTTGCCACCACCGTCGCCGAGTTGAAGGCGAGCGGGATTCGCGCGACCGGCAGCCCGGTCGACGTCACCGATGGCGCGGCGCTGAAATCCTGGATCGAGGGCGTCGCAAAAGAACTCGGCGGCATCGACATGCTGTTCTCCAATGCCGGCGCGATGGCGCAAGGAGCGGATGCCGCGTCATGGGAGCAGAATTTCCGGCTCGACGTGCTCGGCGCCGTGCATGCGTTCGACGCCGCGCGGCCGTTCCTCGAGGCAAGCGGCGAAAAGAGCGGCGATGCCGCTTTCGTCATCATCTCTTCGATCTCGGCGGCGCAGGCCGACCAGGCAAGCTCCTACGGCCCGGTCAAGGCGGCGCTGATCCACATGGCCAAGGGACTGGCGCGGCAATACGCAAAGAAGAAGATCCGCGTCAATGTGGTGTCGCCGGGCACCGTCTATTTCAAGGGCGGCGTCTGGAACATGGTCGAGCAGAACATGCCCACGCGCTACGAAGATGCGCTGTCCCGCAATCCAACGGGACGCATGGCGACGCCGCAGGAAATCGCGAGCGCGGCGGTGTTTCTGGCAAGTCCGGTGTCGTCGTTCACCACGGGCTCCAATCTTGTCGTCGATGGCGGGATCTCGAACCGGGTGAATTTTTAGGAAGGCACTCCGTCATCGTCCGACTTGATCGGACGATCCAGTATTCCAGAGGCGGCTGTAGCTTCGCAGAGATACCGCGGCGTACTGGATACCCCGCTTTCGCGGGGTATGACGACTGAGAATGTGGCCCGCAATCGCCTCAACAATCTCGTCATTGCGAGCGCAGCGAAGCAATCCAGACTATCTCCACGGAAAGATTCTGGATTGCTCGCTGCGCTCGCAATGACGGTGTGGCAACATTCTGCGTGACAGCCTCAATGAAAATCCCGCGACGGCGGCAGGATGCGGACGTCGCGGGGGTGACGGATTTTTTGCGCCGGGCTATCGGCGTGATCGCGGCGGTCGTCGTTGAGGGGCTCGATCAGGGCGGCGCCGGCCGGCACCGGATGCTTGCGGCTTAACACGTCATTCGCAAGCCCGATCAGATCGCGCGAGCGGTCGATCATGCGCTGCGCGATGAGATGCGTCACCTTTTCGGGGCTGCTCTGGATATAACCCTCGACCAGGATGAGGCGCGCACCCATCACCTCCTTCCGGTATCGCTCCATGATCTTGGGCCACACCACGACATTGGCGATGCCGGTTTCGTCCTCCAGCGTCATGAAGACGACGCCGCTGGCACTGCCCGGCCGCTGCCGGACCAGCACCACACCGGCGCAGCGGACGCGGCGCCGCTCGTTCTCATGACTGACGTCCTTGCAGGCCACTACGCGCTCGCGCGTGAACATCTCGCGCAAAAATTCCATCGGGTGGCCCTTCAGCGACAGGCGGATGGTCTGGTAGTCCGCAACCACCTGCTCGGCGCGCGGCATCACCGGCAGCGGTCTTGCGCCTTCGTCCGCCTGCTCGCGCGCGGTAGCCGCCTCGAACAACGGCAGCGGCACATCGTCAGGCAGGCGCCGCACCTGCCACAGCGCCTCGCGACGGTCGAGCCCGAGCGAGCGGAACGCATCGGCATCGGCGAGCAGGATCAGCGCGCGCTTGGGGAGGCCGGTGTCGCGGGCGAAGTCTTCGAGCGAAGTGAAGGGACGGCGGTTGCGGGCGGCGACGATGCGGTCGGCCCAGTCTATCGCCCGCTCTACATTGTCATTCCACATTGCGCAAGTGCGCAATGGGGGCGTCGCGTCAGCGACGAACCCGGAATCCATTCCGCCAGGAATATGCTGCTCGATGGATTCCGGGCTCGCGCCAAGTGGCGCGCCCCGGAATGACATCTGAGAATGCTTCAGCCTCTCCTCATCTTCATCCAGCCAATGAAACCCATCGATCTGGCGGAAGCCCAGGCGCACGGCGCAGTATTTGTCGTCCGTGTTCTCCAGCGTGTTCTGCGCGAAGCTGTAGGAGACGTCGATGTCACGTACCTCGACGCCGTTCTTGCGGGCGTCACCGACGATCTGTGCCGGCGCATAGAAGCCCATCGGCTGCGAGTTCAACAAGCCGCAGCAGAATGCGTCGGGGTGATAATGCTTCAGCCAGGAGGAAATGTAGACGAGCTGCGCGAAGCTTGCGGCATGGCTTTCCGGGAAGCCGTAGGAGCCAAAACCCTTGATCTGGTCAAAACAACTCCTGGCAAAGTCGGGATCGTAGCCGCGCGCGACCATGTTGCCGATCAGCTTATCCTCGTATTTGCCGATGGTGCCGACATTGCGGAAGGTCGCCATCGAACGGCGCAAGCCGTTGGCTTCCTCGGACGTGAATTTCGCTGCCTCGATTGCGATGCGCATCGCCTGCTCCTGGAACAAGGGGACGCCCTTCGTCTTGTGCAGCACCTTGTAAAGTTCGTCCGCGGGACCATGCTCGGGCGATGGGGAAGGATAGGTCACCTTCTCCTGACCGTTCCGCCGCCGCAAGTAAGGATGCACCATGTCGCCCTGAATCGGCCCCGGGCGCACGATCGCGACTTCGATGACGAGATCGTAGAATTCGCGCGGCTTCAGACGCGGCAGCATGTTCATCTGCGCGCGGCTTTCGACCTGGAATACGCCGAGAGATTCTCCACGACATAGCATGTCGTAGACATTTTTATCGTCCTGCGGGACGCTCGCCAGAACCCAGCGCTCGCCCTTGTGCTTGTCGATCAGGTCAAAGCATTTGCGGATGCAGGTCAGCATGCCCAGCGCCAGCACATCGACCTTCATCATGTTGAGCGCATCGACGTCGTCCTTGTCCCATTCGATGAAGGTGCGGTCGTCCATCGCGGCATTGCCGATCGGCACATAGGTGTCGAGCCGGTCTTGCGTCAGTACATAGCCGCCGACATGCTGGGAGAGATGGCGCGGGAATTCGATCAGCTCGGTCGCAAGCTCGACCGCGAGGCTGATCATGGGATTGTTGGGATCGAGACCGGCCTGCTTGACCTGCATATCGTTGAGGCCCTTGCCCCAGCTTCCCCAGACGGTGTCGGCAAGCGCGGCGGTGACGTCCTCGGTCAGACCCAGCGCCTTGCCGACGTCGCGAATGGCGCTGCGCGGACGATAATGGATGACGGTGGCGATGATCGCGGCGCGGTGGCGACCATAGCGGCGATAGACATATTGCATCACCTCCTCACGCCGCGAATGTTCGAAATCGACGTCGATGTCCGGCGGCTCCAGCCGCTCCTTGGAGATGAAGCGCTCGAACAAGAGATCAACCTTGGTCGGGTCGACCGAGGTGATTCCGAGCACGTAGCACACGGCCGAATTCGCCGCCGAGCCGCGCCCTTGGCATAAAATGTTCTGGCTGCGCGCGTAGTGCACGATGTCGTGCACGGTGAGGAAATAATGCGCGTATTTCAGCTCGGCGATCAGTGCGAGCTCTTTCTTCAGCGTGGCGCGCAGCTTGTCATCAATGTTGCCACCGAAATATTTCTGCACGCCCGCCCAGGTCAGGTCCTCCAGATGCTCTTGCGCGGTCTTGCCCGGCGGCACCGGTTCGTCCGGATACTGGTATTTGAGCTGGTCGAGCGAGAAGTCGATTTTGTTCGCAAAGCGCATGGTCTCTGCGAGAGCATCGGGGAAGTCGCGGAACAGCCGTGCCATTTCTCTGGGCGTCTTCAGAAACCGCTCGGCATTGGCCTCCAGCTTCCTCCCGACCGCCTCGATCGTGGTCTTTTCCCGGATGCAGGTCAGCACGTCCTGCAGGGGACGGCGCGCGGGATGGTGATAGAGCACCTCGTTGGTCGCGAGCAGCGGCACGTTGGCTTTCGCTGCGAGATCATCGAGCCGCGCGAGGCGTCGCCGGTCGTCGCCGCGATAGAGCAGGCTCGCCGCCAGCCACACGTCTTCGGCGCGGCTCGCCTTGAGCTTGGCGAGAACGTCCAGCGCTTGTCCCGGCTCGAAGCGATGCGGCAGTGCCAGGACCAGGAGCTGGCCTTCGGCATATTCCAGAAGATCATCGAAGAAGAGATGGCACTCGCCTTTCTCGATCCGCGTGACCTCATCGCCGCGCTTACCCCTGGTGAGGAGCTGGCACAGCCGGCCATAGGCCGCGCGGTCACGCGGATAGACCAGGATGTCCGGCGTACCATCGATGAAGACGATACGCGCACCGATCAGGAGTTTCGGCTTGTGCAGCACCTCGGCATTGTCGAGCTCCTTATAGGCCCGCACCACACCGGCGAGCGTGTTGTGATCGGCAAGGCCGATCACGGGAATACCTAAGATGCTGGCCTGATGCACATAGGCGCGCGGATCCGAGCCGCCGCGCAGGAAGGAGAAATTGGTGGTGATGCCGATCTCGGCATAGGCTGACGTGTTCATGCGAAGAGCCCGTGCACATACCAGTTGGCGGGAACGGGCTTACCCTCCTCGTCCATGAGCTCGCTGTCGTAGAGACCGTCGCGAAAGATCCAGAAGCGCAGGCCTTCGGCATCTTCCACGCGAAAATAGTCCCGCGTGAGCTGCTTGCCGTCCTGCCGCCACCATTCCATGGCGATGCGCTCGGGCCCTTCCACCCGCACCACCGCATGCAACGCGCGCCGCCAGGTGAATTGATGTGGCGCGCCGTCGGGCACGGTTGCGAACGGCACCTTGATCGGCTCCGGCTTGTCGAACAGCCTGAGCGGACGCAGCGGCGGCTCGCTCTCGATGCGCGCCGGCCATTCGGCCTGCATGGCCGCGGCGAGATGGTGCTGCGCGGGCGCAGCCAGCACCGCGCGCTCGGGGATATGGGTGTCTTGCGGCAGGTGCACGACGACGCGTTTTCCCCCGATGCGCGCGGCGATGCGGTCGATCAGCGCGGCGAGCTCGTCATTGTCGTGAACATGGGCGTCGAGATCGCGCTGCTCCTGCACCACGATCTCGGTGCGGCTCGCCGACAGCCGCACCATGTCGAAGCCGAAACCGGGATCGAGGGGATCGGCGAGCGCATCGAGCCGCTCGCGAAACAGCCGATCGATGATGGCGCCTCGCGTCACCGGCCGCCCGGTCTCGACCATGATCGTGCGCACCACACCGTCGGTGCGGAAGAAGGCGGCCTCTAGCCGCCGCGCGCCCTTGCCCTGCTTCTCCATGGAGGCCACGAGCGTGTCTGCGAGCCGCGACAGCGTCATCGCGATCATGGTGTCGGTCGCGATCGGCTCGGCAAAACGTTTCTCCACGATGTAATCGGGGAGCGGCTTGCGCGGACTGATCGGCGCATCGCCCTGTCCCACCGCATGCGCGAGCAGCATGGAGAACCGGGCGCCGAACCGCGCGGTGATCTCGTGCGGCTCGCGCGAGGCGACATCGCCGATGGTCTTCAGTCCCGCGCGGCGCAGACCGACGGTGATGGCATCAACCGCACCAAGCGCAGACACCGGAAGCCGACTGACCGCCTCCGCCTCTCCGCCATCGGCGACGATGGTACCAGATGCCTGCCGCGTCAGCGTGCGCGCGCAGACCGAGGTGCCGGCGATCGCCGCGCTGACGGCAAAGCCCTGCCGCGCGAGCGCACGGACCAGCGTCTGCAGCAGTGCAGCCTCGCCGCCGAACAAATGCGCGCAGCCGGTGATGTCCAGGAACAGCCCATGCGGCGGATCGAGCGCCACCAGCGGCGTGAAGCGGTCGCACCAGTCGGCGATATCGCTGAGCGTCTTTGCATCGGCCGCGATATCCGCGTCGAACACTTTCAGGTCCGGACACATCGCCCGCGCATTCGCCAAGGGCAGGCCGATGTGCAGGCCGAGGCGCTCGGCGGCCTCATCGAGCGCGTGGATCACCAGCGCGTTATTGTCCTTGGCAACGACGATGCTGGGCTCATTGTTTTTATCCAGCCCGACGTTGCCGAAGAACCGCTTGATCCGGTCGATGGGCAGGCGCGGCAGCCACAGGCTGAGAATACGCCGACGGTTCACTGAACAGGCACTCATCACATTTCCATTCCATGATCCACCGGCCACACGGGCCATGACGATTGCGCAAGAGCTCGGCATCGAAGCGCGGCGCGCCCCAGGCACTCCAAGGCGCCGCAGGCATTGAAGCCGGCCCCGGCGGCGAAGGCGCCGCGCGCAGCATCCATCGCGTCTCCGCGGTCGAGGGCAGTGGCTGCGCCGCCATCCGCAGCAAGAACCCGGTCACGCCCGAGGCTTTTGCAGTGAGCGTCAGCTTGCGGCTCGCCACGAGATCGAACTGTCGCGTCTCGCCCCAGAGCTCGAGCACGACGGCGCCGAGCGCATCGCAGGCGAGCGCGTCGGCTGACATGCGCAATGCGGTCTCGACATCGGCGGCGCGCACTATCACTACGCGACGCGGATCGAGGCCGAGCTCGGCGAGCCCGCTCATCGACAGCGCGCCCGCCTCCATGTCCGAAAAATCCTGCCGCACCCACAACAGCGGCCGGCGCGCGGTCACGCGGCCCGCAAGCCCGGTGACGAAACCCGTCGCGGCCGTGCCCTGGCGCCCCTCGCAAAACACCTCGTGGATTGCCGCGCGGGCGAGTCCGCCCTGCAAGGCGCTATCGGCCTCGCTGTGGCCCAGCGCCACGCAATCGCGATGATGCGCGGCCACTGCCGTCTCGATGCGTTCGATCTGGCCGCGCAAGGTCGCAAGCGCGCTTCTACGTGCGCCGCTCATGCTCGCCGCTCCTTAGCTGATGGGTGGCCGTGGCTCTCAAAAAGAAAACCAACGGCTGGCTCATTTGTTCATGATATGTTCTAATATAAAGCTAACGGCGCCCCTGGAGTCAATCGAATTGGCGCGCCAGCAAATTCATGAGCGGAATCAAGAGGATTCAAGTGCCATGTACCTCATCACCCTCGACAGCGAGACCGATTTCGACGGCTGGCGCAAAACCGCTCGCGCGCTCGCACTGCATCATGTCGCGCCGGCTGAGGTGACGTGGAGCGTACAGGGCCGCACGAAAGACGAGATGCCACCCGGCCTGTGCGAAGCGCCAGGCCTTCCACCGATCGAAACCGACAGCACCTTCAGCGTGCCGGCCAATTTCATCGAGCTCGCACGCGTCGCGATCCTGCATCACAACAGTGAGCGCTTTGCGCTGCTCTATCGCCTGCTGTGGCGATTGCGGAGCGATCACGACCTGCTCGAGACCAGGACAGATCCCGATGTCGCGATAGCAACAGCGATGGCTGGCAGCGTGCATCGCGACGTACAGCGGATGCGCGACGTCGTCCGGTTCCGCGAGATCGGACGCGAGCACAAGACGCACTTCGCCGCTTGGTTCGTGCCGGAGCATCACATCGTCGAATTCGCAGCCCCCTTCTTTGCGCGCCGCTATGCCGACATGCCCTGGTCGATCCTCACGCCCGACATTTGCGCCCACTGGGACGGCCACGCGATCTCGTTCACGCCAGGGATCAGCCAGACGGAGATGCCCGCCCCAAACCGGCTGGAGGAAACCTGGCGCCGTCACTTCCGATCGGACCAACCGATCGCACCGGAGGCGCCGAAGAAGCGCCGCAGGAACTTGTCGGAAGCTTCGATACTTGAACCTCTGCTCTCTGATGCCGAACGCTGGACCGGCGGAAGGATCACCCCGCCCTCGGAGCCGTCCATGAAACGCAAATCCGCCGCTGACGATCTCGAAACGCTGCGCGACGAAGCCGCCCATTGCCGCGCCTGCCATCTCTACAAGGATGCGACGCAGACTGTATTCGGCGAAGGTCCAAAGAGTGCCACCATCATGCTGGTCGGCGAGCAGCCCGGCGACAAGGAAGACCTCGCCGGCCATCCCTTCGTCGGACCTGCCGGCCAGATACTCGACCGCGCGCTGGAAGAGGCCGGCGTCGACCGCAAGAAGGTCTATGTCACCAACGCGGTCAAACATTTCAAATTCGTGCCCCGCGGAAAAATCCGCCTGCACCAGAAGCCGAACACGCCGGAGATCCGCGCCTGCCGGCAATGGTACGAGCGGGAACTGGCAGCCCTTCAGCCCAGTCTCGTCGTCGCGATGGGAGCGACCGCCGCACAGAGCGTGTTCGGCAAGATCACCCCGATCGGCAAAAACCGCGGTCGGCTGATCGAGCTGCCTGATGGGCGCAAGGCGCTGGTGACGGTGCATCCGTCCTATCTGCTACGGCTGCCTGACCCCGAAGCCAAGGAACAGGAGTATCGCCGCTTCGTCGGCGATCTCAGGCTCGCGGCCGGCTTCCGGGAAAAATCAGCAAGGGCAGCGTGACGTAGCGCACGCCGCATCGCAACAGATTCGGTAGTGAAGCACCGTCATTTCAACTGCCTGTCACATGCCGCGCGCAAAATCGCGGCCTTGTGACAGGAGAATTTGAAATGAGTGACGTTGCTTTGCCCGGCTCCATCGAGCCAGCCTTGCGGAGGGGACCCGACCTTGACCGCGGATTCCATCCCCTCACCGGCGTGATCTACATGGGGGTGATCGCCGCTGCACTGCTCTTCGTCGCCTACAGCATTTGGGTCGACGTTGATGCGACCGGCACGCAGGTCAAGACCATCGCGCCCTTCCTCCTGCTCTTCGTCGCGCTTCTGATCGCGCTCGGCTTTGAGTTCGTCAACGGCTTCCACGACACCGCCAACGCGGTCGCGACCGTGATCTACACGCGCTCGCTGCCCGCCCACGTCGCCGTCGTGTGGTCCGGCATGTTCAACCTGTTCGGCGTGCTGCTCTCGTCCGGCGCGGTCGCATTCGGCATCGTGTCGCTGCTGCCGGTCGAGCTGATCCTCCAGGTCGGCTCCAGCGCCGGCTTCGCCATGGTGTTCGCGCTTCTGATCGCGGCCATCATCTGGAACGCCGGGACCTGGTATTTCGGCCTGCCGGCCTCGAGCTCGCACACACTGATCGGCTCGATCATGGGCGTGGGCATCATGAACGCGGTCCTGCATGGCCGCAGTGGCACCTCGGGCGTCGACTGGACGCAGGCTACCAACATCGGCAAGGCACTGCTGCTGTCGCCGCTGTTCGGCTTCGCGCTCGCCGCCGGCCTTCTCCTGATCCTCCGTACCGTGCTGCTGCGCGCCACGCCCGCTTTGTTCGGCGAGCCGAAGGGCGACCAGCCGCCGCCGTGGTGGATCCGTGGCATCTTGATCCTCACCTGCACGCTGGTGAGCTTCTTCCATGGCTCCAACGACGGCCAGAAGGGCATGGGCTTGATCATGCTGATCCTGATCGGCACCGTGCCGACCGCCTACGCGCTCAACCGCGCGCTGCCGGCGAACCAGATCGAGCAGTTCAGCAAGAACTCGGAAGCAGCGAGCAAGGTGATCGAATCCAAGGCTGCCGGCTACAACGTGATCGGCAACCCGCGGCCCGCGGTGACCAACTACGTGGCCGCGCACGAGATCAACGGCGGCACGTTCCCCTCGCTCGCCGTGCTGGTTCGCGATATCGCAAAGCAGGTCACCACCTACGGCTCGCTCGCCAAAGTGCCGGCGGAAGCCGTCGGCAACACCCGCAACGACATGTACCTCGCCTCGGAAGCGCTGCGCTTCCTGATGAAGGACAAGGAAGCCGAGCTTAGCGCCGACGATGTCGCTGTGCTTAATGCCTACAAGGGCTCGCTCGACAGCGCCACGAAGTTCATCCCCGGCTGGGTGAAGATCGCGGTCGCCATCGCGCTCGGCCTCGGCACCATGGTCGGCTGGAAGCGCATCGTGGTCACAGTCGGCGAGAAGATCGGCAAGACACACCTTACCTATGCGCAAGGCGCCTGCGCCGAGATCACGGCGGCTGCCACCATCGCCGCTGCCGACGTTTACGGCCTGCCGGTCTCGACCACCCACGTGCTGTCGTCCGGCATCGCCGGCACCATGGCCGCCAACGGCTCGGGCCTGCAATGGGCCACGATCCGCAACATCGCCATGGCCTGGGTACTGACCCTGCCGGCCGCGATGATCATCTCGGGCGTGCTGTACTACGTCTTCTCGCGCATGTTCTGAGCGATCAGATAAACTCGAAAGCAAAAGGGCCCGTGTTGATGCACGGACCCTTTTCCGATGCACTCGTCGTCAAAAGATCACGACGCCGGCAGCGACTCCTCGACCAGCTTGATCCAGTAGGACGTGCCGTAGACGATCGCCTCGTCGTTGAAATTGTAGGCGGGGTGATGCAGGCCCGCGCTGTCGCCATTGCCGCAGAAGATGAAGGCGCCGGGACGCGCTTCCAGCATATAGGCAAAATCCTCGCCGCCCATCAGCGGCGGCATCTCGAGAACGTTGGCTTCGCCCGCCACCTGCTTCGCGATACGCGTCGCCACCTCGGTCTGCGCGACGTGATTGTTCACCACGGGATAGTTGCGCTTGTAGTGCAGGTCGATCTTGGCGCCCGTGATCTGCGTCACGCCCGCCACCACTTCGTGCACGCGCTTCTCGACGAGCTTGCGCACCTCCGGGGTGAGCGTGCGGATGGTGCCCCGCAGCTCCGCGGTCTGCGGAATGACGTTGCGGGCGTTGCCGGCGTGGAATTCGCAGATCGAGATCACGGCCGATTCCAGGGGATCGACGCTGCGCGCGACGATCGACTGCAATGCCGTGATGAGTTGCGCGCCGACCAGAACGGAATCAACGCATTTGTGCGGGCGCGCGGCATGGCCGCCGAGGCCCTCGATCTTGATGTCGACCTCGTCGGTCGCCGCCATGATCGGGCCCGGCCGGATCGCGAACGAGCCGATCGGAATACCAGGGCCATTATGCATGCCGTAGACCTGGTCGATGCCGAACCGCTCCATCAGCCCGTCCTTGACCATGGCCGCACCGCCGGCGCCGCCCTCCTCGGCCGGCTGGAAGATCACCACCGCATCGCCGGCGAAGTTCCGGGTCTCGGCGAGGTAGCGCGCCGCACCGAGCAGCATCGCGGTGTGGCCGTCATGGCCGCAGGCATGCATCTTGCCGGGGTTCTTGGAGGCGTAAGGCAGGTCGGTCTGCTCCTCGACAGGCAGGGCGTCCATGTCGGCGCGCAGGCCGATCGCCTTGAGCCCCTCGCCGGCCGGCCTCTTGCCCTTGATCACACCGACCACGCCGGTCTGACCGAGGCCGGTCACGACCTCATCGCAGCCGAACTCGCGCAGCCGGTCCGCGACGAATGCGGCAGTGCGGTGGACGTCATACAGCAGTTCGGGGTGCTGGTGGATGTCCCGCCTCCAGGCCTGGATATCCGGCTGGAGGTCGGCGACACGGTTCACGATGGGCATGGAGGATCTCAAGCTCTTAATTGGGAATACAGGACTGTCTACCATGCAAGCGCCGCTCCACCCAACTGCCGCGGGCCGGGTGGCCCTGCCCGCCCGGCATGGCCGGGCTTGTCCCGGTCGGCTTCGTCCGATTATTAGGACGGAAGGCGCGTGGATGCCCGGGACAAGCCCCGGCATGACGCCTGTTTGGGTAGAAGCAGAATGCCAAGACGGCTCGAAGGTGAGTTTGACTACATTGTCGTCGGGGCCGGCACGGCGGGCTGCATCGTCGCCAACCGGCTCTCGGCCGCCCCCGGAAACCGCGTGCTGATCCTGGAGGCCGGCGGCGACGACAACTGGATCTGGTTCCACATCCCGGTCGGCTATCTCTTCGCAATCGGCAATCCGCGCTCGGACTGGATGTTCAAGACCGAGGCCGAGCCGGGCCTCAATGGCCGTTTGCTGGCCTATCCGCGCGGCAAGGTCATCGGCGGCTGCTCGGCAATCAACGCCATGATCTCGATGCGCGGTCAGGCTGCCGACTACGATCATTGGCGCCAGCTCGGCATGACCGGCTGGGGCTACGACGACGTCTTGCCGCTGTTCAAGCGGCTGGAGGACCACTTTCTCGGCGCGAGCGAGCATCACGGTGTCGGCGGTGGCTGGCGCATCGAGGCGCCGCGGCTGTCATGGGCAGTCCTCGATGCCGTTGGCGACGCGGCCGAGGAGATGGGCATCAAGCGCATTCCGGATTTCAACACCGGCGACAACGAAGGCACGAGCTATTTCCACGTCAACCAGAAACGCGGCCGGCGCTGGTCGTCGGCCCGCGGCTTCCTCAAGCCCGCATTGAACCGTCCCAACCTGCGGCTCGAGAAGCATGTGCTGGTCGATCGCCTGATCATCGAGCAGGGCCGCGCGGTCGGTGTGCGCTTCATCCAGAACGGCGAGATCATCGAGGCGCGCGCCAAGCGCGAGGTGATCCTCTCCGCCGGTGCGATCGGCTCGGTCCAGGTGCTGCATCGCTCCGGCATCGGCCCTGCCGACTGGCTCTCGCCGCTCGGCATCGATGTGGTGATGGACCAGCCCGGTGTCGGCCGCAACTTGCAGGACCACCTCCAGCAGCGCGCGATCTACAAGGTCGAGGGCGTGCGCACCCTGAACGAGACCTATTACAATCTATTCCGCCGCGGGCTGATGGGGCTCGACTACGCCTTCCGCCGCCGCGGTCCACTGACCATGGCGCCATCGCAGCTTGGCATCTTCACCCGCTCCGATGCGACGCGCGCACGCGCCAACATCCAGTTCCACGTGCAGCCGCTGTCGCTCGACAAGTTCGGCGATCCCCTGCACCGCTTCCCCGCGATCACGGTCAGCGCCTGCAACCTGCAGCCGACCTCGCGCGGCACCGTGCGCCTGCGCTCGGCGACGCCAGACGAGAAGCCGATGATCGCACCGAATTATCTTTCGACCGACGACGACCGCCAGGTCGCCGCCGACGCGATTCGCACCACGCGCCGCCTGATGCAGCAGAAGGCGCTCGCCAAATATCGCCCGAGCGAGTACCTGCCCGGCCCCTCCGTCGGCGACGACGATGCCTCGCTCGCCAAGGCCGCCGGCGACATCGGCACCACCATCTTCCATCCCGTCGGTACCGCGAAGATGGGCACTGCCAACGATCCCATGGCCGTCGTCGACGAGCGCCTGCGCTTCCACGGTCTCGGCAATCTGCGCGTCGTCGATGCCTCGATCATGCCGACCATCACCTCGGGCAACACCAACACGCCGACCGCGATGATAGCCGAGAAGGGTGCGACGATGATTTTGGAGGACGCGAAGTAGAGACGTAGCCCGGATGGAGCGCAGCGCAATCCGGGGACCCGTCGCACGCTTAATTCCGGTTTCGCTGCGCTCCCTCCGGCTTCCTATGCAGATCTCAATACGACGGCCGGATCCAAACGCGCGGCCCGCTCAGCGGGCAGCAGACCGAAGACGGTCCCGACGAGGCTGGAGCAGGCGATCGCGATCAGTGCCATCGCATCGTTGAACTCGACGGGCCACCCGAGCGCAGAGGGGACGACGCGCGCGCTTGCGTAGCCAACGATGAGTCCCAACAAACCGCCGATCGTGCACAGGAGCACCGCTTCCAACAGGAACTGTCGACGGATGTCCTGCGGTCGGGCACCAAATGCCAGTCGAATGCCTATTTCATTGATCCGTTCGGCCACGGATACCAGCATGATGTTCATCACTCCGATGCCGCCGACCAGCAGCGAGATTCCTGCAAGCGTGGACACCAGCAACGTGAACTGGCGATAGGCTCGGTCACGCGTCTGGGCGACCTGAATGAGATTCTGAATTCGGAAATCGTCGGCCTTGTGCCCCATGATCCTGTGACGCTGCCGCAGGACGCGGGCAATCGCACCTCCCATCGTTGTCATTGACTGGGCGGAATCGGTCTTCACCAGAATTGTATGCACGGCATCCGGATTGGCCTGACTCCGTCCGGTGGCGAAGATTCTTGCGGACGACAAAGGAATGAAGATGACGTCGTCCTGGTCGCGGCCGGTGAAGTCCTGCCCCTTCTCGGCAAGCACTCCGATCACGACATAAGACGTGCGGTCGATGCGGACGAAACGGCCGAGCGGGTCACTTCCGCGGAACAGTTCGCGGGCAATGGTATGTCCGATCACCGCGACCTTTGCGACTGATGCAACCTGATCCTGATTGAATAGTTGCCCCTCCCCTATCCGCCAGTCACGGGCATCAAAAAACTCCGGCGTCACGCCTGCAACGAGGGTCGACCAGTTCAAGTCTCTCGCGATGACCGTCTCTTGCCCGCCGACGAATGGCGCGGCAATGACGACGTCGGGCACCTCGCGAGCAACCGCGAGCGCATCGGTCGTCGTGAGTGACAGGACCGTGCCCGCCTGCAGTCGCACGCCTTGCGCGTTTTGCGCACCTGGCTGCACCAGCAATAGATTCGATCCAAGGGAATTGATCTGTCTCGAAATCTCGGCACGCGCCCCCTCCGCCACGGCGACCACGATCAGCACGGCGGCAATGCCGATGACAATGCCCGTTACGGCGAGAACAGAGCGCAACATGTGCGCGCGTATCGACTGAAACGCCAGATAGACGTAGCCGAGCGATCGCATCAGAACCCCGCGACGGTCAAAGTTGAGGAGGCGCCGGGGGATTTCGAGTCGTCGACAACCGCGCCGTCCCGGAGCCTGATCGTGCGCTGCGCGCGCCCTGCGACCTCGGCGTCGTGGGTTACAAGCATGACCGTGAGGCCGTCACGCCGGAGTTCGGCGAGTATCGAGAGGATGGTGTCGCGTGTGCTCGTATCGAGTGCCCCGGTCGGCTCGTCGGCCAAGAGGAGGTCGGGTTCGTTGACAATCGCACGCGCAACGGCGACACGCTGCTGCTCACCGCCCGAGAGCTGGCTAGGCAGGTGCTGCATCCTGCTGCCGAGACCGACCCGATCGAGCGCAGCGCGCGCCCTTGCGATCGGATTGCGCAACCCGTCACGCCGATAGAATAACGGCAACCCCACATTCTCAAGTGCGGTCAGGCGCGGCAACAGATTGAAGTTCTGAAACACAAAGCCGAAGCGCCGGTTTCGCAGCTCGCTCAAGCGGCTCCTTGACTGCACAAGTACATCGTGACCGTGAAGAAAGTAGCTTCCGGACGAGGGTCGATCGAGGCAGCCTATGATCGAAAGCAAGGTGGATTTTCCTGACCCCGACGGGCCCACGACGGCAACGAACTCGCCCGGATCGATTTGCATGGTTATGTCCGACAGCGCGTGAACGCTTTGGCTGCCGAGCCGGTGTTGCTTGCGGATATGCTCCAGGGCGACGAGCGATGTCATGGCTTGCTACGGTAACCAATGGCGACCCGCTGGCCTATTTGGACGTCCGGCGAGACGATCTGGGTCAGGGAGTCGCTGGTGGCGCCCAGTGAAACCGTGGCGTGGTCCAGATGGCCGGACTTGGTACGGACCCAGATCACCCCCTGTCCGGGAGCGCGGTCGGTTGTGCCCTCGCGCACCGGCCGAAAGCTGAGTGCGGCATTTGGAACAACCATCACATCGTGTTGCTCCTGAACCACGATGCGAACATCAGCCGTCATCCCGGGAAGCAGCAAATCTTCTGGATTGGGGGCTGAAATCATCACGGTGTAGGTCACCACGTTTTGCACCATCCGCGCTGCCTTTCGGATCTCGAGTACGCGGCCCTCGAATGTCCGGCCCGGATAGGAATCGACGCTGAACAGTGCGCGCTGGCCAGTTCGCACCGCGCCAATGTCGGCTTCGCTGACGGACGCATTGACACGCATGTCCGACAGATCCCGTGCAATGGTGAAGAGAGTCGGGGCCTGGAGGCTTGCAGCCACTGTCTGGCCAAGCTCGACGCTGCGCCGGATGACTATTCCATCGATCGGCGACTTGACGGTGCTTCGTTCGAGATCAAGTCGAGCCCGTTCGAGCGAGGCACGCGCAACCATCACACCGGCCGCGCGCACCTGCTCGCGCGCCTGCGCCGCGGATAATTCCGCGGCGAGAGAGCGAGCCGTCGTCTGCGCTCGCTCGGCGTCGCGTTGGGAAACGCTGCCGTTCTTGCTGAGTGAGCTCTTGACCTGAAGATCGCGCAAGGCGTCATCGTAGTGCGCCTGCGCACCATCGACGGCCGCCTTGGCCTCCTCATGTTGCGCGAGCGCGACGGTGAGCGCGGCTTCTGCTTCCTTGACCGAGACTTCGAAAGTGGCGCTGTCGAGTGCAGCAAGGGGCTCGCCGGCCCGAACGATGGAATTGTGGTCTGCCATCAGCTTGCCGACCTGCCCCGAAAGCTGCGAGCTGACCTCGACGGTATCAACGGCTTCGAGCGTTCCGGCAGCGGTGACGTTCTGAATGATGTTGTCGCGGGCAATGCTGACATAGCGCAGATCATCATGGTCGCCGCCGGCAGCAGGGAGCGAGCTGTCCGGAGCCCACAACGGATAGGCAACTGCAACCACACAGCCTCCCAAGGCTGCGCGCATCAGAAGGCTTCGGGGCGACGTCAGTTGATTATCCGTGCGAATGATAATCTCCCTGCATTGGCTTTTGTGGCGCTCCGCGCTGAACGTTGTCGCCCTGGGAATTCCGCAGGCGGCGCGATCAGACCAGGTGAACTGAGAGTGAACGCGCCGCTTATGGCGCGATGCGAAGTGATCGCAGTCGGCTGGATTAGGGCACCGAAGGGCTGCCCGTGGGCACGGTCTTTGTCCCGGCCAGCGCCGGCGGAGGTGTCTTGAGCATCTTCACCCCGGTCGTCGTGTCCGTTGCCGGGACGGTATGGTCCTCGCCCTGAAACACGCTGCCTTGACCTGGGACTTCGTCGCCCGGCCGCCCCGGATTATTCATGCCGTTCAGGAATGGTTGACTCGTGGTGGTTGACAGTCCGCCCGCAGCCACGGCGGTGAATAGATGGTCTGCTGCATAGCTCGGGCAGGCTCCTGCAAGCAGTGATGCGCCTGCCGCAAGGATCGCAAGTTTCCTCATCGTTGACTCCTCTGTGATTTGCGGATGCCAAGACCACCAATCGCTAGCTACGCCTCGGCAACGCTTGAATGCAGTCGATCTCGGGCAGTTCCTAATTTTCCCGCAATGAAGCTCAATGTCTCCATGACGAATGGGTTGGTTTCTGACACACAGGTCAGAATCGCGGATCGTTGAAGGGACGACGGCATCAACCACAGGGATCGCGGAGCATTGCTCGGTGATGATTCTTTCCGGCCCCCGCTCGGTGTCACACCGCGTCCGGGCACGAAACATTCCTCACGAAATCGTCATCCCACCGGGGAATAAACCCGCTCCTCCCCCGATCACCTCCCCGAAGCCCAATTCAGGGCGAGAGGAGATGCGCGATGAGCGGACACGACCATGGGGAAGACGGCGTCAGCCGCCGCAAGGTGCTGGAATGCATGACCTGGGCCGGCACCGGAGTGCTCTGGACCATCACCGGCGGCGTGCCGCGCTCGCTCGGCATCATCGATTCCGCAGAGGCCGCGACCAACCCCGGCATGACCTTCTTGCAGATCAGCGACAGCCATATCGGCTTCGACAAGCCGGCCAATCCCAACGCGCTTGGTACGCTGGAGGAAGCCGTCAACAAGATCAGCGCGATGCCGGACAAGCCGTCCTTCATGATCCACACCGGCGACATCACCCACTTGTCCAAGGCCGCCGAGTTCGACAATGCCGAGCGAATCATCTCGCAAACCAAGCTCGATGTGCACTACGTACCCGGCGAGCATGACTTCCTCGACGAGGAGGTGAAGTTCTATCGCGAACGCTACGGCCGCGGCACCAAGGGCCAAGGCTGGTACTCCTTCGATGCCGGCGGCGTGCACTTCATCGGCCTCGTCAACGTCGTCGACCTCAAGGCCGGCGGACTCGGCAATCTCGGCGCCGAGCAGCTCGCCTGGCTCCAGGACGATCTGCGCGGCAAATCGAAATCGACGCCGATCGTGCTGTTCGCCCATATCCCGCTCTGGACCGTCTATCCGGAATGGGGCTGGGGCACCGAGGATGGCGGCCGCGCGCTGGAATACGTCAAGGGCTTCGGCTCCGTCACCGTGCTCAATGGCCACATCCACCAGGTGATGCAGAAGGTCGAGGGCAACGTCACCTTCCACACCGCACGGTCGACCGCCTTCCCGCAACCGGCGCCGGGCGCCGCCTCCTCGCCCGGACCGATGAAGGTCGAGGACGCCAGGCTGCGTTCCATGCTCGGCGTCGCCAGCATCAACTTCAAGCAGGGCGATCAGCGCCTCGCCATCATCGACACTCCGCTGCAGAGCTGACGGAAACAAGGTCATGAAGACGCTTAACCGCCGCGACTTCGGTGTCGCCGTGGCCGCGGCCATCCTGCTGCCTGCCACAACCGCCCGTGCCGACGACATGGAGGTGCATATCGACAATTTCGTCTTTCAACCGGCCGAGCTGAAGATCAAAGTCGGCACGACAGTGACCTGGACCAACCGCGACGACATCCCCCACACCGTCGTATCGGCCGGAAAGTTCAGGTCCAAGACCTTGGACACCGACGACAAATTCTCGTTCACCTTCACGAATGCGGGCGACTACAAATATTTTTGTTCGTTGCACCCGCACATGACGGGGATGATCAAGGTTGAGTAACATCTCGAACCACGGCATCTCCGTCCTGCCCGGCCGGTGGTCCCACGCCGGCCGGGCTCACGCGTCTACCGTCAGGCCCAGGGAAGAAACGAAGCAAGAGACGAAGCGCGAACCGAAGCAACAAGCAAGACAAGAGGCAAAGCGAGAGGCGATGCCCGTTACCGACGATTTTCAGAAGGCGCAGCGCTTCCGCGAGGCGGCGCTGCCCTATCTCGACGACGTCTACACCCTCGCGCGCTATCTGCTGCGCGATGCCTCCGACGCCGAGGATGCGGTGCAGGAGTGCTATCTGCGTGCGCTGAAGCACTTTGACAGCTATCGCGGACCGGCGATGAAGCCCTGGCTGTTCGCCATCCTGCGCAACGTCTGCAACGCCGAATATGCACGGCGCGCGCATTCGCATGCCGCGATCGAGGATACGCCCGGGGCCGCCGAGCAAACGCCGATGTGGCAAGAAACCGAAACGAGCCCGGAGACCGAAGTGCTGCGCAGCCGCGATGCCGGCGCCATCCGCAGGCTGATCGATGCGCTCGCCGAACCGTTCAAGGAAACATTCGTGCTGCGGGAGATCAACAACCTGTCCTATCGCGAAATCGCCGAGGCCGTCGGTGCGCCCGTCGGCACCGTCATGTCCCGCCTCGCGCGAGCCCGCGCCATGCTGCGCGCAGCCTGGGTGGCGGAAGAGGAGCATTCGAGATGACCTGCGACGAAGCAAAAGTCCTGCTTCACGCGCTGCTCGACAACGAGCTCGATGCCGGCCATGTGCGCGAGATCGAGGCGCATATCGCAGGCTGCCCGGCTTGCGCCGCCGAACTGGCGGCACAACGCGAAATGAAGCGCGTGCTCGCCGACGCCAACCTGCGCTACACCGCGCCCGAGAGCTTGCGCGCGCGCATCGAGGCGTCGCTGCCGAAACCGCAACGCCAACCCAGCCGACGCTCTGTACTGCGCGGCTTCGCGATGGGCTCGGCGGTTTCCGCGCTCGCCGCCAGCGGGGTCGTTGCCGTGGTGCTGCGCCAGGACGATCAGCAGCGCATCCTCTCGGAAGTCGTTTCCGCGCATCTTCGCTCGCTTCAGGCCGGCCACCTCACCGACGTGATTTCGACCGACCAGCACACGGTCAAGCCGTGGTTCAACGGCAAGCTCGACGTCGCCCCGCCGGTGATCGATCTCACCGCGCAAGGTTTCACGCTCGTCGGCGGCCGGCTCGACTATATCGACGCCCGCGCGATCGGCGCGGTGGTCTACCGGCGCCGGCAGCACATCATCAACCTGTTCGTGTCGCAGACCTCCAACACCGAGTATCGCGCGCCGAAGACCGAGACCATGCAGGGCTTCAACTGCCGCCGCTGGGGCAATCGCGGCCTGAACTTCTGGGCCGTCAGCGACATCGGCGCCGACGAGCTCGCCGAATTCGTCGACAAGTTCGAGGCGGCAATGAAGGCGAATGTGGAAGGATAATTGTGCGGCGCCTGCGCACGCCGTTATTCGAGCGGAGGAAACCGTTCGAAGATCGGCAGTTCGTGAGCCCGCTCCATCCAGCGAATCCGCTCGGCGACCTGGATGTGCATCATGGCTGGAACGGCATCGGGGTCATCATAGGTGCCGCTCTGTATGTCGATGACGCCGGGCATCATGTTTTCGTTGATGTAGAAGAGTCCCGTACCGCAATCGGCGCAGAAGTGCCGTCGTCCATGCTCGGATGATTGATAGATCTTCGGCTGGCCGCGCACCACTTTGACCGCCTCGAGCGGATACATCGCCCAACCGACCATCGGCGCCCCGGAATGGCGACGGCAGTCCGCGCAATGGCAGAGCGCGTGCACCATCATGTCGCCGTTCACCTCATAGCGGATCGCACCGCAATGACAGCCGCCAGTCACTCGCATCGCCCACTCCTCTCCCGGTCAGGTCAACGCAGGGAAAGTAAGTGCTGCTTTGAAGGTTCCGTCGGCTGAGTGCTTCAGCAGGTCGCACGTTGCGACACTAGGCGGCGACCGGGCCTAGATCCTACGCCGAGCGCCGTACCGCGTTGTCCACCAGCGTCTTGCCGAGCGACCAGATCGCGCCGGGGACCTTGTGGCTGCCGGCGATGACGTCGTCGAAGGCGCGCTCGATCCAGTTACAGTCTTCTTCGGTGATGGTAAGCGGCGGCAGCAGCTTGATGGTGTGGCTGCCGTGGCCGGCGACCTGGGTCAGAATCTTGTGATCCTTGAACAGCGGCACGGTGATGAGCTGGCAGAACAGGCCTTTGTTGGCGGTCTCCAGCACGTTCCAGGACGCCCGCAGGCGCAGCGACTTCGGCGGGCCGAACTCGATGCCGATCATCAGCCCCTTGCCGCGCACCTCTTTCATCAGCTCGTAGCCGGGCACCATGCGCGTCAGCGCCAGCCGCAGCTCGGCGCCGCGCTTGGCGGCCGCCTCGATCAGCTTCTCCGATTCCATCACGTCAAGCGTGGCGATGCCGGCGGCCATGGCGAGGTCATTCTTGGAGAAGGTCGAGCCGTGCACGACCGCACGGTCCATCTGGTTGAAGATCTTGTCGAAGATGTTCTTGCGCGTCAGCACGGCGCCGACCGGCACGTGGCCGCCCGACAGCGATTTCGACAGGAGCACCATATCGGGCTCGACGTCCCAGTGCTCGACCGCGAGGAAGCGGCCGGTGCGGCCCATGCCGGTCTGGATCTCGTCGGCGACGAACAACGTGCCATACTTCTTGCAGAGCGCGGCGGCGCCCGGCAGGAACTCGTCCGCGGGCATGTTCACGCCCTTGCCCTGAATCGGTTCGACGATGAAGGCCGCGACCTCGCGGGACGACAGTGCCTTCTCGAGTGCGGCAAGATCATTGAACGGAACAGGGGTGCAGCCCGGCAGCAGCGGCTCGAAACCGCTGCGGAAGTTCGGATCGCCAGTCAGCGACAGCGCGCCATAGGTCAGGCCGTGATAGCCGTGGGCGCAATAGACGATGCCTGGCCGCCCTGTAGCGCCGCGCGCGAACTTGATCGCCGCCTCGACGCATTCCGCGCCGGAATTGGCAAAGAACGCCTTGTCGAGATAGGGAACGTATTTCAAAAGCCGTTCGGCGAGCACGCCGGCGAGCGTGGAGACGTCGAATTGGACGAGGTTGGGCAGATCGGCATCGAGCACGCTCTTGAGCGCCTCGCGCATCACCGGATGATTGCGCCCGATCGCGAACACGCCAAATCCGGACAGAAGGTCGAGATAGCGAGCGCCATCGCGATCGTAGAGGTACTGTCCCTGCCCTTTCTGGAAGCCGACATCGTAACCGATGGTCTTGAGAACCCGAACGAACTGCTCGTTCAGATACCGATTATGCAGGGCGCTGCGCTGGGCCTGACGGTCCGCGAACAGCTTGGACATGTCTGGATTTGGACTGTGCATCCGCTACATACTTCGGTTGAGGGTCGCTTCGTCAACAGAAAACGGACCGCAGCAGATTACGGTCTGTGCGGCCTTTTGCCCTTTTTCGGACCATCTTCGCAAGCACAGCTTTAGACCATGTTGCACTGCCGAGGGAATATCATGCGTTTGGCCATTTACACCGGAATATTACTGGCTGGCGGTTTCACCTGTTTGACCACGGCGCGCGCGGCCGATCCCACTGGCGACTGGCGGGTCGCCGACGGCGTCGCCAACATCCGCGTCGCGCAATGCAATGGCAGCATGTGGGGCGCAGTTTCCTGGGAAAAGCAGCCCGGCGGCCGCGACGAAAACAACCCGGATGTCTCAAAAAAGAACAGGCCGACGCTGGGCATGCCGACCCTGATCGACATGAAGAAAAAGTCCGGCGCCGAGCAGTGGGAAGGTCAGGTCTATAACGCCAAGGACGGCCAGCTCTACAGCGCGACCATCACCCCCGTCGGCACCGACCAGCTCGAGATCAAAGGCTGCGTGCTGGGCTTCCTGTGCGGCGGCGAGACCTGGACCCGGGTCAGCCCGCCGATTCCCGCCAGCCCCGCCATGATCAAGGGTGCGCCGAAGTCGACCGGCGCTGCGCCAAAAGCCGGAGCCACGACAGGTGCGACCGCGCCTGCGCCCGGAACTGCAAAGAGCGCTGGCGCGTCCAAGCCCGGTCAGAAGAGTGCCGCCGACCCTGTCGGCGACATCTGCCTACTCCCTGAGATTGCGGGGTTTACCCATTAGGGCTGGCTGGAACAGCAGCACGGCGGCAAGCGTCGTCACCAGCGACAGCGCCAGCAGCTTTCCCATGCTGGATGTGCCGGGATGGCTCGACAGCCACAGGCTGCCGAACGCGGTCGCTGTCGTCAGCGCGCTGAAGAAGATCGCGCGTGTCAGACTGGTCTGCAGCAGATTCGTTCTGCCGGAGCGCCAGGCGACGACATAGTAGATCTTGAAGGCGACGCCGACGCCGAGCAGCAGCGGGAACGCGACGATATTGGCGAAGTTGAGCGGCAGGCCGATCAGCACGCAGATCTCGAGCGTCACGGCACCGGCGACCAGCAGCGGCACCAGCGTCATCAACACGTCGACGAACCGGCGCAGCGTGATCCACAGCAACAGGCCGATCACTAGCAGCGCGTAAATGCCGGCGTGGATGAACGCCTTCACCACGGTATCGCCGGATTTGAGGATGGAGACCGGTCCGCCGATCGCGGTCGGCTCGGCCGCGAGCACGGCGGCCGCGAATTTGCGCAGGGTGTCGTTGTCGTTGGGGTCGCCCTTGGGCAGCGCCTCGACACGGATGATCCCGTCCTTGCTCTTCCAGGCGTTGACGAGATCGGCAGGCAGCGACTTCAGGGTGACGGGTTCGGCCTGCAGCGCGTTCCTGAGCTGATTGAACACGATCTTCATCGGCGTGACGAAGACGTCCTGCGCCTTGTTGCGCGTGGCTTCATCCGCATTGGCGAGCTTCTCGAGCGCGTCCGCGAGCCGGCGTGAGGCGACCGCACCCGGGCCCTTCGCATCGCCTGCCGTCCTGCGCAAATTGTCGACCGAGGATTTCAGCGACTCGACGTTCTCCTGGTCCGACGGCGCCGCATCGATCTGGTCCGGATTGAGCGCGGGGTTCAGCACCTTGGCGCCCTGCGCGATCAGCTTCAGCTTCGGTTGCTGGTCCTGCGGCACGAAGCTGTCGAGCGACATCACCCGCAGCACTTCGGGCACCTTCTCCAGCCTGGCCTCGACCTGCCTCGCCTGCTCCTCGGACGTGGTCATCACGTTGATGGCGTTGGCGCCGGTGTTCGGATCCTTGCGCAGGTCGAGGAAGGTCGCGATCGATTCGGCGTTCGGGTTGCGCAGGTTCATCGGGTTGAAGTCGAACTTCATGAAGTAGAGCAGCGGCAGACCGCCGAGCGCGAGCAGCAGCGTGCCGCCCACGATCACCACGCGGTGCTTCTCCAGGAAGTGATCGAGCGGCGCCAGGAAGGCATAGCCGACCGGCTCCTTCTCGCCGGGCGGGTTCAGAAGCTTCAGAAGCGCGGGCAGCACCGTGATGCTGGAAAGGAACGCCACCAGCATGCCGACGCCGGCGATCTGGCCGAGCTCGGAGATGCCCTTATAGTCGGTCGGCATGAAGCAGAGGAAGCCGGCGGCGGTCGCCATCGCCGCGAGCGACAGCGGCACCGCGGAGCGCTTTGCGGCCAGCACCAGCGCGCCCGAGAGATCGCCGTGCTTGAAGCGCTCCGAGCGGTAACGGACGCTGTACTGGATACCGAAATCGACGCCGAGACCCACGAACAGCACGGCGAACGCGATCGACAGCAGATTGAGCGAACCGACCATCATCAGGCCGGCGGCGGTGGTCACCGCGAGGCCAATGAACAGGTTGACGAACACCGCGAAGATGATCTTCGCCGAATGCAGCGCAAGCCAGAGAATGAACAGCACGACCACAACGGTGCCGATACCGTTCACGACGGCGCCTTCCTGGACGGTGGCGTATTCCTCGTTGGCGATCGGGACCGGACCTGTCAGCCGAACCTGCGCCTGGTACTTGGCCGGAAAATCGAGGTCCGCCGCCGCTTTCCGGATCGCGTCGGTCGCGCCCTTGCCCGGCTCCAGCGCGTTGTAGTCGAGGATCGGCTTGAACTCGATGAAGGCGCGCTTATCCGAATCCGACAGCGGCTCGTCGCTGACGAGCTCACGCCAGGAGAAGGTCGCATTGCCCTTGTTGAGCACGGTCTCGACGGTCTGCGCGATCATATTGAACGGCCGCTCAGTGCTGTCGAGCTTCACCTGCCCCCGCTTGACGCCGGCAAGCCCGGTCTCGAGCGCGCCGGTCAGGCCGCGAATCGAGGGATCGCCCGCCATGATCTCGATCAGCGGGGCCGCGGATTCGAACTGGCCGGTGGCCTTGGCGACCTCTTCGGTCGGAAGGAACAGAAAGCCGTTTCTCTCGAAGAACTCGCCGGAGCCGAGCTGCTGCATCGACTGGAAGTTGGTCTTGTCGTCCTTGAGCTTGGTATAGAGCGCGTCCGCCGCGGCAGTCGCCATCTCCGGCGTCTTCGCCTCCACGACCGCCAAAATCGTCGCGTCGCGGTCGAAGGCGCGGTCGAACTGCTGGTCGCGCTGCCGCCAATCGAGATTTTGCGAGATAAGGGAATTGATGTCGGTGTTGATGGCGAAATGACGCGCAGCGTAATAGCCCCCCGCGACCGCCAAAAGGAGCCCGAGGACGACAACGAGGGAAGCAAACCGGGTACAGGCCCTGACGACGGCGACGACTACGCTCTGCAGCACATCTATTCTTTCTGGTGTTAACCGGAAACGCCCGCTGTTTATCGGAGTTCCCTGGCGAAACCTATTGCTGTTTTGAGTGGTTCTCGTCGGAGGAAGGTTCGAAGCAAACGACGGGAGACCAATGGCAAAATCATGCGGGACGGTCGGTATAGCCGGCGAGTTGAGGCGGGAAAGTGACGATGGAGTGAGGACAAATGCCGCTCCCTTCGTCTTTGATCGTTCCTACCATAATACCGTCAAGGCTATCGGAGATGGAACTCGAGGCGCATTCCGCCTTTCCTCGGGGCCGATTTTTTGACACAAAGTGCTGCGCCTCCATGCGCCTGGAACCCGGACGGGTGTGTCGTTACCGCGCATGCGCGAAACCAATGGTGCGGATATTGCAACTCATCATTGGTCGGGAACGGGGCGCTGCCGGCCACAATTGAGCGGATTGGTGCGATTTGCGTGATGGACGTCCAATGGAAGTTTTTCTAGCGCAGCCACGCGGCTTTTGCGCGGGCGTGGTGCGTGCGATCGAGATCGTGGAACGGGCCCTGGAGAAGTACGGCCCGCCCGTCTACGTGCGCCATGAGATCGTGCACAACAAACACGTCGTCGAAAGCCTGAAGAGCAAGGGCGCGATCTTCGTCGAGGAACTGTCCGAAGTTCCAGCCAAGGCGGTGACCGTGTTCAGCGCCCATGGCGTCGCCCGCAGCGTCGAGGAAGAGGCCGCCGCGCGCGACCTTCCGGTGCTGAACGCCACCTGTCCCCTGGTCACGAAAGTTCACAATCAGGGGAAGCGCTACATCACCAAGGGCCGCACCCTGATCCTGATCGGACATGCGGGTCATCCCGAAGTTGAGGGTACGATGGGCCAGGTTCCGGGCCCTGTGCTGCTCGTGCAAAGCGTTGAAGAGGTTAACGCCTTGACGCTGCCGGCAGATGCGCCAGTGGCCTACATCACCCAAACCACGCTCTCGGTCGATGATACCAAGGACATCATTGCGGCCCTCCAGGCCCGATTTACAGATATTCAAGGCCCGGATATCCGGGATATCTGCTATGCGACACAGAACCGCCAATCTGCGGTAAGGAACTTGAGCAAGCTGGTCGACGTGATTTTGGTGGTGGGCGCCGCCAACAGCTCGAACTCGAACCGGCTCCGCGAAATCGGCACTGAGGCCGGCGTCGCGAGTTATCTGATCGCCGATGGCCGCGAGCTCAATCCGCAATGGTTGAAAGGTGCAAGGACCGTCGGCATCACGGCTGGCGCTTCGGCGCCTGAGGTGCTCGTGGATGACGTGATCGAAGCGCTGCGGCGGATCGGACCGGTGACGGTCTCCGTGCTGCCCGGCCGCGAGGAAGACATCGAATTCCGGCTTCCGGCCGAACTGGCTGCAAGCTGACCTACCCGAATTCCAAGCCCAGAAAGAAACGTGTGATGGCAATACCCTTCTTCAAGGAAATGCGTATCGGCGGCTATTTGCTCAAGCAGAAACTGCTTGGCCGCAAGCGCTATCCGCTCGTGTTGATGCTGGAGCCGCTGTTTCGCTGCAACCTCGCCTGCGCCGGCTGCGGCAAGATCGATTACCCGGATGCGATCCTCAACCGCCGCATGTCCGCACAGGAGTGCTGGGACGCGGCTGACGAGTGCGGCGCGCCGATGGTCGCCATTCCCGGCGGCGAGCCGCTGATCCACAAGGAGATCGGCGAGATCGTGCGTGGCCTCGTCGCGCGCAAGAAGTTCGTCTCGCTCTGCACCAACGCGCTGCTGCTCGAGAAGAAGCTCGATCTGTTCGAACCCTCCCCTTACCTGTTCTTCTCGGTGCATCTCGACGGCCTGCGTGACCACCACGACAAGGCCGTTTCGCAGAAGGGCGTGTTCGATCGCGCCGTGTCCGCGATCAAGGCGGCGAAGGCGCGCGGCTTCACCGTCAACGTCAACGCCACGATCTTCGACGGCCATCCGGCCGAAGAGATCGCGAAGTACCTCGACTTCTGCGCCGAGCTCGGCGTCGGCGTGTCGATGTCGCCGGGCTATGCCTATGAGCGTGCGCCCGACCAGGAGCACTTCCTCAACCGCACCAAGACCAAGAAGCTGTTCCGCGACGTCTTCGCGCTAGGCAAGGGCAAGAAGTGGAACTTCATGCATTCCGGCCTCTTCCTGGATTTCCTCGCAGGCAACCAGGAATATGAGTGCACCCCGTGGGGCATGCCCGCGCGCAACATCTTTGGCTGGCAGAAGCCCTGCTACCTGCTGGGTGAAGGCTACGCCAAGACCTTCAAGGAGCTGATGGAGACCACCGACTGGGATTCCTACGGCACCGGCCGCTACGAAAAGTGCGCCGACTGCATGGCGCATTGCGGCTACGAGCCGACCGCGGCCACTGCGGCTCTCAACAACCCGCTGAAGGCGATGTGGGTGTCGCTGCGCGGCATCAAGACCTCGGGGCCGATGGCGCCGGAGATCGACATGTCCAAGCAGCGCCCGGCGCAGTACATCTTCTCCGAGCAGGTCCAGAAGAAGCTCTCGGAAATCCGCCGCGACGAGGCGCTCGCCGCCCAGCAGAAGGCCGCTCAGAAGGCATCGACCGCCGCGTAGGCGCGACCGTCGACCTGAAGCCCGGATGCAGCCAAGCGAAATCCGGGAGCAAGGTTACTGCAGTCGGCCCCGGATTGCGCTTCGCTCCATCCGGGCTACGCGCATCAAAAGAAAAAGGCCCGATCGCATCGCGATCGGGCCTTTTCGTTGGTCCGTTGGTCGCCGCTCAGACGGTCTCAGGAACCAGGCCCTCGCCCTCAAGCCCCTCGCTGCCGATCAGGAAGTCGCGGCAACCGCGCAAGGAGCGCAGCGCGCGGTTGAAATCGATGCCAGTCGAGACCAACGCATGCAGCGTTCCCGGATTGCGTACGATCCCGCGCAGCACGGCCGCCACGTCGATCTGGCCGTTCGGTTTGATTGCGGCGCGGGCGATCGCCGGCAGCGCGCGGTGGGCGGGGTCGCTGATGACCCGGACCGCGGCAAACGGAAGCCCGACCTGGGCGGCGTAGGCCGCCGCGATGTGGCTTTCCATGTCCACGGCCGCCGCTCCCGTCTCCAGGTGCAACGCCTCCTTACAGGACCGCCCCGTGACCACTTGCTCGGCGCCGGCGAGACTGCCGCGCACCACGCGGCGGCGGCCCGATGTCAGGCGGTCGATGAGGTCGTCGCTGAGCGACAGCCCGGCGGCCCAGCGGGTATCGCCGGAGAGCACTTCGGTCGCCACCACCACGTCTCCAGAGCGCAGCGTCGGGTCGAGCCCGCCGGCCACGCCGAAGGAAATCACGCCGCGAATCGATTCGGGATCCACCACCGTCAGAAGCGCCCGCAACTGAGTCGGGCTGCTGGAAGAGCAGATGACAGCCATTCCCGGCCCGGCGGCGATGCGGGCCTCCTGAACCAGTCCAGTCACGATCAATATCGGCCGCGGGTCTATAGCATTACCCGCGGTAATCTCGTCCCCCGTCCCCAAAGTCACATTCCGACCCCTACCACCCTGCTGTTGGTGTTCCGCAAGTTCCGGTACCGCGCCAGTGCCCACAGCGGAAAGAACTTCGGGTAACCATGATACCGTAGATAGAATACGCGGGGGAAGCCTGTGGCGGTATACCGCTGCTCGTCCCACAGTCCTTTTTCGTTCTGTGTTGCAATCAGGTACCCTACCCCGCGGGCGACGGCCGGGTGATCGACCTCACCGGCCGCCATCAGGGCAAGCAAAGCCCATGCCGTTTGCGAGGCGGTCGAGGGCGCAGCCTCCCAGCCCTTGTAATCCAGCCGGTAGCTGACCGCGTCCTCACCCCAGCCGCCGTCCTCGTTCTGGATCGAGGCCAGCCAGTCGGCCGCTTTGCGAATCATCGGGTCCTTTTGGTCAACGCCGGCCATGTTCAGGGCGCACAGCACCGACCAGGTGCCATAGATGAAGTTCATGCCCCAGCGGCCATACCAGGACCCCTCGGGGTGCTGGGTGCGCCGGAGATAGGCGACCCCGTCGGCCACGTGCTTGCTCGTCTTTTCGGTCTGTCCGAGCTGAGCCAGCATCGAGATGCAGCGGGCGGTCACGTCCTCGGTCGGCGGATCGAGCAGCGCGCCGTGGTCGGAGAACGGGATATTGTTCAGATAGTACTCGAGGTTATTCACGTCGAAGGCAGCCCAGCCGCCGTCGTCGCTCTGCATGCCCTCGATCCACTCCCGGCCGCGGTCGATCGCCGCATCATAGCCTGCGATCCCGTGCTCGCGGCGCATGCGGTCCATCGACATCACCACGACGGCGGTGTCGTCGAGATCGGGATAGTGGGCGTTGTTGTACTGGAAGGCCCAGCCGCCCGGCCGGGTCTCGGGCCGCTTCACGGCCCAGTCGCCCTTCACGTCCAGGACCTGCTTGGGGATCAGCCAGTCGAGCCCCTGCTTCGCCGCGGGCACCGCTTGCGGGCCGCCGGCTTCCAGCAGGGCGTGGGCAGTCAGCGTGGTGTCCCACACCGGCGAGACGCAGGGCTGGCAATAGGCCTCGTCGTCCTTGATGACGAGCAGCTTGTCGAGACCGCGGCGCGTCGCGGCGCGCGGGGGATAGTTCTCGTCCTTGCCGAGCGCATCGTACATCATGACGATGTTCGCCATGGGCGGATAGATCGCACCCATGCCGTCCTCGCCGTTGAGCCGCTCCTCAGTGAAGGCGAGCGCGGCATCGATCGCACGCTTGCGCAGGCTCTTCGGAAACATCGGCTCGACCGCGCGCAAGATATGTTCAAGTGCACGGAACAGCAGGAACCAGGCCATGCTCTGATGCGGTGCCTTTGCGGTCATGCCGATCGAGCGCGGATCCTGAAGAAACAGCTCGTCGATGCCGACGCCCTTCGGATTCCGCGCGCGCGGCTTCAGCGCCGCAAGCACCAAGAGCGGCACCATGGTGGTGCGCGCCCAATAGGAAATCTTGTTGAGATGGAACGGCGACCAGAACGGCAGCAGCACGATCTCGACCGGCAGCACCGGCACCGCGCGCCAGGTCACGACGCCGAACATCGCGAGTGTGAAGCGGGTGAAGACGTTGCTATGAATCGCACCACCGCGCGAGCGGATCGCCTCGCGCGCACGCACCATGTGCGGCGCGTCGACGGAGTCGCCAATCATCTTGAGCGCGAAGTAGGCCTTCACGCTGGCGCTCATGTCGAACTCGCCGTCATGCACCAGCGGCCAGCCGCCATGGGCCCCCTGCACGCGGCGCAGATAATTGCCGATCTTGGCTTCGAGCACGGTGTCGATCGGCTCAGCCAAATGATGGCGCAGCAGGATGTACTCGGCCGGAATCGTGCAGTCCGCCTCGAGCTCGAACACCCAGTGGCCGTCGGACTGCTGGAAGCCGAGGACGCCTTGCGTGGCCGACGCAATGCTCGATTCCAGGACTTCGCGGTTGGTCGCGTTCACGGAATCCATCTCGCTCGATTTCTCCGATAGTTGTTGGGGTAAAATTGACCGGGACGAATGCCCGTCAGGGCCGCTGCGCGGCCAGAACCAGATCGGCGGCACGATCGCCGGACCGGACCGATCCCTCGATCGTTGCAGGCAATCCCGTAGCAGTCCAATCGCCCGCGAGAAACAGGTTTTTCAGCGCGGTGACCGGCCCCGGACGCAGGGCATTCTGCGCCGGCGTTGCCGCAAATGTGGCGCGGCGTTCACGCACGATCTGCCAGGGCGGCAATTCGCCGGACACGCCGCCCGCCTTGCAGACGTCGTTCCAGATCGCCTGCGCAAGCTCCTCGCGCGGCATGTCGACCAGGCGGTCGCCATTGCTGATGGTCACCGAGAGGCGATTGGGGAAGGCGAATAGCCACTCCACGATCCCGCCGATCACCCCCAGGATGGGCGCTGCGCCTTTCGGCGGCTCAAAACGGAAATGCGCGTTCACGATGGCGCGGAATTCGGTCGGGGTCTTGAGGCCCGGCAGCAGGCTCGCGGCGGCGCGCGGCGGCACCGCCATCACGATGGCATCGCCGTCGGCGATCCGGATCACATCCTCGCCGCCGAAATTCAGCGCAATGACCTTGCCGTCCGTGCTCTCGAACGAACGCAGCTCATGGCCGAGCTGAACGGAATGGCCGCGCTCGGTCAGGAATTTCACGGCGGGCTCGATCAGCACCGCGCTGAGGCCGTCGCGCGCGATCAGCGGCCGGCACGCCTGGCCGCCGGCGAGCAGCGTCTCGCGCACGATCGCACCGGCAAGCCCGGCCGAGCCTTCCGGCGGGTCGACGTTGAGCGCTGCGAGCAGCAGCGGCTGCACCAAGCGCTGATAGAGCATGCCCTCGCAAGGGATGGACTTACCGACCAGCGCCTCCTCCGACGCCCAGATCAACGGCGCCAGCTTCAGATAGTCCGTGAGCCCGGTGTCGGGAACGCGCCGGCTTTCGTCGAGCACCCAGGTCGGCAGCCGCCCGTCACCAAGATCGAGCTGCCAGCGCTGTCCGGTCGCGAGATCGACGAAGGGAAACTGCGCGCGCTCCGGGCCGACGAGGCCCGCCTCCGAGCCGATCGAGCGCGCATAGGCCCGTGCATGGCCGTTGCCCGACAGCATCAGATGGTTGCCGTTGTCGATGGTGAGGTTGGTCGCGCCGTCGAAATAGGAGCGGCAACGGCCGCCGGCCTGGTGCGTCGCCTCGTGCACGGCGACCTTGAAGCCGGCATTGGCGAGCCGCGCAGCGGCGGAGAGGCCGGAAATTCCGGCGCCGATGATGTGAGCTGTGTTTTGCATCAGATGAAAGCGTAACGGAGCAGGATGCCGATCCGTGCGATCTTCGACACACGCACCGGCTGGCGCGGCGCGTTGAAGCCGCGCGCGATCAGGAGGTCCAGAATGGCATGATAGTATTTCGACATGATCCGCGGCGCGCGCACCGCGCGACGCCTGTTGCGGTTCATGATCTCGTCCGATTTCTCGAAATGCACTTTCGCGCGCTGCGCCAGCGGCAGGCAGACCTTCGGCAGGGCGCGCTCGGCGATCACGCGGTTCGGATCGTTGGAGGTGATTCCGGCATGCAGCAGGCCCTCGCGCGGCAGATAGAGCCGGCCAAGCCCCGCGTCCTCGTCGATGTCGCGCAGGATGTTGGTGAGCTGGAGCGCGCGGCCGAGATGATAGGCGAGTTGGATGCCGTCCTCTTCCGGCAGGCCGAACACCCGCACCGACAGCCGCCCCACCGCGCTCGCGACGCGATCGCAGTAGAGATCGAGCGTCGCGATGTCGGGCGCGCGGATATCCTGCGGCACGTCCATCTCCATGCCGTCGACGATGGCGAGGAAATCCTCCCGCTTCAGTCCGAACGTCTTCACCGACGCGACATAGTCCTTCAGTCGTGCCGGCGGATGCCCTTGATAGAGCGCATCGATGTCGTTGCGCCACTCCTGGAGCGCGGCGAGCCGCTCTTCGCGCGGCCCGTCGGAATCGGCGATATCATCGACCTGGCGGCAGAAGCTGTAGATCTGGAACATGGCCTCGCGCTGGTCATGCGGCAGGATACGCATCGCGGCATAGAAGGAGCTGCCGGATGCGGTCGAGCCATAACTGGCGCCGGGCGAGGTCGCCTCAAGCGTCATGCGCGGTCCCCGGTCTGGAAATGGCCTTGCGTCCGATTGCGCGGCGGCCGACTTCACCGATGATGCCGGCAAGGCTGAAGGTGAGAAGCTCGAACTTGCTCAGGTGCACGCGCTCGCGCAGGGGATCGCGCACCTTGAGCAGGCGCACGATGCGGTCGGCGTAGGCCTGGATCACGGCGATGTCGACGCCGAGACGGAAATCCCTGACTTCCGCGCTCAGCGACTTGCTCTCGTTGAGAAGCCGTTCATTGCGCGCGGCGAGCGCTTGGAGACATTGCAGCAGCGCCGGCGGCGACTGAGCGAGTCCAAGCTGCTCGACGGACGCGCCGCTTGCGGCCAGCGCATCGCGCGGCAGGTAGACGCGATTGAGCTCGCGAAAATCCTTGCCGCAATCCTGCAGGTGGTTGTTGATCTGAAGACCCGCGCAAAGCGCATCCGACGCGGCCCAGGTCGAGGTGCTCTCACCATGGACGTCGAGCATGAAGCGGCCGACCGGCATCGCCGAATAGCGGCAATAGTGGCTGACTTCGTCCCAGCTCTCGTAGCGCAGCTTGGTCACATCCATGCGGAACGCAACCAGCACGTCGAGCGCATGGCGCGGAGCCATGCCCCGCTCTGCGAGCGCACGCCGCAGATTGACGGCTTCGGCTTGAGTATCGCCCTTGCCGAGCAATTCGCCCTCAAGCAGGTCGAGATAGGCCAGCTTCTCGTCGGGAGGCAGCGTCGCGTGATCGGCGATGTCGTCGGCGGTGCGGACGAAGTTGTAGAACGCCAGGATCAGCGCGCGATGACGCGGATGAATGATCCAGGACGCGACGGGAAAGTTCTCGTCGCGGTCACCCTTGCCGGATCGCAATTCGCTCGCAGAGGTCATCGAGGGCTGGTTAACAATCGTTTGGACAGGAAGGCTTTTTCGCCCGCACGGGCTCACGGCGGCAATGCCGCCGCGGCCCCCATATAGGGGAATACGGCCGCAAAACCAATCCTGTCTCTCGATGGCTGCCCTGCGGATACGGCCCGAAAAGACGGTCCAAAAACCGCCTTTTGTGGGCCAGTGGACGAGCTTACTGGTTGTGGTTCTTCAAAACCTGGTCGCAGGCCTGCGAGATCTTCGCCCGGTTCTCCTTGAGGCAGGCCAGGATGGTGAAATCGCCCTGATCGATGACGGGACGGCAGAACTTCTGCACGTCGCGCGTGCAAGCCTTCTGCTCCTCGGCAGTGCCGCGCCCTTGCTGGGCGAACGCCGCGGTCGAAAAGGATGCCGACAGCAGGGTGAGAGCGACGAGAAATTTACGCATTGTATTCCTTCATTCTGACGGCAGAATCGCACCGATCCCGGACAGCACAGGGCGGACGACCGGAACGGATTGTTCTGATAGCGAGTTGCCGCAGACGCGCGGCATCCGAGAGAGCACAAGCGCTGGCAAATGCGGCCAAATTGGCGCCACGCCTGCCAAATCACGCCTTCCCCGCCTCTTCATTGGCAGATGTAAGGGATTGATACTACGTCATAATTCGCATACGGCGCGTTTTGGCACCGACCTGTTGCAGACGTGCATCTGTCGCTCCCGGGTTCCACGGCAGAAACACGCTGAAACACAGCGAATCGCGGAACGGAGAGCCGATGGAAGCAGTTCGCCAGCCCATATCTCAGGCGGTCAGGCATTGAACCTGACACAGGCTTGGAACACTAAACCTTCGATGTGGCGAGACGTCCTTTGTTAAGCGGACGGTCACTTCCAAAACGGGATATTCAGCATGAAATTTTCTGGGCGATCTGGACAGGCAATCAAGGCGGCCGGCATTGGCGCTGCGCTGCTCTTCTCGGTCTCGGCAAGCCATGCTCAGTCGTCCGGACCGTTCGCCGGCTTCGACGGCGCGTGGTCGGGGACCGGCACGGTGTCCCTGTCCGACGGCTCCACCGAGCGCATCCGCTGCAAGGCGGACTACAAGGTTGCCGGCAGCGGCCTCAACCTGAAGCAGAGCCTGCACTGCGCCAGCGACAGCTACAAGTTCGACCTCACCAGCGACGTGACGAGCCAGGGCGAGCGCATCTCCGGCAACTGGAGCGAGGCCAGCCGCAACATCTTCGGCAACCTTCAGGGCACCGCCGGCGGCGGCCAGATCGACGTGTTCGTCGAGGCCAACGGCTTTGCCGCCAATCTGTCGCTGCGCACCAACGGCACCAAGCAGACGGTGCAGATCAGCTCCAAAGGCGAGATCCGCGGCGTCAACATCACGATGGTGAAGAGCTAGAGGCCCTCCCGATCGGAAAGGATTTGGCCCCCGGCCCTCGCAAGCCGGGGGCTTTTTGCTGACATCGACCAGCTTCAATCCGTACGGGATAGTGCGTGAGCGTGACGCAACCTCCGTTGCCCTGCTCAGATCGCGCGCTTGTCCGCGCCTTGAAGCTTCTCGTGCAGGTTGATCAGCCACATCGCCGTCGGCCGCAGGATGAAGAGGTCGGCGACGAGGGCCATGACCATCGAGAAAGCACTGAGCCAGCCGAACAGTCGCAAGGACGGCAAGTCGGAGAACACGGTGACGACGAGGCCGCAGGCCAGCACCACTGTGGTCAGGATCAGCGCAGGACCGACCAGGACCGTGGCGCGCTCGACCGCGAGCGAGGATGAAACCCCGGGCTTGCTCTCGAGCCTCAGGCGGTTGAGGAAGTGGATGGTCGCACTGAGGCCGAGGCCGAACGAGACGGTCAGTGCCACGACGCTGGCGAATTGCAGGCCCTCGCCCATCGCCCACAGCACCGTACCCGACATCACCACAGGGAAGATGCCCGGCAGGATGCAGGCGAGCATCACCACCCAGGAGCGGAAGGCAAGGCCGATGAATAACGCGACGAGGGCGAATTCGACGGTGAGGCCGCGGTTCAGCTTCTCGATCATGTTGGCCGAGTTGCGCGCGGCGATGGCGGCAAGGCCGGTGACCGCGACCTCATAGCCGGGATGCTTCTTGCGGACGGCGTCGAGCTCGGAATCGAGCTTGTCGACGATCGGCAAAAGCTGGCTGGAATCCTTGTCGGGCACGCGGCCAGCGACCACGACCGCATCCTGCTCAGCATCGATGAAGCGTCGTACCAGATGCTCGGGGATGAGGCTCACATATTCCTTGAGCGTCGCAACATCAGCGCTGCCGGCCTTCTCCGCAAGCCAGCGGCGCAGGGTTTCGAGCGACCAGACGTTACCGACGCCCGCGGCCTTCTCCACGGTCGCGTGCACCTCGGCGATCGTCTGCAGCGTCTCCGGCGAATACAGTGATTCGCCCTTGGGGAACTGGATCAGCACGTTGACGGGGTTGGCGCCGGTCAGCTTGGCGTCGAGCCGGTCGCTGGCGGCAACCGCCTGACGCTTGTCCGGCACCTGGTCGGCGAGCCGGTAGCGCGGCTCGAGATTGGCGTAGATGATGCCGAGGCTGCCGACGAACAGCACCGCGATCAGGCTGAACAGGCCGGGCCGGCCCACCATGCGCACGGCGATCCAGTAGCAGAAATTACGCAGCGCCTGGACGCCGGCGTCGGCGCTCTGGAATTTGACGGCGAAGACCCTCTCGTTGCGGACGAACAGGACGCCGAAGACCGGCACGAGCGACAGCACCGCAACCAGCGCGATGATGGTCGCCGCGAGCCCGGCTTCCCCGAATTTGCGGATCAGGTCGGAGTCGGAGAACTGGAGCGCGATGAAGGAAATGCCGGCGGTGCCGTGCGTCAGCACGCAGGCCGGTCCCACCACCAGCACCGCGTTCTTGAATGCGGTGAACTTGTCCTGCCCCGCGATCAGCCGGTCACGCGCGGCGAAGGTAAGCTGCATCGAGTCGGAGAAGCTGATGACCATGATGAGCGGCGTCATCACGTTCAGGAACATGTTGAGATTGAAGTTGGCCCAGCCGAGCGCGCCGAGCGCCAGCAGGATCGCGATCATCGGCGGGAACGCCGCGGCCACCATGAACGAGATCTTGCGGAAGAAGATGATGGCAATGATGCAACCGGCGAGAATGCCGAGAACGTTATAGGTCAGCCCGTCGCGCTCGACCGCATTGCGGATCTCGAGCTGCATCACCGGCACCCCGGAGAGTTGGACGTTGAGGCCAGTCTCGCCGAGATCCTCCTTCATCAGCGCGCGGATGTCGCCGACGGTCTTGCTCAGCTTGCTGGAGGCGACCACATCCGGATCGAGCGAAAGCACGATCAGCGCGAGCGTGCCGTCCTCAGACAACAGCTTGCCACGAATGATCTCGTTGGCTTTGACGGTCTCGATGAACTTGTTATAGGCCTCGCCCTCGGGCAGCTCGCCGGGGAATAGCGCGGCCGGCAGTTTGCCCGGCGCTGGCGCCTGGCGCGCGGAAAACAGCGAGACCAGCCCGCGCGTGCCTTCGACGAGCTGCAGGTCGGTGACGAAGTCGCGGAGCTTCTCCAGATTGCTCCGCTCCAAGAGATTCTTCCCTTCGACGACGACGAGAACGTCGAACTCCTCGGCCGGGAACTTCTTCGTCACCTCTTCGTATTGACGGAATTCGCGGCTGTTGGAGCGGAAGAGCTGCGACAGCGAATCGTCGATCTTGATCCGCTGGATGCCGAACACGGCGCCGACGATCAGCGCGATCAGGACGAGGCAGGAGACGACCGGCGCCCGGACGGCGATCAGCCCGAGACGTTCCAGCCCGAAGGCGATGGAGGACGCGGGTCCCTGCTCGACCTTGTCGACATGAACCTCACTCTCGCTGTGCTTTTCGAGCATGCCTTGTCCAGTTCCTGAATCGGCTCGGATTATGAGCTTATTGCGTCCCGCGAACAGCCTGAAACGCCATACGGATGGGAGGCTTGCCCCTTGAAAATGCGCGGAAAATCGCCGCAGGGGTTTAGCAGGTCCCGCCATGGTCTCGCAAGCAGGCCACACCGATCAAGATGAGGACATTTTGGCCCCCGATTCCGTTCCTTCGATCAGGACTGTGCCAATTCGGCGCGGGGCGCGATCGCCACTCTCGTCCTTCAGCGCGACCCCGGTCACCCGCCGAGCCAGGCCCTCCCGCACGAGCCAGTCGATCTTGACCGCCGCCTCGTAATGGCTGAGCCCGCCGTGGTGGATGTTCGAGACGCAGTTGCGCTCGGCATCGGTGCGCCCCGGCTTTGGCGCGAAGGTCAGATAGGCACCGAGACTGTCGGGTACGGACAGGCCCGGCCGCTCGCCGATCAGCATCACGACCATACGCGCTCCCAGGATGGCCCCGATCTCGTCGCCGAGCGCCACGCGTGCGCCGGAGGCGACAACGACATGGCCGATCGCGACGGGGTCCCCTGCCGCGAGCCGCAGCAGCAGGCTCTTCATCAAGGCCGCGGCATGCGCATGCACGGCAGCCGGCGACAGGCCGTCGCCGATGACGATCGCAAGCCGGCCCGGCTCGGTGGCGTTTCGCGCCAATGCCTCGGCGGAAGAGGCATCGAGCTGCCGCCCCAAATCCGGCCGCCGCAGGTAGTCCCTGCGATCGACCGCCCGGCTGCTGGCGGCGACCGGTGAGAGGCCGACTTCGCCGAGCTCGGCGGCCAGCCGCGCCGCATCGAAAACGGCGTGCACGGCATCGCGGGCGCGGGCGTGGTCCAGCGTGAAATCGAGCAGCGGCTTTGTCGGCAGGCTCGCGCCGCTGCGCCCGAGCGCGACGCGCGCAGGCGTGAAGTACCGCAGATCGCGTGTCGCGCGGGCCGGGACGGCCGGATCGGGCATGTCGCTCACTCGGCGGGAACGGCCGCCTCGCGCAGCCGGATCGAGTAGTTCGAAGCGTTCTGCTTGCCGCTGGACGCCGCACGCGCAAACGTAATGAGATGATGCGCGACCAATGTGCTGCCGATCAGGCCTTCGAGATCGCCACGCCGGATACGCCCCAGCGCGAACTTCCAGAACACGCGCCTGTAGTTGCCGAGCACCCCGACCTTCCAGAAGATGTTTCTCAGCATGACGAGTGCACGCCGGATATTGGGCCAGGTCTTCATCTCGTCGGGCACCGGCACCTTGAGCCGGTTTGAATAGGTGTGGTCGCACTGATACTGGAAGCGCGCATAGACCTTCGCGGGCTCGTAGGCGACCTCCATGCAGTGCTTCCAGGAGGCGATGACCTCGTCATAAGGCAGCAGGAAGTCGACGTTGGAATCGCGCCCCTCGTCATGGATCAGGCGCCCTTCCCGCTCCAACCGGTCCCACAGCGGCGTCTTCGGCAGCGCCTGAAGCAGGTTGATGGTGAGTAGCGGAATCTGGGAGTCCTCGACGAAAGCCAGCAGCGCATCGGATGTATTCGGCTTGTCGGTGTCCAGCCCCATGATGATGCCGGAGACGACTTCCATTCCGTAGGAGTTGATGGTGCGCACGCCCTCCAGGATCGGGACCATCATGTTGTGGTCCTTGTGCATCGCGTGCAGCGCGTCCGGATCGGGTGTCTCGATGCCGCAGAAGATGGTGATGAAATAGGCCTCCCGCATCTTCTCCAGGATCTCGGGCCGCTTGGCGATGTTCAGCGTGGCCTCGCAGGCGAGCCGCATCACATAGCCAGTCTTCTTCTGCCATTCGATCAGATGCGGCAGCAGGTCCATCGTCGCCTTGCGGTTGCCGATGAAATTGTCGTCGACGAAATAGACCGTGTCGGTCATGCCGCATTCGCGCAAGCGGTCGAGCTCGGCGATGATCTGCTGCGGCGTCTTGATGCGCGGGTTGCGGCCATAGAGACCGGGAATGTCGCAGAACTCGCACTGATAGGGACAGCCGCTGGAATACTGGATGCTGCCGAGAAAGTATTTCCTTACGTCGGCGAGCTCGTAGGCCGGGATCGGAAATTCGGTCATCGGCACGCGGTCCTTGGTGGTCAGCACCACCTGCTCGTCGGGACGCGAAGTGTCGCGCGACAGGATTTCGATCAGCTCATCGGTCGCATCACCAAGCTCGCCGACATGGAGGTAGTCGAAGGACGGATAATAGTCGGGACACGCGCTGACCGAGGGGCCGCCGAGCGCGACCGGTAGATCGAATTCATGGGCGCGGCGACAGATGTCGTTCATCTGCTGGCGCTGGATGTGCATGCCGCTGACGAAGACGACTTCGGCCCACTCGAATTCCTCCTTGGTCGTGCGGCGGAGGTTCTCGTCGACGAATTTGACCTGCCATTCCTTGGGCAGATAGGCCGAGATCAGCAACAGCCCCTGGGGCGGCATGAATGCCTTCACCCCGTCAGTCAGCGGATAGGAATACTCGAACGTCCCGAACGATGAGGTGTAGCGCGGGAAGACGCAGAGGATGTGCCGGATCGTTCCGTTGCTGTTAGCGCGCATCGAACTTCCCCCAACAACGACGTTCTACAACCTGTGCAGAATGGACGGTCAGACACATAACGTAACGCTGCGACCGAAATTCCTCAATATTGTGGCACCAGTCTAATTCGTAAGACGTGCCAATGGTTTCTCCGGTTCATTGCCGCCGGGCGCATTTTCTGCGCGGGTGTGCTCAGGCGATCAGCCGCGACGCAAAATCGGGCAGCAGGACGGCATCGCCGGCGAGGCGGAAATCGGCCCCCGCAATGCCCGACTGCACCAGCCAGTCGTCGAATTCCGGCGCGCGGCGCAGGCCGAAGACATCACGGACATAGAGCGCGTCATGGAAGGAAGTCGACTGGTAGTTCAGCATGACGTCGTCGGCGCCGGGCACCCCCATGATGAAGGTGACGCCGGCGGCGGCGAGCAGCGTCAGGAGATTATCCATGTCGTCCTGGTCCGCCTCGGCATGGTTGGTGTAACAAATGTCAATGCCGAGCGGCAGGCCGAGCAGCTTGCCGCAGAAATGGTCCTCGAGCCCCGCCCGGATGATCTCCTTGCCGTCATAGAGGTATTCCGGGCCGATGAAGCCGACTACGCTGTTGACCAGGAGGGGCGCAAAGGCGCGGGCGACGGCATAGGCGCGCGCCTCGCAGGTCTGCTGGTCGACGCCGTGATGGGCGTTGGCCGACAACGCCGAGCCCTGTCCTGTCTCGAAATACATCACGTTCTGCCCGACGGTGCCGCGCCGCAGCGACAGTCCGGCCTGTTGCGCTTCCTTCAGCAAGGCGAGATCGATGCCGAAGCTGCGGTTGGCGGCCTCGGTGCCTGCGACCGACTGGAAGACGAGGTCGACCGGCACGCCCTGCCCGATCAGCGACAGCGTCGTGCTGACATGGGTCAGCACGCAGCCCTGGGTCGGGATCTTGAGCCGAACAATGATCTCGTCGAGCAGCCGCAACAATTGCGCGATGACCGCCGGATCGTCACTTGCCGGATTGATGCCGATGCAGGCATCGCCGGCGCCGAGCAGGATGCCGTCGAGGATCGAAGCGGTGATGCCCCTGGCATCGTCGAAGGGATGGTTGGGCTGGAGCCGCGTGCTCATCCGTCCCTTCAAGCCGATGGTGTTGCGGAAGGCGGTGGTCACCTCGCACTTCCGCGCCGCCAGGATCAGGTCCTGGTTGCGCATCAGTTTTGATACGGCGGCCGCCATTTCCGGGGTGATGCCGGGCGCCAGCTTGCGCAAGACCTCGGGCGTCGTGGCATCCGACAGCAGCCAGTCGCGGAAGGCGCCGACCGTCAGCGAGGCCACCGGCGCGAATGCCTTGGCGTCATGACCGTCGATGACGAGGCGGGTGACCTCATCGGCTTCGTAGGGAATGACGGCCTCCTGGAGGAATTGCGCGAGCGGGACGTCGGCGAGCGCCATCCGCGCCGCTATCGTCTGCTCGGCGCTATCGGCGGCGATCCCCGCCAGCCGGTCGCCGGAGCGCGGCGGCGTAGCCTTGGCCAGGAGGTCCCGCAGGCCGGGGAAGGTGTAGGTCGTAGCGTCGATGGTGTGGCGGTAGACCAAAGGCCCCTCCGGATTCGTCGGCCAATGACCGAGCTCAAATCGATCGTTTGAACGCGGTTCTCAGCAAACCGATAGATTCTATCAAAGCACTGAAACGGCTCAAGTTTCCGCAAGTGACCGCGTTAACAATGCATCCATCTTCATTCTGCATAATTTTGCATCAATTTTTGCACGACCGCGCTCACCGGCCATCGACGGCCATTTCGGGCCCCTGACACTATGACAACTGACCGATCTGGGAATGCCGCCGGCCTGGCAGGCCGTTTCACGCTTGCGAACAGGCTCTATGCGATCTTCGCGCTGTTTGCGCTGCTTACCGCCGCGATCGCGATGCTGTCCGACTACAACAGCCGCCGCAGCGCCGAACTGATCGCCGCGATCGAGACGGCGAACGCGGCGGCGTTCAACGTCGAGCGCGTCAACTCGCTGGTCTATGCCGTGGTGATGGAATCCCGCGGCGTCTACATGTCGACCGACCCGGCGGTGGTGAAGAAATACGGCGATGGCCTGCTCAAGTTCAATGCGCAGATCCTGGACGTGGTCAAGCGCTGGGAGACCATCGTCAAGGCCGACGACGCCGAGCAGTTCGCTACCTTCAAGAAGCGCATCGAGCAGTTCGTCGACTTCCGCAAGGAGCTGGTCCGCCGCGCCAACGAGATCAGCCCGGCCGCGGGCCGCGAATGGGGCGACAACGACGCCAACCGCTCCGTGCGCTCGGCGCTGAACAAGGATCTCGAAGCGCTGTCGAAGGTCTATGCCGAGCGCGCGAGGCAAATCTCGCAGGAGACCGAGACCAACCGCACGCTGTCGTTCGTCCTGACCTGCCTCGGCGGCCTCGCGCTGGCGCTGGTGGTCATCGGCATCATCATCATCGCCCGCTCCATCGCCCGTCCGCTTTCGGCGATCACTGCGACCATCAAGCAGGTCGCCGACGGCGCCGAGAACGTCACGGTGCCGCACACGGAGCGCGCCGACGAGATCGGCGCGCTGGCCCGCGCGATCCGGATATTCCAGGAGGCCATGGGCCGCAACCGCAACCTCGCCTCTCAGGTCTCGCAGGAATCCGCCTCGCGCGAGGAACGCGCCCGCCATATCGAGAAATCGGTCGAGGAGTTTCGCGACGCGATCGGCGCGGTCATGCGCGGCCTCACCGACAACGCCTCCGTCATGCGCGAGACCGCGCAGACCATCACGCGCGTCACCGCGGATGCGAGCAGCCGCGCCGGCACGGCGGCGAATGCCACCGAGCTCGCCTCGAACAACGTCACCGCTGTGGCGGGCGCGGCCGAGGAGCTGTCGGCGTCCGTCGAGGAGATCGGCCGCCAGGTGCGGCAATCGGCCGGCGCGGTCGAGCAGACCGGCCAGCGCACCGAGAAATCGATCGCCGAGATCGAGAGCCTCGCGGCGGCAACGCAGCGCATCGATGGCGTGCTGAACCTGATCCAGGCGATCGCCGAGCAGACCAACTTGCTTGCACTCAACGCCACGATCGAAGCGGCGCGCGCCGGTGACGCAGGCCGCGGCTTTGCCGTCGTCGCCCATGAGGTCAAGGCGCTCGCGGGGCAGACCGCCAAGGCGACCGCCGAGATCGGCGAGAACGTCTCGATGATCCAGGCCTCGACCCGCAACGCGGTGGAGGCCGTGCGCGAGATCGGCGGCGCAGTGCGCGAGATCAACGAGGTCACCTCGGCGATCGCCGGCGCCATCGGCCAGCAGGACTCCGCCACGCGTGAGATTTCCTCCAACGCACAATCGGCCGCGCAGGGCAACGAGACGCTGGTCGCCAACATCGCCTCGCTGCGCGACGCCATCGGCGAGACCGACACGGCGGCGGCCTCCGTGCTGACGCAAGCGAGCAGCCTGACCGCCACCGCGGAGACGCTGTCACGGGAGGTGGAGAAGTTCTTCCGGAACCTGCGCTCGGGGCCGGCGGATAGCCGCCTCGCGAAGGCGGGATGACAGCGCGGCCACCGCTGCGAAGTCGGCGGTGGGGTCGCTTCGACAAAAATCTCGAAAACAACCCCATGCAAAGTAGCCGGTGACAGCTTTATCAATGGCTTGACTGCCGGCGCGACCTTGCGGATTTTACGAAGTCATTTGACACGTCGGGCAAAACACCAGCACAATCCCATCATGGCGGCGGCCCACCTCCCCGAATCAAACCATCCCGCCCTCAGCCCCTGGACCTGGGCGTGTGCTCATAGATCATCAGCCAGCGAGGGCATGCCTTGTCCGCTTTACTGGCCAGATCGCCGCCCTAGCAAGTCGGCGAAGGGCCCAACAACAGACCTCAGCCAAGAGAGCTTGCCACTGGGTTTGTTGTCCGCAGATGGAGGCTTTGCTGCCTACGTGGTAGAGTTGCCTATGGTTCGCAAAAAGCAGCAAGCCCCGTTGGTATTTAAGAACGCATCCAAGCTTGGGGACTGGCTTGAGAAGCACCATGGCACTGCGACCGAACTCTGGGTGCGGATCTTCAAATCAGACACGGGCGTGCCGTCGGTGACGTGGAACGATTGCGTTATTGAGTCCATCCGCGTCGGTTGGATCGATGGCCAGATGAAACCTTTCGACGACACGTCGTACTTGCAACGACTTACCCCGAGGAAGGTGAATTCCAATTGGTCGGCCAAGAACTGCCGTCATGCAACAACCCTGATCGCGGAAGGGCGGATGCTTCCCGCTGGATTGGCTCAGGTCGAAGCGGCCAGGTCGGATGGACGATGGAACACCGCATACGCGGGCTCAGCGGACATGACTATCCCGCAAGACTTTCTCGACGCCTTGGAGCACATGCCCGCGGCGAAAGCGTTCTTCGCGACGCTCGATCGCAGAAATCTCTATTCAATCTACTATCGCCTTCATACAGCGAAGAAGCCCGAGACGCGCGCCAGGCGGATCGCGCAAATTGTTGCGAAACTGGATCGTGGCGAGAAGTTTCACTGACCCATGCGGCCTCTCGGAGTCAGTAAGCCATAGCGGGCAGATGATCGGCTGCACTGTGCCGCTTGTGAAGCAAAACCGGCCGACGCTCCACCATTTCGATGCGGCATCACCCTAGCGGCCCTACCCCGCCATCACCCCGCCGCGTTTAATCAGCTCCTTGCCGATCGCGGCGAGGTGCACTTGGTCGGGGCCGTCGCCGATGCGGATGAAGCGGGCGTAGACGTAAGCGCGGGCAGGAACGAGTCCTGCGAGACGCCGGCGGCGCCGTGGATCTGGATGGCGCGGTCGATCACGCGCGCGGCCATGCTCGGCACCGCGATCTTGGCCGCGGCGATCAGGTCGCGCGTGGCCTTGTTGCCGTCGCGGTCCGGAGGCCTGCAGCGTGAGCAGCCGCGCGTGTGCGATCTCGCAGAAGGAGTGCGTGATGTCCTCGCGCACCGAGCCCTGCTCGGCAGGCGGCTTGCCTAAGGCGACGCGCAAGACCGCGCGCGGGCACATCAGACGCCGCAAAGACCTTTGACACGTCGGGCAAAACAGCCGCATGACGTCATCATGGCTGTTGAAGCGCAGCCGCAGTGGTGCTGAGACAGTCGCTGCCGGGACGGTACCTTTCGAGCCCGGCGTAGCTTTACGCGAGCTCGAGCTTCAAATGGACCGTTTGCGGGTCGCGGCCCGAGACGGGCTTGAAGCCGAACTTGCTGAATACTCTAAGCATTGCTGAATTCTCGGGCAGCACTTCTGCTGTCAATTCCCTTAGTCCTGCATCCCCGGCGAGCCCGATGAGATGGCGCATCAGAATCGAACCAATGCCTCGCGCCTGCCAATTGTCTACGACGACGAATGCCATCTCGGCGCGCCCTGGCTCGAAGACAATATACCGACCGCCTCCGACGATAGCCTTTTGGCCGGCTTGCTCCGCGAGCGCAACCAGCGCGACATGAGACCTGAAATCGATGTCCATGAAGAAGGCGCGCTCCTTGTCGGAGAAATGGCGCTTCATCGCGAAGAAGCGGCGCTGCAGCGACTGGATGCTGGTCTGCTCCAATGCTGCCAGCATAGCGGCTTCGTCCTCCGACCGGAGCGCCCGGATTTGGACCGGGCTGCCGTCGCGCAAGTGCTCGTCCACGCTGTAATTGGCGGCGACTGACACTGAGGCTCTCCAGTCCGGTAGAGTTCAATTTCAATCGATGTCGCTCGATAAAGCCCATAAACCGGATTATGGCCGCTTCATCTGCTGGATAGCGATCCGGGAGGCTTCGTCGCCGCCAAGGGGCACGTGACGCGCGAACCTACCGCCGCACCCCAACGCGATTGACACCGCCATTCAGGTTGCCCGGGCCAGCCGTGCCAGCGCGGACCGCTGCTCGCGCCACCGGCCGAGGCCTGAGCACGACGCCTGCCCTGGCAACGCAACCCTGCGGATAGTCAACGTACTGGCAGTACACGACTGCCTTGGCTGGCGCTGGATTGAGAGTGAGGCCTGCAAGCCCCATCAGGACGCCAGCAGCAATCTCGGCAATCGCTGACTTGATCGGAAGACACTTCCTCGGATGCATCGCCATCCTCCCTCCTCGCGCTTGCCGAACTGAAAGGCGATGGGAGCCGCCCCAGGTCCGGCTGAACGCACCATGAGCGCCAAAGGATCGCTGACGTTGACCTAGATCAACGGAACGTCTGCATAGCGTCAAGCCATGAGACCGAACGTCCGCTTAGCATCAAAAGGCGGAGTCCAGTTGGCCCGCCTTAGATTCGCTTCACGCCCATAAACAGACATCTGTGAGTGCACGCCCTTGCGGAGGGTAACGGCCCTACCCCGCCATCACGCCGCCGCGCTTGATCAGCTCGTTGCCGACCGCGGCAAGATGCACCTGGTCGGGCCCGCCGCCGATGCGGATGAAGCGGGCATAGACGTAGCCGCGCGCCAGGAACGTGTCCTGCGAGACGTCGGCGGCACAGTGGATCTGGATGGTGCGGTCGATCACGCGCGCGGCCATGCCCGACGCCATGCCGTCGGCGAGCTCACGACGTTTGACGTCGGGCAAAACACCATTTCTCGCGATCGGCTGGTTTGACCGGCATGGTCAAACGCAGCGCGAGATCAGGGGCACCGCTGATACGTCTTGAGACTGCCGAAATCGGGGCCGGCCGAAATCTGGTTGGTGTCGTCAGGACGGATGACCAGGTTGGTTTCCGACCATTTCTGCTGCCCGTTTTTAATCGGGCAGCGCAAACGGGCGGAATAGACTGCCCCGTGCGGGCTGGGGGTTTCGCTCACCGACATCACGGCACAGTTCCCCGCGGGACCGGCGTAAGTCTTGGCTGCGAGCGCGACGGCTGATTTGTCCGCGATTTTGCAGGCATCCGCGCTCGTCGCCCACGATCCCTGCAGCGCCTGCGGGATCGACGCGTGCCGTTTTACACCGGCGATCGCAGCCTGCGACGAGATCGCGATCATAACGATGATAACGACGAGAGGAATAGCTGTACGCATGATACACCCCGCTTCGGTCGGGTCATGGGCGGGGCCGAGCGCGCAACTGCCCCATGCGCAGCGCCGAGACCGTGGTCAGTTCGCAGTCGTGGCGCTGCTCGCCTTGCCATCTGGAATTCGCGTCCAATACTGATGGTATTCGTCACCGATAGCGTAGATGGTTTGATCCGACTTGAGGTCCAACACCAGATCCTCGCTCAGCTCTCTGGTTCGGAACTTCCAGCCAGGCGGCAGTTTCAGCTTCTCGCCAAGCTTCGCAAGCGCCTCGATCGGAAACTTTTCCTCGTGCGCCTGCAGGACGTAGACGTTGCCGTCGGGATCGATGAGTTCGTAAACGGGCTTGCCCTTCGCATAAACCATCCTCTGCGTCTTCTTCGGGGTGAAGACCTTGTAGGGTTTGGAGCCCGTCGCGGCCTCCACGGCCGTGAGCAGCGGCAGCCGGGCAACCCACCGCGCGTCAATACCACCAAATGATGCCTTGGTCCCAAACGATACCGTTTGCGAGTCCATCATCCAAAAATGCGGCCCGTTCTTCTCGATCTTGAGCGCGCGGAATTGCCGCCGGATTTTCCGCACGTCGAGGGTATCCCATAGTTGGGCCGGGCAATCGCTGACGCCCGTCGTGTTGTAAACCTCGATGCCTCTCGCCTTCACGACGAGGTTCTCAAACGAAAAGGAGTCTTGAGCAAAACCTGAAATGGTCGTCGTAAAAAAAGCTGCGGTGATCAACACCGCCGACAATCGAACGCCCATGTCAATCTCCGTAGCGTCTACGAAGTAGGCGGCGCGATGCTTAGCCAAAGCATCAATCGCGTATTGATTTAGATCAATAATAGCGGCGGTATTCTCCGGAGGAGGGTACCATGTCCGCTAATGGGATGGTCCGGCTGTGTTCCGGCTCAAGCGCTATCGATATCGTCGGAGCCATGCGACTTGCGCGCGACCTCGGTCCAGGCAAAACCATCGCCCCCTTCTCGCGGATGGGGGACAGCGCTATCGATCCAAGCTGTTCAATCCGGAATCCCTGCGCAAGAAAATCTGTCCATACCACGTTGGATGGGATAGCAGGCCGCCATCGGCCGGGCTGTTATCCGTTTTGCTGTCGGTCGGAAGCCGACATCTCGCGACTATTCGATCACTTCGTCAGCCAGCGCCAGCAAGTTTGAGGGAGCCTTGATCCCGAGTTGTCTTGCTGTCTTGAGATTGATCACCAACCAGAACTTGCTGGCCTGTTCGATCGGCAGATCACCGGGATTTGCACCTCGGATGATTTTGGCGGCATAGGCCCCTGCGCGCCGAAAACCATCTACCGCATCACTGGAATACGTCAGGAGCAGACCGGCTCGCGCCCAATCGGGATAAGGGCCAAACGTAGGCTTACCCGTCGCCAGAATACGGGGCATAACGACGGAGATTTTATAAGTCAGAACCGGATCGCCAGACACGTAGAATGCTTCGACGCCGTCACCCAAAGCCTTCGTAAGGACCGCTTCGAGATCGTCGAGAGTGGGCTTGATCTCATAACTGTCAAAGCTGATTCCCAATTGCGCTGTGACCTTGCGCAACGCTGCTTCTTCGGAGGTCTCGAGACGCGCCAGGCCGTAATCCGCAACTCCGATCATGCCAATTCGCCGGATGTCCGGGACGAGATCCCTGAAAAAGCCAAGGCGCTTTGCGGTCAGACTCTCCTCCCCGCCGACTGCGTTCATCACGTTACCAGTGGCTGTACCGCCCGGCCTCGTGTAACTCTCTGCAAGTCCGACCGCGATCGGGTCAATGGCCATGGCGGTGAATACCAGCGGAGCGTCGGGTCGCAAGCTATGCACAGTCGCAACCGCATGGGCGGCGGCCACGAACACCCGAGGCTGCAACGCATCCAGTTCTTGGGCGAGCCGAGGCAGTTGTGAAAGATCGCCACTCGCGAAGCGTGCCTCAAGGAAATAGTCGCGGCCCTCGACCATCCCTTCGTCCTTCAGGCCCCCACGCACTGCCGCCACTCTTGGCTTGAAGAGTTCTTCAGTGCCTGGAAACAGCACCGCCACCAGCGGCAGCTTCGTGTCCCTTTGAGCCCACGCCCGCATCGGCCACGCCATGGCCGCGCTTCCCGCCGCTTGCAAAAACGCCCGTCGCCTCATGTATTGCCCCGGCGTTTCGTTCAGTTCGACCCAGCTATCAAACCACGAGGACTATCGGCCTGCCAGCACCGTTTCGGCAGGAAGCCTCAGTCGGCAATGTCTGGGTTGGGTCAAGGCGAAGTGCGCGACTGCCAAGGTAAGGCAGAAACGCGATCGCGCGAGATAGAAATCTTCTTCCAGAATTTGCGTCGGATGCCCGCGCCAAGGCGAGCTAGTCCCTCTCCCCCCTCTTACGGGGTCGCGACGAGCTTCGCTCGCGCTGAAAGTGAGGGGCTGCTTCTGCGATCTCGGCGCCGGCGACTCGTGGAGACTCCCCATCACCCGGATTGCATCTTCGGTGCAATCCGGCCTCTCCCCGCAAGCGGGCAGAGGCGAAGGACAGCCGGCACCCTACCCCGCCATCACGCCGCCGCGCCTGATCAGCTCCTTGCCGATCGCGGCGAGGTGCACCTGATCGGGGCCATCGCCGATGCGGATGAAGCGGGCGTAGACGTAGGCGCGCGCCAGGAAAGTGTCCTGCGACACGCCGGCGGCGCCGTGGATCTGGATGGCGCGGTCGATCACGCGCGCGGCCATGCTCGGCACTACGATCTTGGCCGCGGCGATCAGGTCGCGTGCGGCCTTGTTGCCCTCGCGATCCATCTTGTCGGCGGCCTGCAGCGTGAGCAGCCGGGCCTGTGCGATCTCGCAGAAGGAGTGCGCGATGTCCTCACGCACCGAGCCCTGCTCGGCGAGCGGCTTGCCGAAGGCGACGCGCGAGGCCGCCCGCTGGCACATCAATTCCAGCGCGCGCTGGGCGCAGCCGATCAGCCGCATGCAATGGTGGATCCGGCCCGGCCCAAGCCGGCCCTGCGCGATCTCGAAGCCACGGCCCTCGCCAAGCAAAATGTTCTCGGCCGGCACGCGGACGTTGTCATAGACGATCTCGGGATGGCCGACGGGCGCATCATCATAGCCGAAAGTGAGCATGTCGCGCACGATGCGCACGCCCGGCGTCGCCTTCGGCACCAGGATCATGGATTGCTGGCGATGGCGGTCCGGGTGATCGGGCGCGGTCTTGCCCATCACGATCAGGATCTCGCAATCCTCGTTCATCGCGCCGGAGGTGAACCATTTGCGCCCGTTGATGACGTAGTCGTCGCCGTCGCGCCGGATCTCGCACTGGATGTTGGTGGCATCGCTGGAGGCGACCTGCGGCTCGGTCATCGAGAAGCCGGAGCGGATGCGCCCCTCCAGGAGCGGCTTGAGCCAACGCTGCTGCTGCGCTCGCGTGCCGTAATGGCTAAGCACTTCCATGTTGCCGACATCGGGCGCCGAGCAGTTGAAGACCTCGGGCGCCCAGAGGATGCGGCCCATGATCTCCTTCACCGGGGCATATTCGAGATTGGTAAGCCCTGGGCCATGCTCGCCCGACAAGAACAGGTTCCAGAGCCCCTGCTCGCGCGCCAGCCGCTTGAGGTCCTGCAGGACGGGCGGCGTCCGGTAGCGCGCGGCCTCTGGCCTCACCTGCTCGTAATAGAGCTCCTCGACCGGCTCGACATGCTGGCGCATGAAGTGGCGGACGCGCTCCTGGAGCTCCAGCGAACGTTCGGAGTGTTGAAAGTCCATGTGTCCTCCCGTGCGCCGGTCCGCCCGTCACGTGCCGCGCAACAGCTCGCTCGCCACGATCCAGTCATTGCCGTCGAACTGGAGCATATAGCCGTCCTTGATCGGGCGGAAATCCTGCGGCGTGGTGTTGAGCGTGATGCCGGGCATCAAGAGCGACAGCGGCACGCTTCTGAGGTTCGCCGCCTGCGCCATGATGTTCTCGCGCGTCAGATTGTCCTTGCACTGCCTGAGCACGACCACCAGCGCCTCGGCGACGGTGTAGCCGTAGAGGCCGGCGACATTGTTGACATCCGCATTGGGCAGGCGACGCTTCATGAAGTCGATATAGGCCGACATCGCCGGATCGTCCTTCGGCTCGGCCACGAACGGCTTCAGCGAGCCGAGCGACAGCACGCCCTTGCCCGCATCGAGGCCCGCCGGCACCATCACGGTCGCCTTGTTGGCACAGCCGCTGGCGAGGAAGCGCTGCGGCTGCCAGCCGACCTCGTGGGCTTTGCGGATCGCCTGCGCGCAAGCTCGCGGCGTCACCGAATAGATCATGAAGACGTCCGCCTTGGTATTGGCGAGCGTCAGCACCTGGGAATCGACGGTCGGGTCAGTGACCTCGAAGCTCGAGGCCATCGCGATCGCCTTGTCGGCATCGGCGCCGAGTGCTTCCTTGATACCGCGAAGATATTCCTTGCCGGCATCGTCGTTCTGATAGAGCACCGCGAAGCGCGCATTCGGGTTCTTGGCGCGGGCGTAGGCGACGTCGATCGCGGCCTCGCTGGTGTAGTTCGGCGCCCAAGGCAGCGCCATCGACCACGGCATGTTGACGGGATCGTTCCACTTCGAGGCCGAGCTGATCAAAAAGAGCTGCGGCACTTTGTTGCTGTTGAGATATTTCGCGATCGCCGAGCTCGGCGCCGTGCCCATGGTCGCAAAAATGAAGGCGACGCCATCGCCCTCGACCAGCCGCCGGGCCGCTTCCATGGTCTTGGGCGGAGAGAACGCATCGTCGAGCGAGAGCAGATTGAGCTTGCGGCCGTTGACGCCGCCCTTCTCGTTGACCTCGTCGAAATAGGCCGCAATGACCTTGCCGGTGATGCTGAGCGGCGAAGCCGGCCCGCTATAGGGCATGGTGTTGCCGATCTTGATCTCGGTGTCGCTGACGCCGGGACCGTAGGATTTCTGCGCGGAAGCGGGCGCGGACAGAGAGGCGGCAGCAAGCGCTGCGGCCAGGGCCAAAGCGGCTTTCATGGTTTCTCCCCAGTGATTTGTCACCCGCGCGACGCGGCGAGGCGAACGCGAGGCGTGCTGCTTTTGTCAGCGCGCCAGATCACCGGAGATCCACAACACGGTCTTGCGTCGAGTTGCTGGTTTATCCGCCTCGCTTCGAGCGTGCGTAAGAGCGCCGCAGCAGGGCAAAGAGGCTGCCGCCCGTCGCCGCGCCGAGCAGATACACCACCAGGGTCTGGAGCGCGAGCGGCAGGCTGATGTTCATCTTGAAGAAGGAGATCGTCACCGTCTCGAAATTCTGCGCGGCAAAGATCAACGTCGCCGCGGCGAACAGCACGATGACGGCGAGATGAAACCAGCGCATCACGATCCCACTCCGGCGGCGCGGCCTAGTGCCGATGCCGCAGGCTGAAGCCCAGGCTGACCCAGCCGGCGCCCGCCATGATCAGGTCGATGCCGAGGAACAGGCCGAGGATGTAGACGCTGTTCACCGGCCAGCGCGCCACGATCAATAGTCCGAGCAGCAGCGTGATGGCGCCCGACAGCGCCACCCACACCCACGGGCTTTCCCGCTTCATGCTGAAGGCGAGAAACAACCTGACGGCCCCCGAGGCGATCAGCGATGCGCCCAGGAAGAGAGTCAGCAGCACGGCCGCGAACAGCGGATTCTCGAAGGTCAGCAAACCGGCGATGACGTAGAGCACGCCGAGCAGGGCCCAGATCAAAAACTTGCCCCAGCTCTTCAACTGGAACGCGCCGATCACCTCGGTCACGCCGGCGACGATCATCATCGCGCCGACCACGAGCACGCTCGCCACCGTCGCCATCATCACACTGCCGAGTGCGATGAAGCCGGCGATGAGATAGACGACGCCGAGGGCGACGATCCATCCCCATTTGCCGTGCAGTGCGGCGATGCCGGAGCCCAAGCCTAGATTTTGAGACGTATCCGAAGCAGTTGTCATCACAGCCACTCCCGCATGCGAAGCCCGGAGGCACACGCCAGGATAGCACGGACCGTGCCGGGACAACAGCCAGAAGAACAGCCCCCCGGCCGCGCGACATTGACGCAAATCAACATCAAATGGACGCCTTAGACTTACTGTTCATCCCTCATGGTGAGGAGCGCGGAACGCGCGTCTCCGGACGATGCTTTGCTGTCGCCCGCGGCCATCCTTCGAGACGCCCGCTTGTCGCGGGCTCCTCAGGATGAGGTAAGTCCTTGTCACGCAGTAGGGTTAGCGCGCCCGCTCCATCTCGAGCTCGGACTTGAGACTGTCGAGATCGCGATAAATTGAAGCAACCGCGAGCACGCGACCGCCCTTGCTGTACTTCAAAAGGCAGTCCTTTCCGGCGATGCTGCCGTCGATTGAGATGTCGTCGAAGCTTTCGGCGTGGCCGACATAGTTGATCGGCACGTCATAATGCTGGGACCAGAAGAACGGCACGGCGTCGAAGCGCTCGCGCCGGCCGAGCATGTTGCGCGCCGCGGTCTGGCCCTGGCGCTCGGCAACCACCCAGTGCTCGACGCGGATGTTTTGGCCCGAATGCGGGTCGGGCCAGCGCGCGATGTCGCCGGCGGCGAAGATGCCGGGCGCACTGGTCTCGAGATAGCCGTCCACCGTCAGGCCGCGATCGATCGCAAGTCCCGCCTGTTCGGCCAGCGCGAGGCGCGGCCTCACGCCGATCCCGGTCACGACGAGGTCGGCCTCGATGACGCCGCCGCTCTTCAGCGTCGCGCGCGTGCCGTCGAAACGCACGACCGTGTCGTTGAGGTGGAAATTGACGCCGTTCTCCTCGTGCAACGCGCGAACGAAGTCGCCCATTTCCGGCCCAAGGATACGCTCCATCGGCCGCGGCTCCGGCGCAACCACGTGAACCTCGAGCTTGCGCGCCCGCAACGAAGCCGCGACTTCGAGCCCGATGAAGCTGGCGCCGATCACCAGCGCACGCTTCGCACTACTGGCGGCCTTGATGATGGCGCGGCTGTCGGCGACGGAGCGCAACGTGTAGACGTGCGGCTGATCGGCGCCCGGGATCTGCAATGTCACGGGCTCGGCGCCGGTCGCGAGCAGGAGCCGGTCGAACGGCAGCTCGTCGCCATTGCCGAGCGTCACGCTGCGCGCCTTCGGATCGATCGCGGCAACAGCGGTGTTGAGGCGGAGGTCGATCCCGGCATCCTGATAGTAGTCCTCCGGACGGAGCGGCAGCCAGTCCTCCGGGGCGTTGCCGGCGAGATAGTCCTTGGAGAGGTTCGGCCGGTCGACCGGCATTGCGCCGTCATGGCTGAGCATGGTGATGCCGCCGGCAAATCCCTCGCGCCGAAGTATCTCAGCCGCTGCGAAGCCGGCTGCGCCGCCGCCGATGATGACGAACCGGTCCGGAGTTGGCGCCGCGCGATGCGGCGCAGACGGCTGCGGCACCGCGCGTTTGCGCTGCATGAGGATCCTGTCCTGATCGCGCGTCACTTCCCACACCGCAAGCGTGTTCAGCGCCGGCGGACGCGTGGCCTCGCCAGTGCGCAAGGAGAAGCAGGCGTGATGCCAGGGACACCTGATGGTGTCGCCGACCACCAGTCCTTCGGCCAGCGGACCGTGGTAATGGCTGCAAGCGGGCTCGATTGCAAACACCTCCGCGCCGACCTGCACCAGCAGGACATCTTCCTCGCCGACATGGCCGAGCAGCTTGCCGTCCTTGAAGTCGGTCGGCAAAACGCCTTGCGTCAGGTCGGGTCCGCTCGGCTTCTTCTCCTCGGTCATGGCGTCGTCTCCCTTTGCTATCGCAGCACGGATCACGCATCCGCATTGGCCAAGCCCAGCAACTCCTGGCGCGTCAGCGCATTATCGCGGAACACACCCAGCATGCGGCTGGTAACGAGATCGGTCCCGGGCTTGTGCGTGCCGCGCGTGGTCATGCAGTGATGCGTCGCCTTGATGATGACGCCGACGCCTTCAGGCTTTAGCGCGTCGTTGATCGTATTGGCGATCTGCGCCGTCATCTTCTCCTGGATCTGGAGGCGCTTGGCATAGATATCCACCACCCGCGCGAGCTTGGAGATGCCGACCACGCGCCCTTGCGGAATATAGGCGACCCAGGCGCGGCCTACGATGGGCGCAATGTGGTGCTCGCAATGGCTCTCGAAGCGAACGCCGCGCAAGACGATCATCTCGTCATAGCCTTCGATCTCCTCGAAGGTCTTTCGCAGGATTTCGGTCGGATCCTGCGCATAGCCGGAAAAATACTCCTCGAAGGCGCGCGCGACCCGATCCGGCGTTTCGCGCAGACCATCGCGCGCGGGATCGTCGCCTGCCCAGCGGATCATGGTCCGGACCGCTTGCTCGACCTCCGCCCGGCTCGGCCGTTCGCTCGGCGCCTGCGCCACCGCGACACGCTCCATCCTACGCGCGTGTGAAGTCATGAATAACCTCTCCTCGAATGCTCCGCACATCTGCGGCCCTCAGCTTGGACGGCCGCAATCGGAAAAGGTTCCCGTATTCGCGAAAAATCGGATGGCCGGCAGACCGGCCAGCCGGCGGGACGAAGAGCCAGGCGCTCTGTGACGTATCCGGAATGGCCTAGCGTTCTGCCGCCTTCCGTACGTCGAGCACGGCCTGCGCCCATGCGGCGGGCCGCTCCTGCGGCAGATTGTGGCCGGCACCAGCGAACACGCGGCGCTCGAAAAAGCCCTCGAACTTGCGCGCATGATGCGCGGTGCCGGGATTGACACCGTCGCTGTCGCCATCGATCGCGATCGTCGGTACGCGAATCGGCGGCTGGCCTGCAAGCTTCGCCTCGATCCCGGCATAAGCTGGATCGCCTTCGACCAGCGCGTAGCGGTGGCGATAGGAGTGGATCACGACGTCGACAAAATCAGGATTGTCGAAGGACAAGGCACTCCGCTCGAACGTGGCATCGTCGAACGCCCATGTGGGCGACCACATCGACCAGAGCTGACGGGCAAAGCCGCGGCGGTTGCGCTCCAGCGCGCGGCGGCCGCGCTCGTTATGGAAAAGATATTGATACCAGAGCGCGGCCTCCTCCGGCGGCGAAGCCGGCTCCATCGAACGCGCGATGTTCTGGATGTTGTAGGAATTGCCGGAGACGAGCCCGATCACGCGCTCCGGATAGAGCGCAGAGACCACGCAGGCTGCGCGGCCGCCCCAGTCATAGCCGCCAACGACGGCGCGCGCGATTCCAAGGGCATCCATGAAGGCAAGCAGATCTGCGCCGAGCGCCGCCTGCTCTCCGGAGCGCAGCGTCGTGGCGGAACGGAAACGGGTCGGGCCGTAACCGCGCAAATACGGGACCAGCACGCGCGCCCCCTCTTGCGCGATCAGAGGCGCGGCCTCGGCATAGGCACTCACGTCGTAGGGGAAACCGTGACCCATGATGCAAGGCCAGCCGCCGGGCGCGCCGAACTCCAGATAGGCGATGTCGAGAATGTCGGTGGTGACGGACTTCTGTTGCATCACGCACTCACGGATGGCTCGGTGCGGTAGCCCGGATGAGCGAAGCGACGTCCGGGATCACGTTCATGCCGCCAGCCCCCGGATATCGCTTCGCTCATCCGGGCTGCTGCATCTACTTCTGCGGCCCGGAGAGCGAGATATCGCGCTCGGCGCGGAAGACGTTGCTGTAGAGATTGGCGATCCACTGCCGGCCGATCTCGGTCTTGTTGAGATAGCCGATCTCGGTCTGGATGTGCGGCGCGACGCTATTCCAATAGAATTGCGGGTAGCGATTGACGATATCGGCGGGCGAATCGTAGCCGAGTTGGCGGTTGATGCCGACCTCCTCGAACTCGTAATACAGCGCGTTGGCCTTGCGCAGATAGTTGGGATCGCCGAGTTGCCCGATGAAATCGGCGGCGCGCAGGACCGAGGCCTCCTCGTCATACTCCTGCCCTTCGCGGGCGGGAAAGCGCGTTCCCTCGATGGCGCGGGCGACTCGCTCGCTGTCGATGCCGCGGATCGGCGGCAACCGCCGCCTCACAAAAAGCTTCGACCGGTCAACGTGATACATCATGAGACTGGCATCGGATGCACCGCGCGGCAGCGACACCTTGGTCCCCGCCTCGTCGATCAAGAAACCGTCCTCGTCATCCTCCGCGAACAGGCCTCGCACATAGCCGATGTCGTGTGCGAGGCAGGCGATGAGGACATGAATGTAGTCCTCCGCCGAAAGGTGCGTATGGAGATTGCGTCCCATGAGGATCGCCTGGCCCGCCAGCGTCACCAGCATCGTATGCTCGATGTTGTGGTAGAGCGCATCGCTGTTGCCGATGCATTCCAGCGCCGTGCGGGTCGCGCCCTCCAGCACCCTGGCATAGGACTCGTCGTACCTGCGACGCATGAACGAGCCCAGTAGCTTCTCCAGGGTTTCGGCCGCCAGTCTCGGTAACGTCAACATGGATGCAGCCCCGTTGTCGGTGGTGTGTCACGCCAACCCCCGACGTCTCGTTTCCCGTCCGCGACGCGGGGGTAGCATAGCCCATCTCGGGCGGGCTCGCCCAAATTCGGGGGCGAAAATACGAAAATATGTTTATTGCTTTGCCACGCAATGTTGCGCCAGCGATCACGGTCCGCCGGCCTCGGGGACGCGTGAGCCGACCTGCCCGACGGAGGACGACGACACCAAATTCGCCTTATCGGTTTTGGATTGCAGAAGCCCGTCGCCTCGTGAATACCCGGGCAGCAGGACTGACGCAGCGTCACTCCACCAGCAGCACGTCCACGGCGACGGCGAGCTTTTGCTTGGGCGAGCCGACGATGACGCCGTCGACCGGCGAGACGTCGGAGAAGTCGCGGCCGACCGCGAGCACAATGTGATCGTTGGCGACCAGGAGATCATTGGTCGGATCGAAATCGACCCAACCCAGCTCCGCCCCGCACCACAGCGACACCCAGGCGTGCGTGGCGTCAGCACCTTGCAGGCGCGGTTGGCCCGGCGGCGGAATGGTACGCAAATAGCCGCTGACATAGGCCGCCGGCAGGCCGAGCCCGCGAAGGCCGGCGATCATCACATGGGCAAAGTCCTGGCAGACGCCGTGGCGCTGGTCGAAGACCTCGTTGAGCGGTGTCGAGATCACCGTCGCCTTGGGATCGTAGCGAAACTGGTTGCGGATGCGCTGCATCAGATCGACCGCTCCGGCAAGGATGCCCACACCCGGCGCGAAGCTCTCCGCCGCATAGTCGCTGACGGGACGCAAGACAGGCACCAGCGGGCTCGCGAAGACATAGCCGACCGGCGAGGCCGGCCCCAGGCTCGTTGCTTCGAAGGCGATGTCGCGGATGCTCTCCCAGGACAGGCTTGATGCATCGCGCGCCGGCGGCTGGCGCGACACCGAGACGCGCGAGCGGGAGTCGATCCGCAAGTTGCGATGCGCCGCCTCGATCACGACGCTCTCGGTCAGCGTGCCGAAGAAATCGCGCCGTACGTTGCGCTCCGCCGGACGCGGATGGATCTCGACACGATGCGAGATCAGCTCCTGGCCGCGACCGTTCATCGGCTCCAGCCGCAGCGTGCAGCGGGCGAAGCTGACGGGGCTCTCGTAGTCGTAGGTGGTGACATGGCGGACGTCGTAGATCACGCCAGACCCGTTAGCTTTTCCGGACGGCTGGCATTGGGTCCGTGCGGGAAGTAATGCAGCCCGATTGCGTCGGCGAGCTTGAGTAGGTCCTGCTCCAGCGAAAACAGGGTCTTGACCTCGAGCTTCTCGGCCTCGGCGGTGGCGAGCATCGCCTGCACGGCAACCGCGAGCCGCTGCGGCCGCTCGATCAGCCCGTATTCCTTCAGGCTCGGCAACGCGGCGATGTGCTCGTTCAATGTCGTCACCTGGAACGCGACCGAGCGCGGATTGTAGCCGTCGAGCACCGCAAGATCGCGCACCGGCGCGAGCACCGGCGCCAGCAGATAGCGCGAGCGGTACGTGATCTGGCAATCGATCAGCGTCAACAGCACGTCGAGCTCCTCGTCGCCGGCCTCGTCATAGGCGAACTGCCGCGCAAAGCGTGTGGTGTTGATGGCGCGCTCGGCGCGGCGTCCGATGTCGAGGAAGCGCCAGCCGGCGGCGCGGTTCATGTTCTCCTGGGCAAGGCCGGCAAAGCTCGCAAGCTCCTGCAAGGTCAGCTCGGCCGCGCTGATGACGCTGTCGTCGTCCTCGACCTCATAGGCAAGGCGCTCGGCCATCTCCGTGATCACCTGCCAGGCGTCGGGCGACAGCCGCTCGCGCAAGGAGGTTGCGGTGCGCTGCGCCGCGCGCACCAGCGACAGCGCCGAGCCGAAACGATCCGCGCTCTGGAGCGCTTCGGCCACGATGCGCCCGGTCGCCGCGCGCGAAGTCTGCGAGATCGCGCCCCAGGCCACCAGCAGGCGCTGGATGCGCTCGGCCGACTGCGTCGTGGCCGAGGTGCCCTTGTTGAGCCCGCTCGGCGAGCCCAGGGCGCGCACCAGCCGCAGCGTGGCCTCCGCACGCTCGAGATAGCGGCCAAGCCAGAACAGATTGTCGGCGGCACGGCTCGGCAGCACGCCGGCAATACGGCGGATCCGAACCTTGTCGGTCGCTGGCAGCAGGGTGGCCGTCGAGACCTGCTGCTCGGAGACGACCCAGACGTCGGCCGCACGTGCGCCGTCGCCCATCGACACCGCGCGGGCATCCGCCTGCTCGGCGATCCGGCAAAAGCCGCCGGGCATGATGGTCCAGCCGTCGGCCGTCGCCGCCGCGAACACGCGCAACACGAAGGGGCGCGGCGTGATCCGTCCGTGCTCCCACACCGGCATGGTCGAGAGCCGCACCACCTCCTGGCCGACATAGTCCATGCCGCGGGCGGTGATGGCGTCGACCAGACGCTGGCGCCCGCCTGCGTCGAGCTCGCTCGCGAGCACCGGGCCGTTGCTGTCGAAACCGGGAACGCCGCGCCGGTAGGCGCCTTCGATCGCGACCTGGTCGAGCCGCGACAAGACCTCGTCGCGCGCCGCGCGCTGGCCGCACCACCAGGTCGCGATATGCGGCATCTTCAATTCGTCGCCGAGCAGGCGGCGGCAGAGCGCCGGCAGGAAGCCGAGCAGCGCACGCGCCTCCAGCACGCCAGAGCCCGGCATATTGGCGACGACGACGCCGTCCTTGCGCAGCACGTCGATCAGGCCGGGCACACCGAGATGCGAGGACGCGTCCAGCTCGAGCGGATCAAGCGAGTTGGAATCGACCCGGCGGAGCAGCACGTCGAGCCGCTTGAGCCCCGCGACGGTGCGGATGTGAACGCGGTTGTCGCTGACGGCGAGGTCGTCGCCTTCGACCAGCAGGAAGCCGAGATAGCGCGCGAGGGTAGCGTGCTCGAAATAGGTCTCGCTGAAGCTGCCGGGCGTCAGCACGCCGATGCGCGGCTCGTCGCGATCGGCGCTGGCGCGAAGACTATCCCGAAATGCCTCGAAGAACGGCGCGACGCGCGGCACGTTCATCGACTTGTAGAGATCGGAGAAGGCGCGCGAGAGCACCAAGCGGTTCTCCAGCGCATAGCCCGCGCCGGACGGCGCCTGGGTGCGATCGCCGAGCACCCACCAGCGCCCGTCGGGCCCGCGGCCGACATCGGCGGCATAGATCGACAGATAGCGTCCGCCGGGCGGCGGCACGCCGCAGACCGGGCGCAGATATTCGGGGCTGCCGGCAATGGCGGCGGCCGGCAGCGCGCCTTCGGCCACCAGCCGGCCTTCGCCATAGATGTCCCGCAGCACCAACTCCAGAAGCTCGGCGCGCTGCTTGATGCCGGCGCAGAGCTGCTGCCAGTCGGCCTCGTCGATCAGGAGCGGCAGATGGCTGAGCGACCAGGGCCGGTCGGCACCGTCGCCGGGCGCGCGGTAGGTGACGCCGGCCTCGCGCAGGTGGCGGTCGGCCATGCCAAAGCGGCGTTCGATCTCGTCGGGCGACAGCGCGCCGAAGGCGTCGAAGAACCTGTTCCAGACCGCGCGCGGGCTGCCGTCCGGCCCGAGGAACTCGTCGGGGATGCCGGGCAGCCGGCTATAGTCGCGTACCCATTGCGCGACGCGGTGCTGGCCGGGCGCCCTGCCTGTCTCGCCAGTCCCTTCGGTTGCGCCCTCGCCCATGCGCCTCTCCCTTGCCCCGTCCCCATTCTCATTGCAGGAGCGGCATTCGCAAGTCGAGGGTCAGCGGAAACTCATTTGTGCGTTCGTCAGGGGGCGGCTGGACCGGGCCCGGCGTATGGCCGTGGTCCTGGAAGCGCGCCAGCCGGCGCGCCTCGGCCTCGTAGGTGTTGACGGGCTTGGTATCGTAGTTGCGCCCACCGGGATGGGCGACGTGATAGACGCAGCCGCCGAGCGAGCGGCCGTTCCAGGTGTCGATCAGGTCAAAGGTCAGCGGCGCATGCACCGGAATGGTCGGGTGCAGGCCGGAGGCCGGCTGCCAGGCCTTGAAGCGGACGCCGGCCACGGCCTCGCCCGAGCGGCCGGTCGAGGTCATCGGCAGACGGCGGCCATTGCAGGTCACGATATGGCGTCCCTCGACAACGCCTTCAGCTTTCACTTGAAGCCGTTCGACCGAGCTGTCGACGTAGCGCACCGTGCCGCTGGCCGACCCCTCCTCGCCCAGCACATGCCAGGGCTCCAGCGCCTGACGCAGCTCCAGCGTCACGCCACCATGATGGACGCGGCCGAAGGCGGGAAAACGGAACTCGAGCTGAGCGAGATACCATTCAGGCTCAAAGGGATAACCGGACTGCTTCAAGTCAGAAATCACTTCAACGAAATCTTCCCAAATGAAGTGAGGCAGCATGAAGCGATCATGCAGCGCCGTGCCCCAGCGCACGAACTTGCCGGACTGCGGCTCGCGCCAGAATCTTGCGATCAGCGCGCGGATCAGGAGCTGCTGCGCCAGCGACATGCGCGGATCGGGCGGCATTTCGAGCGCGCGGAATTCGACAAGGCCGAGCCGGCCCGTCGGCCCCTCCGGCGAATACAGCTTGTCGATGCAGATCTCGGCGCGGTGGGTGTTGCCGGTGGTGTCGACGAGCAGATGGCGGAACAGCCGGTCGACCAGCCACAGCGGCGTCTGGTAGCCCGGCGGCGGCACGTGCGAGAGCGCGATCTCGAGCTCATAGATGCTGTCGTGCCGCGCCTCGTCGATGCGCGGCGCCTGGCTGGTCGGACCGATGAAAAGGCCGGAGAAGAAGTAGGACAGCGACGGATGCCGCTGCCAGTACAGCACCAGGCTCTTCAACAGATCAGGCCGGCGCAGGAACGGCGAGTCCTGCGGACTGGGGCCGCCGACCACGACGTGATTGCCGCCGCCGGTGCCGGTGTGGCGGCCATCGATCAGGAAACGGTTGGCGCCGAGGCGCACCTTCGCGGCGTCTTCATAAAGCCCGGAGGTGATGTCGACCACCTCGCGCCAGTTCTTGGCCGGCTGGATGTTGATTTCGATCACGCCGGGATCGGGCGTCACCTTGATGACGTCGATGCGCGGATCGAACGGCGGTGGATAGCCTTCGACATGAACCGGGAGCTGCATCTCCTCGGCCGTGGCTTCGAGCGCCGCGATCAGTTCGAGATAATCCTCGACGCGCTCGACCGGCGGCATGAAGGCGCAGAGCACGCCGTCGCGGATCTCGACGGCCATCGCGGTGCGAACGGGAATCGTGGTGTTGAGATAGTCGGGCGCAACGCGCGGCGGTGATGGCGGGCGCGGTATCCGGCTGAACACCGGCAGCTTGCCCCGCGGCTCCATCGGGTCCTGCTCGACGACGTAAGGGTATTGGTCGGGCGGAACATGAGCGAGCGAACTCATCGGCAGCCGCAGCCCCAACGGGGAATCGCCCGGGGACAGGAACAGATGATTGCGGCGGAGTTGCCAGCGTTCGCTGCGCCAGCGCGGCGGCGCATTCCAGCGCTGGATCGGGAGCACGAAGCCGCGCGGCATGCCCACGCCCTGGTCGAACACCCGCGCCATCCGCGCCCGCGCTTCGGGATCGGACAATTTGGAATCGGACGGATCGACGTTGACGGGAAGGTCGGCCTCCTTCTGCAGCCAGTATGCCGGATCCTCATAGGCCGGCATGATGTAGCCGAGATTGAGCCCGAGCCGCGCGGCGGTGCCTTCCATGAAGGCTTCGGCGTCTTTCACCTCAGGCCGGCGCGGATTTTCGATCCTGGCGATGAGGTCGGCGTTCTTCCAGATCGGCACGCCGTCCTTGCGCCAGTAGAGCCCAAAGGCCCAGCGCGGCAGGCTCTCGCCGGGATACCATTTGCCCTGGCCGTAATGCAGAAGGCCACCCGGCGCGAAGCGCGTGCGCAGGCGACGGATCAGGTCGTCGGCGAACGTGCGCTTGGTGGGACCGACGGCCTCGGTATTCCACTCGGGTGCCTCGAGATCATCGACCGAGACGAAGGTCGGCTCGCCGCCCATGGTGAGCCGCACGTCCTGCGCGCTAAGATCACCATCGACCTGCTCGCCGAGATCGTTGAGCCGCGCCCAGGCTTCGTCTGAGAATGGCTTTGTGATGCGCGGCGCCTCGCGGATGCGCCGGACGCTCATCTCGAAGGCGAACTCGACCTCGGCCATGCCGGCGCTGCCGGAGATCGGCGCGGCCGAACGGTAATGCGGTGTCGCGGCGACGGGAATGTGTCCCTCGCCCGCGAGCATGCCGGAGGTCGCATCGAAGCCGATCCAGCCCGCGCCCGGCAGATAGACCTCGGCCCAGGCGTGCAAATCGGTGAAATCGTTTTCCACCTCGGGCGGTCCTTCGATCGGATCGATGTCGGGGCGGATCTGGATGAGGTAGCCAGAGACGAAGCGCGCCGCGAGGCCGAGATGGCGCAGCGTCTGGATCAGGAGCCAGGCGGAGTCGCGGCACGAGCCGGCGCCGGAGGCGAGCGTCTCCTCCGGCGGCTGCACGCCGGCCTCCATGCGGATGACGTAGCGGACGCGCTTCTGCAGCTCGCGATTGAGCTCGACCAGGAAGTTGACGGTGTTGCCGGCCTCGCGCGGGATCGAGGCGAGGTATCGCGCGAAGAGCGGACCGGGCTCGATGGTCTCGAGATAGGGCGCAAGCTCGGTCTTCAGGTCCTTCGGATATTCGAACGGAAAGCTGTCGGCATACGGCTCGACGAAGAAATCGAACGGGTTGATCACGGTCATCTGCGCCGTGAAGTCGACCTCGATCTTGAGCTCCGTCGTCTTCTCCGGAAAGACATAGCGCGCCAGCCAGTTGCCTTGCGGATCCTGCTGCCAGTTCACGAAGTGATTGGGTGGCGTGACCTTGAGCGAGTAGCTCAGGATCGGCGTGCGCGTATGCGGCGCGGGCCGCAGGCGGATGGTCTGCGGGCCGAGATCGATCGGACGGTCGTACTTGTAGTGCGTGACGTGATGCAGTGCGACGTAGATCGACACGGGTTGCGGTGCTCCGGCAGCTTTTTGAGCAGAACACTGCCGGTTGTCGCGATCAAGCACTAACAACGGGCAACCGGTGCCTACGGGACGGGCTGGTTTACGCGATACACTTGCCGAAGCGATCTACCCGTGGTCGAATGGACCATTGCCTGCGCAAGCCGCGCCCGACGCTGCGCCTTGCGCATGATGGACTCTCCCGTTCGTAATAATTGTCGCGCGGCGCATCGATGCGAAGCGCGGCCTGAAACAGGAGACATTTCCATGAGTTTTCTGGTCGAACAACCCCGAGAGCTATTTCCTGAAGACGCGCTGGACGGTCTCGATACAACCGCGAAAGACTTCAAGCTCGAAAACGCGCAGGCCTTAATGTGGATGTCGCAGCTCGCTTACGAGACGGCGCACGAAGGCAAGGTCAATGACATCCTGAAGGCCTGGGGCATGACGAGACTTGCCTTCGGCAGCAATGATCCTGTGACGGGTCTGCCGGCCAAGAGCGCTTGTTTCGTCGTCGCCGAAGGACACGGCGCGACGATCGTCTCCTTTTCCGGCACCGATCCGCTCAAGATCAATGACTGGATCAAGGACTTCACCCTGGCACCGGAGCCGAACGTTCTCCATCTCGGGTTCACGACCGCCATCGATGCGGTTTGGCCTATCGTCGAAGCGGCGATCAAGCGACGCACCGAGCAGCCGCTGTTCTTTACCGGACACAGCATGGGAGCCGCATTGGCCCTGCTTGGGGCGGAGCGCGCACTCAACAGGGCCAGCATCACGCCAACGGCCGTCTACACCTTCGGAAGTCCGCGAACCGGCGGCCTGGACTTCTTCAACAGCTACGCGACGCTCGGTGACAAGACGTTCCGCCTCGTCCACGGCCACGATATCGTTGCAACCGTCCCGCCGAGCGCGAACGGCAATTTTCGCCATGTCGGACGGTTGCTCCATTGCGGGAGCGGCGAACGGTTTGCCGGGCTAACACCTGCGCCGTCGGATCAAAATCAGCCGGACCTCGATATCGGCTTCCTCGCTGCCAATGGCTTCGCCAACGTCGCCGCTGTCATCGGGGAGATCAAGGCATTGCGACAAACCGGGCTAATTGCCAGCGTCGGTGCGAGGCTCCTCGGGCCGCCGACAAATGCGCTGCCGTCGATAGTGCGAGATCACATACCGACAAGCTATTTTCAGGCGCTGTCGATCCCGCTGGAATAGACGCCACCCGTTAAGCCCGGATGGAGTGGAGCCTATCCTTACTGCGTCACAAGTCCCCGGCCTCATCCTGAGGAGCCCGCGACAAGCGGGCGTCTCGAAGGATGGCCGCGGGCGACAGCCGGGCCTTCATGGTCCGCCCGGCGATGCAGCATCGTCCGGAGACGCGCGTCCCGCGCTCCTCACCATGAGGGTATTTCGGGCTACATTGTCGCTCCAAGCACCCAGGGCGCAAACTCGGCGCCGCCGAAATCAAAGCTCTCGCTCTTGGTCGGCTGGCCCGAGGCGGTCTTCAGGATAAGATCGAAGATGCGCTGGCCGCATTGCTCGACCGTCTCGGAGCCTTCGAGGATGGTGCCGCAATTGACGTCCATGTCGTCTTCCATCCGCTTGTACATCGGTGTGTTGGTCGCCAGCTTGATCGACGGCGCGGGCTTGCAGCCGAACACGCTACCGCGGCCCGTGGTGAAGCAGACGAGATTGGCGCCGCCGGCGACCTGTCCGGTCGCAGCGACCGGGTCGTAGCCGGGCGTGTCCATGAACACAAAACCCTTCTTCGTCACCGGCTCGGCGTAGCGCAGCACGTCGACGAGATTGGTGGTGCCGGCCTTCGCCATCGCACCGAGCGATTTTTCCAGGATGGTGGTGAGCCCGCCGGCCTTGTTGCCGGGGCTCGGATTGGCGTTCATCTCGGCGCCTTCGCGGTCGGTATATTGCTCCCACCAGCGCATGAGATCGACCAGCTTCTCCCCGACCTCGCGGCTGACGGCGCGGCGCGTGAGCAGATGCTCGGCGCCGTAGGTCTCCGGCGTCTCCGACAGGATCACGGTCCCGCCGTGACGCACGATGAGATCGCTGGCCGCGCCGAGCGCAGGGTTGGCGGAGACGCCGGAGTAGCCGTCCGAGCCGCCGCATTGCAGGGCGACGGTCAGTTCGCTCGCAGCGACCTTCTCGCGCTTGACCTTGTTGGCGTCCGCGAGCGCCTCGCGCACGAAGGCAACGCCCGCCTCCACCGTCTTGCGCGTGCCGCCGACCTCCTGAATGTCCATCGCGCGCAGACGGCCGGCGAGCTTCTGCTCCTCCATCAGGCCGCCGATCTGGTTCACCTCGCAGCCGAGGCCGAGCACGATGACGTGGGAGAAATTGACGTGCCGCGCATAGCCGCCGAGCGTGCGGCGGAGCAGCGCCAGAGGCTCGTTCTGCGTCATACCGCAGCCGGTCTTGTGGGTCAGTGCGACCACGCCGTCGACATTGGGGAAATCAGCCAGCGGATTGTCGCCGGTAAACGGATTCTTCTTGAAGACGTCGGCGACGAGGCCGGCAACATGCGCGCTGCAATTCACCGAGGTGAGAATGCCAATATAGTTGCGCGTGGCAACGCGGCCGTCGGGCCGGCGGATGCCTTCGAAGGTCGCCGGCAGGTCGAAATTCGGCGTCGGCTTCACGTCGGCGCAATAGGCATAGTCCTTGGAGAAATCGCCCATGCCGCAGTTCTGCGTGTGCACGTGCTGCCCCGGCGCGATCGGCGCCGTGGCAAAGCCGATGATCTGGCCGTAGCGCCTGACCGGCTCGCCCACGGCGATCGGCTTGATCGCGACCTTGTGCCCGGAGGGAATGCGATCGACCGTCGCGACTCCGTCGGCCACCATCGTTCCGGGCGGCAGGCTCGCGCGCGCGATCACCACGCCATCATCGGGGTGCAGGCGGATGACGGGGCTGATGGTCATAGGTGTCTCCATAGGCGAGTAACGAATAGCGAGTGGCGAATGGAGAAAGGGAGCGGCACTATTCGCTACTCCCTATTCGCCATTCGCAAGGTCTCAGGCCTTTCCGGCGGAATCCTTCCGGGTCTGGTTGACCTGCATTTTCGCGTAGGTCGTCATCAGGCCGACCTCGTTCGAGAGCGTCACCAGCTTGAAGCCCATGTTGATCGCACGGGCCGCGCCTTCTGCGCCGCTGCAATGGATGCCGGGATTGAGGCCGCGCTTGCCGCACTCCTTGATGATCTTCTCATAGATCGCGAGGATCTCCGGCTCGGTGCGGTCGAGCTTCGGCTCGAGGCCGTAGGAGAAGCCGAGGTCGGACGGGCCGATATAGACGCCGTCGAGGCCCTCGACGTCGAGGATCGCCTCCATGTTCTCGACAGCGGTCCTGGTCTCCATCATCGGCAGCAGCACGATCTCGTCGTTCGCCGTCTTCTGGTAGGAGCCCGCGGTACCGTACATGCCGGCGCGGATCGGACCGTTGGAGCGCACGCCCTTCGGCGGGTACTTGGAATAGGAGACGAGGTTCCGCGCTTCCTGCGGCGTGTTGACCATCGGGCAGATCACGCCATAGGCGCCGCCATCGAGCACCTTGCCGATAATGCCGGGCTCGTTCCAGGGCACGCGCACCATCGGGGTAATCGGATGCTTGTCCATGGCCTGGAAGCACTGAACCATCGACAGATAGTCCTGCACGCCATGCTGCATGTCGACGGTGACGCTGTCGAAGCCACATTGCGCGACCATCTCGGCCGAGAAGCCGGAGGGAATCGCGAGCCACGCGTTGACCACGGCCTTGCCCGACTTCCAGATTTCTTTGACTTTGTTCGCCACGTTGCCTTCCTTCCCTGTTGGCCAATGCCGCCGTCACTTACGAGCGGCGCGAAATAATCCGGAAACTCGCCGCTGCGAGATTCTGGATTGCCCCGGAGCCGACGCTTTCGCAATGACGAAATTGTCTCAGTCGCGCGCCTGGTGCGGCACACCCGTCCCCTCGCCGATTTTGCATAGATCGGCCTGGGCGGCACTTTGAGCCAAAAATCGCGCAGATGTCCATGGCTGTCGCCGCGCGCACGCGCATATCTGCTTTCACTCCTCGGCTATTGCTTCGTCACCTGCACCGAGCCCTGCGAGACTCTGTTCGAGCTCGCCGAGCATCTCCTGCAACTCGGCAAGCTTGCGCACCCCGTAGCGCCGCGTGATCTCCGCATAGATCGCTTCCGAGGACGGCGCAACGGAGGCCATCAGCTTGACGCCCTTCTCCGAGATCGAGACCATGCTGCGGCGTTGATCCGCCTTCGCGGTCTTGCGCTCGATCAGGTGGCGCGCCTCGAGATCGCGCAGGATGCGCGACAGGCTGGGTCCCAGCAGAAACGCCGTGCGCGCCAGTTCCGTGACCTCGACGGCCTCGATCGCGGCAAGTGCCCGCAGGATGCGCCACTGCTGCTCGGTAAGCCCATGCTGGCGCAGCGAGGGACGGAACTGCCGCATCACGGCCTCGCGGGCTCGCAACAGCGACATCGGCAGCGAGCGCGAGAAATCGCGCATCGGCACCTGCCGGGCGGCAGGCGCGCTTCCGTTCGCAGGATCAGCCGGTCTCTTCGCCATGATACCCCGCCTTCAAACTGCAAAATGTTTGCAGTGCAGCAAGCCGGAATTGTCTTTGACGCATTCACTTAACATGTTAAGTATCTCCCGGCACCACGATTTGTAAGACCACGAATGGCGCTTTCCAACGACGATATTCTGAGCTGCGCGAACCGCCTGCACCAGGCGGAGAAGACCCGCTCGCAGATCCGGCAGCTTTCGCAGGCCTTCCCCGGCATCACCATCAATGACGCTTACGCGATTCAGAAGGCATGGGTCGACCTCAAGCTCACCGAGGGCCGCATCGTCAAAGGCCACAAGATCGGCCTGACCTCGAAGGCGATGCAGAGCGCGCTCAACATCGACGAGCCGGATTCCGGCGTGCTGCTCGACGACATGTTCTTTGCCGACGGCGGCCTCGTTCCGATCGACCGCTTCATCGCCACGCGCGTCGAGGCTGAACTCGCCTTCATCATGAGCAAGCGCCTCAAAGGTCCCGACTGCACGATGTTCGACGTGCTGAATGCCACCGACTTCGTGGTGCCGGCGTTGGAAATCCTGGATACGCGGATCGAGCGCGTCGATCCCGCAACCAAGGCGACGCGAAAAATCTTCGACACCATCGCCGACAACGCGGCGAATGCCGGCATCGTGCTCGGCGGGCGGCCGATCCGCCCCTTGGAGACTGACCTGCGCTGGATCGGCGCGCTGTGCTTCAAGAACGGCCAGCTCGAGGAAACCGGTCTTGCCGCCGGCGTGCTCAATCATCCCGCGACTGCGGTTGCCTGGCTCGCCAACAAGATCGCCCCGCTCGGGCTGGCGCTTGAGCCCGGCCAGGTCGTGCTCGCCGGCTCCTTCATCCGTCCGATCGAGACCCGCAAGGGCGACACAATTCAGGCCGACTATGGCGCCTACGGCTCGGTGAGCTGCTACTTCGCCTGACGAACAAAGAAGACAGGGAGCGAAACCGCCATGCCGCATTTCACGATCGAATATTCGGCGAATCTCGACGGCCGTCTCGATATGAGCGCGGTGTGCGAAGTCGTACGCAAGGCGGCGGTGGACACAGGCATCTTCCCGCTCGGCGGCATCCGCGTCCGCGCGATCAGGTGCGAGCACTATGCGATCGCCGACGCGCGGCAGGACTACGGCTTTCTTGATGTTGTCCTGCGCATCGGCGAGGGCCGCGATCTCGCCACCCGCAAGAAGGCCGGTGAGCACGTCTTCCAGGCGCTCTCCCGGCATCTCGATCTCGTCTTCGCAAGCTCGAAATTTGCCCTGTCGTTCGACATGCAGATCAACGACAAGGAGACGAGCTGGAAGCGCAACAACATCCACGATGCCCTGAAAGTGGAGGCTGCCCATGGATAAACCCGCGCCGAAAGCCGACGTGTTCCAGGCCAACCGCGACCGCGCGGCGCCGCTCCTGAAGAAGCTGCGGGCCGACGGCATCGGCCACATGATCGACGGCAAGATCGTCGCCTCGATCTCGGGGGAGACATTTGAGACGAAGTCGCCGGTCGACGGCGCAACGCTCGCGAGCGTTGCGCGCGGCAATGCCGAGGACGTCGATCGCGCGGCAACCGCCGCCGCTCTCGCCTTCAAGTCCTGGCGCGACATGGGACCTGCGATGCGGCGCAAGCTCTTGCATCGGGTCGCCGATGCGATCGAGGACAATGCCGACGACATCGCGGTGCTCGAATGCATCGACACCGGCCAGGCCTACCGCTTCATGGCCAAGGCCGCGATCCGCGCCGCCGAAAACTTCCGCTTCTTCGCCGACAAATGCGGCGAAGCGCGCGACGGCCTCAATACGCCGAGCGAGGAGCACTGGAACATCTCCACGCGGGTGCCGATCGGTCCCGTCGGCGTGATCACGCCGTGGAACACCCCGTTCATGCTCTCGACCTGGAAGATCGCTCCGGCGCTGGCCGCCGGCTGCACCGTCGTGCACAAGCCCGCGGAGTGGTCGCCGGTGACCGCGGATATGCTCGCAAAACTGGTCAAGGAAGCCGGCGTTCCCGACGGCGTGCTCAACACCGTCCACGGTTTCGGTGAAGAGGCGGGCAAGGCCCTGACCGAGCATCCCGCGATCAAGGCAATCGGCTTCGTCGGCGAGAGCGCAACGGGCTCGGCGATCATGAAGCAGGGTGCGCCGACGCTGAAGCGCGTGCATTTCGAGCTTGGCGGCAAGAACCCGGTGATCGTGTTCGACGATGCCGAGCTCGACCGCGCGCTCGATGCGGTCGTGTTCATGATCTACTCGCTCAATGGCGAGCGCTGCACGTCGTCCAGCCGCCTGCTGATCCAGGCGAGCATCGCCGACAAGTTCATCGAGAAGCTGACGACACGGGTGAAGGCCTTGAAGGTCGGCCATCCCCTCGATCCCTCAACCGAGATCGGGCCGCTGATCCATGAGCGGCATCTGGCAAAGGTCTGCTCCTATTTCGACGTCGCGCGCCAGGACGGCGCAGTGATCGCGGTCGGCGGCAAGGCCTATGACGGCCCGGGCGGCGGACATTACGTCGAGCCGACGCTGGTGACCGGCGCGCATGGCAAGATGCGCGTTGCGCAGGAGGAGGTGTTCGGCCCCTTCCTCACCGTGCTGCCATTCCGCGACGAGGCGGACGCGGTCGAGATCGCCAACGACATCCGCTATGGCCTCACCGGCTATGTCTGGACCAACGATATGGGCCGCGCGCTGCGCGTCGCGGACGCGTTAGAGGCCGGCATGATCTGGCTGAACTCGGAGAATGTCCGCCATCTGCCGACGCCGTTCGGCGGCATGAAGGCAAGCGGCATCGGCCGCGACGGCGGCGACTACTCGTTCGACTTCTACATGGAAACCAAGCACGTCTCGCTGGCGCGGGGCACGCATAAGATTCAGAAGCTGGGAATCTAGGGAAACTGTCATTCCGGGGCGATGCGAAGCATCGAGCCCGGAATCCATAACCACCAGTCGGGAGTATGGATTCCGGGCCTGGCCCTTCGGGCCATCCCGGAATGACGAGCCGAGAGGGGAAACGCAATGCCCGTACCGCAACATGTCTTCGAGCCACCATTCAACATCATCCGCTCGAGCCATGCCGTGCTCGATGTCACGGACCTGAAGCTCAGCCGCGAGTTCTACGAGACCACCGTCGGCCTGCATGTCGAGGATGCCGACGACAACGTGGTTTACTTGCGCGGCGCGGAAGAGCATCAGCACCACTCGCTGGTGCTGCGCAAGGCGGCGGTGCCGGCCTGCAACCGGCTCGGCTTCAAGGTCGGCAACGACAAGGATCTCGACAAGGCGGCGGCGTTCCTGTCCGAGAACGGCCTTAGCTACGCCTTCGTCGACCAGCCGTTCCAGGGCCGCACGCTGCAATTCACCGATCCCTTCGGCTTCCAGATCGAGCTCTACGCCGCGATGGACCGGCGGCCGCATCTGCTCCGCCGCTACGACCTCTACCGGGGCTGCCATCCGCAGCGGCTCGATCATTTCAACGTCTTCGCCGCCGAGGTGCAGGATACCGTCGACTTCTACGCGCGGCTCGGCTTCCGCCTCACCGAATATGCCGAGGAGGACGGGCCGAACGGGCGCATCGCCGCCGCCTGGATGCATCGCAAGGGCAACGTCCACGACTTCGCCATCACCAACGGCAAGGGCCCGCGGCTGCATCACTTCGCCTACTGGACGCCGACGGCGATGAACATCATCCACCTCTGCGACGTGATGGCCTCCGCGGGCTTCGTCAAGAACATCGAGCGCGGGCCCGGACGCCACGGCATCTCGAACGCATTCTTCCTCTACGTCCGCGACCCCGACGGCCACCGGCTCGAGCTCTACACCAGCGATTATTTCACGGGCGATCACGACCACGAGCCGCTGCGCTGGTCACTGCGCGATCCGCGCCGCCAGACGCTGTGGGGCGCGCCGGCGCCGCGCTCCTGGTTCGAGCAGGGCTCGCCCTTCACGGGCCAGGCCGTGCGCGAGCCGAAATTCGTGGCCGACGTCTTGGTGGCGGACTAAGCAATGACGCTGCCTCGCCTCGCCACCTATTCCGTCAAGGGCATGACCAAATACGGCGCCGTCACCGACGGCGGCGTCGTCGATCTCTCCGCGCGCCATGCCAAGGACTATCCGACCCTGCGCGAGGTGATCGCGGCCGGGAAGCTCGCGAGCCTCGCCGAGAAAGCCGCCGGCCGCGCGCCGGATCATGCGCTCAGTGACATCACCTGGCTCCCGCCGGTACCCGCACCGGAAAAGATCATCTGCATCGGCGTCAACTATCCCGACCGCAACGCCGAGTACAAGGACGGGCAGGACGCGCCGAAATATCCGAGCATGTTCATGCGCTCGCCCCGCTCCTTCGTCGGCCACGATACGCCACTGGTGCGGCCGCGCGCCTCGGCGCAACTCGACTATGAAGGCGAGATCGTGCTGGTGATCGGCAAGGGCGGACGGCACATTCCGGAAAGCGCAGCGCTCGACCACATCGCGGCGTTGACTCTTTGCAACGAAGGCTCCGTGCGCGACTGGTTGCGCCACGCCAAGTTCAACGTCACGCAAGGCAAGAATTTCGACTCCAGCGGCAGCCTCGGCCCGTGGCTCGTGCCTTACATCCAGGAATCGCAGATCGCCGACATTCGTCTGACCACACGTGTCAACGGCGAACTGCGGCAGGACGATCGCACCAGCCGGCTCATGTTCCCGTTCCGCTATCTCATCAACTATATCTCGACCTTCGCAACGCTCGTTCCCGGCGACATCATTGTCACGGGCACGCCGACCGGCGCCGGCGCGCGGTTCGATCCGCCGCGCTACTTAACGCCCGGCGATGTCATTGAAGTCGAGGCCGAGGGCATCGGCCTGCTTCGCAATGGCGTCGTCGACGAGGCCTGATCAACGAAACGAATGGAATAGTGCAATGACCACCCTCACCGGCGGGGAAGCGATCGTAAGCGGGCTTGTTGCGCATGGCGTCGATACCGTATTCGGCCTGCCCGGTGCGCAGGTCTACGGCCTGTTCGATGCCTTCCACCAGGCTCAGCTCAAGGTGATCGGCGCCCGGCACGAGCAGGCGTGCGGCTACATGGCGTTCGGCTATGCGCGATCGAGCGGCAGGCCCGGCGTGTTCAGCGTGGTGCCTGGCCCCGGCGTGCTCAACGCCAGCGCGGCGCTGCTCACCGCTTTCGGCTGCAACGAGCCGGTGCTGTGCGTCACCGGCCAGGTACCGACGCAGTTCCTGGGCAAAGGCCGCGGTCATCTGCACGAGATGCCGGATCAACTCGCGACCTTGCGCACCTATGTGAAATGGGCGGAGCGGATCGAATATCCCGGCAATGCGCCGACGGTCGTGGCGCGCGCCTTCCAGGAAATGATGTCGGGACGGCGGGGTCCCGTCTCGGTCGAAATGCCCTGGGACGTCTTCACCCAGCGCGCCGACACGGCAGCCGCACCGGTTCTTGAGCCCCTGGCCGCGCCGCAGCCCGATCCTGACCTCGTGAAGCAGGCGGCCGCGCTCATCAAGGCGAGCAAGGCGCCGATGATCTTCGTCGGCAGCGGCGCGATCGAGGCGCGCGAAGAGATCCTCGAGCTCGCCGAGATGATCGATGCGCCGGTGGTCGCGTTCCGCAGCGGCCGCGGCATCGTCTCCAACGCGCATGAGCTCGGGCTGACGATGGCGGCTGCCTACAAGTTGTGGCCGAACACCGACCTCATGATCGGCATCGGCACGCGGCTGGAGCTGCCGACCATGTCGCGCTGGCCTTATCGCCCCGATGGCCTGAAGAGCATCCGCATCGACATCGACCCGGTCGAGATGCGGCGCTTCGCCTCAGATGCGGCCATCATCGCCGATGCCAAATCCGCGACCGCCGATCTCGCCGCCGCCGTGCGCAAGGCAGGCTACAGCAAGACCGCCGGACGCCGCGCGGCGATCCGCGAGGCCACGGCATCAGCGCAAGCCGAAATCCAGCGCATCCAGCCGCAGATGGCGTATCTCAACATCCTGCGCGAGGTGCTGCCGGCGAACGCAATCGTCACCGATGAATTGTCGCAGGTCGGCTTTGCCTCCTGGTACGGGTTTCCGATCTACGAGCCGCGCACCTTCATCACCTCCGGCTACCAGGGTACGCTCGGCTCGGGCTTCCCGACCGCGTTAGGCGCCAAGATCGCCAATCCCGACAAGCCGGTGGTGGCGATCACCGGCGACGGCGGCTTCATGTTCGGCGTGCAGGAGCTTTCCACGGCGGTGCAGTTCAACATCGGCGTGGTGACGCTGGTGTTCAACAACAACGCCTATGGCAATGTCCGCCGCGACCAGCGCGAGCGTTTTGACGGCCGCGTGGTGGCGTCCGATCTCGTCAACCCGGATTTCGTCAAGCTCGCGGAGTCCTTCGGCGTCGCTGCAGCACGCGTAGCCTCGCCGGATCATTTCAAGGCGGCGATGGAGAAGGCGCTCACCCATGGCGGGCCGTATCTGATTTCGGTCGAGGTGCCGCGGGACTCCGAAGTCAGTCCCTGGGCATTCATCCATCCGCCGAAGCCGTAAGACGCAGCGTCACCGCGTCCTGCGGAACGTCAGATTGATGCGCTGACGGCCGAGCAGCGCGTGCTCGCCATCGGCGAGCGGCGCGACGCCGTGATAGGCGAGCCGCGATGGGCCGCCCCAGACCACGACATCGCCATGCACGAGCCGAAAACGGCGCGGCTTGTCGCTGCGCGCCATGCCACCGAACAGGAAGATCGCGGGCAGCCCAAGCGAGACCGAGACGATCGGCGCCGAATAGTCCAGCTCGTCCTTGTCCTGATGCAGCGACAGCCGCGTGCCGGGCTCATAACGATTGACGAGGCAGGCATCCGGCGCGAAGCCGGCGAAACCGCCCTGCTCCGCCGCGCGGTGGGCCAGATCGCGGAAGACAAGGGGCATCTCCGGCCATGGCGTGTCGGATCGCGGATCGATCGCATCGTAGCGATAGCTGGTGTGGTCGGTGATCCAGCCGCGCTCGCCGCAATTCGTCATCGCCACGGACATCTGATAGCCGCCGGGCGTGGTCATCCGGCGGAACGGCGCCTGCGCCACGATCGCGCGCACCGCCGCGATCAGCTCGCTCTCGATCGGCTTGGCAAAGCCGCGCAGCAGCACCGCGCCTTCCGCGATCTGCTCGCGCGACGGCCGCGCCTCAATGACATCGTCGAACAAATCCGCCGTCAACGGCAACGCTCACTTGGAATCATGGAAGATCACACCCAGCGTGTGGCGCTGGCCGGACCGAAGCCGGCTGACGCCATGGCGCAGATTAACGCGGTAGGTGCCGCGCGTCCCCTGCACCGGGCGATGATGCACGGCGAAGGCCACCGCGTCGCCCTGCGCGAGCGGCACCACCTCGGCGCGGGATTGCATGCGCGGGCGCTGCTCGGTCAGCACGAACTCGCCGCCGGTGAAGTCACGTCCCGGTTCGGAGAGCAGGATCGCGACCTGCAGCGGGAACACGTGCTCGCCATAGAGGTCCTGGTGCAGGCAGTTGTAGTCGCCGGCCTCGTATTGCAGCAGCAGCGGCGTTGGCCGCGTCTGCCCCGCATCATGGCAGCGCTTCAGGAAGGCCGAATGCACCGCGGGATAGCGGATGTCGATCCCCATCGCCTCGTTCCAGCGATTGGCGACGCCGTGCAGATGCGCATACAGCGCCGGGCGCAATTGTGCGATCAGGTCGGGCAGCGGATAGGTGAAATATTTGTACTCGCCGCGACCAAAACCGTGACTGCCCATGACGATGCGGCTGCGGAAGGTTGCATCGTCCGGGTAGAGCGCGGCGACGGCGCGGCATTCGTCCGGCGCGAGCAGCCCCTTCAGGACGGCGCAGCCCTGGGCGTCGAGCTCGCCGGTGATCTGCGCCCAGTCGAGGGCGTCGACGCGAGCGGCGATGTCGAGCGAAGGCGAATGAGGAGATTTGCGTGCTGTTGCTGTCATGGCCGCGACTCTCGCAAGACCGGTCCGCCCTCCGCCACCCGATTTCCGGCTGCCTCCCCGTCATTGCGAGCGAAGCGAAGCAATCCAGTGTCTTTCCGCGGAACCAGTCTGGATTGCTTCGCTTCGCTCGCAATGACAGTGGGGATGCATCAGCCCAGCACCGGCAGCGTCACCACGTCATACGCGTGCTTGATCGTGCGCTTGAGCACGGGATCCTCCAGTTCGAACTCGAAACGGTCCGCAGGGCGGATGCCGCCCTTGGCGGCGAAGGTGCCGCCGAACATGGCGCAGCCGTCCGGCAGCGTCTTGCCGTCGAAGCCGCGCGCAATGAGTTCGCCGACCGGCAACATCGCGTCCAGCGTGCCCTCCTGGTAGAGCACGCGCTCGCCGTTGATCCAGGCATAGGAGCGCAGGATCATCTTGTCCCAATGGCCGACGACGTCCTCGAGTTCCCACAGGGTCGGCGCGAGCACCTTGTCGCACATCTGCTTCGAGACCGTGACGTTGTAGGCTTCGACCTTGCGGTCGGTATGGTCGGAGCCGCAACCGACGAAGATGCGGCCCTGCCAGCCCACCAGCACGAACTCGACCTCGCCAGAGGAATCGCCGCCGCAGCATTCGATGCTGTCTTCCGTGGTCAGCCGCCGCGCCGAGACGCGGTAGTAGATCGGCGTCGAGGCCGGACGGGCGATGCCGACCGCCTCCAGCTCCGCGATGTGCTTGTCGCGCGCCACGGGATCGCGGCCGGTCCAGCCGGCGATGACGGCCTGGTCAATCGCAAGCGTCAGCGGAGTTGTCGTGTCCTGGGCGTCTACGGTGAAGGTCAGATCAAACACGGATCACGGCCTCCATGCCGGCAGCAAGTTCGAAAATGCGGCGATCCGATCCGCCCGCGCCCGCCAGCATTAGCCCGACGGGCACGTCGCCTTCGCGATGCGCAGGCAGCGAGATGGCGCAACCATCGATCATGTTGATCAGGGTGCAATTGCGCAGGGAGCGCAGATTCGCCGTGGCGAACGCCTTGTCGTCGGCGAGATCGGCGATCTTCGGCGGCGTGTTGGCGGTGGTCGGGAGCACCAGCGCGTCATAGGGCGCAATCCGCGCATTGACACGCGCGATCAGCGAGCGGCGCTCGTTGACGAGATCGATATAATCGGCCGCGCTCTGCGCCTCGCCGCGCATGATGCGCACGAAGACACGGGGATCATAGACATCGCCCTTGGACGTGATGAGATAGCGGTGCCAGGCGAAGCTTTCGGCCGCAGCAAAGCCGCCCTTGGCGTTCATCGGGCCGATGTCGTGGAACTCCGCCATTTCGATGCGCTCGATGACGGCACCATGAGCAGTGAGCGTCGCAAGCGCGCGCTCGAATGTGTCAGCCACCGGCGCGTCGAGATCGTCAAGTGCGATCGTGGTCGGCACCGCCAGCCGCATGCCCTGGATCGGCCGCGGCTTCAACGCAGCCACAGGCTCGTTCGCCAGCACCGCATCGAGTATGGCACAGCAACTGACCGATCGTGCCAGCGGTCCGATGCTGTCGAGCGAGAACGACAGCGGCACCGAGCCATCGAGCGGCACGCGACGCTGCGTCGGCTTGTAGCCGACGATGCCGTTATAGGCGGCGGGAATCCGGCACGAGCCACCGGTGTCGGTGCCGAGCGCGCCATGCGCCATGCCGTCCAGCACGGAAACCGCCGCGCCTGAGGACGAGCCGCCGGGCACGTGGCCTTCAGCCCGGTTCCAGGCGCCCTTCGGCGTGCCATAGTGCGGATTGATACCGATACCGGAATAGGCGAACTCAGTCATGTTGGTCCGTCCGATCAGGATGAAGCCGGCCTGGCGCAGCCGCGCAACCGCCGCCGCATCGTGCTCCGCCGGATCGGAATCATCGAGCGCGCGAGAGCCGGCGCGTGTCGTCTGTCCCTTGATGTCGAAGAGATCCTTGATCGAGACCGGGATACCGGCATAGCGCGACGGCGCGGTCTTGGCCTTGCGCAAGGTATCCATCGCATCCGCGGTCGCGAGCGCCGCGTCCTTGTCGACATGGATGAAGGTGCGCCGCCCCTCGCCGGCCGGATCGGCGATCCTGGCGATACACGCCTCGACCAGCTTGCGAGAGGTCGTGCGGCCGCTTTCGAGGTCTTCGGCAAGCTTTGCCAGTGTCGGGTAATTGGGCATGTCTGTCTCACGGAATATTGGCGCGCGCAATCTATCGCGCTGGCTCAGTCCGACACAAGCACTGTGCGCATGATGGCATGCGCGCGCGTTGCTGGACCGTTGACGCGCCATGGTCGATTGTCGCATCAAGATCGAAACAGGCAGGCGCCAAGCCTGCGCACTGGGAGGACCTGCCGACATGGCCGAACCGCAGCGTGCGCGACCGAAACCGACGCCGGAAACCCAGCATTTCTGGGACGGCACGAAAGCGGGCGAGCTGCGCTTGCAGCGCTGCGACGCCTGCGCGCATGTCTACTTTCCGCCGCGTCCGTTCTGTCCCTCCTGCGCCTCGCGCAAGGTCTCCGTCTTCAAGGCGAGCGGCAAGGGCTCTCTCTACAGCTACGTGATCAACCACCGTCCGGCCGCGCCCGGCTTCACGCCGCCTTACGCGATCGCTGTCGTCGAGCTTGCCGAGGGGCCGCGGATGATGAGCAACATCATCGATTGCCCCCAGACGCCGGAGGCGCTCGCGCTCGACATGAAGCTCGAGGTCGCCTTCGAGAAGCTCGATGACAACATCACCCTCCCCGTGTTCCGTCCGGCGAAGGGATAGGCCATGCGCAGAAACCAGGTTGCCGTCGTCGGCGCGGCCGAGACCACCGAGCTCGGCGTCATCCCCAACATGTCGCAGCTCCAGCTCCATGCGGATGCTGCGCTCAATGCCATTGCCGATGCCGGGCTGAAACTCTCCGACATCGACGGCTTCGCCACCGCGGTCGAGACGCCGCAGCAGGTCTGTCACTATCTCGGCATCAAGCCGACCTGGGTCGACGGTACCTCGGTCGGCGGCTGCTCCTTCATGCTGCACGTCCGCCATGCCGCTGCGGCGATCGAGGCGGGCCTGTGCAAGACCGTGCTGATCACCCATGCCGAGAGCGGAAAATCGATGATCGGCAAGCTGCCGCGCTCGATCCCTGCCGACAGCCTGCAGGGCCAGTTCGAGGCGCCGTTCGGCGTCTACGGCCCGCCCAGCATGTTCCCGATCCCCGTGCTGCGGTTCATGAAGACCTACGGCATCACGCATGAGCAGCTCGCCGCGGTCGCCGTGGTACAGCGGGAATGGGCGGCAAAGAATCCGCGCGCGATGATGAAGGACCCGATCACGGTCGCCGACGTGCTCAACTCGCGCATGATCGCCTATCCATTCCGCCTGCTGCAGTGCTGCCTCGTCACCGACGGCGGCGGCGCGCTGATCCTGACCTCGGCCGACCGCGCCAAGGACTTTCCCAGGAAGCCCGTCTACATCATGGGCACTGGCGAGAGCGTGGAGACGCCGATGGTCAGCCAGATGGAGACCTTCAACTCCTCGCGCGCCTTCAAGGTCGCAGGGCCCCTCGCCTTCAAGGAGGCCGGCATTGCGCACAAGGACGTCGACCATCTCATGATCTACGACGCATTTGCGCATCTGCCGCTGTTCGGCCTCGGCGACCTCGGCTTCATGCCGTACGAGGAAACCGGCAAATTCATCGCCGACGGCAACACACGGCCCGGCGGCAAGCTGCCACTCAACACCAATGGTGGCGGCCTCTCCTACATGCATTCGGGCATGTACGGCATGTACGCCCTCCAGGAGAGCGTGCGCCAGATGCGCGGCATCGCGCCGGCGCAGGTGCCGAACGCGAAGATTTCGGTGTGCCACGGCGTCGGCGGCATGTTCGCGGCATCCGGCACGATCGTGTTTACGAACGAGAAATGAGCGAGCTGCCCGCCTCTCCCTCTCCCCGTTCTTACGGGGAGAGGGTTGGGGTGAGGGGCCGCTTCCACACACTCCGACTCGCGGAGAGTCCCCCTCACCCGGATCGCATCTGCGATGCGATCCGACCTCTCCCCGCAAGCGGGGCGAGGTAAGAATCACCGGATCGATAGCGGAGAATCCACATGACGAAATCACTGCAAGACAAGGTCATCATCGTCACCGGCGCAGGCCGGGGCATCGGCCGCGAGATCGCGCTGCTCTGCGCCGCCGAAGGCGCGAAGGTCGTCGTCAACGACCCCGGCGGTGCCGCCGACGGCGCCGGTTCGAACGCTGCGCCCGCCGAGGAGGTGGTCGAGGAGATCAAGAAGCGCGGCGGCACCGCGGTCGCCAACTTCGAGTCGGTGGCGGAAGCGATCCCCGCGAGCAAGATCGTCAAGACCGCGACCGATCATTTCGGCCGGCTCGACGGCGTCGTCAACAATGCCGGCATCTTGCGCGACATGATCTTCCATAAGATGAGCGTGGAAGCCTTCGAGGCCGTCGTCAAAGTGCATCTGATGGGCTCGTTCTACGTTTCTCACGCCGCGGCGCGGATCTTCCGTGAGCAGGAGAGCGGCTCCTTCGTGCACTTCACCTCGACCTCGGGCCTGATCGGCAATTTCGGCCAGGCCAACTATGCGGCCGCCAAGCTCGGCATCGTCGGCCTGTCGAAGTCGATTGCGCTGGACATGGGCCGCTTCAACGTCCGCTCCAACTGCGTCTCGCCTTTCGCCTGGACCCGCATGATCGGCACCATCCCGACCGAGACCGAAGCCGAGAAGGCGCGCGTCGAGAAGATCAAGCAGATGGGACCGGAAAAGATCGCGCCGGTCTGCGGCTACCTGCTCTCCGATGCCGCCAAGGACGTCACCGGGCAGATCTTCGGCGTGCGCATGAACGAGATCTTCCTGTTCAGCCAGAATCGTCCGATCCGCTCCGTGCAGAGCAGCGACGGCTGGACGCCGCAATCGATCGCGGAACATGCGATGCCGGCGCTGAAGGGCTCGTTCTACAAGCTCGACCGCTCGGCTGACATCTTCACCTGGGATCCCGTCTAGGCGAATCCCGACTTTGCTGCGTTGCGATCTCCGGTTATCCCGCCGGAGATCGCCTGCATTACGCCCGAATGCGGTCGGATGGTTTTCCTCTCAACAAAAAATGGGAGGCAACTATGACAAGACCACTGACCATCTCGGCCGATACCAGTGAGCCCTCTCTCGCGCGCCGCACCCTGTTGAAGGGCGCCGCGGCCACAGTAGCCGCGACGGGGGTGACCATGAACGCTGCCCTGGCAGCTTCCGTCGCGCCATTGGGCCAGACGGGCGCTCCGACGAGGTCGACGGGGCCATTGCCCTTGGGACCTCTGCCCGGCAGCCGCTACCCGGACTCCCATCTGGAATCCGCCAAGAAAGGGCCGCCATCGTTCGGCCCCCCCGGTTTTCCGGCCTTCGCCGGCACGATGGCCGTTGAGCGCGTCGCGACCGGCTTCCGCTGGGCCGAGGGGCCGGTGTATTTCGCGGCCGGGCGATACGTGTTGTTCAGCGACATTCCCAACAACCGCATCATGCGTTTCTCGGAGGATGACGGTCACGTCAGCGTCTACCGTCAGCCGTCGATGAACTCGAACGGCAACACCATCGATCGCGAAGGACGCCTGATCACATGCGAGCATAGCGGGCGGCGCGTGACGCGGACCGAACTCGACGGTTCGATCACCATCATCGCCGACAAGTACAACGGCAAGCGGCTGAATTCGCCGAACGATGCGGTCGTCACCGCCGATGGCGCGATCTGGTTCACCGACCCAGTCTACGGCATTGGCGGCTACTACGAGGGTATCAAGGCCGAGCCCGAACAGGAAAAGCACAACGTCTACCGGGTCGATCCGAAATCGGGGGACGTCAAGGTTGTCATCGATGACTTCGTTGAACCCAACGGCATCACCCTGTCGCCTGACGAGAAGAAGCTTTATGTCATCGATACCGGCTTCACGGATGGGCCGGACAATCCATCTCACATCCGCGTGTTCGACCTCGACGTCGCCGGCGGAAAGGTGTCGAACGGCAAGGTCTTTGCCGAGATGCCGAAGCCCAGCATCACCGACGGCTTGCGTTGTGACATGGATGGACGCGTCTGGTGTTCGGTGGGCTGGGGCGATCCGAACGAAGACGGCGTGCGCTGTTATACGCCATCGGGCGAATTGCTCGGCAAGATTCATATTCCGGAAACAGTTGCAAATCTGTGCTTCGGCGGTCAGCAGCGAAACAGGCTTTATATTTGTGGCTCGACATCGCTCTATGCGGTCTACACGAGCGTACAGGGCGCAATGAAGCCGTGAGCGAATAGCGAGTGGGGAGTAGCGAATAGTTGGCAGCACCCCCGCCTGTTCGCTACTCACCCCTAACCGGTATTCCTCAACCCCGCCGAGATGCCGTTGATCGTGAGCTGAATCCCGCGCAGCACCTGCTCGTTCGGGTTCTGCGCGCGGTGCTCCTTCAGAAGCTCGACCTGCACGTGGTTGAGCGGGTCGAGATAGGGGAAGCGGTGGCGAACCGAGCGCTCCAGCAGCGGGTTGCCCTGGAGCAGCCGGTCCTGGCCCATGATGTCCAGGAGCGTCTCGATGCAGGAATGCCATTCGCGGCGGATGCGGCCGAAGATCTTTTCGCGTAGCGCCTCATCCGGCACGAGCTCGGCATAGCGCGAGGCGATCGCGATCGAGCTCTTGGCGAGCACCATGTCCATGTTCGACAACAGCATCCGGAAGAACGGCCAGTCGCGGTAGAGTTCTTTGAGGAACGGCATGCCCTTGTCGGGATGCTCGGCGATCCAGGTCTCGACCGCGCTGCCAAAGCCGTACCAGCCCGGCAGCATCAGGCGGCATTGGGCCCAGGAGAACACCCAGGGAATCGCGCGAAGGTCCTCGATGGCGCGGGTCTTCTTGCGCGAGGCCGGGCGGCTGCCGATGTTGAGGGTCGCGATCTCGTTGATCACGGTCGAGGCCCAGAAATAATCGACGAAGCCGTCGGTCTCGTAGACGAGACCGCGGTAGGCCTTGAAGGCGAGGTTCGACAATTCGTCCATCGCGGTCAGATATTCGCCCCGCGGCGCGCTCTGGCGCGGATGCAGCAGGCTCGCCTCCAGCGTCGCGGCTGCGAGGATCTCCAGATTATTGCGACCGACCTCGGCGTTGGAATATTTCGACGAGATGATCTCGCCCTGCTCGGTGATGCGGATCTGACCGTTCACCGCGCCGCCAGGCTGGGCGATGATGGCGTCATAGCTCGGACCGCCGCCGCGACCGACCGAGCCGCCGCGGCCGTGGAACAGGCGCAGGCGCACGCCGTGGCGCTCGAACACCTCGACGAGGCCGATCTCCGCCTTGTACAGCTCCCAGCCCGAGGTGACGAAGCCGCCATCCTTGTTGCTGTCGGAATAGCCGAGCATCACCTCCTGCACGCCGCCGCGGCTGTCGACGAGGCGGCGGTAGTCGTGCAGGGACAGCATGCGGTCCATGATGCCGCTCGATGCCTGCAAATCCTCGATGGTCTCGAACAGCGGCACGATGTTGATGGCGCTGCGTCCCGACGGATTGACGAGGCCGACCTCCTTGAGCAGCACCGCCACCTCGAGCATGTCCGACATGCCCTTGCACATCGAGATGATGCATTGGGGGATGGCGTCCGAGCCGAACTTCGCATGCGCCTCCGCGGCAGCATGGAATACGTTGAGCTCACCCATCGTCTCGTCGCTGTACTTGACGAATTGCGAGACCAGCGAGCGGGTGCTGCGCAGCTCGTTGGTGAGCAACGCGATGCGCGCCTCCTCGCCGAGCGCGAGATAGGACATGCCGGGATTGGCCGCATCGAACAGTTCGGCGATGGTACGCTCGTGCACGGCGGAGTTCTGGCGGATGTCGAGCCGCGCAAGATGGAAGCCGAAGCAATCGACCGCGCGCCTGAGCAGCCGCAGCCGGCCGCGCGCGATGACGCGGGCGTTGTTCGCGATCAGCGAGCGGTGCAGCACGTCGAGATCGGCTTGCAGCTCCTTGACACTCTCGTAAGGCGCGCCCTTGCCGACGGGACGCCGCGTAATCTCGACCGCGAGCTTTTCGGCGGTCGCAGTGAGGCGGGCATAGATGCCGGAGACCGCGAGGCGGTAGGGCTCGCCGCTCCGGTGCGGCGAGGTGTCGGGCGAGCGCTCCGCGAGCGCACGCAGCTCTTCGGAGACGTCGGCAAGATGCGCCGCGATCGACAGCTCGGAGCCGAGCACGTGCAGCTCCTGGAGATAGAACTGCATCACGCGGCTCGACTGCAGCCGCAGCGTGCCGCGCATCACGTCGGCGGTGACAAAGGGATTGCCGTCGCGGTCGCCGCCGATCCAGCTTCCCATGCGCAGGAACGAGGCGAGCTCACCTGCCGCCTGCTCGCCGCCCTCCTCCAGCCGGTCTTCCAGCACATTGATGAGGCGCGGCACTTCGCGAAGGAAGGTGTAGTCATAGAAGGACAGCCCGTTGCCGACCTCGTCGAGCACGGTGAGCTTGGTCCGGCGCAAGAGGTTCGTCTGCCACAGCGTCAGCACCTCGCGGCGGAGCTGCTCGTCGCTCGCCTCAGTCTCCTCCGCTGTCATGGCGAGGCGCTCGCGGCGATCGAGCAGCGCCGCGATCTCCATCTCGCGGTCCATGGTGCTCTTGCGGCGGACCTCGGTCGGATGCGCGGTCAACACCGGGCTGACCAGCGCGCCCTTGAAGAATCCGCGTAGCTCCTCGGCGCTGATGCCGGCGTCTTTCGCGTGTGCCAGCGTTTCGGCCAAGACGCCCGATCCGCCGCTGTGCGTCGCCGCGCGGGCCCGCATCTGGCGTATATTGTTCTGGTCCTCGGCGATGTTGGCGAGGTGGGAGAAATAGCTGAAGGCGCGGACGATCCGCACCGTCTCGGTGGTCGACATGCTGTCGAGGATCTGCTCGAGTTCGCGGCGGGCGAGCCGATCCTCGTCGCGGTGGAACCGGATCGAGGTCTGCCGGATGCGCTCGACCAGGTCGAACACGTCGGGGCCCTCCTGGTCACGCACGGTGTCGCCGAGGATGCGCCCGAGCAGGCGGATGTCGTCCCGCAGCCGCGCATCCGCCTCCTGCGCCTGGACGTCCTCGGGACGGTTCGGGCGCTGATCAGCGGTGTCGGATGATACGGTCTGGAGGGACATTGCTCGCTCCCAAAAGCTGCCCGGCCGGCCGAGTGTGCAAGTTTTTTGCCGCAGCGCAAGGTGAAGTTGGGGGCGGTGCACATAGAGGCTGGAGCTGGGCCAATTCCTCAGCCGTCGTTCTGGCGAACCGCGCGATCTATCGCCTCTTTTCGACGCTACGCCGGCACGATCACCTTTCCGATCGGCCAGAGCGCGATGCCCGCAAGCTTCAGGTGGGCCCAGGCGAAGGGGATGCCGATAATGGTGATCGCGAGGATCACGGCGGTAATGACGTGGCCGAGCGCCAGCCACCAACCGGCGAGCAGAAACCAGACGATATTGCCGAGCACTCCGAGCGGGCCGGTGCCGATATCGCTCTCGCCGGTGACCTCGTCGCGCCGCACCGCCTTCGAGCCGAACGGCAGGAGAGTGTAGGCGGCGATGTTGAACGCCGCCCGCGCCCAGGGCAGGCCGACAATGGTGATGGCCATGATGATCGAGGCTACCAGCCAGCCGAACGCCATCCAGGCACCGCCGATGAGAATCCAGAGCAAGTTAAGCAGGATGGAAACAGGAGCCATGGGACTATCCGTGGTCAATGACCCTGCTTGTATAGGCTCGAATATTGTCTCTGCGAAGACAGATCCCGTAGGCCCGAACCGTGTCAGATCTTCCGTCCCGCCTGCTCCCAATAGGGATCGCGCAGGCGGCGCTTGAAGATTTTGCCGGAATCTTCGCGCGGCAAGTCGGTACGTATCTCGATGTGCTTGGGTACCTTGTAGTCGGCAAGCTGTGTCTTCAGCCTGGCGCGGATGTCGGCAGCATCGATCGTGATACCGGTTTGCGGCTCGACCACTGCCATCAGCGCCTCGCCGAACTCCGCATCGGGAATGCCGAACACCGCGCAATCATGCACGCCGGGCACCGCATGCAGCACCGATTCGATCTCGGCCGGATAGATGTTGACGCCGCCCGAGATCACCATGTCGCGCTTGCGGTCGCAGATGAAGACGTAGCCGTCCTCGTCGATGTAACCGACGTCGCCGGAGGTGATGAAACCGTCGCGGTCGATCTCGGCGCGCTTCTCCGGCTTGTTGTGATAGGTGAAGTCCGCCATCTCGGCCATACGGGAATAGATCTCGCCGATCTTGCCCACCGGCAGCACGCGGCCATCTTCCCCGATGAAGCGCAGCTCGGCGCCTGGCGAGATCTTGCCGACGGTGCCCGGCTTCTTGAGCGCATCCTCGGAGGTCGCGAAGGTCACGGCACTGGATTCGGTTGAGCCGTAGAATTCGTAGATCACCGGCCCCCACCATTCGATCATGGCACGCTTGACGTCTGCCGGGCACGGCGCAGCCGCGTGGATGACATGGCGCAGCGAGGAGACATCGTACTTCCTGCGCATCGCCTCCGGCAGCTTCATCAGGCGAATGAACATGGTCGGCACCATGAAGATGGTGTCGATCCTGTACCTCGAGATCAGCTCGAGAAACTCTTCCGCCTCGAAGCGTGGCATCAGCACCAGCGCACCGCCTAGCTTGCCCGACCGGATGCCGAACGAGTTCGGTGCGGAATGATAGAGCGGGCCCGGCAGCAATGCGCGGGCGCCCGGCTTCAGGCCATAGATCATTGCGCGCATGCGTTCGCCGGCGGCTTGCTGCTCCGGCGTCGGCGCATTGCGCCGCACGCCCTTGGGATGGCCGGTCGTGCCTGAGGTGTAGATCATGTTCATGGGCTGCGGCACGACCGGGCCATCATAAGGCTGGAATTGCGCGAGCCAGGCATCGAAGTCGATCGCGAAATCCGGCGCTGCCAAATGATCCGGATCGATCTTGTAGCTGATGAGGATCTCCGGCGGCGTCGGCACGCCGAGCACGGTGACTCCCTCGGGGATCGCATCGCGCAAGGCGTGCAGCATGTCGGCATGCGCGATCAGCACCGAGGTGCCGGAGTCCTTCAGGATGTAGTTGATCTCCTCCGGCTTGAAATGCCAGTTGATCGGCACGCCATAGGCACCCAGCCGCATCGCGGCGTAGGCAGCCTCCAGAAAGGCGATGTCGTTGCGCATGAGCATACAGACGCAATCGCCCTGCCCAACGCCGATCCTGGCAAGGCCGCTCGCGATGCGGTCGGCACGATTGGCGACATCGGCATGGGAACGGCGGCGCGCGCCGGAGACGATGCCGAGGAATTGGGACGTTTCGCTCATTGTTGTTTTTCTTTGTTGTTTGGAGTTTCACCTCATGGTGAGGAGGCGCGGAGCGCCGTCTCGAACCATGAACGCCCGTGGCCCATCCCTCGAGACGCCGCTTCGCGGCTCCTCGGGATGAGGTCTGTGCTAGTCCGCAAATTTCGGTGCGCGCTTTTCGAGATTGGCGCGGACGGCTTCGGTCTGGTTCGCACTACCGATCAGCTTCTGCTGCTCGACGGACTCGGCGAGCAGCGCCGGGCCCGGATCGACCGAGAGATTGTTGAGCAGCCGTTTCGCGGCGCGGATCGCATCGGGGCTCTTGCCGGCGATCTCGCGTGCGACTTCGAGCGCGCTGGCACGCGGATCATCGCAAATGCGCGTGGCGAGACCGTAAGACATCGCCTCCTGCGCCGAGAAGATGCGCCCGGTGTAGGTGAGATCGCGCAGGATGTCGTCGCGCACGAGCGAGGCCAGGATCGGCGTGCCCGCCATGTCGGGGACCAAACCCCATTTGATCTCCATCACCGACATTCGCGCATCGGGCGCAACAAAGCGCATGTCCGCACCGAGCGCGAGCTGAAAGCCGCCGCCGAAGGCCACGCCATGCACGGCCGCGATCACCGGCACTGCAAGCTGACGCCAGCCCCACACCGCCTGCTGCGGAAAGTTCGCCTTGCCGTGCGTGCGCACGGTGAGGTCGCGTTTTTCGCCACCCGGAATTCCGTTGCCGCCCTTCTCCTTCATGGCGGCAAAGCGTCCCATGTCGAGGCCGGCACAGAAGGCACGGCCCTCGCCGGACAGCACCACGACGCGCACACCTTTTTCCCTGGAAAGGCGGTCGGTTGCGGCAACCAGCGCCTCGAACATGGCCTGATCCAGTGCGTTCATCTTGTCCGCGCGCACCAAGCGGACATCGGCAACGCCTTCCGAGATCGAAATCGAGACGCGCTCTTCCATGGATCAATTCTCCCCTGTTCTTGTTCGGTGCCGCTTTACAGGAAGCCGACGGCCGGATTTAGTCAATCGACCAATTAACTGACAATCCCTACGGGGGAAACACCCATGTTCAAGGAAAATCTTCTGGCCGGCCGGCGCATTCTCGTGACCGGCGGTGGTACGGGTCTCGGCAAGTCGATGGCGGCGCGCTTCCTCCAGCTCGGCGCGGAGGTGCACATCTGCGGGCGGCGCAAGATCGTCTGCGACGAGACCGCGACCGAATTGATGGATCAGTATGGCGGCCGCGTCACCAGCCACGGCGTCGACATCCGCAACGCGCTCGCGGTCGAGGAGATGGTCGAGAACATCTTTCGCGAGGCGCCGCTCACCGATCTCATCAACAACGCCGCCGGCAATTTCATCTCGCGCACCGAAGAGCTCTCGCCGCGCGGCTTCGATGCCGTCGCCAACATCGTCATGCACGGCACGTTCTACGTGACGCATGCGGTCGGCAAGCGTTGGATCGCCGCGCGCCAACCCGGCAACGTCGTCTCGATCACCGTGACCTGGGTGCGCAACGGCTCGCCCTACGTGGTGCCGTCGGCGATGAGCAAGTCGGCGATCCACGCCATGACGATGTCGCTTGCGACCGAATGGGGCAAACACGGCATCCGCCTCAACACGATCGCGCCGGGCGAGATCCCGACCGAGGGCATGAGCAAGCGCATCAAGCCCGGTGATGAGGCCGGCGCGCGCACCAAGGCAATGAACCCGATGGGCCGCGTCGGCACCATGGAGGAGCTGCAGAACCTCGCGGTGTTCCTGATCTCCGGCGGCTGCGACTGGATCAACGGCGAGACCATCGCCATGGACGGCGCGCAGGCGCTCGCGATGGGCGGCAACTTCTACCAGCTCCGCGACTGGAGCGACGACGACTGGAAGCAGGCGCGCGAGAGCATCATGGCGCAGAACGAGAAGGACCGGGCTGCGAGGGGGTAGTGTCGTCCTGGCGGAAGGCAGGACTGTGTAAGGAGGCCGGCGCTCTCCCCCGGCTTTCAATTGTCGTCCTGGCGAAAGCCAGGACCCATACCCACAGGATTGGGTTTGGCGAAGACTCGTGGTTGGCACTTCGCGCCAAACCCCTCCCTGGGGTTATGGGTCCCGGCCTTCGCCGGGACGACGTTGGGAGAGATAACGGGCAATAACGCCTCAATGCTTCCCCGGCCCCATATATCCGAACAAGAACCCCGCCACTTTGCGCATCTGAATCTCCTCGCTGCCTTCGGTGATGCGGTAGCGGCGGTGGTGGCGGTAGATGTGCTCGAACGGCTTGTGGCGTGAGTAGCCCATGCCGCCGTGGACCTGCATGGCGCGGTCGGCGGATTCGCAGCAGAGGCGGTTTGCCCAGTAGTTGCACATCGAGACGCGGTCGGAGAGCGTGCGTTCGATCTGCTCCTCGGTGAGCTTGTCCATCTCCCAGGCGGTCTTCCTGATCAAGAGGCGCAGCATCTCGGCCTGCGTGGCAAGCTCGACCAGCGGGAACTGGATCGCCTGGTTCTCGGCGAGCGCCTTGCCGAACGGCTTTCGCTCGCGTGCATACCTCACGCTCTCGTTGATGCAGTAGACGGCCGCTCCCAGCGAGCTCGCCGCCTGCCGGATGCGATTCTGATGCACAAAACATTGCGCCAGCGACAGCCCGCGGCCGACCTCACCGAACAGCGCATCCTCCGGCACGAACACGTCGGTGAAACTCACGCGGGGATGGTCGGTCGGCATGTTGAACGTCCACATGTACTCCTCGACCTTCACGCCCGGGCTCTTGGCCGGTACCAGGAAGCAGGTGATGCCGCGGGCATCGCCGTCATTGCCGCCGGTGCGCGCGAACAGCGCGCAATGGGTGGCGACATGCATGCCGGTCGTCCACATCTTCTCGCCGTTGATGATCCAGCCCTTGACGTTGTCGCGCGTTGCCGGCACCGCGCGCGTTTCCATGTGGGTGGCATCAGAGCCATGATGCGGCTCGGTCAAGCCGAAGGTGATACGGTACTTGCCCCTGATCGAGCCGTCGATCATCGCCTTCTGGTCGTCGCGGCCGTAGCGGTCGAGCATGGTCACGACGGGAAAATTGCCGACGATCGAGTGCTCGTTCTGGAGATCGTTGTGCAGGCCGAGACCCTTGGCGGCAAAATGCTCGCGGATCACCGCCATCCAGAGGTTGGAACCGTCCTTGCCGCCATATTGCTTCGGCACCGGAAAGCGCAGGTGACCGGCCACATCGGCAAGGTCCTTCGCCTTGCGCAGCAGCGCCTCCCATTCGTGGCGCGGCAGGCCGCCATTCTCGAAATCGGTGCGCGCCCATTCGCGGCGATGATCGAAGAAGCGGATGTTGTCGTCGGCCTCTTCCAGCGGCTTGATCTCGCGCTCGATGAAACGGTCGAGCTCTCCGAGATAGGAGACGAGATCGGCAGGCAATGAGAAATCCACTGTTCTCTCCCGGAATGTTTTTTCGTTTTGCGTTAAGGCGCTAAGCGTGTTTCTGGTTGGATCGATTAAGGTGAGAAGAGCGCGCGCAAGTCAAGCAAGCCGAGGCGTGTGAAGCGTGCAAGGCGCGTTGCGCAATTCGATGGTGTTGCAGCGTGGTCGCGCGCTACTATGCAGCCATATTCTCTGCCACAGAAAAATGCGGGAGCGACCATGGAGCTGAAATTTTCCAAAGTGGAACGCAAGGGGCCGATCACGATCGTCACGCTGTCGCGGCCCGAGGTCTACAACGCGCTGCACATCGACGCGCATTTCGAGCTCAACAAGGTGTTCGACGATTTCTCCGCCGACCCCGAGCAGTGGGTCGCGATCGTCACAGGTAGCGGCGACAAGGCGTTCTGCGCCGGCAACGATCTGAAGTGGCAGGCGGCGGGCGGCAAGCGCGGTTGGGACAAGGGCGGTTTTGCCGGGCTGACCTCGCGCTTCGACTGCGACAAGCCGATCATCGCCGCCGTCAACGGCGTCGCGATGGGTGGTGGCTTCGAGATCGCGCTCGCCTGCGACCTCATCATTGCCTCGGAGAACGCGACCTTCGCGCTGCCCGAGCCGCGCGTCGGCCTCGCCGCGCTCGCCGGCGGCCTGCACCGGCTGCCGCGCCAGATCGGCCTGAAGCGCGCCATGGGCATGATCCTCACGGCGCGCCATGTCAGCGCCAAGGAAGGTCTTGAGCTCGGCTTCGTCAACGAGGTGGTGCCGCAGGGTGAAGCCCTCGCGGCTGCGCTGCGCTGGGCCGAGATGATCACCAAAAACTCGCCGATGTCGATCCGGGCGTCGAAGCAGACGATTCAGAAGGGGCTCGCCGTCTCGCTGGAGCAGGCAATCACCGAGCAGCGGGACTATCCGGCAGTGAAGGCGATGGTGGCCTCGCAGGATTATATCGAGGGCCCGAAGGCGTTCGCGGAGAAGCGGCCGCCGAAGTGGCTGGGGAAGTGACGCGCTTTCCGCCCGTCACGACGACGGACGCCGCAACACCCACCACTGTCATGCCCCGGCTTGACCGGGGCATCCAGTACGCCGCGGCTTCTCCATATCCCATCGCTGTCTCTGGAATACTGGATCGCCCGCTTTCGCGGGCGATGACAGGGAGAGCTCATGGTACAGCGCGTAGGATGGAAAGAGCGCAGCGAAACCCATCAATGAGCAGAGTAAGGATTGAGATGGTGGGTTTCGCTGCGCTCTACCCACCTACGAATTTTGCGACAGCTCCCGCTTGTAGGACGCGTAGTTCGGCTGGTCGACGACCAGCTTGTCCATCGTGGTCTGCCAAAGGTGCTCGGCGAGACCTGGCGTTGCGAGATCCACCTCGCCGTTGGCGATGCGTCCGGCGAGCGCGCGATTGAGCTCGGTCACCGAACCGTCCATGCCGAGCAGCGCGCGCAGCCGCTCGACCTCTCTCGCGTCGCTCCCCTCCTCCAGCGTGAGTTGCCGTGTGACCAGGTCGAGGATGTTGATGGCGACGCGCAGCTTGAAGGCCTGGTGACCGGAGATCAGCGGCGCAATGTCGTTGCGGAGGAAATCGGCGACCGCCTTGGTCAGCTCGATCGGCGTCGGTTCGTCCTGCATGCTTCACCTCCCGCGCGGCGCGAGCAGCCGCAACAGATCGATCTCGGTCTCGGAGGCGCGGCGGCCGATCATGGCGCGCTCCATGGAATGGTCAGGCCCCTCGCGAAACCGCTGCATCATGCCGCCGCACATGATGCCCCAGCGCAGCGTGCCCATCACTTCCCAGAATTTCACGCGCGCCGGATCGACTTTGCGGCCCGCGGCCTCGTAACCGGCGAACAGCTCCTCGCGCGAGCCGAAGCCGCCGACGGGCTTGTCGATCTCGCCAAAGCGCCAGGAATTGACGCAGACCCAGCCGAGATCCTCCATGGGATCGCCGAGATGAGCGAGCTCCCAATCGAGCACGGCGCGCACGCCCTCGGCGCCGATGATGAGATTGCCGTTGCGGAAGTCGCCGTGCACCAGCGTCACCTCAGTCGAGGGGCCGGGATCGTGGTCGCGCAGCCAGCGCAGCGCGAGCTCGAACACGGGCTTGGGCCAGTTCAGGCTGCGATAGTCGCGCTCGAACTCGTCGATCTCCTTCGCCGCCGTCATCTGCCGCAGCGCGGGCAGTTTGTCCTGCGGCAGATTGTGCAGGCCGGCGAGCACGCCACCGATCTGCCGCGCCAGCATGGGCCGCGCCGCGGCGAACTCGTCATCGCGCAGGATCTTGCGCGCGATGGTCTCGCCCTCGACCCGCTGCATGATGAAGCCGATGCCGAGATCGTCCTCCGGCACCAGGACGTGGAGCACCCACGGCGACGGCACGCCGGCCTCATAGGCAAGCTGCATCAACCTCGCCTCGGCGGCGAGGCCCGCCGCGCGCGTCGGCGCGGCCCCATACCCCTTCGGCGCGCGACGCAAAATCGCGCCGATCACCCCGTCGGGATGCTCGATGTCGAAGCGCCAGGTTTCCTGGCTGGCGCCGCCGGACAGCTTCGCGGCACAGCTCGCGCCGGTGGCACCCGGGCACCAGCGCACGACGCTGTGGGAAAGCTCCGCTTCGATCATTTGCCTTTGAACTGCGCCGGCCGCTTCTCCAGGAACGCGCCGACGCCCTCACGAAAGTCCTGCGTGTCGCCCGCACGCAGTTGACACTGGAATTCGAGATTGAGCTGATCTTCGAAGGAATTCTCCGGGCTGTCCCAGTACAGTTCACGGATCAGCGACAGCGCGACCGTCGGGCCGCTCGCAAGTTCATGCGCAAGCTTCATCGCCTCGTCCATCAGGACGGCGTCGTCATAGACGCGGTTGACGAGGCCCCATTCCAGAGCCTTCTCCGCAGGCAGCCGCTCCCCCATCAGCGACAGCTCGATGGATCGCGCCCTGCCAACAAGGCGTGGCAACAGCCAGGTCGAACCGCAGTCGGGCACTAGGCCGATACGGCGGAAGGCCTGGAGAAAATAGGACGAGCGCCCGCATAGGATCATATCGCCGAGCAGCGCGAAGCTCATGCCGGCGCCGGCGGCCGGGCCATTGACCGCAGTGACAATCGGGCAATGCAGATTGCGGATGCGCCGCAAGAACGGGTGAAAGCTCGTCTCCAGCGCCACGCCGGCCTTGGTCTTCTTCGACTGGTTGTTGCGGCCCTGGAGATTCGCGCCCGTGCAGAACGCCCGCCCCGCGCCGGTCAGCACGACACAGCGTACCTCCTCCTTCTTTTCCTCGATCGCATCGAGCGCGTCCGACAGGCCGCCGAGCATGTCCATCGAGACCGCGTTCATGACCTCCTGATGGTCGAGCTTCAGGACGGCCACCGGTCCGTCGAATTCGAGCGTGACGTGTTTGAACTGCATCGCTTCCTCGTCAGTTGCCGCCTGCGATGTTTCGCAGACCGGAATTACTTTTGCCGGAGCGCATATTTGATTTTTGGCGCGGCCTTGTCCATGGTGGACTGAACATACCGTACCGTCGTATCGCACAATCTTGCGGGCACCGGCTGGCACGCAGGCGTGCCAAAACCAGGAAACGCTTCCCATGAACATTTTCGACCTCACCGGCCGCGTGGCCGTAATCACCGGCGGCAATGGCGGTATCGGGCTTGGCATCGCACAGGCGCTCGCCGGCCAGGGCTGTAACGTCTCAATCTGGGGCCGCAATCCCGACAAGAACAGAATCGCCGCCGCGAGCATGGCGGGGCTGCCCGGCAAGGTCGATGGCCGCGTCTGCGACGTCACCGACCCGGCTTCCGTCAACGCCGCGATGAAGGCCACGCTCGATACGTTCGGCCGGGTCGACGGCTGCTTCGCCAATGCCGGTATCGGCGGCGGTGGCCGGCGTTCCTTCATCGAGCGCACCGAGGATGAATGGCGCACGATGTTCGCCACCAATCTCGACGGCGTGTTCCACGCGTTCCAGGCCGCTGCAAAGCACATGACCGACCGCGCCAATGCGGGCGATCCCTTCGGCCGGCTGGTCGCAACCTCGAGCCTCGCTTCGATCTTCGGCACCGCGCGCAACGAGCACTATGCCGCAACCAAGGCCGCGATCAATGCAGTGGTCCGTGCGCTCGGCGTCGAGCTCGCGCGCTACGGCGTCACCGCGAATGCGATCCTGCCCGGCTGGATCAAGAGCGACATGACCGCCGGCATCATGGCCAACGAAAAGTTCGTCGCCAACGTGATGCCGCGGATTCCGCAGCGCCGCTTCGGCGAGCCCAGCGATTTCGGCGGCATCGCGGTCTACCTCATGAGCAAGGCCTCGTCGTATCACACCGCCGATACGTTCGTGATCGACGGCGGCTATACCGCGTTTTGAGTTTGCAAGCCCGTAGCCCGGATGGAGCGAAGCGCAATCCGGGACTATGGACGTTGAACGAACCCGGATTTCGCTTCGCTCCATCCGGGCTACCAACTCAAGGAGGGGCAAAACATGTTCTCACACGTGATGGTCGGCACCAACGATCTCGACAAGGCCAAGGCGTTCTACGATAGGCTGCTCGGTACGCTCGAGGTGCGGCCGGCCAGGGTCGACGGCCACCGCATCTTCTACATCACCAAGGCCGGTGTCTTCTCCGTCTCCAAGCCGATCAACGGTGAACCTGCAACGCCCGCCAATGGCGGCACCATCGGCTTTGCCTGCAACTCGCCGGAGCAGGTCGACGCCTGGCATGCCGCCGGCATCGCCGGTGGCGGCAAGACCTGCGAGGATCCGCCCGGCATCCGGCAGGGCTCGACCGGCAAGCTCTACCTCGCCTATTTGCGCGACCTCGACGGCAACAAGCTCTGCGCGATGCATCGGCTGGGGTAAGCTGACTATACGCACCGCGCACCCGTCACAATATCCGCCGTCATCGCCCGACTTGATCGGGCGATCCAGCGTTCCAGAGGCGTCGGTGATTCACGGAGAGGCCGCGGCGTACTGGATTCCCCGCTTTCGCGGGGAATGACAGCCATGTGTTGGCGCCGCCGTTCAAACAACATTTCAAACGCTCTCGCGATATTCCATCGCGTGGCATGGCTCTCGTGAAAAATGCGCGCTCGCGCTTTGGCAGCGCTGCGACTATTCTCGCAGCCAACACGCTTCAGCGAAACGGGAAACGGGAGGAACAATGACGAAACACACCTACATTCCCCGCACCACCAACTACACGCTCAACCCCGGCGACGAACTCAATGATTTGCGGATGTCGGACCAGGTCCGGCCGCTCTATGATCACGTCAAGAGGTTCATCCGCGACACCGTCGATCCGATGTCGATCGAGTTCGCCAAGGCCGGCGAGAACAAGGAAGACCGCTGGAGCTTTACGCCGAAGCAGCTCGAGTTGCTGGAGGCGGCCAAGAACAAGGCCAAGAAGGAAGGCCTCTGGAACTTCTTTCTGCCCGACGACGAGACCGGGCAGGGCCTGAAGAACCTCGACTACGCCTATATCGCGGCCGAGCTCGGCAAGAGCCCGCTGGCCTCGGAGACCATGAACTGCTCAGCGCCCGATACCGGCAACATGGAGGTGCTGGAGCGCGTCGGCACCAAGGAGCAGAAGGAGAAGTGGCTGAAGCCGCTGCTCAACGGTGAGATCCGCTCGGCATACGTCATGACCGAGCCCAACGTCGCCTCCTCGGACGCCAAGAACATCTCGACGACCGCAAAACTCGTCGGCGACGAGTGGGTCATCAATGGCGAGAAGTATTACATCTCCGGCCTCGGCGATCCCCGCTGCAAGATCCTGATCGTGATGGTGAAGACCAATCCGGACGCGCCGCCGAGCAAGCAGCAGTCGCAGATCCTGGTGCCGCGCGACACGCCCGGCGTCGAGGTGCTCGGGCCCATGTACGTGTTCGGCCAGGACCACGCACCGCGCGGTCACATGCACATGCGCTTCAACAATGTGCGGGTGCCGAAGGAGAACATGCTGCTCGGCGAAGGCCGGGGCTTCGAGATCTCGCAGCTCCGCCTCGGACCGGGTCGCATCCATCACTGCATGCGCACCATCGGCAAGGCCGAGAAGGCGCTCGACCTGATGGTGCAGCGTGGCCTCACCCGCGAAGCCTTCGGCAAGAAGATCGCCCATCTCGGCGGCAACATGCAGATCATCGCGCAGGCGCGCTGCGAGATCGAGGCGATGCGGCTGATGGTGTTGAAGGCGGCGAAGGCTATGGACGTGCTCGGCAACAAGGAGGCCCGCGTCTGGGTCTCCATGGTCAAGGCCATGGTGCCGGAGCGCGCCTGCAAGATCATCGACCAGGCGATCCAGATGCATGGCGCGACCGGCATCTCGCACTGGACGCCGCTCGCCGAGATGTATCAGGACGTGCGCCACCTCCGCTTCGCCGACGGTCCGGACGAGGTGCACTGGATGGTGGTCGGACGCCACGAGCTGAGCATGGCGTGAGGTACGATCTCTCCTCTCCCTTTCCCCGTTCTTACGGGGAGAGGGTCAGGGTGAGGGGCTCTTTCCACACGAACGATCGGAGTTGAACTCGCGGAGAGTCCCCTCCCCGCAAGCGGGGCGAGGTGAAGTGACCTACGACGCCGCCGCGGCGATCTTGTCCTGCGTCTTGGTCTCGAAGTCGCTTGCGTCGTGACGTTCGTGGAGTTGGCTTGCGGGGTCGCCGGAGACGCGGTTGACCATGCGGCCGCGCTTCACGGCGGGACGCTTGGCGATCTGGTCGGTCCAGCGCTGCACGTTCTTGTAGTCCTGCACGGACAAAAATTCGCCCGCGCCATAGACCAGCCCCTTGGCGAGCGCGCCGTACCAGGGCCACACCGCGATATCGGCGATGGTGTACTCGTTGCCCGCGAGATACTCGTTGTCCGCGAGCCGGCGGTCGAGCACGTCGAGCTGGCGCTTGGTCTCCATCGCGAAACGGTCGATGGCATATTCGATCTTGCTCGGCGCATAGGCGTAGAAGTGGCCGAAGCCGCCGCCGAGGTAGGGGGCGCTGCCCATCTGCCAGAACAGCCAGGACATCGCTTCGGTGCGGGTCTTGATGTCCTTGGGCAGGAAGGCGCCGAACTTCTCGGCGAGGTAGAAGAGGATCGAACCGGACTCGAACACCCGGATTGGCTCCGGTCCGGAGCGATCCATCAGTGCGGGAATCTTCGAGTTCGGATTGACCGCGACGAAACCGCTGCCGAACTGGTCGCCGTTGCCAATTTTGATGAGCCAGGCGTCGTATTCGGCGCCCTTATAGCCGAGCGCCAGCAGCTCCTCCAGCATCACAGTGACCTTCACCCCGTTCGGCGTCGCCAGCGAATAGAGCTGGAGGGGATGGCGGCCGACCGGCAGCTCCTTGTCGTGGGTGGGACCGGCGATCGGCCGGTTGATGTTGGCGAACTGCCCGCCGTTCTCCTTATTCCAGGTCCAGACTTTGGGCGGCACGTAGGCGGGGGTGTCAGTCATGAAAATGCTCCGGCGCGGAAGGGCGCGTGGGGTGTTAGCTAGCGACCGGGGCGGGATTGGCAAGGGTACGGGAATGCAGCGCCGGGAGGACACCCTGCCCGTTTCGTCATGGCCGCCGCTCATACCGTGGCATTCCGGGGCGCCCGAAGGGCGAGCCCGAAATCCATCGCGCCGCGGGAATGCTCGGAGAAATGGATTTCGGGTTCTCGCTTCGCGAGGCCCGGAATGACGACATCTACGACGCAGCCGCCCCCGCCTGCTCCGCCCGCTCCATCACAAACCCCTCGTATCCCTTGGCCGCGACGTCGTTGCAGATCTGCCGGTAGACGCCGACGCCGCCGATATAGGGCATGAAGATGCGCGGCTTGCCGGGGATGTTGGCACCCATGTACCAGGAATTGGCCTGCGGATAGAGCGTGCCATGGGCAACCTCGTTGACGTGGGCGACCCATTTGTCCTCAGCCGCCCTGCCCGCCTCCATCGCGGCGAGGCCATGCTTGCGCATGTGGACGAGACAGTCCGCGATCCAGTCGACATGCTGCTCGATCGAGACGATCATGTTCGACAGCACCGACGGGCTGCCGGGGCCAGTGACGATGAAGAGGTTCGGAAAGCCCGCACTCATCAGGCCGAGATAGGTCTTTGGCCCTTCCGCCCATTTCCGGTTCAGCGTGTGTCCGCCGCGGCCGCGAATGTCGATCTTCGCCACCGATCCGGTCATGGCGTCGAACCCGGTTGCGAGCACCAGCGCATCGACTTCATAGTCGGTGCCTGCGACACGGACGGCGTTCGCGGTGATTTCCTCGATCGGGTTGGACTTGATATCGACCAGCGAGACGTTCGGCCGGTTGAAGGTCGCGAAATAATCGGTGTCGATGCAGATGCGCTTGGTGCCGATCGGATGGCTGTCGGGCTGGAGCAGTCTTGCGGTCTCAGGGTCCTTCACAATCTCGGCGATCTTGCCGCGCACGAAATCGGCGGCCGTGTCGTTCGCGGCCCGGTCGAGAGCGAGATTGTTGTAGACATACATGAAGGTGAGCCCGCCGCGCTCCCAGCGCGTTTCATACTTGGCGCGCCTCGCGTCCGTGTCGTCATCGAGCGCGCCGCGATCGGGCTGCTGCGCATAGATGCCGTTGCGTGTCACCTCGCGGGCAAAGCGGCGGATCTCCGGATAGTTTTTCCGGAACGCGCTGCGCTCCTCCTCGGTCAGCGCGGCGTTGCGGGCGGGAATCGAAAAATTCGCGGTGCGCTGAAATACGGTCAGATGCCTTGCCTGCTCCGCGATAACAGGTGCCGACTGGATGCCCGAGGAGCCGGTGCCGATGAGGCCGACGCGCAAGCCCGTGAAATCAACCGGCTCATGGGGCCAGTTGCCGGTGTGATAGACCGCTCCCTCAAAGTCCTCGAGGCCCTTGATGTCAGGCTTGCGCGCATTCGACAGGCAGCCGGTCGCAAGCACCACGAATTTGGCGCTCACTGTTTTTCCGTCAGAGGTCGTCACCGACCAACTATTCGAGCGCGCATCGAATGCGGCGCGATCGACGCGGGTGTCGAATTGGATGTCGCGACGCAGATCGAAGCGGTCGGCGACGTGGTTGGCGTATTTCAGGATCTCCGGCTGCGGCGCGTAGCGCTCGCTCCAGTCCCATTCCTGCTGCAGCTCTTCCGAGAACGAGTAGGAATACTGCATGCTCTCGACGTCGCAGCGCGCGCCGGGATAGCGGTTCCAGTACCAGGTGCCGCCGACGCCTCCACCCTGCTCATAGACCCGCACCGAGAAACCAAGCCCGCGCAGACGATGCAGCATGTACATGCCGGCAAAGCCCGCGCCGACGACGACCACGTCGTAGGCTTCGGTTGCATGGGCCGGGCTCGAATCCGCTGACGACATCGCTGGGCGCTCCCTCGTTATTGCTTGCTGTCGGACAGCATTCTCTTCGCCTCGCGAAAGCGCAAGTGGCAAATCGGCGTTGCTCTGACCGCTTATTTTGTGGAGCGGAATGCGTTACCCACCACGCGACGCCTGCACGCAAGATGTACGGCGAAATCCGGCGTGGCATCATGCGCGACGATGGGCTAGCGTCGAATGCTGCGCCAGCAACAGCAACAACAGCAGCGCAAACGCCGCCGGGAGAGGATCATGAAATCGCCGATCTGCGACATGCTGGGCATCGAGTTCCCGCTGCTCGCCTTCAGCCATTGCCGCGACGTCGTCGCGGCCGTCAGCCGCGCCGGCGGATTCGGCGTGCTGGGCGCAACCGTGCATACGCCGGAGACGATCGAGCAGGAACTGAAATGGATCGACGACCACGTCGACGGCAAACCTTATGGCGTCGACGTTCTGATCCCCGAGAACATCTCGACCGCGGGCGAGAAGGACGTCACCTGGAAGAGCCTGGAGGCGCGCGTGCCACAAGGGCACCGCGACTATACCCGTGATCTCCTCAAGAAGTACGATATCGAGCTGACGACGACCTCCGTCGCCGACAACCAGCCGCAGCCGTTCGACACCAAAACGGCGATGGAACTGCTGGAGGTCTCTTTCCGCCATCCGATCCGGCTGATCGCGAACGCACTCGGCGTGCCGCCGAAGGCGATGATCGAGATGGGCAAGAAGCACGACGTGCCGGTCGCCGCGCTCGTCGGCGCCAAGGAGCATGCGCTGCGCCAAGTTGCGGCCGGGGTCGACATCCTCGTCGTGCAGGGCACCGAGGCCGGCGGGCATTGTGGCGAGGTCTCGACCATGGTGCTGGTGCCGGAAGTGATCAAGGCCATCAAGCCGATCCGCGACGTGCCGGTGCTGGCGGCCGGCGGCATCATGACCGGGCGGCAGATGGCCGCCTGCATGGCGATGGGCGCTGCTGGCGTCTGGACCGGCTCGGTGTGGCTCGCGACCGTCGAGGCCGAGACCACGGAGATTTTTCGCGAGAAGATGATCGCAGCGTCCTCGCGCGATGCGGTGCGATCGAAGGGCCGCACGGGAAAACCGGCTCGGCAACTCCGCTCGGTCTGGACGGATGCCTGGGACCGCGCGCCGGAGAGCCCGGGCGCGCTGCCCATGCCGCTGCAAAGCATCATCAGCCGCGACGCCTTTCACTCGATCGATCGCGCCGCGGCCGCCGGCAACGACAAGGCACGCGATCTCGTCAGCTATTTCGTCGGCCAGGGTGTCGGCCTGATCGACAGCGTCAAGTCGGCCGGCGCCGTGGTGCAGGAGTTCAAGGAAGAATTTGCCGAAGCCGTCGAGCACATGAATGCGCTGGTGGGGGAGTAGCAGCCACACCGTCATTGCGAGCGCAGCGAAGCAATCCAGGATCTTTCCGCGGCGGCAGTCTGGATTGCTTCGCTGCGCTCGCAATGACGAACAATCAACACCGTGAATTGAAGTCATGACAGACAAGACCAACGTTCCCCCAGACCGCATCCCCGTCATCGTCGGCATCGGTGAGATCATCGACCGCCCCAAGGAGATCACAGAGGGCCTCGAGCCGCTCGATCTGCTCGAGCAAGCGCTGCGCCGCGCGGAGCAGGATGCAGGCGCAAAGCTGCTCGGCGAGGTGCAGTCGCTCGACGTCGTCAACTTCCTGAGTTGGCGCTATCGCGACCCGGAGAAGCTGCTGGCGCAGCGCCTCGGCGTTACGCCTGCGCATTGCTACTACGGCCCGGTCGGCGGCGAGAGCCCGATCCGCTATATCCACGAGGCGGCGCAGCGAATTGCGCGCGGCGAATGCACCGTCGCCGCGGTCTGCGGCGCCGAGGCGCAATCGACCGCGACCAAGGCCGAGCGCGCCGGCGCCAAGCTGCCGTGGACACCGTTCGCCCATGACGTCGAGGAGCCCAAGCGCGGCGCGGCGTTCCAGAAGCCGCTCGCCGTGAAGCTCGGCGTATTCCGCCCCGTTACGGTCTATCCATTCTATGAAGCGGCATCCTCGGCGCATTGGGGCCAGACGCCGCGCGAGGCGATGGCGGAATCGGGGACGTTGTGGTCGCGCTATTCAGAGGCCGCCGCGCACAATCCCAGCGCCTGGTTGAAGCGCCGCTATGCGCCGGAGGAGATCACGACGCCGACCGCCGACAACCGCCTGATCGCCTGGCCCTACACGAAACTGATGGTGGCCAACCCCACGGTCAACATGGGCGGCGCGCTGCTCCTCACCAGCCTCGCCAAGGCGCGTGCGGCCGGCATCGCCGAGGACCGGCTGGTGTACCCGCTCGGCGGCGCCTCGGCGGAGGAGCCGCGCGACTATCTGCTGCGCGACCAATTTTATGAGAGCCATCCGCAGAACGCCGTCTTGAAAGCCGTGATGGATCTCGCCGGCGGCGACGGCAGCAAGTTCGACGCGATCGAGCTCTATAGCTGCTTCCCCTGCGTGCCGAAGATGGCACGGCGAACGCTGGGCCTGGGACCGGACGTGCAACCCACCGTGAACGGCGGCCTCACCTTCTTCGGCGCCCCGCTCAACACCTATATGACGCATGCGGCCTGCGCGATGGTGCGGCGCCTGCGCGACGGCGCGAAACTCGGCCTGCTCTATGGCCAGGGCGGCTTCGTCACCAAGCACCACGCCCTGTTGGTGTCGAAGACGCCACCACGCGACGTGCTGGCGCAGGAGACCAGCGTGCAGGCCGTAGCCGACCGCAACAAGCGCGCGGTGCCGGAGTTCGTCACGGCGGCTAGCGGCACGGGCAAGGTCGAGAGCTTTACGGTGCTCTATGGCCGTGGCGGCGAGGTGGAGCACGGCGTGGTCATGCTTCGCACGAGCGACGACCGGCGCACACTGGCGCGGATTCCGGCGAGCGACGAGGCGACGCTGGCGTATCTGCTCAACATGGACCGCACACCGGTCGGCTCACTCGGCGAGATCACGACGGCTGCCGACGGCGTGCCGGAATGGCGGGTGGGATAAATTCTTGTAGGGTGGGCAAAGGCGTCAGCGCCGTGCCCACCTTTCTTTCCGAAATTGTGAGGAAAATGGTGGGCACGCTTCGCTTTGCCCACCCTACAGGCTCAGAGCTAGCTCCTCGGCGCCTGCTTCTCCGACGCCGTGGCGGGCTTGCCGCCGGCGGCGCCGACGACGCGGACCTGATCGCCATCGGAGAGGCCGTCCGGCGGGGCCGTGATGATGCGGTCGTCCGGGGCTATGCCCGAGGCGAGCTCGATCTCGCGACCGAGATCGCGCGCGATCGTCACGGTCTTGAACAGCACCTTGTCGTCGGGACCGACGGTCGCGACGCGCAGGCCGCTGCTGTTGAAGATCAGAGCGCTGGCGGGAATGCTGAGCGGCGCGGAGTCGCGCTGCAGGCTCAGCTTCACGCTGGCGTAGCCGCCAGGCATCAATTCGCCGCTGGAATTGTCGAGCCCGAGCTGCATCCGCGTGGTACCGGAGGCGACGTCGACGGCCTGCGAGGAAGCTTCCACCGTGGCCTGGAACGTCCGGTTCGGGTACTCCGGCAGGGTGATGGTGGCCTTGGCGCCGATCTTGATCGCCGGCACGTAATTCTGCGGCACGTTGACGTAGACCCGCAGCTTGGTGATATCAGAGATCACGAACATCGCCGGACCCGAACCGCCGCCGGCATTGATCAGCGCGCCGACGTCGGTGTCGCGCGCCGTGACCACGCCGTCGAACGGCGCGGTGATCTTCTTGTAGCCGGCCAGCGCTTCCAGCCGCTCGACATTGGCCTGGCCCGAGTGGACGGCCGCGTTCTTGTTGGAGAGGTCGGCGGTGCGCTCGTCGATTTCCTGCGCCGAAACGAAGTTGGAGGCGACCAGCGTCTTGCGCCGGTTCAGTGTCGCTTCCGACAGCCGCGCGCTGGCCTGCTGGCTGGCGAGGTCGGCGCGGGCCTGGAGCAGTTGCTGATCGAGATCGGGCGCCTCGATCTCGGCGATCACCTGCCCCGCCTTGACGCGCGCACCGATGTCGGCGCTCCAGCTATTCAGGTAACCGCTGACACGGGCGAAGATCGGCGCGCGGTAATAGGCCTCGAGCCGGCCCGGCAGGTCGATGGTGGCGTTGAGACCCTTGGCATTGGGCAGGGTGACGGCGACGCTGGGAACAGCCTGATCGTCGGTCCATTCCTTCAGCTTGGAGCCTTGCTCCTCGCGGGCGCGGATGCCGGTGCCGACGACGAGGCCTGCCGCGATCAGTGCCACCACGCCGAAGATGCCCAGTTTCCGGTGCGACACCGGCGAGCGGAGTTCAGTGGGCGACATGCGGAGTCTCCAATGGGGCGGCGGCTTTGGCGCCTTGTTTCTTGTGGACCATACTGAACACCACCGGAACAAACATCAGCGTCGCGAAAGTTGCAAAGATCAAGCCACCGATTACGGCGCGGCCAAGTGGCGCATTCTGCTCGCCGCCCTCGCCCAGCCCCAGGGCCATCGGCGCCATTCCGATGATCATGGCGAGCGCCGTCATCAGCACCGGGCGGAAGCGGACGAAGCCGGCCTCGAGCGCGGCCGCGACGGGATCGCCCAGCTCCTCATAGCGCTCGCGGGCGAAGGAGATCACGAGCACGCTGTTGGCGGTGGCAACGCCCATACACATGATGGCACCGGTAAGCGCCGGCACCGACAGCGTGGTCTCGGTCGTGAACAGCATCCAGACGATGCCGGCCAGCGCGGCCGGCAGCGCCGTGATGATCACGAAGGGATCCGACCAGGACTGGAAGTTCACGACGATCAGGAAGTAGATCAGCACGACGGCCCCAAGCAGGCCGAACAAGAGGCCGGTGAAGGCGCTGTTCATGGTCTGCACCTGACCGAGCAGCACGACGGAAGAGCCCTTCGGCACTTCCTTCGCGGTATCGGCGATCACCTGGCGGATGTCGGCGGCGACCGCGCCGAGGTCGCGGCCCTGCGTCGTCGCGAAGATCTGCACCAGCGACTGGATGTCGTATTGCGACACCACCGCGCTCGATGTCGAGCGCTTGATGTCGGCGATGCCGCCAAGGATCGGCGACTGCGAATTGCCGGACGCCGGCATCGGCAGCGTCTGCAGCGCGCTGAGCGAGTCGATCTGGTATTGCGGCGTCTGCATCACGATGGAATAGGACACGCCGTTGTCCGGATTGAGGTAGTAGGTCGGCGCCACCTGCGAGGAGCCCGCGAGATTGACCACGAGGCTGTTGGTGACGTCGCGCTCGGTCAGGCCGACATATTGCGCACGGGTGCGGTCGACATCAATGTTGAAGGTCGGGCTGTTCGGCGACTGCTGGATGCGCGCATCGGCGACACCGGGGATCCTGCGGACCTTCGCCAGCAGCTTGTTGGCATAGGCGAAGTTGGCCTCCTGGTTGGCACCACGGATCTGCAGGTCGATCGGGGCCGGCGCGCCGAAATTCAGGATCTGGCTGACGATGTCGGCCGGAAGGAAGGCGAAGCTGACGCCCGGGAACAGCCGCGGCAACTGCTCGCGCAGCACACGCACATGCTCATCGGTCGGCTTGTGGCCTTCCTTCAGCTTGATCTGGATGTCGCCGTCCTGCGGGCCGATCACGCCGGTGTTGTTGTATGTCATGTTGATGCCAGAGATCGGCATGCCGATGTTGTCGGTCAGCGTCTCGATCTCGCCCGAGATCAGCTTGCGGATCGCCTTCTGCACGTCGGCGAGCTGGTTAGCGGTCTCTTCCACGCGGGTGCCGACCTGGGTGCGGACATGCATCAAGATGTTGCCGGCGTCGACCGCGGGGAAGAAGTTACGCCCGAGGAACGGCACCAGCGCGAACGACGCGCCGACCACGCAGAGGAAGCCGATCACAAACACGGCACGGTGTGCCAGCGCCATACCCAGAAGGCCGCGATAGCCGCCGCGGAGACGCTCGAACCGCGCCTCGAAGCCGCGCTGGAACCAAACGAGCGGATTGCGCGACTTCGGCGGTGCACCCTCGTGATGGACGTGCGCCTGCAAAAGGTAGTTCGCCATGGTCGGCACCAGCGTGCGCGACAGGATGAACGACCAGATCATCGCGAACATCACGGCTTCGGCCATCGGCACGAACAGGAAGCGCGCGACGCCGGTGAGGAAGAACATCGGCACGAACACGATGCAGATGCAGAGCAGCGAGACGAAGGCCGGCGTCACGATCTGGTTGGCGCCGTCCAGGATCGACTGCTCGACCGGCTTGCCCTGCTCCAGATGGTAGTTGATGTTCTCGATCGTCACCGTGGCGTCGTCGACGAGGATGCCGACCGCGAGCGCGAGACCGCCGAGCGTCATGATGTTGAGCGTCTCGCCGATTGCCGAGAGCATGATGATCGCCCCGAGCACCGACAGCGGGATCGAGATCGCGATGATGATGGTCGAGCGCCAGCTACCGAGGAACAGGAGGATCATGACGCTGGTGAGCAGCGCCGCGATCACGCCTTCGAAGGCAACGCCTTGAATCGCGCCGCGGACGAACACCGACTGGTCGCCGATGAAGCCGATCTTCAATGCGTCCGGTAGCTGGTCCTTGACGTCGATCACCTTCTGCTTGATGCCGGCGATGATGTCGAGCGTCGAGGTCGCGCCGGCCTTCAGCACCATCATCAGCACCGAGCGGTTACCGTCGACGTGGACGATGTTGGTCTGCGGCGGATTGCCGTCTCTGACGGTTGCGACGTCGCGCACATAGACCATCGCGCCGTTGACCTGACGGATAGGGAGGTCGCCCAGTTCCTCGATCCGGAGCGGCGAGTTGTTGAGCTGGATCGAGTATTCGAAACTGCCGATCTTCTGGGTCCCGACCGGCGTGATCAGGTTTTGCGCCGCAAGCGCGTTGGCCACGTCCTGGCCGGAGAGGCCGCGGGCCTGCAGCGCGGTCGGGTTGAGGTCGATCTGGATCTGGCGCTGCTTGCCGCCGAACGGATAGGGTATCGCCGCGCCGGGCACGGTGACCAGCGGCGTACGGAGCTGGTTGATGCCGAGGTCCGCGAGGTTCTGCTCGGTGAGCCCCTCGCCCGACAGCGCCACCTGGATGATCGGCACGGTGGACGCCGAGTAGTTGAGGATCAGCGGCGGGGTTGCGCCCGGCGGCATCTGCTTCAGCAGCGTCTGCGAGATCGCGGTGACCTGTGCGTTCGCAGTGCGGATGTCGACATTGGGCTGGAAGAAGATCTTGATGATGCCGACGCCGTTATAGGAGTTGGCGACGATGTGCTCGATGTCGTTGACGGTGGTCGTCAGCGCGCGCTGAAACGGCGTGGTGATGCGGCCCGACATCTGGTCCGGCGGCAGGCCCGTGTACTGCCAGACCACGCCGATCACAGGGATGCGGATATCCGGGAAGATGTCGGTCGGCGTCCGCAGCGCGGCGAGCGGTCCGATGATCAGAAGCAGCAGCGCGAGCACGACAAACGTGTAGGGCCGGCTCAGGGCAATACGGACCAGAGCTATCATTCGCCAGGCAATTCCGGGTCATGCGAGGAAAAAAGAGTCCGCCCCCGCGGGTATTCCTCTTTCCCTTTACCCGGACACTGCCGGAAGCGCCAACGCGAAGCGGCGTCGCGCCATTCAATTCACTGCTACCGCACTGCGGAACAAGCATCGCAGCTATGCGAGCGAGGACAGGTCACGGTGCAGTCCCGACCTCGTGCGCAATTGCGCACGGGGGCCGGGACGACGTTCGGATACAAAGGCAACAACCTCAGCAGATCACGCCGCGCGGACGTTGGTCAGGAACTTGCCGACCTCGGTCCTCAGCCGGCTCGAGTCGTTCGACAGCATCTGCGCCGCGGACAGCACCTGCGAGGAGGCGGTCCCGGTCTCGGTCGCGCCACGCTGCACGTCGGTGATATTGGAGGACACCTGCTGGGTGCCCTGCGCCGCCTGCTGCACGTTGCGGGCGATCTCCTGGGTCGCCGCGCCCTGCTCTTCCACTGCGGCGGCAATGGCCGAGGAGATTTCCGAAAGACGCTCGATGGTCGAGGAGATCTCCTTGATGGCGCCGACCGAGTCGTTGGTCGCCGCCTGAATGCCGGCGATCTGCTGGCCGATCTCGCCGGTTGCCTTCGCGGTCTGCTCGGCGAGAGCCTTCACTTCGGAAGCCACCACTGCGAAGCCGCGGCCGGCCTCACCGGCGCGCGCCGCTTCGATGGTCGCGTTCAGCGCCAGCAGATTGGTCTGGCCGGCAATGGTGTTGATCAGCTCGACAACGTCGCCGATGCGGGAGGCCGCCTTCGACAGCTCGCTAACGCGCTCGGTGGTGGCGCGCGCCTGGCCGACGGCATCGCCCGCCATCCGCGCCGATTCCTGCACCTGGCGGCTGATCTCGCCGACCGACGAGGCCATCTCCTCGGTCGCCGATGCAACCGACTGCACGTTGGTGGAAGCTTCTTCCGACGCCGCCGCGACGGTGGTCGCCATCTTCTGCGAGCGGTCGGCCGTCGAGGTCAGCGTCGAGGCCGAGGCTTCAAGCTGGGTCGATGCCGACGACACGGTCTGGACGATCTCGCCGATCATCGATTCGAACTCACGGGTGATATTGTCGACGCGGCGACCGCGCTCGATCTTGGCTTCGGCGTCGCGCGCGGCGGCCTCGTCGGCTTCCTTCTTGGCGATCAGCGCCTCCTTGAAGACCTGGAGCACGTCGGCCATGACGCCGATCTCGGTCTTCTCGCCGCGATGCGGGACTTCCGCGCTGAGGTCGCCCTTGCCCAGCGCCTGCATCGGCTCGGTGATGGAGTTGATGCCGCTGGAGACATCGTGAACGAGGTAGAAGCTGACGGCGATACCGACCACGACAGCCGTGCCGAGGATGATCGAGAGCAGCATGAAGCTGGAGAAGTAGCTGTCGGCCGCATCCTGGGCGGCCTGGTCGCCACCCTTGGTGTTCAGCTCGATGTCCTTGTTCAGGATTTCGTCCGCCCGCAAACCGATCTTGTTCACCTTGACGTTGAGCTCATGGGCTTCGTGCGGGACCTTGCCGGCCTCATTCCGCGAAAGCGCCATGACTTCCTGGGTGCCCTTCTTGTATTCGTCCCAGACCTTGGACCACTCGTTGTAGAGCGCTCGCTCATCGGGCGAAGTGATCATCGGCTCATACTTCTGGCGGAACTTGGTATTGGCTTCCACCACAGTCGCGAGCGTCTTTTCGTTTGCCAGCTTCTCCTCCAGCGTCTCGGCAAGCATGTGCTCGCGAATGACGTTGCGATAGGTGATCACGCCAGCGCGCAAATCGCCCAAAAACCGCACGCTCGGCATCCAGCTTGTCGTGATATCCGCCGTGTTGGCGTTCATCGACCGCATCTTCATGACGGCGAGCAGGCCCATGCCGGTCATCGCGACGAGCAGGAGCGCCACGACACTAATGATCTTGGCGCGAATGGAGATCTTGGCAAACATAATCGGGTCTCGTGGTGCAGGCGCGGGCGCGCATCCGGAAGCTGTAAGAATCAACCAAAGGGGAGCAGCGCCGACATCTGACCGCAGAGCACCTACGCAAATGTTAACTACGACTCCGTGCGAGTACCGAAGCCGAAACAAATGAACAGGCGGCTAAGAGTGCTCTGCGCTCAGCGCATGAGCCTAAGCGCGTCGGAGAAAAACTCCGGTCCGCCGAAGTTGCCCGACTTCAGCGCGAGCAGCATGTCGCCCACATCAGTGCCAACCGCGCGCAAAACGGGCACGCCGGCGGCGATCTCCGCGCCGACCAGGAAGCCGGGAATCTTCAGGCGATCGACGACGGCACCAGAGGTCTCGCCCCCGGCCACGATTAGGCGCCGAACGCCCGCGTTCACAAGGCTTTCCGCAATGTCGGCCATGGCCTGCTCGATGGCGTGGCCGGCGGCGTCGCGGCCGTGACGCGCCTGCAAGGCTGCGACCTGATCCGGTGTCGCGCTCGACGCGATCAAGACCGGACCGTCGGCGAGCCTCGGCTGGGCCCAGGCCAACGCGCGCTGCGCTTCGTCCTTGCCCGTAATAGTACGGTCCGGGTCGAGATGGAGCACCGGCATGATGGCTTCAGCGTTGGCGATCTGCCGCAGCGTCGCCTGCGAGCAGCTTCCGGCAAGGCAGGCCGCAGGTCCGGCGACCACGGCGCCCGTCGCACTGCCGGGCGCGGTCGATCCGACCTTGCCTGTCGAAACCAGCGCCCGCGCCAGCCCGAGGCCGATGCCGGAGGCGCCGACCGAGAGCCGATGCTCAGCAGCGACGAGGCCGATGGTCTCGAGATCGCGATCGAACACGGCATCGATGATCGCAGCACCGATGCCCTTGCCTGCGAGCTCGGCCAGCCGCGCCCGCACGGCATCCGCGCCGCGGGTGACGGTCGCGAGGTCGACGAGACCGACTTGCGTCCTGCTCTGGCGCGCCAGCACGCGCACCAGGTTGGAATCGTGCATGGGGTTGAGCGGGTGATCCTTCAGCGGGCTCTCGTTGAGCGGCACGGCGCCGACGAACAGGTTGCCCTGGTAGACGGTGCGGCCGGTCTCCGGGAAGGCCGGCGTCATCAACACGATCGCTTCGCCGCAATCGGTGCGCAGGGCATCCATCACCGGGCCGATATTGCCGGCATCGGTCGAATCGAAGGTCGAGCAGATCTTGAACAGAACGTGGCGCGCGCCGCGGCCGCGCAGCCATGCCTCCGCCGCGCGCGAGCGCGACACGGCAAGACCCGCCTCGATCGAGCGGCTTTTCAGCGACACCACGACGGCGTCGACCTCGGGCAGCGCGAGGTCGTCGGCGGGCACGCCGATGGTCTGCACGGTGCGCAGGCCCGCGCGCGTCAGCGTGTTGGCGAGATCGGAGGCGCCGGTGTAGTCGTCGGCGATGCAGCCAAGAGAAATTTGCGCTGCAAGCGTCACGGCTTCACTCCTGCATAGGGCTTGAACCAGGCGAGTCCGTCTGTGGTCTTGCCGCGCGGATTGTATTCGCAGCCGACGAAGCCGGGATAGCCGAGCCGGTCGAGCTCGGCGAACAGGAACGGATAGTTCAGCTCCTCGCCGTCGGGCTCGTTGCGCGAGGGAATGCTGGCGATCTGGACGTGGCCGATGATCGGCATCATCTCGCGCAGGCGCATCGTCACGTCGCCATGGATGATCTGGCAGTGGTAGATGTCGAACTGGAGCCTCAGGTTGGGCAGCCTCAACTCCTGGACCACGTCGCGCGCGAAGCCGAAGTCGTTGAGGAAGTAGCCGGGCACGTTGCGCGAGTTAATCGGCTCGATCACGATGTCGATGCCGTGGGGTGCGAAGAATTCCGCGGCCCAGGCCACCGACTTGTAGAAGGCCTCGATCGCAAGCCGGTCGCCGCGATTGGCGATGCCGGCCATCAGGTGCAGGCGCTTGACGCCGGTCGCCTTGGCGTAGGGCAGCGCCGTCTCAAGGCTCTGCTTGAGATCGGCAAAGCGCGCCGGCAACGCCGCAAAGCCCTTCTCGCCGGCATTCCAGTCGCCCGGCGGCAGGTTGAACAGGGCCTGCGTCAGGCCGTTGCGCTTGAGCCGTTCGCCGATCGCCTCGGCCGGATGCTCGTAGGGGAAGAGGAATTCGACCGCGGTGAAGCCGGCTTGCGCGGCGGCATCGAAGCGGTCGAGGAACGGCACCTCGGTGAACATCATCGAGAGATTGGCGGCAAAACGGGGCATTGGAATCCTCTTGCTTACTTGTCGCCGGGCAGCTTCACGCCGGTGACCTGCGCATATATCCGCGCCACCGACGCGTCATCGTCGCGGCCCATGCCGGCGGCGGCCGTCATCAGAAACATCTGGAGCGCCGCGGCGGAGACCGGTACCGGGAATCTGGCGCTGCGCGCCATATCCTGGATGATGCCGAGATCCTTGACGAAGATCTCAACCGCGCTGCGAGGCGTATAGTCGCCGTCGAGCACATGCGGCATGCGGTTCTCGAACATCCAGGAGTTGCCGGCGGAGGCCGTGATCACCTCATAGACCTTGCGTATGTCCAGGCCCTGCCTGGCCGCGAACGCCATCGCTTCGGAGGCGGCGGCGATATGCACGCCGGCCAGGAGTTGGTTGATCATCTTGAAGGCGGCGCCTTGGCCGGCGGCATCGCCGAGCTCGTAGAGCTTGGCCGCCATGGCATCGAGCGCGGGGCGCGCTTTTGCAAAAGCGACGGAACTGCCCGAGGCGAGAATCGTCAGCTCGCCTTGTGCGGCGCGCTGCGCGCCGCCGGAGATTGGCGCATCCAGATAATGCCGACCACTCGCCTCGAGCTGCTTGGCGAGGCGCCGCGCCACTTCCGGATCCATGGTGGCGGAGGACACAAACACGCTGTCTTTCGGCATGGTCTCGGCGGCGCCATCCTTGCCGAATAGGATGGCCTCGGTCTGCGCGGCGTTGACGACCACGCTGACGACGATGTCGGCACCTTTGGCGGCTTCGGCCGGTGTTTTGGCGCCCGCACCGCCATCCTTGACAAAACGCGCCACCGCATCGGCCGAAACATCGCAGCCCGTCACGGCAAAACCAGCGCGTTTCAGCGATGTCGCCATGCCAAAGCCCATCGAGCCGAGCCCGATGACGGCAACGCGCTGATTCTGTGAGGTGGAGGCGGACATGCAACTAATCCTTTGGAACGTTCCCCGGTGGCCGGCTTTGGTCGGCGGCTTGGCAAACCGAATATCACGGCTTGGCCGCGCTGCCAAAGCATGAGACAAGCGGGCATGACGGCCATGAGCAACGAAACACGGCTTCGCGAGGACATCTGCCGCTTCGGGCGCTCCCTGTTCGAGCGCGGGCTGACGCCGGGCTCCTCCGGCAATATCAGCGTCAAGCTGGATGACGGCGGCTGGCTGGTGACGCCGACCAATGCCTCGCTCGGTTTCCTCGATCCGACGCGACTCTCGCGGCTGGATGCACAGCGCCGGCTGATCTCCGGCGACGCGCCCACCAAGGAAGTTCCGCTGCACACCGCGCTCTATGACACGCGCGGGAGTGCGCGCGCGATCGTACATCTGCACTCGACCCATTCGGTGGCGCTGTCGATGCTGCCCGAGATCGACCCGCGCGCCGCGCTGCCGCCGATGACAGCCTATTATCTGATGAAATGCGGCGCCACCGCGCTCGTGCCCTATTACCGGCCGGGCGATCCGGCGGTGGCGGACGCCATCAAGGGACTGGCCGGCCAATACTCGTCCGTGCTGCTCGCCAATCACGGCCCGGTGGTCGCCGGCGACACGCTGGAGGCGGCGGTGTTCGCGACCGAGGAGCTGGAGGAGACGGCGAAGCTGTACCTGCTGCTGCGCGGCCTGAACCCGCGTTATCTGTCACCGGAGCAGGTGACGGATCTGGTGAAGGTGTTCGGAGTCACGCTGCCGGAGCATGGGCATTAGCGTTATGCGGTCATGAGCGGGATGGTGCCGTCTCGTCCACACTGTCATTCCCCGCGAAGGCGGGGAATCCAGTATTCCAGAGACGTCAAACGTTCCCCGCTAGCGCTGCGGCGTACTGGATCGCCCGCCTTCGCCGGCGACGACAGCGAGAGAGTGTCGCGAGGACGTGCCGCGATCTCGGCTACAGCCCCAGATACGCCTTCCTGACGTCCGGGTTGCCCTTGATCTCGGCGGACGGGCCCTGCATCAGCACGCGGCCAGTTTGCAGGATGTAGGCGCGGTCGGCGATCTCCAGGCACTCGGCCATGCGCTGCTCGACAATCAGCACAGTCATGCCGGCGTCGCGGATGCGCTTGACCGCCTGGAAGATCTCGTCGACGAGTTTCGGCATGATGCCTTGCGATGGCTCGTCGAGCATCAGAAGCCGCGGGCGCGTCATCAACGCGCGGCCGATCGCGAGCATCTGCTGCTCGCCGCCGCTTAGCGTCTCGGCACGTTGGTCGAGACGTTCGGACAGGCGCGGGAACAGCTTGAAAACGAGATCGAGCGGGCCCTCGCGGCCCGCTTCGCCGCGGTAGAGATAGCTGCCGAGGCGGAGATTGTCGCGCACCGACAGGCGCGGAAACAGCCGGCGGTTTTCCGGCACATAGGCGATGCCGGCGGCCGTGATGTGATGCTGCGCCATGCCGTCGAGACGCTTGCCGTCGAAGGTCACCGTCCCCGCGCGTGGACGCTCGGCGCCGGCGATGGATTTCAGCAGCGTCGACTTGCCCGCGCCGTTGGCGCCGGCGACGCAGACGATCTCGCCCTTCTCGACCTCGATCGAGACTGCGGAGATCGCGACCAGGCCCTGATAGGCAGTCGTGACCTCATGCACTGACAGCATGACGATCTCCCAGATATGCGCTGATCACCTTGGGATTGCGGACGACGTCGGCGGGCGTGCCCTCGACCAGCACCTTGCCGAGGTCGAGAACGATGGCGCGGTCGACCAGCGGCATCACGATCTCCATGACGTGCTCGACCATCAGCACGGTGATGCCGGCATCGCGCACCTTGCGCACCAGCGCGACGCCGGTCTGCGCCTCGGTCGGCGTGAGGCCGGTGAGGACTTCGTCGAGCAGCAGCAGCTTCGGCTCGGTCGCGAGCGCACGCGCGACCTCGAGGCGGCGCTTCTCGGCCGGCACGAGGTCGCTCGCGAGCACGTCGGCGCGCGCGGCAAGGCCGGTGAATTCGAGCACCTCATGCGCCTTGCGGCGCGCCTCGCGCATCACGGTCGTGCGCACAAGCGCGCCGACGATGACGTTGTCGACGACCGTCATGGTCTCGAAGCTCTTGACCACCTGGAAGGTGCGCCCGATGCCGAGTTGGCAGCGCTCGGCTGCGCGCATCCGGGTCACGTCTTGCCCGTCGAACCAGATCGAGCCTTGGGTCGGCGGCAACACGCCGGCGATGAGATTGAACAGGGTCGACTTGCCGGCGCCGTTGGGGCCGATCAGGCCGACGATCTCGCCGCGGCCGACGGAGACCGAGACGTCGCTATTGGCGACGAGGCCGCCGAAGCGTTGCCAGACGCCGCGGGTTTGAAGGAGCGCGGTCATCGTGTGGCTCCCTTGACTTGGTTCTTGGCCCTCGCACGCGAGAACAGGCTCACCAATCCCTGCGGCAAGGCCAGCGAGATCAGCACGATCAGCGTGCCGTAGACGATGAGGTCGACGCCGCGTCCGGAGCCGCCGATATAGGAGCGCGTCAGCTCCGTCATCGGGATCAGGATGGCCGCGCCAAGCACCGGGCCCCAGAGCGTGCCGATGCCGCCGAGCACGGCCGGCAGGGCCATCAGCAGCGAGAACTGGAAGCCCATGACGCTTTCGGGGTCGATATAGGCAAGGTACTGCGCATAGAAGCTGCCGCCGACGGCGACGAGGAAGGCGGAAACGGCGGCCGCACCCATCTTGGAATTGAACACGACGACGCCGAGGCTTTCGGCGGCATCCGGATTGTCCTTCACCGCGCGCCACCAGAAGCCCCATTTGGAATCTTCCAGCCACCAGGTGACGAACCAAGCGAGACAGCAGAGCGCGAGCGCGAAATAGAAGTACGGCAGCTTGCTGCGCATGAACTGGAATTTCAGCCAGCTATCGCCGCGGACCGGGATGGTGATGCCCAGCGCGGCCCCGGCCCAGTCCCAGTTCTGGAACAGCAGGAGCCCGATCTCGGCGATGACGATGGTCGCGATCACGAAGTAATGTCCGCGCAGGCGGAAGAAGGGATAGCCGAGCGCCATTGCGATCGCCGCCGCGATCACGCCGCCACTGAGCATGCCGAACCAGGGCAGCACGCCGAACTTGGTGAACAGGAGTTCGGTGGTGTAGGCGCCGATGCCGAAATAGAGTGCGTGTCCGAGCGATATCTGCCCGCAATAGCCGGAGAGGATGTTCCAGCTCTGCGACAGCGCCGCATACATCAGGGTCAGGATAAGAATGTTCTGGACGTAGACGTCCTTCACGAACAACGGCGCAAGCGCTGCCAGAACCGCGAGAACAGCGGCGATCAGAAGGTCGCGGCGGCGCCGCGCGGCAAAATTCTTGTCCATCACATCGACCCGAAAAGGCCGCGCGGCCGGATGAAGACGACCAACAGGTAGACGGCGTAGATGCCAACCGATTTCAGCGACGGCGGCAGCACAAGCGCCGTAACGGCTTCGACGAGACCGACGACGATGCCGCCGGCGAAGGCGCCGAACACGCTGCCGAAGCCGCCGAGCGCGACGGTGACGTACGCGATCAGCGCAAAGGACGCGCCGACGTCGGGATAGACGTAGAAGAACACCGCCATGATCGCGCCGGCCAGACCGACCAGCGCGGCGCCCAGGCCCCAGCCGAGTGCGAACACGCGGTTCTTGTCGATGCCGACCAGCGCCACCGCGCCGGGATCCTCGCGCGTCGCTTCCAGTGCGCGGCCGAAATCGGTGCGGTTGATGAAGAAGTAGAGGCCGGCAAAGGCCGCGATCGAGACCAGCGCACCGATGAGCTGCGGCTCCGGCAGGAAGATGCCGGCGACCGACACTGTCTTGCCGCCGAGCCAGGACTGCGGAATGCTGCGGTAATCCGGCGTGAAGAAGAACTGCGCGAGACCGCGCATCACGATGGCGAGACCAAACGTCGAGAAGATCTGCACCATGCCGGCGTTTGCTTTGGCGCGCATGGCAAAGCGCACGATCAACAAGTAGACCACCGCCCCGAATATGAAGAGCGCCGCGGCGACCAGCGGCGCCGACAGCAAGGGGTCGATGGCGAAGAACGCGAACAGGAAGAACGTCGCGTACATCGCGATCATCAGGAACTCGCCATGGGCGAAATTCACAACGTCCATCAGGCCGAAGATCAGCGCGAGACCGACCGCGATCAGCCCGTAGAGCAGCCCCATCAGGAGGCCGCTCGCGAGACTTTGGATAATAGCTTGGGCTGTCACTGCATCGTCCCCCACACTCCGACCTCATCCTGGGGAGCGCGCCCCAGCGCGCGTCTCGAAGGATGGGCCCGCCCTCGTCCTTGACACGGGCTACGCCCGCTCCTCAGGATGAGGGCGGGAGCTACAGCTTCCGTCATTGCGAGGAGCTCGCGACAAAATTGCGAAGCAATTTTGCGCTGATGCGACGAAGCAATACAGACTATCTCCGCGGATACATTTCTGGATTGCTTCGCTGCGCTCGCAATGACAACGCGGTTAAGCAGTACGGTCCTCTCGGCTGTCACAGCGCCTGGTCCCCACCCTGCCTGCGCGCCCCGCTTACTTCATCGGCCAGGCCGCTTCGGCGATCGCAGCCTGCGGCGGGAAGACGGTGACGAACTTGCCGCCGCGATATTGCAGCAACACCGGGTCGGCATCGTTGTTCTGGCCCGCCTCGTCGAACTTCACGCGCTTCCACGGCATGATGGTCTGCTCGCCCGGGATGTCGGTGGCGGCGAGCGCATCGCGGATCTTCTCGCCGTCGGCCGACTTGGCGCGATTGATCGCGTCCGCCAGGATGATCAGGCCCATGAACTGGCGCGAGGTGAGATCGTTGAAGTCCTTGCCAGACTTCGCCTTGAACATGTCGTTGATCTTGCCGACCATAGGGCGCTTCTGCGCGAGGTCGAGCGAGAAGGTGCCGCGCGAGATCACGCCTTCGAGCTTGTCGCCGACGGCGTCATAGAGCGCCTTCTCGGAGAAGCCGGCGTCCTGCGCCACGATCGCGTTGGGCTTGTAGCCGAGCTCGGCCATGGTCTTCACTAGGAGGATGCCGTCGGTGGTGTAGCTCGATGGCATCAGCACGTCGGCATTGGCGGTCTTGAGCTGCTGCACCTCGGCCGACAGCGACGGCGAGTTGGCGCGGTACTTGATGTCGGAGACGATCTTGTAGCCGCGCTCGGCGGCGATCTTGGCCTGTGCGTTGCCGGAGTCGGTGCCGAAGATGGTGTCCTCGTGGAACAGCGACAGCGTCTCGATCTTGGTGCCCTTCTTCTTCATGGCATCGAAGAAATCGAACATCGCGGCCGAGTACATCTCGTCGTGCGGGGATGCACGGAAGTAATATTTCAGGCCGCGGCGATGCAGGCTCGGCGAGGAATTATCGGCGGACACGAACGGGATCTGGTAACGTTCGCAGATCTGGCTGACGGTGACGGCGACCGCGCTCTGATAGGTGCCGATGATGGCGCAGACCTTTTCCTGAGTGATCAGGCGCTCGGCTTCGGCACGGCCCTTCTGCGGATCGGCCTGATGGTCGGCGAACACGAGGCGGACTTTTGCGCCGCCGAGGCCGGGCAGGCCCTCGCCCTTCGCCAGCGGCAGGTCGAAATCGGTGTCCTTGTTGATGACCTCGAGCGCGGTCTCATAGGCCTTCTGCGCATCGATGCCCTGCTGCGCGCTGCCGCCGGAGAACGGATAGATCACGCCGATCACGACTTCCGAGGTCTGGGCACGGGCCGCCAGCGGCACGAGCGCCGCAGTCGCGGTGGCACCCAACAATACGTCGCGGCGAGTGATCGTCATGGCAAATTCCCCTGTTACGAATTTTGGCTCTCGAATGGAGCGATTGATGGATGCCGTAAAGCCTGAAGAAGCAGCAATCGCTGCCCACTAAATCACGGCCATGTTCTTGTTCTTGAGATCCGTCACTAGCATCAGCCCCGGCGAATGCGTGATCGCGAAGGGGAGCTTGGCGGCGTTGATGACCGATTGCGGCGTGACGCCACAGGCCCAGAACACCGGGATCTCATCATCGGCAACCGGCACTGGATCGCCGTAGTCGGGCTTTGCGATGTCCTTGATGCCGATCAGATGCGGATGGCCGAGATGCACGGGCGCACCGTGCACGGCGGGATAGCGCGAGGTGATCTGCACCGCGCGGATCGCGTCCGCCGGCTTGAAGGGACGCATCGACACCACCATGGGACCGGCGAACGGGCCCGACGCGCTGCACGCGATGTTGGTGCGGTACATCGGCACGCGCACATTGCGCTCGATGTGACGGATCGGCATCCCCTCGTCGAGCAGCGCCTCTTCAAACGAGAAGGAGCAGCCGAGCACGAAGGTGACGAGATCGTCGCGCCAGTAGCGGGTCACATCGGTCGGCTCGTCGACGACTTCACCGTCGCGCCAGACGCGATAGCGCGGCACGTCGGTGCGGATGTCGAGGTCCGCGCCGAGCGCAGGGATGTGCGGGCTGCCGACGTCGGACATGCCGATGATCGGGCACGGCTTTGGATTGAGCTGGCAGAAGCGGTGGAAGGCGCTGGCGTATTTCTCGGGAAGGATCGCCAGATTGCCCTGGACGAAACTGGGGGCGATGCCCGCGGTGGAGGCGACGAGCCCATCGCGGTATGCGAGCCGGGCCTGACGGCTCGGGAGGGTGTCGGGCGTTTCAGTTTGCTGCGCTGCCACTAAAACAGTCATGGGATCGACCTGCCTATAAACTCGACAAGGACAGCCAACACCAAGCGTGCTATAAAGTCTAATCGTCCTTTCTAATCAATATCGATAAAACGGATTTATCGATCGGGAGAATCCTTCCAATGCTGGACTTCAGATCGATCGAAACGTTCCTCTGGGTCGTAAAGCTCGGCAGCTTCCGTGGCGCCGCGGCGCGGCTCAACACCACCCAACCGGCGATCTCCCAGCGCATCGCCCAGCTCGAGCGCGAGATGGGCGTGAAGTTGCTCAACCGCGATCATCGCGTCGCATCGCCCACGCCGAGCGGTCGGCAGATGATGGTCTACGCCGAAAAGCTGATCGGCCTGCGCGCCGCAATGATGGCCGAGATCGGCAACGCCTCCGCGATGCGCGGCGTGATGCGGCTCGGCGTCGCCGAAACCATCGTGCACACCTGGCTGCCACGGCTCGTCAAGAGCGTGAACCAGGCTTATCCGAACCTGTCGCTGGAGATCGAAGTCGACATCACGCCGAATCTGACCGCACGCCTGCTCGGCCAGGAGATCGAGCTTGCCTTCGTCGTGGGGCCGCTATCGGCTTCTGGCGTGCACAACCGCGTGCTCGCCGATTATCCGATCGGCCTCCTTGCAAGCCCTTCGCTCGGACTCGGGAGCGGTCCGGTGACGCGAGCCGAGCTTGCTCGGTTCCCGATCATCACCTTCCCGCGCAAGACGCGGCCCTACGAGGTGGTACGCGAGATGTTCGATCGACCGGAGCTGCCGCCGATTCGTCTTCATGCCTCCGCGTCGCTTGCGACCGTCATCCACATGGCGGTCGAGGGGCTCGGCATCGCCGTGATTCCGGCGGCCATCGTTGAGAATGAGCTCGCCGACGGGCGGCTGCAATTGCTCGACACCGACCTCAACATCTCGCCACTGACGTTCACGGCGAGCTGGCTCGCCTCGCCCGACGTCGTGGCGGTCGAGCGCGTCGCCGAGCTCGCGCGGCAGATCGCGCAGACCAGCCTCGCGGTTGACGCCGTCGCGACGGCGCGTCATTGAAATGGACGCCGGACAATCTTCAACGTCATTCCGGGGCTCGCGACGGGACCGCAAGCGCGGCCCGGGAGCGAGAACCCCAATGCGCAATTGCGCATTGTGGAATCCTTGGATTCCGGGTTCGCTCCTGCGGACCGCCCCGGAATGACAGCGACAATGGAACGAACGCATGAGCCGAGCCGCCACCAATCTGCAAATCGATTCCGCCCGCCTCTGGGGCTCCATCCACGAGACCGCGCAGTTCGGCGCGACGGCCAAGGGCGGCGTGCGGCGGCTGACGCTAAGTGCCGAGGACAAGCAGGTACGCGACTGGTTTCGCAAGGCCTGCGAGGATGCCGGCCTTGAGGTGCATGTCGATGCGCTCGGCTCAATGTTTGGACTGCGCAAGGGCCGCGACATGTCGAAACTGCCCATCGGCATCGGCTCGCATCTCGACACGCAGCCAACCGGCGGCAAGTATGACGGCATTCTGGGCACGCTCGGCGCACTCGAGGTCATCCGCACGCTGAACGACGCCGGCATCGAAACCGAGGCGCCGATCTGCGTCGTGAACTGGACCAACGAGGAAGGCTCGCGCTTTGCACCGGCGATGATGGCCTCCGCCGCCTATGTCGGCGACTTCACCACCGACGACATCCTGTCGCGCAAGGACGCCGAAGGCACCACGGTTGGCCAGGCACTCGACGGCATCGGATATCGTGGCGACAGGCCGGTCGGCTTCCAGAAGCTCGGCTGCTTCGTCGAGCTGCATATCGAGCAGGGCCCGATCCTGGAGGCCGAGGGCAAGACCATCGGGGTGGTCGATTCCGGCCAGGGCGTCTTGTGGTACGACGGCAAGATCACCGGCTTCGAGAGCCATGCGGGCTCGACGCCGATGCCGCTGCGGCGCGATGCGCTGGCGACGCTGTCGGAGATCGTGCTGGCAATGGAGGCCATCGCCAGGAAGCACGGGCCGAACGCAGTCGGCACCATCGGCGAAGCCGTGATCGCCAGCCCCTCGCGCAACGTCATTCCCGGCGAGGTCGCCTTCACCGTAGATTGCCGCAGCGCCGACGCCGCCATCATGGACGCGCTCGATCGCGACCTGCGCGCTGCGATCGCCGAGATCGCCGCGCGTCGTAAGGTCGAGGTCAAGCTCGACCTGGTCTGGCGCAAGCCGCCGACGCACTTCGATCCGAAGCTCGTCGCGGCCGTCGAGAACGCGGCAAAGACCCTCGGCTATTCCAGCCGCCGCATCACCTCCGGTGCCGGCCACGACGCCTGCAACCTCAACACGGTCATTCCGGCGGCGATGGTGTTCGTACCCTGCAAGGACGGCATCAGTCACAACGAGCTGGAAGACGCCACGCAGCCCGACTGCGCCGCGGGCACCAACGTCCTCATGCATACCGTGCTGGCGATCGCCGGCGTCGCGTCCTGATCGGAGACAGTCATGCGCGGAGTTTTCGTCGACGCCAGTGAAGCCCTGGCCGTGATCATGGAGCGGCTAACGAGGCCCGGCGATCCCAAGGTGCGGATCCACCGCGATCCCGACATCAAGCCCGAGCAGTATCCTGAGATACTCGATGGCGCCGAGATCGCAATCGTCGACCACACTGCGCTGCCGACCGAGGTCGCGAAGCAGTGTGCAGGGCTCAAGCACGTGGTGTTCCTCGGCACCGGCGCGCGCAGCTATATGAATCCGGAGGAGCTTAGCCAACTCGGCATCTCCGTGCATCTGATCAAGGGCTATGGCGACACCGCGGTGGCGGAATCCGCGATCGCGCTGATGTGGGCCTCAGCCCGCGTGATCGCGATGATGGATCGCGAGATGCGCGTCGGCAACTGGCTGCGCGAGGACGGCATGCAGCTCACCGGCAAGACGCTCGGCCTGATCGGCTTCGGCGGCATTGCCGCGGAAGTCGCGCGCATCGCCTTGGGCAGCGGCATGAAGGTGATCGCCTGGAACCGCACGCCGAAAAGCCATCCGGGCGTGGAATTCACCGACCTCGACACGGTGCTGGCCAGAAGCGACGTGGTGTCGCTGCATCTTTTGCTCAACGACGAGACCCGCGGCATGATCACGCGCGAGAGGATCGCGAAGATGAAGCCCGGCGTCATCCTCATCAACACCGCGCGCGGCGCCATTGTCGACGAGCAAGCGATGATCGACGCGCTGAAGTCGGGTCACATCCGTCATGCCGGCCTCGACGTCTTCAACATCGAGCCGCTGCCCGGCGATCATCCGCTGACCAAGCTGCCGAACGTGACGCTGTCGGCGCATTCAGCCTTCCGCACGCCGGAGGCCAGCGAGAACCTGATTTTTGCGGCGTGGGAGCACTGCCGCCGGATCGCGAAACGATAAGAGCAACAACAATGGCCGATTACCGCACCATCAAAGCCGAGCCCCTCACCAACGTCATCCGCGCCATCGCCCGAGCGGGCGGCTCCACGGACCGCGAGGCGGACCTCGTTGCGACCAACCTCGTCGAGGCGAACCTGAAGGGCCACGACTCGCACGGCGTCGGCATGATCCCGCGCTATGCCGAAGCGGTCAACGAAGGCGGCCTCGCCGTCAACCAGCACGTCAAGATCGTGATGGACACGGGTCCCCTGCTCACCCTCGACGGCCTCACCGGCTACGGCCAGGTGATGGGCTATGAGGCGATGGAGCTGGGCGCCGAGCGCGCCAAGCGCAACGGCGTATGCGTGATCGGCCTTTCCAACTCGCACCATATCGGCCGCATCGGCCACTGGGCCGAGCAGTGCATCGACCACGGCCTGGTCTCGATCCACTTCGTCAACGTGATCTCGCGGCCCATCGTGGCGCCCTGGGGTGGCAGCGATGCACGCCACGGCACCAACCCGTTCTGCGTCGGCATCCCGCGCGCCGGCAAGGAGCCGATCGTGCTCGACTTCGCCACCAGCAAGATCGCGCAGGGCAAGACGCGCGTCGCCTTCAACAAAGGCGTTGAGCTCGAGCCCGGCACCATCATCGACAATGAGGGCAAGCCGACCGTCAATCCGCGCTACACCGTGATCGCGCCGCACGGCGCCATCTTGCCGTTCGGCGAGCACAAGGGTTCGGGGCTCGCGCTGGTGTGCGAAATCCTCGGCGGCGCGCTCTCCGGCGGCGAGACTGTGAAGGGGCCGGCCGACGGCAAGCGCCGCGTTCTCAACGGCATGCTCTCGATCATCATCGACCCGACCAAGCTCGGCACCGCCGAGAATCTGGCGCGCGAGGTCGAGAGCTTCGTCGCCTGGCACACCGGCTCGCCGCCCGGCCCCGGCGTCGACAAGGTCAAGATCGCCGGAGAGCCCGAGCGTGAGACCAAGAAGAAGCGGCTCGCCGAGGGCGTCCCGGTCGATCCGAATACGTGGCAGGAGATCCTGGACGCCGGGAAAAAGTTCGGCCTGGACCAGGCGGCGATCGAGAAGATCGCGGGGTGATTGGAGAAAGAAGCGCTATCTTTCGGTGTCGTCCCGGACAAGCGGAGCGCAGATCCGGGACCCATAACCACAGGACGTGGTTATGGGAAGGCTCGGGTTGCCAGCTCGCGCCACAACCCCTCCCTGGGGTTATGGGTCCCGGCCTTCGCCGGGACGACAACGGAGTTTGCCGCGATAGCGGAGTTAGCCAACGCAAGAGACAGTTAGTCCCTTTCGGCAGCTCCCTGCCCTAATCCACCATCTCTGCGACCGCCTTACCGCAGGCCGTGGTGTCGGCATTGCCGCCGAGGTCGCGAGTGCGCAGCGTGCGCTCGGCGAGCGTGCGTTCGATCGCATCGACGATCGATTTGCCGGCTTCCTTCTCTCCGAGATGCTCGAACATCATCGCGCCCGACCAGATCATGCCGATCGGATTGGCGATGCCTTGGCCCGCGATATCCGGCGCCGAGCCGTGCACCGGCTCGAACACCGAGGGGAAATTGCGCTCGGGGTTGATGTTGCCGGATGGCGCGATGCCGATCGTGCCGGTGCAGGCAGGACCCAGATCAGAAAGAATGTCGCCGAACAGGTTGGAACCGACGACCACGTCGAACCAGTCCGGGTGCAGCACGAAGTTCGCCGTCAGGATGTCGATGTGGTACTTGTCCCACTTCACGCCTGGATACTTCTTCGCCATCGCCTCCACGCGCTCGTCCCAATAGGGCATGGTGATGGAGATGCCGTTGGACTTGGTGGCCGAGGTCAGGTGCTTCTTCGGCCGCGACTGCGCGAGCTCGAAGGCGAATTTCAGGATGCGGTCGACGCCGGTGCGCGTCATCACCGTCTGCTGTGTGACGAATTCTCGATCGGTGTCCGGGAACATGCGGCCGCCGACGGAGGAATATTCACCTTCGGTGTTCTCGCGCACCACCCAGAAATCGATGTCACCCGGCTTGCGGTTCGCGAGCGGCGACGGCACGCCCGGCATCAGCCGCACCGGGCGCAGGTTCACATACTGGTCGAACTCGCGGCGGAATTTTATGAGCGAGCCCCACAGCGAGACGTGATCCGGAATCTTGGCCGGCCAGCCGACCGCGCCGAAATAGATCGCGTCGTGCTTGCCGATCTTCTCCTTCCAATCGTCCGGCATCATCTGGCCGTGCCTCTCGTAATAGTCCCAGGACGAGAAGTCGAAATGGTCGAAATGCACGGCGACCCCGTGCTTCTTCGCCGCCGCCTCCAAAACGCGCAGGCCCTCCGGCATCACTTCCTTGCCGATGCCGTCGCCGGGAATGACCGCGATGCGGTATTGTTTTTTGCTCATCGAGAACGTCCTTGGTTGGTCCGGCAGCCGCCGCGTTTTGATCGCCCTGCAATGGACCAAACTCGCGGGCAGTGCAACGCTGCACTGCAATGTTGACCATGGCGCGGCCGACCGCCTACTGATTTCATCCTGTTCCCACCGAGCGAGTCATCCATGGATCTGCATCTGCGTGGCAAGCGCGTCCTGATCACTGGCGCGTCCAAGGGCATCGGCGCAGCCGCCGCCGAGGCATTTGCCGAGGAAGGCTGTCATCTCCTGCTCGCCGCCCGCAGCGGCGACCAGCTCAAGGCACTGGCCGACCGCCTGCGCTCCGCGCACCAGATCGATACAGCGACGAGCGTGGTGGACCTGCGCAAGGCCGAGGACGTGGCGCGGCTCGCCAAGGAGGCCACCGACATCGACGTCCTCGTCAACAATGCCGGCGACATTCCCGGCGGCTCGATCGACAAGATCGACGAGGCCACCTGGCGGCACGCCTGGGAATTGAAAGTGTTCGGCTACATCAACCTGACACGGCAGGTCTACGCACAAATGAAGGCGAAAGGCGGCGGCGTCATCGTCAACGACATCGGCGCGGCCGGCGAGAAATTCGACGCCAACTACGTCTGCGGCAGCGCCGGCAATGCCGCGCTGATGGCCTTCACCCGCGCGCTCGGCGGCAAGAGCCTCGCCGACAACATCCGCGTGGTCGGCATCAATCCCGGCCCGGTCGGAACCGACCGCCACGTCACGCTGCTCAAGACGCGGGCCAAGCACCAGTTCGGCGACGAGAACCGCTACAAGGAATTCCAGAAGGGTCTACCGCTCGGCCGTCCCGCGCATGCGCGCGAGATCGGTGACCTCATGGCATTCCTCGCCTCGGATCGCTCCGGCTACACCTCGGGCGTGATCTACACGGTGGATGGCGGCATCAGCGCGGGGTGGAGTTGAGTTTTTCGACACCAAGAATTGGCACAGGAGTAAAATAATTGTCTCAAGACCTGATCCGCGAAACCGCATGCGCTGTCGTCGACAAGCTGCGTTCGGGCGACGTCACACCGCTCGAGCTGCTGGATGTGCTGGAGCAACGCATCGCGGAGGTCGACGACAAGGTCAACGCGTTGCCGACGCTGTGCTTCGATCGTGCGCGGGATAGCGCGAAGGCGCTGATGCAGAAGCCGGCCGGTGCGCGCGGACTGCTCGCGGGCCTGCCGGTGCCGATCAAGGATCTCTCCGACGTCGCCGGCGTCTTGAACACGCAGGGCTCGCCTATCTTCAAGGATAACATCCCCGCGAAGTCCGACCTCATGGTCGAGAATCTCGAGGCCAACGGCGCCGTCGTCTACGCCAAATCCAACACGCCGGAATTCGGCGCCGGCGCCAACACCTTCAACGAGGTGTTCGGCGCAACGCTCAATCCCTGGGATACATCGAAGTCGGCGGCGGGCTCCTCGGGCGGCGCGGCGGTGGCGCTCGCCACCGGCATGGCCTGGCTCGCGCAGGGCTCCGACATGGGTGGAAGCTTGCGCAATCCCGCGAGCTTCTGCGGCATCGTCGGCATGCGGCCGAGCATCGGCCGCGTCGCGCACACGCCGAAATCGGCGATCGACCGTAACCTCGGCGTCCAGGGCCCGATGGCCCGCAATGTCGAGGACCTTGCGCTGCTGCTCGATGCCATGAGCGGCGACTACGCGGCCGATCCGCTGTCGCTGCCGGCGCCCGCAGCCTCGTTCCTGTCGGCCGCGTGCTCCGGCAAAAAGCCGAAGCGCATCGCCTATTCACCCGATCTCGGCATCACGCCGGTCGACCCCGAGATCAAGGCGATCACGCGCAAGGCGGCGGAACGCTTCACTGAGGCCGGCGCCACGGTCGAGGAGGCTCATCCGGACTGGCGCGATGCGCATGAATGCTTCCATGTGCTGCGCGCGTTCGATTTCGCGATCAGCAAGGCGCAATTGTTGCGGACCAAGCGCGATCTCCTCAAGCCCGAGGTGATCTGGAACATCGAGGAAGGCCTCAAGCTCACGGTCGAGCAACTCGAACGCGCCGAGGCGCAGCGCGTCGGAATGACCGCGCGCGCGATCGAATTCTTCAAGACCTACGATCTGCTGCTGGTGCCGACGACGATCGTGCCGCCCTTCCCGGTCGAAAACCGCTATGTCGCCGAATGCGCAGGCAAGAGGTTTGACAACTATGTCGAATGGCTCGGCATCGTCTACGCCGTCACGCTCGCCTGCTGTCCGTCGCTGTCGCTGCCCTGCGGGTTCACCGCCTCGGGCCTGCCGGTTGGCATCCAGATTGTCGGCGCGCCTCGTGCCGACGCGCAGGTGCTAGCGGGTGCAAAGGCGCTGGAGGATATTCTGGATCTGCGCGAGACGACGCCGATCGATCCAAGGGTGAAGAAGTAACTTCTCTCGTGCCCCGGACGCAGCGCAGCGCTTCTTCAGCGGTGCGCTGCAGAGCCAGGGCCCATTCATCAACAATCCACTGTGCATCCTCTGGGTCCCGGCTCTGCGGCGCAGCGCTGACGCGCTGCACCTTGTCCGGGACACGAGGGAGACGTCACCTCCCGCGCGTCGCCTCCAGGCTGCGGCTGTAGCGCGACATGGCAAAGCAGAACGCAAAGTAGATCGCGGCGACGAAGATGTAGACCTCGACCGAGAACTGCTGCCAAGCGGGATCGATGATCGCGGTCTTGGCCGTCGTGAGCAGATCGAAGATGCCGATGATGAGGACGAGGCTCGTATCCTTGAAGAACGCGATGAAGGTATTCACCAGCGGCGGAATGACGTGGCGGATCGCCTGCGGCAGGATGATCAGTCGGTTCTTGCGCCAGTAGGATAGTCCGAGCGCATCGGCGGCCTCATATTGCCCACGCGGCACGGCCTGGAGGCCGCCGCGGATGACTTCGGCGAGATAAGCACCTGCAAACAGGATGATCGCTATCTGCGCGCGCAATAGCTTGTCGATATTGAAGCCGCTTGGCATGAACAGCGGAAACATCACGCTCGCCATGAACAGCAGGCTCACCAGCGGCACGCCACGGATCAGTTCGACATAGAGCACACTCAGCGAACGAATCGCCGGCAGCTTTGAACGCCGGCCGAGCGCGACGAGGATGCCGAGCGGAAAGCCGAAGGCGAGACCGAAGGTAGCGAGGATCAGCGTCACCGGCAGCCCGCCCCAACGGTCCTGCGAGACGAAGCTGAGCCCGAACACACCGCCCCACATCAGTACGCTGATCAAGGCCAGCGCGCCGACCCAGATATAGATCAGTTCGCGGCGCCACCAGGCGCGGCGCGTGGAGAGATAGAACAGCGCGATGAACAAGAGCACCGACAGCGCCGGCCGCCACTGCTCGTCGAACGGATAGGTGCCGAACAGGATGAAGCGGTATTTCTCGGGGATGATCGCCCAGCACGCGCCGATACCGCGGGCTGCGCGACAGGCGCTGGAATCGTTTGCCGGCGTCAGCCAGACGGCGTTGGCGATGCCCCATTGCACGAAGCTGAAGATACCCTTGGCGAGCACGGCCAGCAGCACCAGCGAAATGATGGAGTTTGGAATCGACGAAAACAGATTTGCGCGGAGCCAGCGCAGCACCGGGTTACCCGTTTGCGGGCGGCGTGCGGCGCGCGGTGCGTCCGGAACGTCGGTGATCACCGTCATGATCAGCGCTCCACCAGCGCGATACGCGCGTTGTACCAATTCATGAAGAAGCTGATGCCGAGGCTGATCGTCAAAAACACCGCCATGATCAGCGCGATCGCCTCGATCGCCTGCCCGGTCTGGTTCAGCGTGGTGTTCGCGATCGAGACCACATCCTGGTAGCCGATCGCGACCGCGAGCGAAGAGTTTTTGGTGAGATTGAGATACTGGCTCGTCATCGGCGGCACGATCACGCGCAGCGCCTGCGGCAGGATGATCTGCCGCAGCATGAAGCTGCGGCGCAGGCCGAGCGCATTGGCGGCGTCCCACTGGCCGCGCGGTACCGACTGAATGCCGCTACGCACGATCTCGGCGATGAAGGCCGATGTGTAGGTGATGAGCGCGATCAGCAGTGCAAAATATTCCGGCGCGAGCGTGAGCCCGCCGACGAAATTGAAGCCGCGCAGCTCCGGCCATTCAATTTTCCAGGACACGCCAAGCAGCACGGACACCAGCGCCGGCAGCACAACGATGAGGCCGAGGGCAATCGGCCACGCCTTGCGCGGCTTGCCGTCACGCATCTGCTGCGCGATCAACGCCCGCCGGATGACATAGAACGCGGCAAGGCCCAGCAAGGCCGTGCCGAGTACCCAAAGCTGGGGCATCCCGATCGGGATCGACGGCAGGATGAGGCCGCGATTGGACAGGAACACACCGTCGACCGGCCGCCACGCCAAGCGCGCGGCCGGCAGTGCCTGCATCAGCACGTACCAGAACAGAAGCTGAAGCAGCAGCGGGATGTCGCGCAGCACTTCGACATAAACGGCGGCGAGCCGCGACAACAGCCAGTTGGCCGACAGCCGCGAGATGCCGATCAGCGTACCCAAGATGGTCGCGAGCACGATTCCGATGACGGCAACGCGCAAGGTGTTGGCGACGCCAACGACGAAGGCCCAGAAGTAGGTGTCCCTCGGACTGTACGAGAGCAGGCTGTCTGCGATGGGCATGCCGGCCTCGCGGCCGAGAAAGGCAAAGCCGGTCGAGATACGGCGGGCCGAGAGGTTGGTGACGGTGTTGGACCAGAGGAAGGCGATGACCGCGACCGCGATCCCGACGACAAGAAGCTGCCAGAATAGGCCCTTGAGCTCTCGGCGTCCCCATGCGCCGAAAAAACTGCGGCGCGGCGGCGGTCTGGGATGATCGGTGGTCACAGCACAAAAATCCTTCGTCAGAGGCGGCGATTTCCGGCAGCGTACGTCAACTGTTGCACCAATCTGCAATTCGTGCAACAAATGTTTCATGGTCGAGCCCGCGAAATCCTCGCCCTTGAGCGAACTCTGCAGCGCATTGCCATCGCTCCCCCTGCGATTGCAGGAGGTCGGGCGTTTCGTGGCGGCCAATGATTACGACGCCACCACCCGTTCGATGCGCGATCTCGCGGCGGAAGCCGGCGCCGATCCCGCCGCATTCACGCGTCTTGCCAAGGCGATCGGCTATTCCGGCTGGGAGGAGTTGCGCGCAGCGCTGACGGAGGCCCGGCGGCCGTCGCAGACCTCCCCCTTCTCCGGACGCGCCAAAAGTCGTCGCCATGGCCCCAACGCCGATGTCACGCTCGTCACCGACAAACTGAAGGCAGAGGCCGCCGGTCTTCCGCGGATCCCGGCTCAATCGATCGCGGATGCCGCCCGCGCGCTCCACAGCGCAAAGCGGATCTGGATCGCGGGCTATCGTAGCTGCCGCAGTGTCGCGGAACTGCTCAACTACGAGCTACGGCTGTTCCGACCCGATCAGGTGCAGATCGTCGGCGGCTCCGGGCCCGATGACCTCGATCTCGGCGCCTTCCGCCCCGGCGAAGCCGTCATCGTCATCGGCTTCATGCCCTATACCCACGCGAGCGTCCGTGTCGCACGGGCCGCCTACCGTGCCGGTGCGACGCTGATAGCGATCGCCGATAGCGTGTCGGCGCCAATGGCCGAGGGCGCCGATCAGGTGCTGCTGTTCGAAGCGGCTTCGCCGCCCGGCTTCTTTCCGAGCCTCACCGGCGCCATCGCAATCGCACAATCGCTGGCGGCGGTGACGTTCTCGCTCGGCGGCATGACCGCGAAGAAACGCCTTGAGGACACCGAGGCGCGGCTTGCCGCAGCCTCCACCTACGTCTCAGAGAAAGGTTGACCATGGCCGTTCGCACCAGCCGCGTGCTGCACCGTTCGTTGCGCGAAACGCCACCCAAGGCGATCGGCGGCGAAGGCGTCTATCTCTTTGCCGAGGACGGCCGGCGCGTGATCGACGCTTCCGGCGGCGCAGCCGTTTCCTGCCTCGGCCACCAGCATCCACGCGTGATTGCGGCGATAGCTAAGCAGACCTCGACCTTGGCCTATGCCCACACGGCGTTCTTCTCGTCCGAGCCGGCGGAAGCGCTGGCCGAGATGCTCGTCGGCCATGAGCCCGGCGGCCTCGCCTACGCCTATTTCGTCAGCGGCGGATCGGAGGCAATCGAAGCCAGCATCAAGCTTGCGCGGCAATACTTCATCGAGCGTGGCGAGCCGCAGCGGCAGCATTTCATCGCGCGCCGGCAGAGCTATCACGGCAACACGCTCGGTGCGCTCGCCGCCGGCGGCAATGCCTGGCGCCGCGCGCCCTATGCGCCGCTGCTCTCGGCCGCGTTCAGCCATGTGGCGCCGGCCTTCGCCTATCACGAGAAGCACGACGGCGAGTCGGATGCCCAATTCGTGGCGCGGCTTGCCGCCGAGTTAGAGGCCGAATTTCAGCGGCTCGGCCCCGACACCGTCGCGGCGTTTCTCGCCGAGCCCGTCGTCGGCGCCACTGCGGGCGCCGTGACGGCACCGGACGGCTACTTCAGGGCGGTGCGCGAGATCTGCGAGCGGCACGGCGCGCTGCTCATCCTAGACGAGGTTATGAGTGGCATGGGCCGCACCGGCACCACGCATGCCTGGGAGCAGGAGGGCATCGCACCCGACATCCAGGCGATCGCAAAGGGGCTCGGCGGCGGCTATCAGCCGATCGGCGCGATGCTCGCGAGCGGCAAGATCATCGAGACGATTCGCGCGGGAAGCGGCGCTTTCCAGCACGGCCATACCTACCTCGCCCATCCCCTCGCCTGCGCGGCCGCGCTCGCGGTGCAGGAGGTGATCCGCGAGGATCGCCTGCTCGACCGGGTGAAGGAGCGTGGCAAGCAGCTCGAGCAGCGCCTCATCGAGCGCTTCGGAAATCACCGCCATGTCGGCGATATCAGAGGCCGGGGCCTGTTCTGGGCAATCGAGCTCGTCGCCGATCGCGCCAGCCGCACCTCGTTCGATCCCGCGCTCAAGCTGCACCAGAAGATCAAGGCCGAGGCTTTTGCCAACGGGCTCGGCTGCTATCCCGGCGGCGGCACCGTGGATGGTGTTCGCGGCGACCATGTGTTGCTGGCCCCGCCCTATATCGCCTCCGCGGAGGAGATCGACCTGATCGTCGACAAGCTCGGCACGGCCGTCGACAACGTGTTGCGTAATGTCAATCACTGAGGGGAGACTAGTATGATGAGGAAAGTGGTTATCGCGGCAGGTGTTTTCGTGGCATCGACGGCGATGGCGTCGGCCGCGACGCTGGATACGGTGAAGAGCCGCGGCACGCTGGTGTGCGGCGTCAGCACCGGGTTTGCCGGCTTCTCCGCGCCGGACTCGCAAGGCAACTTCAAGGGCCTCGACGTCGACTATTGCCGCGCGCTCGCGGCCGGCGTGCTCGGCGATCCCAACAAGGTACGCTACGTCGCGCTGACCGCGCAGAACCGCTTCACCGCACTGCAATCGGGCGAGATCGACGTGCTCTACCGCAACTCGACGCAGACCTATTTGCGCGGCGTCACGCTCGGCCTCCGCCAGGGCCCGATCAACTTCTACGACGGCCAGGGTTTTGTCGTGAAGAAGGATCTCGGCGTGAAGGAGCTCAAGGATCTGAAGGGCGCTACCGTCTGCGTCGCGCAAGGCACCACCCATGAGGTCACGCTCGGCGACTACGGCCGCGCCAACGGCATCGACTGGAAGCCCTTGGTGTTCGATCGCGTCGACACCATGTACCAGACCTTCTTCGGCGGCCGCTGCGATGCCATGACCCAGGACGCTTCCGCGCTCGCCGGCGCGGTGACCACAGCAGCGCCAAACCCGGCCGACTACGTCGTGCTGCCGCAGACCATCAGCAAGGAGCCGCTCGGGCCCTTCACCCGCAACGGCGACGAGGTCTGGAGCGATATCATCACCTGGCTGCATTACGGACTGATCGAGGCCGAGGAACTCGGCGTGATGCAGGCCAATGTGGAGGAGATGACGAAGTCGAGCACGCCCGCGATCCAGCGCCTGCTCGGCGCTTCCGGCGACCTCGGCTCGCGACTGGGGCTCGATAACAAGTGGCTGGTCGCGGCGATCAAGGCCGGTGGCAATTACGGCGAGATCTATGACCGCAACGTCGGCAAGGCGAGCCCGCTCAAGCTCGAGCGCGGCCTCAACGGGCTCTGGAGCAAGGGCGGTTTGATGTACGCCATCCCGTTCAAGTAGACACTCGCGTGTGTCCCCGGACGCGCTGCAGCGTGTAACGCTGCTGCGCTGAGCCGGGACCTAGTGGCCACGAATGAGTCCCGGCTCAGCAGCGCAATACTGCGCATTGCGCTGCGTCCGGGGCGCGATACCTTCGCCAGGTAACAAGGTTCAATGACGACGCCTCCTCGCATCGCCCTCATCCACGCCCTCAAGCATTCCATCGCGCCGATCGAGGCTGCGTTCGCAAAGGCCTGGCCGCAGGCGCGGCTGATGAACCTGCTCGATGACAGCCTTTCGGCAGACCTGGCGCACGACGGCGAGCTCAGCGACGCCATGACCGAGCGCTTCCTCGCGCTCGGCGATTATGCGGTGGCGACGGGGGCAAACGCGATCCTGTTCACTTGCTCGGCCTTCGGTCCCTGCATCGAGGCGGTGGCGCGCGCGCATGCACCGATGCCGGTGCTCAAGCCCAACGAGGCGATGATCGAGCGAGCCGTGACGATGGGCAGGCGGATCGGCCTGCTCTCGACCTTCCCGCCAACGCTGGTCTCGATGCCGCCGGAGTTTCCGGCCTCGGTCCAGGTCGTACCGAAGCTCGCCGAGGGCGCGCTGGCCGCGCTCGACCGCGGCGACCGCGCCGAGCATGACCGGCTGATCGCTCAGGCTTCGCGGGACTTGCGCGACTGCGACGTCGTCGCGCTCGCGCAGTTCAGCATCGCCGCCACGGCGCCGCTGGTCGCGGAGGCAACCGGGCGGCCCGTCGTGACCACACCGGACAGCGCGGTCGAGAAGCTGATGACGCTGCTTGGCGCGAAGGCTTAAGCGCTGGCCTTGTTCCGGCGCCGCGCGTCCTTGATCGCGGCCGCAAGCGCAGTCTTCGTCTCGTTGACGAAATCCTCGACGAGTTCTTCACGCGTGGCATGCGCCGCCTCCCCGGTGAACAGGCCCTGCTCGGCCAGCATCACTACGCCGTGCAGCGCCGCCCAGATCTTGAGCGCCTGCCGCTCGCGCAAGTAACCCACAGCCGGTGCATCCAGAGCTTCGATCACGAGTGCGAAGGTCTCGCGCGTGGCCTCATGCAGCTCGCTGCCCTTGGCCGCGCATGACACTGTGCGCGATGCGAACATCAGACGATAGATGCCGTTGCGGCGGAGGCCGAAATCGAGCGTCGCCTGGGCCAGCCGGGATAGTTTCGACTGCTTAGACGGCTTCGCCATCGCCGCGCGCAGCACGGCGGTGAATTGCCGGAACGCCTCAGTCGTCACCGCCGCGAGCAGCGCCTCGCGGTCGGCGAAATGCCGGTACGGTGCCGGCTGCGAGACGCCGAGCTCTTTCGCCAGCGCCTTGATGCTGATCGCCTCGGCTCCGGCCTGCTCCGCTTCGCGCAAGGCGGCCTTGATCAGAGCGTCGCGGAGATCGCCGTGATGATAGGTGTTCTGCGGCTTGCGGACGAGTTGTGACGGCATGTTGACGCGAAACCTATAAGTTTGCGCTTGACAGGGGAAGCCCACCGCGAATGTAATATACTATAACTTAGATCGGCGAAGGGCGCCGATAAATCGAACATGGGGAAACGCGTCCGGCCTTCCAGGCCCGCGCATACGACCGAGGACGCCAATGGCAGAGCGACTCAAGGTTCACGTTGATCCGGACAAATGCCAGGGCCACGCCCGCTGCAAGGCACTGGCGCCGGAACTGTTCGAGCTCGATGAATACGGCAACGCCCGCGAGGCCGGGGACGGCACCGTGCCGGCCGGGCTGGAAGACAAGGCCTGGCTTGCCAGATCCAACTGCCCGGAAATCGCGATCGACGTAATCAAGGAATAGCGCGCCTTTCACGACGCGCGTGCCTTCAGCGAACACCAGCTTCGAGGATTCCCTGAGATGTCCGACGTCAGCCAACCCGTTGTCCATCCGCCCGTCACCGACTGGCTCAACGATTTCGACCACACCGATCCGCAATGGACGGAAGATCCCTTCCCGATCTGGGACGAGCTGCGCGCCGCAAGCCCGGTCGTGCACACCAGACGCTTCCTCGGCTGCTACCTGCCGACGACCTATGAAGCGGTGCGCGAGATCGCCAACGATCCAGAGCATTTCTCCTCGCGCCGCATCATCGTGCGCGACGTGCGGCCCGAGGTGACCCAGAACGCCGCCCCGCCGATCACCTCCGATCCGCCCGCGCACAAACCGGCCAAGCAATTGCTGCTTCCGCCGTTCACGCCCGACGCGATGAAGAAGCTCGAGCCGCGGGTCCGCGCGATCTGCAATGAACTGATCGACGGCTTCATCGGCGAGAAAAAGGTGGATGCGGCGGCACGCTACACCAAGCACATTCCGGTGCGTGCGATCGCGCATATGCTCGGCATTCCCGAAAGCGACAGCGACCTCTTCATCAACTGGATCCACATGATCCTGGAGCTCGGCATCAAGGACGAGAACCTGCTGCTCCAGGCCGTCCACGAGATGAGCGACTATTTCAGGGCGCATATCGAGCAGCGCAGGAAGCACCCGACCGACGATCTCATCTCCTATCTGATGAATGCCAGGAACAAGGACGGCCAGCCGCTGGAGGAAGCGCACGTACTGGGCTCGCTGCGGCTGCTCCTGATCGCCGGCATCGATACCACCTGGAGCGCGATCGGTTCCTCGCTCTGGCATCTCGCCCGCACGCCGGCCGACCGCGAGCGCCTGATCGCCGAACCCAAGCTGATGCCGACGGCCGTCGAAGAATTCTTGCGCGCTTATTCCCCGGTGACGATGGCACGCGAGGTGGTCAAGGAGAGGACGGTCTCGGGCTGCCCGGTCAAGCCGGGCAACATGGTGCTGCTGTCCTTCCCGGCAGCCAACCGCGATCCCAAGATGTTTCCGGACGCTGACAAAGTTGTGATCGACCGGCGGGAAAACCGCCACGCCGCCTTCGGCCTCGGCATACACCGCTGTGTCGGTTCCAACCTGGCGCGGATGGAGATGCAGGTCGCGCTGGAGGAGTGGCTGAAGCGGATTCCGGATTTCCGGCTCGACCCGGCAGGCACCGTGACTTGGTCGCAGGGCACCGTGAGAGGCCCCCGCCAGTTGCCATTTCTGCTTGGAAAGGCGATGTAGGCCTCTCCAAAACCAGAGCGGAGAGGCCGGATATGACAGAGCAAGCAATCAAACCGGCCTCCGAGCATTTTGACGTCGCCGATGCCAAGCGGCGGATCAAGGCGATCTTCATCGGCTCCGTCGGCAATCTCGTCGAATGGTATGATTTTTACGCCTATACGGCGTTCGCTCTCTATTTCGCTCCGGCTTTCTTCCCCGGCAACGATCCCGTTGTCCAACAATTGAACGCCGCGGTCGTGTTCGCCGCGACCTTCCTGATGCGCCCCTTGGGCGGCTGGTTCTTCGGCTATCTCGCTGATCATTTCGGCCGGCGCATTTCGCTGACGCTGTCGGTCGTCTTCATGTGCTTCGGCTCGCTGATCATCGCGGTGACGCCGACCTACGCCACGATCGGCTTCGCCGCGCCCGCGATCCTGGCGCTGGCCCGCGTGATCGAGGGCCTGAGCCTCGGCGGCGAGTACGGCGCCAGCGCGACTTACTTGAGCGAGGTCGCCGACCCCCGGTACCGCGGCTTTTATTCAAGCTTTCAGTACGTCACCCTGATCGGCGGCCAGCTCACCGCGATCATCGTGCTCTTGCTCCTGCAAAAGGTCTTCCTCACGCCGGAAGAGCTGAAGGGCTGGGGCTGGCGCATCCCGTTTGCGATCGGCGCGATGCTGGCGATCTTCGCCGCGGTGATGCGGCGCAGCCTGCATGAGACCGAAGCGTTCGAAGAAGCCAAGAAGGTGGTCAAGCCGACCGGCTCGATCACCAACCTGCTGAGATATCCGCGCGAGCTGCTATTGGTGATGGGCCTCACCGCCGGCGGCACCGCAGCGTTCTATACCTTCACCACCTACATGCAGACCTTCGTCAAGCTCTCGGTCGGGCTGACCGAGGACCAGACCACCTTCGTGATCTTCGGCACGCTGATCTTCGCGACCATCCTGCAGCCGATCTATGGCGCGATCTCGGACAAGATCGGGCGCAAGCCGCTCCTGATCTTCTTCGGCATCGCGGGCACGCTCTCGACCGTGCCGCTGCTGATGACGCTGAAAGAGACCAAATCGCCGTTCGTCGCGTTCGTCCTGATCTGCGCCGCCTGGCTGTTCGTGGCCGGCTACACCTCGATCAATGCGGTGGTGAAGGCCGAGCTGTTCCCGACCAATGTCCGCGCTCTGGGCGTCGGCCTGCCCTATGCGATCACCGTCTCGCTCTTCGGCGGCACGGCACCTGCGATCGCACTCTACTTCAAGAGCGTCGGGCGCGAGGAATGGTTCTACTTCTACCTCAGCGGCATCATCTGCATCTCGCTGATCATCTATGCTACGATGCGCGACACCAAGCATGCGTCCGCGATGCATCGCCACGAGTAGCCAATGGCCGACGAGAACGAGCCACCGCCCGACAGCAAGCTGACGCGCACCAAGGAGAAATGGGCGCGCGAGGGCCGCTTCCTCACCGGCAGGATCACGCGCCTGGAGGATCATCGGCTGCCGCCCGGCCAGCACCTCACCAAGGACTGGCCGGTGCTGGATCTTGGCCTTTCACCCGAGATCTCGCGCGAGCGCTGGCGGCTCGACGTCTATGGTGCGATCGACAATCCGCTGTTCTGGAGCTTTGCGGAGTTTAGCGCGCAGAAGCAGGCGCAATTCACCTCCGACATCCACTGCGTGACGACCTGGTCGCGCTATGACAATCAGTGGGAGGGCCTCGCAACGCGCGCGTTGCTCGCGATCTGCCAGCCCCGCGACGATGCGCGCTTCGTGGTGCTGCATTCCTATGACGGTTACACCACCAATCTCGCGCTGGAAGATTTTGCCGCGGAAGACGCTTTGCTCGCCCATAGCTGGTCGGGCCAGCCGCTGACGAACGAGCACGGCGGTCCGGTACGGCTGGTCGTGCCGCATCTCTATTTCTGGAAGAGCGCCAAATGGCTCCAGGCCATCGAATTCCTGACCGAGGATGCGCGGGGTTTCTGGGAAGTCCGCGGTTGCCATAACCGCGGCGATCCCTGGGCCGAACAGCGCTATTCGGGCGACTAGATTTCAAGCAGAACGGGGAAAGCCCATGGCTACGGAACGCTTTCAATTCCAGGGCGAAGGCGGTCATCAGCTTGCAGCGGCGTTGGAGTTGCCGGACGGCGAGCCGGCGGCCTACGCGTTGTTCGCGCATTGCTTCACCTGCGGCAAGGATACGCTGGCCGCCAAGCGCATCGCGGTGGCGCTCGCGGCCAAAGGCATCGCGGTACTCCGCTTCGACTTCACCGGACTCGGCTCCAGCGAGGGCGACTTCGCCAATTCGACGTTCTCTTCCAACGTCGCCGATCTCGTCCACGCCGCCGACCACTTGCGCAAAGTCCGCAAGGCGCCGTCGATCCTGATCGGACACAGCCTCGGCGGCGCCGCGATCCTTGCTGCGGCCGAGAAGGTTCCAGAGGCGAAGGCGGTCGCGACCATCGCGGCGCCGTCCGATCCGGCGCACGTCACCGGGCTCTTCAAAGAACATGTCGAAACAATCCGCTCGCAAGGCGAGCTTGAAGTGTCCCTCGCGGGACGTCCGTTTCGGATCAAGCGCGAATTCCTCGACGACATCGTCGAGCACGAACTGATGAAGGACGTCACCGGCCTGCACAAGGCGCTCCTGGTGATGCATTCGCCGGTCGACGACACTGTCGGTATCGAAAATGCGACCAAGATCTTCGTCGCGGCAAAACATCCCAAGAGCTTCATCTCGCTCGACCACGCCGATCATCTGCTCACGAAGCCTGCAGACGCGCTCTATGTAGCCGACGTGATCACAGCCTGGGCGAGCCGCTACATCGAGACGGCAAAGCCGGCAAGGGCGATGGATCTCGCCGAGGCGCCGCGCCAGGTCGTGGTGCAGGAGACGCGCAAGAGCAAGTTCAACCAGATCGTCTCGGTCGGGCCGCATCGCCTGGTCGCGGACGAGCCGGTTGCCGTCGGCGGCGAGGATGCCGGCCCCGGACCCTATGATTTCCTGCTCGCCGGCCTTGGCGCCTGCACCTCCATGACGATGCGGCTCTATGCCGACCGCAAGTCGCTGCCGCTCGACCGCGTCACCGTCACGCTGAAGCATTCGAAGATCTACGCCAAGGATTGCGCGGAGTGCGAGACGCGCGAGGGCATGCTCGACCAGATCGATCGCGTGATCGCGATGGAAGGCACGCTCGATGCCGAACAGCGCAAGAAGCTGATGGAGATCGCCGACAAGTGTCCGGTACACCGAACGCTGACCTCGGAGATCCGCATCGTGACGAAGGCCGCGGATTGAGGTATCGCTCTAGAAGCAGGACGTCATCGTTCGCACGGCCGCGCTGATCTCGTTCTCGCGCCATGCCGCAAAGCCGAGCAGCAGGCCGTGATCGCGCGGCTGGCCGAGCGACAGGCTCGATAGCGCCCGCGTCTCGACTCCGGCCGCGACCAGCCGTTTGACCGCCGCCCGGTCCGTGCTGCCGCGCTTGAGGCGCGCAACGAGCTGAATACCGCCCGAGGGCACCTCCGCCTCGAGAACATCGCCCAGACGGCGTTCCATCTCGCTGACGAGATGATCGCGGCGCGCATGATAGAGACGGCGCATCCGCCGGAGATGCGCGAGAAAATGCCCATCGGCGATGAACTCGGCCAGTGCTTCCTGGATATGGCTGGCCGCGATCGACCCCATGTGCCGCTGCGCGATCTCCAGCGTATCGCGCAGGGCCGGCGGTGCAACGAGGTAGCCGAGCCGGATGTCCGAGGTCATCGCCTTTGAAAAGGTACCGACATAGAACACGCGGCCATGGGCATCGAGCCCTTGCAAGGACGGCACCGGCCGGCTGTCATAGTGGAATTCGCCGTCGTAATCGTCTTCGATGATCCAAGTCTTGCCCGGCCGGCTTGCGGTGAGAAATTCGGTGCGGCGGGCAAGCGACATCAAACGCCCCGTCGGGTGCTGGTGCGACGGCGTCATGAAGATGAGCTTTGGCGCGGCCATTCCGGTCACCCGCTGCATGCCCTGCTCGTCCAGCCCCCAGGCCAACCACGCGCGCGCCGGAGGCGCGGAAGGCGGCCGCAGCGCCGGGATAGCCGGGATCCTCGACCCAGACCTCATCTCCGGGCGTGATGAGGGTGGCTGCAATCAAGGTCAGCGCCGCCTGCGCGCTCGGCAGGATCAAGATCTGCTCTGACGCCGCGCGCACGCCCCTGTTGCTCGCGAGGTAGTGCGCCAACGCCTCGCGCAGACGCGGCCGGTTGATCGGTCCGAGCTCGCGTTTCGCAGCGCGCACGGCGCTGCGGCGCAGGCAGCGCGCCCAGATCTCGTTCGGAAACTCCCGGGCATCGGCGTGGCCGGGCCTCAGGGGTCGCAACCGCGCGAGATAGGACATCGGCCAATCCGTCTCGCGCAGCCTCGAGGCCCAGGGCGAGAGCCGGGGTTGCACACGCGATGTTGCAACGCCTGTGCGTTCGATGCGTTCGCCACCCTCGACCATCACTACCGGACGCCTGCCGTGGGACATCTCCAGGTAACCCTCGGCGGCGAGCTGCTCGAACGCGAAACTGACGGTATTGCGCGACACGCCGAGATCGCTCGCGAGCCGGCGGCTCGACGGCAGCGCACGACCCTTGCCGAGCCGCCCGCTTGCAATCAGGCGCCTGAGCTGGCTCGTCAATTGCGCCACCAGCCCTTCCTCGCTGGATCGCTCCAGCACGATCAGCCCGGAAATCATCGTCTCTAGAACTGGCACTTTGATTCTTTCAAATCTGGCACTTTTTTGAGTGCCAATTGCGATGCTATCTGTCGGACTACGCCGCTTCAAGGATCTTGCAATGAACACCTCCCTGTCACCCCGCGCGGCCGTAGGCCTGTTCGTCATCGTCGTTTTGGCCTGGGGCGTGAACTGGTCGGTAACGAAGCAGCTGGTGCAGTTAGTGCCGCCGCTGTGGAGCGCGGCAATCAGGAGCTGGATCGCGCTCATCGGTCTGTTCGTGATTCTGCGCGCAAGCAATAATCTGGTCATTCCGGAGCGACACGACGTCCCCGTGATCCTGAGCGTGTCGCTGCTGCACATGACGCTATTCTCGACGTTGGCGGCCGCGGGCTTGCGCTTCATTCCCGCCAGCAAGGGCGTCGTGCTCGGCTACACGACGCCGCTCTGGGTGGCGCTCGCCGCGCCCCTGCTCGGCAAGGACACGCTGACCGCGCCGAAGCTCGGCGGCGCGTTGCTGGGCCTGGCCGGACTTGCCGTGATCCTGAATCCATCCTCGATCGATTGGACCAACGTCAACGTCGTGCTCGGCGCCGGCATGGTGATCCTGGCCGCCATCTGCTGGGCCGCGAACATCATCTATCTGCGCTCGCATCGCTGGATCGCGTCCCCGCTCCAACTCCTGATCTGGCAGGTGCTCGTGGCAACGGTGGTGCTATCAGTCGCGGCGACGATTGCGGACGGCCTGCCGCACGCCGAATGGTCGTGGCGGCTCGTGCTGCTGTTCCTCTATTCAGGCCTGATCGGGACGGCGCTGGCCTATTGGGCGATGTCGATGGTCAACAAGAGCATCTCGGCCTTGACGACGTCGCTGGGCACCACGGGGACGCCGATCGTCGGCATCGCCAGTGCTGCGGCCCTCCTGGGCGAACCCATCGACATCAGCCTTGCCGTCGCGGCAGCGCTGATCGTCGCGGGCATCGGCCTCGCCACTCTGACCGACCGGCCACTGCGCGGTCAGGCGACTGCGAGAGGCTGAACGCGCAGCGCACCGCGCAAGCCCGCAGCAGTGCCGAGCAGGATACCGGCGACCGCGACGAATGACGCCAGTGCGAGGGTGGACAGGCCGGTGAGCCCCTGCCCGATCGAGCAGCCGAACGCCATCACGCCGCCGATACCCATCAGCGCTGCGCCGCTGGCCGAGCGCAGCATGTGGCGCGGCGAGGAATAGCCTTCGAGCTTGAAACGACCCGTGGCCAGTGCCGTCACGAGGCTACCTGCGAACACGCCGGCGACCGTCGCGATGCCGAAGTTCGGCGTCAGGCCGGTCGAGAGCATGGCGTATTGCAGCGCGTCCGCAATCGGCGCGATGAAGGTGAGCGAGGTGACCGGTACCGGGTTGAAATCATCGGCACCGAGGTAACCTGTGACGAACCAGCCGCCGGCAACGAGGAGGCCGACGATGATGCCGGCCGCGATCTGGCCCGGCGAGCGCCGGAAACTGGCGTGAGCGAATGCAAAAAGGATCAGGGCGACAGCGATCGCGGCTGCGGCCAGCGTGCGCGAGACGGCTTCGCCAAGGCCAAGCGTTGCCAGCAGGGACGGCAGCGAGTTCGCGTTCACCGTGCCCTGCGAGGCTTGAACGAGCGCGATGCGCGCCGGCGCGATCAGGCCCTTGAGCGTCATCTGTGCGGCGATGGCGAGCACGATCACGACGACGAAGGAGCGGAGATTGCCGCGGCCGAGCAGCACCAGCGCACGCGAGCCGCAGCCGTTCGACAGCACCATGCCGTAACCGAACAACAGGCCGCCGAGGAACAGCACCGGCGCCGAAAACGTCTGCTGCAGATAGATCGACTTGCCGAGATCGATCGTGCCGCTGCCGGCAAGAAGCTGGCTCGCCGCAATCGCGACGGCGATCGCCAGCGCATAGGTGCGCACCAGCCGCCCGTCTCCCTCCGCGAGCCAGCCGCGCATGCTGCTCATCAGGCAGAAGCCACTGAGCAGGCCGACGGCGCCGTAGATCAGGCCGATGGCGAGGCCGGCGAGGATGACGACTTGCGCGGACGATTCCATGACTACGGCTTCAGGATCACGCGATCGCGCGAGGAGCCGGCGACGGCGACATACGCCTCCTTGGCGCGCTCCAGCGGATAGATCGCACTCGCCCTGATCGGGAACGGCTTCAAGTGGCCGCTCGCAAAGCCGGGGCCCAGGTCGCGCAGCACCGCGCCGGTTGCCGCCGACGAGAGGCCGAGCGTATCGATGCCCACATAAGTGTGCTGTCCCCGGTAGAATTCGAGGATGTTGAACTGCACGATGCGGTCGATCGCGGCAATCAGGATCTGGCGGCCACGAAGTGCGAGCGACTTGTGCGCGGCCTGAAAATAGGGATCGCCGACGGTGTTGAAGACGAGGTCGACGCCCTTGCCGCCGGTCACATCGCGCACGCGCGCCGCGACATCGGTTGCGGAGGCATCGATCACCTCGATGGCTGCGTTGGTATGGCCTTCATAGGCTTCGGCCTTGCGCACCACGCCGATGACGCGCGCGCCCTGCCAAGTCGCGATCTGCACCGCGGCCTGGCCGACCTTGCCGTTGACGCCAAACACCAGCACGGTCTCGCCGGTCCTCGGCACACCGGCGCGACGAAAGCCCTCCATGGCGGTGACGAAGGGCACACCGATGCCGGCCGCCTCCTCCCAGGAGACGGTCTTCGGCCTCTCCACCACTGCATCCGTCTCGACGACGAGATGGGTGGCATGGGTGCCGTCGCGGCGGATGCCGAGATCGCCGGAGGAACCGAACACCTCGCGGCCGACCGTGCCGGCCGGGCCATCGATGACCACGCCGGCATAGTCGCGGCCGGGCGTACGCGGGAACACGGCATAGGGCATCAGCCCGGTCGCGGCCTTCACGTCGGACGGATTGACGGCGGCGGCCTTGACCTCGATCAGGAGATCGTTTGGACCGCGCGTGAGCATGTGCCGTTCGACGACCGGCGCCAGCGCGGCGGCGGTCTCAGCCTTGGCATTGAGGCGCACGCAGCGCGCTTCGACGGCGTTGGTATCGGCTGGTGACATCAAAAGACCCACGATTTCTCGCGGGCCTTGTCGCCCTTGCGGAGACTCAAGTCAACCTGCCCCCTCATCCTGAGGAGCCTGCGAAGCAGGTGTCTCGAAGGATGAAGGCCGCCTCGCAGCAGCCGGTCTCGTGGTTCTCGCGGCGATACGAGGCATCGTCCGCTACACGGCGCTGACGCGCTCCTCACCATGAGGGTCGAGGCTAGTCCTTCGGCCGCTTGTCGTAGACCCGCTTGGCCTTTCCGAGCGACCGCTCCAGCGTGGCCGGCGCGACCGCCTGCACCTTCGCCGTGACGCCAATGGTGTTCTTGATGTGGGTCGAGATCCGCTCGGCGTGCTCGACGAGCCCGCGGCCGTCCCAGCTTTCGGGCCGCGCCTCGGCGATGATGGTCAGCTCGTCCATACGGCCTTCGCGCGTCAGTTCGAGGATGAAGTGGCCGCCGCACCAATCGGTCGCGAGCAGCACCTCCTCGATCTGGGTCGGGAACAGGTTGACGCCGCGCAGGATGATCATGTCATCCGAGCGCCCCGTCACCTTCTCCATGCGCCGCATGCCGGGGCGCGCGGTGCCCGGCAACAGCCGCGTCAGGTCGCGGGTGCGGTAGCGGATCACCGGGAAGGCTTCCTTGGTCAGCGACGTGAACACCAGTTCGCCCTTCGCGCCATCCGGCAGCACCGCGCCGGTCTCGGGATCGATCACCTCGGGATAGAAGTGATCCTCCCAGATGTGCAGGCCGTCTTTGGTCTCGATGCATTCCTGCGCGACGCCGGGACCGATCACCTCCGAGAGGCCATAGATGTCGGTCGCGTCCATGTCGAAGGCCTCTTCGATCTCGCCGCGCATCGCATTGGTCCAGGGTTCGGCGCCGAAGATGCCGACCTTGAGCGAGCACCGGCGCGGATCGAGCCCCTGGCGCTTGAACTCATCGAGGATCGCCAGCATGTAGCTCGGCGTCACCGTGATGATATCAGGACGGAAATCGTTGATGAGCTGCACCTGCCGCTCGGTCATGCCGCCCGAGATCGGCACCACGGTACAGCCGAGCTTTTCCGCGCCGTAGTGCACTCCTAACCCGCCGGTGAAGAGGCCATAGCCATAGGCGTTATGGATGATCATGCCGGTGCGGCCGCCGGCGGCGCGGATCGAGCGCGCCATCACTTCCGACCACGTATCGATATCGCGTTGGGTGTAGCCGACCACGATCGGCTTGCCCGTCGTGCCCGAGGAGGCATGCACGCGCACCAGCTTTTCGCGGGGAACGGCGAACATGTTGAATGGATAGTTGTCGCGCAGGTCCGTCTTCACCGTGAACGGAAACTTTGCGAGGTCGGACAATTCGCGAAAGTCAGAGGGATGCACGCCGGCCTTGTCGAAGGCTTTGCGAAAATGCGCAACATTGTCGTAGGCGTGCTTCAGCGACCAGGCCAGGCGCTGCGTCTGCAACGCCATGATCTCGTCGCGCGACGCGCGCTCATGCGCGTCCATCTCCGGACTATAGGTGCTGCCACCTTCCTTGAGCCTGGTCAGAGCCATCCTCGTTTCCCCACATCATTGGTTTGTTTTTTCTTTAGTCTTGATGACCTTGCGTCGGCAGCCACGTGCCGGGAATGACACGCGAGTGCCCGCGAAACTCAGCGATGACGGTGTCGCCGACAGTGACGCGCACGTCATAGATGCCCGAGCGTCCGCCGCGGCTGATCTCTCGGGCCTTCGCAATGAGCCGATCGCCGAGCCTGCCCGGCTTGATGAAGGTGATCTGCCCTTGCGCGGCGACCACGCGCTCATTGTGCGAGTTGCAGGCAAACGCGAAAGCCGAGTCGGCCAGTGTGAAGATGAAGCCGCCATGGGCAATGCGCTGGCCGTTGACCATGTCAGGCCGGACCGTCATTGCCAGCGTCGCAAAGCCGGGGCCGATCTCGACGATCTCCATACCGAGACCTTTCGAGGCATCGTCCTCCGCCCACATCGCGTCGGCGCAGGCGCGGGCCACATCTTCGGGCGACAGGGCTGCTTTGACGTTCACGCGCTTCTCCCGGCCAAATGTTTTTCCCATGATGTTCTGCTGCTTGGCGAAGCCTGTCAAACGTGGTCGTAGTCAACCACGACCCGCTCCGACGACGGCTTCGCCTGGCAGGTCAGCACGAAACCCGCCTTCAGCTCCCAGGGCTCCAGCGAATAATTGATGTCCATCGGCGCCTCGCCCTCGACCAGCTTGGCGCGGCAGGTCGAGCACATACCCCCCTTGCAGGCGAAGGGCAGATCGACGCCGGCACGCAGCGCGGCATCGAGGATCGCTTCGTCTTCGGCGACTGGAACATCGCGGCGCTTGCCATCGATAATCAGCGAGGCGATCGCCTTCGGCGGCGCGTCCACTGCGACAACCTTCTTTGTCCGAGGCTTTCCGCCGAATTCCGAGACGAAACGTTCGACATGGATGCGGTCCTCGGCGATGCCGATGTCGCGGCAGGTCGCCTCGATCTCCTCGCTCATGCCGAGAGGACCGCAGACGAAGACGTGATCGATGCTTTCCGCCGGCACCAGTGCGCGCAACAGCACTCTCACCTTCTCACCGTCGAGCCGGCCATGCAGGATGGGAATGTCCTGCTCCTCGCCGGAAATGACGTGGAAGATCGAGAGACGATCGATGAAGCGGTCCTTGAGTTCCTCGAGGTCCTCCAGGAACATGATGTTGGCGCTCGCGCGATTGCCATAGAACAGGAAGAAGCGGCTGCTCGGCTCACCCGTCAGCACGCCCTTGACGATCGACAGGATCGGCGTGATGCCGGAGCCGGCGGCAAAGCCGACATGGATGCGTCCGCTATCTGCCGATGGGATCGCACCGAAGCGGCCGGTCGGCGTCATCACGTCGAGCTCATCGCCGCATTTCAACTCGTCCGCAGCCCAGCTCGAGAACGCGCCGCCGTCGACCCTCTTCACGGCGATGCGGATCTCGCCGTCATCCGGACCGGAGCAGATCGAGTAGGAGCGGCGCACCTCCTCGCCATCGAGCGTGGTGCGGAGCGTGAGGTACTGGCCGGGCGAGAAGGCGTAATCGCTCGCAAGTTCGCTCGGGATGGTGAAGGTCATCGACACGGCGTCCGACGCCTCGCGGCGAAGGTCGTTGACGGCGAGGCGATGGAAGCGTGGTGCGGCTGCGGACATGATGAACACTCTAAGTTTGGCTCACCGGCGTCATTGCGAGCGCAGCGAAGCAATCCAGAATCCTTCCGCGGGAACACTCTGGATTGCTTCGCTGCGCTCGCAATGACGGTTGGGCTGACATCGTGCCTTCTCAATGACACTTGAAGTAGTCGAAGGGTTCGCGGCAGGCCTTGCAGCGCCACAGCGCCTTGCAGGAGGTCGAGCCGAATTCGGACAGCAGCTCGGTGTTGCCAGACCCGCACTGCGGGCATGCGACCGCCTGCTCGCCGAACAGCGCGCGACGAGAGCTCGAAGCTTGCGGCGGTGCAATGCCATAGGCGCGCAACTTCCGGCGCCCCTCCTCGCTCATCCAGTCGGTGGTCCAGGCCGGCGAAAGCACGGTGTGCACCTTCGGACGCCGGAAGCCGGCGCGCTCCAGCGCGAGTTCGATTTCCAGCGCGATCATGTTCATGGCGGGGCAGCCCGAATACGTCGGAGTGATCGAGACCTCGATCTGATCGCCTTGGAGCGCGACGTCGCGCAGGACGCCGAGATCGGCGATGGTCAGCACCGGGATCTCCGGATCGACGACGCTCGCTGCAGCGTCCCAGGCACGCTGCCGCAGCTCGGTGTCGCTGTCGAGCGCGGTCACCATGTCAGCCCCGGGAAGGTGCGCTGCATCGATTGCAGCTCGCTGAGCAGATGGCCGAGATGCTCGCTGTGCCGGCCCGAACGACCGCCCTCCTGCATCCAGTCGTTTTGCGGCAATGTGAGTGTCGCCTCGCCGATGATGCCGGTCACCGTCTTAAGCCAGCGATCGCGCAAACCCGCCGGATCGATGGCGACGCCGGCGTCGATCAGACCGCGCTCGCTGTCGTCGACGACGAACATCTCGCCGGAGAAGGCCCAGAGGTGATCGATCGCCGCCTGCGCGCGGACGTGGCTCTCTTCCGTGCCGTCGCCGAGCCGGATGATCCATTCCGAGGCGTGGCGCAGATGGTAGGCGCTCTCCTTCTCCGATTTGGCCGCAACCGCAGCCAGCGTCGCATCGCGCGATGTCATCATCGCGCGCCAGTAGAGATCGGCGAAGGCGGAATAGAAGAACTGCCGCACCAGGGTCTGGGCGAAATCGCCGTTCGGCTGCTCGACCAGCAACAAATTGCGGTATTGCCTGACGTCGCGAAGATAGGCGAACTTGTCCTCGTCGTTGTCCTTGCCTTCGACCCTGGCCGCGTAGGTGTAGAGCTCGCGGGCCTGGCCGAGCAGGTCGAGCGCGATATTGGAGAGCGCCATGTCCTCTTCCAGCATCGGCGCATGCCCGCACCATTCCGACAACCGATGGCCGAGGATCAACGCGTCGTCGGCGCGGCGCAGTGTGTAGAGCACCAGCGGCGTTTCGGAGACCTGGATGTTGGCGAGGGGCATTGCTTCGATCCGCTGTTCACTTGCCACTTGTTCCGACCTCATCCCGAGGAACCCGCGTAGCGGACGTTTCGAAGGATGGGCCGCGAGGCCTGGGGCCCTCATGATTCGATACGGCGCTATGCGCCTCCTCACCATGAGGGGCGAAAGGGTCACATGTGTCCGACTTCTTCAGGCACCTCATAAAACGTTGGGTGCCGGTAGATCTTCGATTCCGCCGGCTCGAACATCATGCCCTTCTCGGCGGGATCGCTCGCGGTGATCGCGGTCGACGGCACGACCCAGATCGAGAGCCCCTCGCCGCGGCGGGTGTAGATGTCACGCGCGGCCTGCAACGCCATGGTGGCATCGCTCGCATGCAGCGAGCCGACATGCTTGTGCGCGAGCCCGTTGCGGCTGCGAATGAAGACTTCCCATAACGGTGTGTTCGGCGTGGCCATCGTGATCTCCTACTCCGCAGCTTGCGCGGTCTGACGGTTTGCGCGCTTCGCGGCATAAGCCGCGGCGGCCGCGCGCACCCAAGCGCCCTCATCGTGCGCCTTGCGGCGCGCGGAGATGCGATCGCGGTTGCAGGGGCCGTTACCGGCGAGCACCTGCTTGAACTCGGTCCAGTCGATCTCGCTGTAGCGCCAGTGTCCCCCGGCATCCTGCGTCATGCCGGGATCGGGAACGGTGAGGCCGAGATATTGCGCCTGCGGCACGGTGGCATCGACGAACTTCTGGCGCAGCTCGTCGTTGGAGAAGCGCTTGATCTTCCACCTGGTCGAAGTGTCGCTGTGCTGGCTCGCGGCATCGGGCGGGCCGAACATCATCAGCACCGGCCACCACCAGCGGTTCAACGCATCCTGCGCCATCGCCTTCTGCTCGTCGGAGCCGCGGCACAGCGTCAGCATGATCTCGTAGCCCTGGCGCTGGTGGAACGACTCCTCCTTGCAGACCCGGATCATCGCACGCGCATAGGGGCCGTAGGAGCAGCGGCACAGCGGGATCTGGTTCATGATTGCGGCGCCATCGACCAGCCAGCCGATGGTGCCGATGTCGGCCCAAGTCAGCGTCGGATAGTTGAAGATCGAGGAGTACTTGGCTTTGCCCGCAAGCATGGCGTCGACCAGTTCCTCGCGCGAGGAGCCGAGCGTCTCGGCCGCGGCATAGAGATAAAGCCCGTGGCCGCACTCGTCCTGCACCTTGGCGAGCAGCGCGGCCTTGCGGCGCAGCGTTGGTGCGCGCGTGATCCAATTGCCCTCGGGCAGCATGCCGACGATTTCGGAGTGGGCGTGCTGGGAGATCTGGCGGGTGAGCGTTTTGCGATAGGCCGCCGGCATCCAGTCGTTCGGCTCGATACGCTCCTCGGCATCGATGCGCGCCTGGAATTGCGCAGCCTTGGCCGCGTCCTCAAGGCCGCGATCCTCGGCCTCGGCCGTGTTCAGCGCCTGCGTATACATGCGCATCCTCCCGTATGATTGGGAGGCAATATATAACAAAAATTAGATCATGCAAGATATTTCTGTAACATAAATTCAGACCCCGAACCGCAGCGCGAGAAGCTTCCGTGCGGGCGGCAATGCTCCCTTTTCATTGGTTCCATGGCCATCAAGCCATTGTTCCGACGGGGCAAGCAGGGCGCGATAGATCCCGCCGCAGAGCTCGCGCGCAGCCCTGCCCGGCCAATCCGCCGGCAGCAGGCCGTCAGGCAGCAGCGGATCGCGCAGCACCACACGGCGGTAATAGTGGATCAGCAGGATGCGCGCGGTGAAAGCATCGGCATCGGAGAGATCCGTACCGCGGTGAAGCGCAGCGTGCAGCGGCTCGAACATCTTCATAAATTTGAGATAGGCATCGGCGGTGCGATCGAGCGGCCAGCTCGCGCTGAGCAAGCGGCGTCCGCTGTCATCCTCGGCGGAGACCTCGAGGCGAATGGCGCCGGCAGCTTCCTCCGGCACGGGGACGCCGGACGGTGCGACCCAGACTCCCGGCAGCGGACTGCCGAAGCCGGCATTGCGCAGCGCCTCGCGCGAGGCGTCGCGGTCTTCGCCATTGCCGATCAGCAGGAGCTCGAAGCGTCCGGTCCAGTCCGACGGCGGTGGATCATAGATGTGGCGCGTGGCCGCCTCGAAGGTCTGCCGGCCTTTTTCGGCGAGCCGATAAAAGCTGTTGCGGCCGACCTTTTCGCGGGTCAGCCAGCCATCGGCCGCAAGGCGTGACATCGCGGTGCGAACCACACCGCTGTCGATGTCGAGGCCTTCGAAGAATTCCAGCAGCGTACCAAGCCACACCGAGCCGCCGCGCGGCACGATGGCATCGCCAAACACGGTGATGACGATGGAGCCGGTGCGCGACGGCTCGCGCTTGAGCTGGTCGATGATGCGGGAGAGCGGATGCGCCATGCACGAGCCATAGCGCGTTTGGTGCGGGCGGGACAATGGAGGGCGTGACGCTGGCTCCGCAGCTTCTTCTCCTTCTCCCCGTTCTTACCGGGAGAGGGCTGCATCCGCCCAAACGGTGACGGTGGGACCCGCGGAGAGTCCCCCTCACCCGGATCGCATCTCCGATGCGATCCGACCTCTTCCCGCAAGCGGGGCGAGGTGAAGGAGAGCACTACCGATGCGGGTCGGGATACGCTAGGCTGCGCCAGCCGCTGCGGTCGAAGGGCCGCCACTGGCCTTCCTTCTGAGCGAGGCGATCGGCCACCGCATAGATCACGGCGGGATGGTGGCCCATGCCGCAATGGCTGCTCTCGACCTCAATGCTCTCGCTCTGCGCGCCCTCCTTCTCCATGCAGCCCTGCCAGGCGCAGACGCCGTCGGTGCGGCTGAAGATGGCGGTGGTCGGCACCGGCGGCGGAACGGCGAGTTCGCCGCCGAAGCGGGGGTCGACCTCGTCGGCCTTGCGCCCGCTCACCCACTCATAGACGCGCCAGGCATTCGTGGAGCGCGGATCGCCTGCAAACGGGCTGCCCAGCGTGATCACCTGGCGCACGCGCTCCGGCATCATCTTGGCGAGCTGCCGCGCATAGAGGCCGCCGAGGCTCCAGCCGACCAGGCTGATCTTGCGGCCATGGCTATCGTTGAGCTCTTGGACCAGATCGACCATGGCATGCTGCACGCCCGAGCGCAGGCCGTAGTTGCGACCCTGACGCCAGCCGCTCACCGCATAGCCCTTGCTCTTCAGGAAGGTGCGCAGCGGGCGTGTCGAGACATCGGACGCAACCAGGCCCGGCAGCACCAGCACCGGATGGCCGTCACCGCGCGGCGCAAGACTGAGCAGCGGCAGCGCGCCGAGGAATGCGCCGAGTTCGTGGATCGCCCGTCCCTCCAGAAACATCAGGATGCGGGACGGCGGTCGCAGCGTCTGGGCAGTAGCGGTCATCAATGCTTCCCCTGCAAGAATCCTTGGAAAGGACGCCGGCCGCGATGCCGGCAATGGACATGAATTCCAATATACGCCGGCATCTTGAACGTTCTGCAGCGCAACATGAATCAGCTAGGCGGCCGGTTCCCGACATTCAAGCGGCTGGAACCGAGGACGACAATAGGGCCGCGCGTCAATCCGAACGGCCGTGACGCAAAAGTCACAACAATCGCAGCAGGAATTCGACGGTGTAGAGCGTAAGTCCGGCGATCCCACCGATCAGCGAACCGTTGAAGCGGATGTATTGCAGGTCGCGGCCGATGTTGATTTCGATCAGCGAAATCAACTGCGTCATATTCCACGACTTGACCTGATCGGAGATGAAGGTCGAGACGCCGCTCTTCTGGTCGGCGACGAAGCTGCGCAGCACGGTGACCAGACCCTTGTTGATCTCGGCGCGCAGCTCGGCGTCCCCCGCAAGCGCTTCGCCGGCGGCGACGAACATGCCGGCGAGATGATGCTGCAGCACCTGCGTCTCGCCGCTCGCGCTGCGCTCGATGAATGAGCGCGTGTTCGCCCACACCGTGTGCGCGAGATCGGCGAGTTCGGGGCGCGCGAGCAGATCGCGCTTCAGCCCGTCGATGCGGTCGATATAGATTTGGTCGGTACCGAGCCGATCGACGAAGGTCAGCACCATGCGGTCGAACTCGCCGCGGAACGGATGCTTGGGATCGCTGCGCACTTCATTGAAGAAGGCGGTTGCCGAAGCCACGATCTTGTTCACCAGAAACTTGTCGGCGCGATAGAGCCTGAGCAGGGTCGGCAGCTCCGCGCGCACCTTTTCGCGGATCATCGCCATGGACTGCTTTCCAGTCAGCGTGTCGTGCATCACGCGCAGGAGATCGTCGAACAGAACCTGATGCCGCCCCTCCGAAACGAAACCGCGCAGCGTGCCGGCGGCAAGCGGCGCGAGATCGATGGCCTGAAGCTGCGAGGACATGCGGCGGATGATGAAGGTCATCAGGCCCGAGTTTTCCGTCGCGTAAAAGGCTTCCGGCAAGAGGCGCAGCGCGAAGCGCGCGAGATCGTCGCTGCGCTTGCGGTCGCGCAGCCAGTCCGCGACGAAGGAGCCGAAATCGATCTCTTTCAACTTGGCCTCGACGGGACCTGCCTCGAGGAAATGCACCTGGATGAACTCGCCGAGCTTGTCGGCGATGCGGGCCTGGTTGCTCTGGATGATTGCGGTGTGCGGGATTGGCAGGCCGAGCGGCCGCTTGAACAACGCCACGACAGCGTACCAGTCGGCGAGCCCGCCGATGGTCGCGGCCTCCGCGAAGGCGGCGATGAAGCCGAACACCGGATGCACGTTTAACAGCCACTTCGCGACCACGAACAAGAGAAGCGTCGAGGCCAGCACCAGCGTCGCCAGCGCCTTGACGCGGCGCAGCTCCGCCGCGCGTTTGGTGTCGCCGGGGGCATCGAAGGAGAAGGTTGCCTGCGCGGTCATGGCGGTATTCGTTCCTCATCCCGAGGAGCCGCGTCAGCGGCGTCTCGAAGGATGAGGCCGCGCGCGGACCTCATGGTTCGAGACGGCGCTTCGCGCCTCCTCACCATGCGGGTCAGCGGTATACGGGCTTCAGATAAAAACAAGGCCCGCCGAAGCGGGCCTTAAAATTCAGTTTCTCAACTCAACGCACAAATTACGCGGTCTTGTTGTAGACCTTGGCGAAATTGTCCTGAGCGGCCTTCGCGCCGTTGGCGGCGAGCTTACCGAAATAGTCCGAGGTCGCCTTGGCGCGCGAGACGAGTACTTCGCCGCGGGCGCGGAGCAGGCCGGACTGGATCTCGACGGCTTCGCTGATCGACTTGGCCGACGCGAGCTTGTCGATACCGGAGAAGAACGCCTCGGCATCCTCATAGATCGCCTGCTGGATGTTGCGGCTGATCTTGCCGGCCTCGGTGACGGATTCGGTCACCGCGTTCTCGATGGCGGCGGTCACCCGCTCGGAGCCAGCGAAAACCTCGGCAGCACGGTCCTTGGCAGTGTTGGCAGTCTTCTTGACGAACTCGCGGGCGGCCTCGGGAACTTCCAGGTTCTGGATGTTCTTGAATGCGTCCTTGAAGCCCTCGAAAGCGCCGTTCGTTTCAGTGGTCATTGGGGTCTCTCCATCCTCATTGGTCTGAGCTATGGGCTCACCCCGTCCGGTTTTGGCCCGGGGCACTGCTTATATGACACGACTAATTGTGCGATGCAATATCCGTGCTGCGGTGCGACATCACGAAATCGTGAACATCCTAAATGGGAGGCATCCTGATGCCTCTGCCACGTCCGGAACTGATGCCCGGACGGCGACCTGATGCTGGATGGGACCTAGTGCTGGACCGCTCCCGGTAGCCCGTAGGCCTCCATCTGGGCCTGGACCTGCGCGATGTTGTGCCCAAGCACGACAATATCGTGCGTCTTGCCGTCGACATCCCGGACATGGTCCCGGAGCAAGGCCTCCGCCTTGAAGCCGAGGCTTTCGAACAGGGTGATCGCGGCCTGCTGGTCGACAGTCATCTGGACCGAGAGCTTTTCCAGGCCGGCGCCGAGTGCGAGCGCAAAGGTCTCCTGCGACAGCGCCCGCCCCACCCCGTTTCCGCGCACGTCGAGCGAGACCACCATGCGGATCTCCCCGACATGGGGCGACCAGGAATGCGGATCGCGCACCAAGGTGCCGCAGCCGACGACCTTGCCCTCCTTCACCGCGAGCAGACTCGTGATCGCCCCGCGCTCGATCTCCTTGACCCAGGCGGAGAGCACCTTCGGCTCGCTGATGTTGCGCGGCAGGAACAACAAATCGTGCGTCGGCAACGCCTTTCCGAAGCCGAGTACGGCGGCTTCGTCCGCCGGCGACATCAGGCGGATCTCGATATCACCGGCATCCGTCTTGACGTGACGCGGATAGGAACGCTGCTCGCTCATGTCGATCTCTTCCCCAACCAGGAGTCCAGTTTCGGCCACAGCCGCTTGACCGCATTGGCGCCGGCGACGAGGGAGACGTGACCGCCCTTTAGGATCACCTCTTCCTTGTCCTCGGATCCGATCTTCGCGATGAGGTGCTTTGCCGCCTCATAGGGCACGATGTGATCGTGCTCGGCGACCGCATGCAGGATCGGCACCTTGATGTTTTCGAGCTTCGCCGCGCGGCCGCCGACCGACATGGTGTCGTTGAAGAGCTTGTTGTCCCACATCAGGTCCTTGGTGATGGCGCGGAAATACTCGCCGGCGAGCGGCAGCGTGTCGGTCGCCCAGCGATCGAACATCCGGTAGGACTTCACGAACTCGTCGTTCCAGATGTTCTCCCAGAGCTGGATCTGGCTCACCGTGCGCGAGGCGGGGCGCAGCATCTCGAACGACGACAGGATCATCTCCGGCGGCATGTTGCCGATGCTGTCGACGAGGCGGTCGACGTCGAAATAGCGGCGATCGGAAAAGTTGGAGAACAGCTTCATCTCGCGGAAATCGATCGGCGTCGTGAAGCAGATCAGGTTCTTCATCGGCCCGTCATTGACGATCGAGCCGTAGAGCAGCGACAGCACCCCGCCGAAGCAGTAGCCGATGACGGAGACGTCCTGCTCGCCGGAATCCTGCTGCACGCGGCGGACGCAATCGGGGATGAAATCGAGGACATAGTCCTCCATCCGAAGGTTCCTTTCCTCCGGCCGCGGCGCGCTCCAGTCCAGCATATAGACGTCGTAGCCGCGCTTGAGCAGGAACTCGATGAAGCTCTGGCCCGGCACGAGGTCGAGGATGTAACCGCGATTGGTGGTCGCCATCACGATCAGCACCGGCACGCGGTAGATCTCGTCCGACATCGAACGATAGTGATAGAGGCTCATCGTGCCGCGCGAATGCAGCACGTCCTTCGGCGTCGACCCGATTGTTGGACCGGAGGTCGAGAAATATTCGACGCCCTTGATGCTGCGCATGATGGCGCGCTGCACCTCGGATTGAATGCGCTCCGGGATCGATGCGAAATCAAGTCCCGTCGGCGCGTTCATTTCTGCTCTCCGCCTTCGGGGGGTGGGCGCTTCGTCCGCGGCGGCCGCGGTGCCGCACCGATCTGCGATCGGCCCGAGGTCGCCGACATCTGGCTCAGCATGGACTTGATCTCGCCGAGTTGCCCTTCGATGGATTGCAGCCGCTCCGCGATGCCGGTCATCTGCTCACGGCTCGGCAGATTCATCGAGAGAAGATATTTCTCCATGACATCGCCGAACTGCTTCTGAGCACCCGCAGCAACACCGCCGGCCCGGTTCATGGCTTGCGAGAATTCGGGCGTTTCCATCGCCTTGGTGGCAAACGAGTTGAAGCCTTTCTCCATCTCGCCAATCATCTTCTGCCACAAGGCGACCGGATCGTTGATCTTGTCGGTCATCGGCGTCCTCCAGGTCACGAGAGCTTTTGCGCTCCTCTTTTTCCGCCATACCACACCGTTGCGACGGGCCGGTCAACGGGTAAGCGGCGGCCTGGTGTCGCGCGCATGGCTTCTTTGCGGCGGCAAACCGTGCAATACAACAGGTGTTGACCTGCAAGAGGAGCACGCCCGTGAACGCCTCCGTCCATCAGCCGCCGCAGATCGTCCGCGCCAACGGCATCGACATCTGCTACGAGATCTTCGGGAGCGATAGTGCCGAGCCGCTGCTGCTGATCATGGGGCTTGGCGCCCAGATGATCCATTGGGATGACGCCTTCTGCGAACAACTCGCCGCGCGCGGCTTTCGCGTGATCCGCTTCGACAATCGCGACATCGGCAAGTCCAGCCACCTGAGCGGCGGCAAGCGGCTCACGCCCTTTGAGCTGTTGAAGCTGCGCTTCCTGAAGATCCCGGTGGCAGCCACCTACAGATTAATCGACATGGCGAAGGACACGGTCGGCCTGATGGATGCACTCGGCATCAAGTCGGCGCATCTGGTCGGTGCCTCCATGGGCGGCATGATCGCCCAGGAGGTCACGCTGTCGTTTCCGCAGCGCGTCCGCTCGCTCACCTCGATCATGTCGACGACGGGAAATCCGCGAGTGCCGCCACCAACTCGCGAAGCCTCGGCCATGCTGATGGCGCCGCCGCCGCGCAGCAAGGAGGAGTTCATCGTTCGCTTCGGCCAGACCTGGAAGGTCTTGCGCGCCGGTCATTTCCCGGAAGAGGAGGCGCTCGATCCAGGCCGCGCCGAGCGGGTGTTCGCACGCGGGCTCAACCCGGCCGGCGTTGGCCGACAGCTCCGCGCCGTGCTCGCCTCGGGCAGCCGCAAGGAGCGGCTGCACGCCGTCAAGACGCCGACGCTGGTGATCCACGGCACCGTCGATCCGCTGGTGCGGCCCGAGGGCGGTCAGGACACGGCGGCATCGATTCCCGGAGCAAAGCTGTTGATGATCGAGGGCATGGGCCACGCGCTGCCGATGCGGTTCTGGGGCGAGATCATCGACGCCATCGACAAGCATGCGCATGGCGCGGCGGCGAAGGCGGCCTAACGCTTCTTCGCGATCCAGATCACATGGCGCGCACCACCGCCTTTTCCAGTGGCGCGGACGTTGACTTCGTCGACCTCGAAGCCCGCAGCACGAAGATGGCGTGAAAATTTCGCATGCGGTCCGGACGACCAGACTGCGAGTACCCCGCCCGGCCGCAGCGCGGTATGAGCTATTCTCAACCCGGCGATATCGTACAAGGCATCATTGGCCTTGCGGGTGAGACCTTCGGGACCATTGTCGACGTCAAGCAGGATCGCATCGAACCCGAGCGGATGTCTTTCGATCAACTGCGCAACATCCGCTTCACGTATATCAACGCGAGAGTCACTGAGACTGTCGCCGAAAATCTCGGCCATCGGACCTTGCGCCCATGCCACCACCGCAGGGACCAGTTCGGCCACAACGATCTGCGCCTTGCTTCCGAGCACGGCGAGTGCCGCACGCAGCGTAAAGCCCATGCCCAACCCGCCGATGAGGACAACCGGCATGGCGACCGTCTCGATTCGCTTCGCCGCGAGCGTCGCGAGCGCGGCCTCGGAGCCCGACAGCCGGCTGTTCATCAACTCGTTGGTACCGAGCATGATGGAGAACTCTCTGCCGCGGCGCATCAGGCGAAGCTCGCCATCAGAGCCGGGTATCCGGGTGCTATCGATTTTTTCCCAGGGAATCATGCCTGAGGTTTAGCACGATCCGGCCGGCGGGTTATCGGCCCGCCCAGACATCGAGCACGTAGCGGTCCTTTGCACCCAACTCCTCGATCCAGCGCGCGCCTGCGGCCGCATCGCCGCCGCTCTTCTCGCGATAGATGGCGACGAGCGCAGCCTTCACCTCCGGCTCCATCTTGCCGCCGTCACCGCAGACATAGATGATCGCGCCCTGCTCGATCAGCGTCCAGACCCTGTCCTTCTGGCTCGCGAGCAGGTGCTGCACATAGGTCTTCGGACCATCTGCGCGCGAGAACGCGGTGAAGAGCTCGGTGATACCACTCGCCTCCAGCACCTTCAATTCGTCCCTGTAGAGATAGTCCTGGTCGGGATGGCGGCAGCCGAAGAACAGCATCGCCGGTCCAAGGGCGGCGTCCTTCGCCTTGCGCGCGGCGCGCTCCTGAAGGAAGCCGCGGAACGGCGCCAGTCCCGTGCCCGGACCGATCATGATGATGGGCACCGATGCATCGTCCGGCAGTCGGAAACCGGCCTTGGTCTCGCGCACGGTTGCATAGATCATATCGCCCGCGCGGCGGTCGCTGAGATAGTTCGAGCAGATGCCCTTGTAGATCCCGCGCCCCGACGCGGCAGGCCCGCCGACCACGCCTACGGTGACGCTGCATCGCATGGGATCGACCGACGGCGAAGACGAGATCGAATAATAGCGCGGCGCGAGCAGCGACAGCATCTCGAGATAGGCATGGAACGGCAGTTCGCAGGCCGGATGTTCGATCAACAGGTCGAACACCGATTTGCGCTTGACCAGGATCTCGTCGCGATAGCGCTCGCCCGCTTCCGCATCGTCGCCGACGAAGGCCAGCAGCTTCGGCTTGGTGACCGGGCAGCGCGTGTGCTCCGACATGATCTGGATCTGCTTGCGCGTTGCCACTTGCTGGAGCTCGACAAAATCGGTGAGGAGCTGGCCGATCGAGACACTCTCGCCGACCGGCAGTTGCGCGCGGCGTCCCTCGGCGACCTGCAACCTGACCTGGTCAGCAGGCAAGAAGCCAAAACGGCGCGCGACGGCATCGACCAGCGCGGGGTCGTTGCGCGGCACCACGCTGAGATGGTCGCCGACGCGGTAACTCGCGCCTTGCGGCAACTGGACCTCTATATGCCTTGTTGAACGCTCCGACGGATTGGGGCCGCTCCTGTTCTGGAGCTCGTCGTTGACCAGCACCTTCATCGCCACCGTGCCGCCAAGCGCTGCGACCGCATTCACCGCACCGGGCGCGACCGGCTCGACCTTGTAAAGCGGCTCGTCGTCGGCGCTGCGGCTGAAGCTTTGGGTAAGCCCCCATTCTTTCATCGCTGCGGGTGCGGCGGCCGCGAACCATTTTTCGAACTGGCCGTCGAGATCGCTGCGCGCATCACCCTCGCCGCGGGCATAGACGCTGCGCGCGCCGCGGGCCGCAAGCTGCTCATCGATGAAGCGCGGCACGGATTGATAGGTCGCCGCCCAATCGCTGTTGCCGCAGCCGAACACCGCATAGCGCACTCTGGACAGCTCATCCTTCAACACGTCGCCGTGCAGCCATTTGACGAACTGGGTGGCATTATCGGGCGGCGCGCCGTTGTATGAGGCGCAGAAGATCAAGACGCCGCCCTCTTCCGGCAGCTTGCCGGCATGATCGTCGAGCGGCGCGAGCTTGGTGGCAAAGCCGTTGACCTCGGCAAGATCGGCGACGCGCATAGCCAGCTCCTCGGCGGTGCCGAGATTTGAACCGTACAGTACGAGCAGTGGCGTGTTGTGCCCGGGGCGCGTCGTGGCGCGCGGCGCGGCCGTATCGGCGCCCGAGGTCGCCGTCACCGGACCGGCATAGGCCCCGCGCTCGCGATCGGCACGCGGGCGAACCTTGATCTTGAAGCCTTCCGGCTTGATCGTCAGCGTCTCCTTCAGATGCATCTGGTAGCGCTGATGGTCGATCAGGCGAAAGCGCTGCAGGATCATGCCGAGCGCGAGCGCGGCCTCGTGCATGGCAAAGCCGCGGCCGATGCAGGCGCGCTGGCCATTGCCGAACGGCTTCCAGGCATTGATCGGTCGCTTGGCCTCCGCCTCGCGGCTGAAATTCTCCGGGTCGAACGCATCGGGATTGGGCCCCCAAACGCTGGGATCGCGATGCAGGGCCGTCACGAGAATGGTGGTGAAGGTGCTTTTCTTGAGCCTGTACTTGCCGCCACCGATGGTCTCGTCCTTCAACGGCGAAATGCCGTAGGCGGGCGCGGGCGGCCACAGCCGCAGCGCCTCTTTGAGGATCTGCGTGATGTAGGCGAGCTGCGTCACCTGTTGATAGGTCGGCTTGGCATCGACGTCCGGACCGAAGATGCGATCGACCTCGTCATAGGCCTTCTTCAGTATCTCGGGGTGCTTGAGCAGCGCGTAGATCGTGTAGGACAAAAGGCCGCTGGTGGTCTCATGGCCCGCGATCAGAAAGGTGTTGATCTGGTAGCGGATATTGACGTCGTCGAGCTGCTCGCCGGTCGAGCGGTCAACGCCGGTCATCATCGCCGCGAGCATGTCTTTCTTGTCGTCGATGGCCTCGGTGCTCTTGCGCCGTTCGGCGATGATCTCGTCGACCATCTTGTTCATGAAGGCGACGTCTTCGGCCAGCGTCTTGCGCCGCTTCTGCATCCAGAGCTGCTCGAACGGCAGGCCGCGGGTCATCATGATGGTTTCGAGCGAGCGCACCAGCGACTCGACGAAGGGATGGTAGTCGCGCCGGTAGAACGAATTGAAGCGGTAGTCGAAGCCGCACAGCCCGATCGTGTCCAGCGTCAGCGCGGTCATGTCGTGAACGACGTCGATCTCGTCGTCGGCGTTGAGCCGCTCCCACTTCTTCACGAGCTGCTCGGCGATGTCGACCATGCTCGGATGATAGGACTGCATGGCGCGGTTGCCGAAGGGCTGGAGCAGGATGTTGTGCGCCTTGCTCCAGTTCGGCTCGTTGGTGTCGGCCGTGAACAGGCCGTCGCCGCCGACAGCGCGTACGCGGCGCAGCGCTCCGCGCACCGTCTTGTCGAACCGCTTCTCGTCGGAGAGCTCGTCGACAAGTTCATGGCCCGAGACGACGACGATCGGCGAGCCCATCATGTCGAGCCAGAAGATCGGGCCGAGCTCCTTGGCCAGCCGCGTCAGGTGCTGCACCGGCGCGGCCGAGTCCAGCGACAGCATGTTGCCGACCACCGGCTTGGTCGGCGGATGCGGAATCGGGTCCAGACGGTTCTTGGATGGCATTGACGTGCGTATCCCCCTGCCTCGATCAGTACCCCGTCATTGCGAGGAGCTCTCGCGACGAAGCAATCCAGGCTGCCGCGCGCGGAGAGATTCCTGGATTGCGTCGCTTCGCTCGCAATGACGAGTTTAGCCAAACCGCCTTCTACGCCATTCGATCAGCTTGGCGCTGACCTCTTCCGGCTTCTCCTGCTGCGTCCAATGGCCGCTGTCGCGCACGAGATATTTCTCCAGATCCGGAATCAGCTTTTCCATGCCGTCGGCGGAGGACGGCGGCAGCACCGCATCGTTCTCGGCCATGATCATCAGCGACGGCACCCGAACGGTGTGATCGAGGCCTTCGGAGCGCACCCAGTTGCGCGACATGTTGCGGTACCAGTTGATACCACCGGTGAAGCCGGTCCTGGTGAAGGCGTCGACGAACACCTGCTTCTCCTCCGGCGACAGGATCGGCGTCCGCGGATCGTGCTTGGCGTCATAGCCGGCGATCATCTGCGGAAACGCCAGATTAAGCCGCGGCGAAGCGCCGACACCGGCAATCACTTCCTCTGCCGGCGCGTCGGCCGGGCGTGGCACCGGCTTGCGCATGAAAGCGTCGAAGGTCTGCTCGACGCGACTGCCGAATATCCCGTCAGGCTCGCGCGCCGGATCCTGGAACTGCACGATGTACATTTTGTCGCCGAAGCGCGCACGCAGCAGCTCGATCGGATCGGCCCAAGCCCGGTTGGTATGGGGTGTGTTGATCCCCACCACGCCCGCGACGCGGTCGATGTGCCGCAGCGGCATCTGCCAGACGACGAACCCACCCCAGTCGTGGCCGACGAAGATCGCCTTGTCGATCTTCAGATGATCAAGCAGCCCGACCAGATCGCCGGTCAGATGTTCGATGTCATAGGCCTCGACCGGCTCGGGCCGGTCGGTCGCGCCATAACCGCGCTGGTCCGGCGCGATAACCCGGATACCGGCTCCGCTCAGCGCCTTGATCTGGTGGCGCCAGGAGAAGGCAAGCTCGGGCCAGCCATGACAGAGCACCATCGGCGGTTTGTCGCTCTTCGGGCCCGCGTCGTAATAGCCCACACGGATTCCGTTCGTCTGCACGAACTCGAGCGGCGGCATTTCGATCATTGCAAGCTTCCTATTCGGCGGCGCCTTTGACGTCGGTTGCCGGCGGCGCATAGGCCGCCTCCAGCGCGGCAAACTCCTCCGGCAGCATGTCGCACATCACCTGCACGTGCGGAATGATGTTGGCCCCGACGATGAAGCCGAAATCGAGCTGGTCGCGATAGCTCTGCACGGTAATATTGAGCGCCTGTCCATGCGTCGAGATTGACACCGGGAATATGTGCAAGAGCTCGGCACCGGCGGCGTAGAGCGTCTGCCGCGGTCCCGGCACGTTGGATACGGTGATGTTGGCGGCCGGCGGCAGCACGTCCGAGAGGTTCGAGCGGCTGTAGAGCAGCGCCAGGATCTGCACCATGATCGGGGCGCCCAGCATCGAGATGTTGGAGACCTGCGGCATCAAGGCGCGCAGCGGATGCGACATCTCCTTGGCCTTGGTCGATTGCGCGATGATCGCCTCCAGCCGCGCCTTGGGATCGTCGATGTTGGTGGCGATCGAGCAGATCATGCCGAACACCTGGTTGTTGGCCTCGGTGTTGCCTTCCTCGCGCAACGAAATCGGCACCGCCGCCGTCATCGATTTCGCAGGCAGCGTGCCGTACTGCTGCAGGTAGCGGCAGACCACGCCGGAGGCGAGCGCCAGCACCACGTCGTTGAGCTTGCCGCCGGCCTGCTTGGCGAGCGCCTTGGCCCGTGACAGCGAAATCGACACACCGGCGAAGCTGCGCTCGGACGAGATCGATTTGTTGAGCATGGTCGGCGGCGACACCATGCTGGCGAGGCTCTCGCGCGATTTCGGATCGGCGATCTTGCCGAGCACGTCGGACACGCTCTTGAGCACGGTCGGGATGTTGCCGGCGAAACGCACCGCGCTCTCGATCTGGTACATCGCATTGTCGAACAGGATCGAGCCGATGTCACTCTTGCCGGTGCGCGGCAGTTGCAGATTCTTGGCGGCCTGCGAAGCGTCGAGCGGCTGGCTGAAGAGCTGCTGATAGGAATCGAGCAGGTTCGCCGCAATGTCGCGCGGCTCCGGTCCGGGCTTTGCGCCTCCCGTCGGCGGATCGACCTTCCGCGGGATCGGCGAGATGTCGTAGATCATGTTGGTCAGCGCCGCGCCGGCACCGCCGTCGATGGCGGCGTGATGCATCTTGGAATAGAGCCCGACCTCGTTGTCCTTCATGCCCTCGAACACGTAGAACTCCCAGAGCGGACGGGCGCGGTTCAGCAGTTTTGCATGCATCCAGCCGACGATGCGCTCGAGCGTGGCGCGGTCGCGCGGCTCCGGCAGGCTGGCGCGGAAGATGTGGCGGTCGATGTCGAACTGATCGTCCTCAACCCAGGTGGGATGATCGATGTCGAGCGGCGCCTTTTCCAGCCGCGCTTTGAGGATCGGCGCGATGTGCAGGCGCGAGACGATCATCGCCTTGAAGGCTTCGAAGAAGTCGCCCTTGTAGTCGTCGGGCAGGCGAAAGATCGCCATGCTGCCGACGTGCATCGGCATTTCCGGCGTTTCCAGATAGAGAAACGACGCATCCAATGACGACAGCTTCTTCCCGTCGGCCATCATTCCCTCCCGCAAATTCGACGGGCACCTTGGTTGGCGCTTCTCGTCAGGCGGATACTGCCTGTTCCGGCGGGGCATATGCAATGGCAAACGGCCCCTCCCGGTCAAATGGCCAGAATTCCCCTTCCGGCTGCGCTAGACGGTCCGCCACGGCCCACAGGGCGGCCGGGTTCACCCCGAGCCCGATGTGGCTCGCAAGAAAGACCTCGATGTTTTCGGCACGTTCGGAGGGACGGAGCAGGCAGGTCCGCCAGTTCACGACGCCGTCGGCGCGCGAATAGATCGAGCTGGCCGGCACCGGCAGATCGCCGGCGATCGCCGCACGCAGCTCGGCAAAATCCTCGACGCGCTCGCCGGACAGCGATTCGTACAGCCGCGTGGCATTGGTTGCCCGTACGTCATTGGCAAAGGGGCTTCCGAGCGTAACCACATAGCGGACCATGTCGGGCGCCTGCAGCGCAAGGTCGCGCGCATAGACGCCGCCGAGACTCCATCCGACCAGACTGACCTTGCGACCCGTCGCGGCGTGGATCTCCGCGAGGCGGCCGCGCAACGCCTCCCGCATTCGCGCCAGGCCTCCGAGATTGCGGCCCATCCGCCAGGCATGCGTATCGTAGCCCAGCTCGCTCAGATAGCGCCGCATCGGCGCCATCGACAGGTCGCTGGCGAGAAAGCCCGGCAGCGCCAGTACCGGATGGCCGCCACCCCTCGGCGCACGCATCAGGATGGGCGACAGCAGGACGCTGGCGTTGAATTCGAACAGGCTGCGTGCTTCGGCAAACAGCAGTCCGAGGCCCGGCGGACGAAGCCGGCCTGACGCCAGGGCCCCGTCCCGCTCAAACGGCATTATTTCTTCTTGTCATTGCCGCGGGTGCCGCCGAGACCGGCCATCGTCACGAACATGTTCTGAAACTGCTCGGCCAGCTTCGGATCGAAGGTGAACCAGCTCTGGATCAGCGATTCCGGCGAGACCTTCTCGATGTTGCTCAGCACCTGCTGCTGCAATTTGTCCATCACCGCCGTCTGCATCGGCGCAACGTCGGGCAATCCGAAGAACTGGCGGGCTTCGAGGGGGGTGCAGTCGATTTCTATATTAACTTTCATATCCCCTCCTAAGAACGGATTCGAGCGGCCTGCACAGTATCGCCGCGACCTGGTGTGCGACGCAAGCGACCTGACGCAAGCGGCAGACCGCCGGTTTCGACAATCGGCGGACATGATCAATCAAATCGCGCCGCCAGGAGTGGTGGGCCGGGCGCATCTGGCGCAGACCACCGCAGGCGGCCCAACGGCCGGCCGGGGCCGCTTCCGTCCGCCATTCTGGGACTTCACGGGCCGAAAGTCGAACATCACCTGCAGCCCGTCCTGCAATTGTTGGTCAGCATTGCTGCACAGCGGCGCAACTTGGCGCGTTCCTTGCTGGAATGACGCTTGCACGGTTCAGCAACTCTGGGCAACATGGATCAATAAGCCCGCCGAACAATCAAAAAACACCGGTGCGGCATTGGAGAGGGTCAGGGATGTCAATAGGTCGTAGTCTGTTCGCGGCGACGCTTGCCGGTATGCTTGCGTTGACGCTCACGCCGGCGTCGAGCCAGACGCTGCGTTACGCCAATCAGGGCGAGCTCAAGTCACTGGATCCCTACACGCTGAACGAAAGCACCACCCATGCCCACCTCGGTCACGTCTATGAGGGCCTGGTCGAACGCGACAAGGACCTGAAAATCATTCCGGCTCTGGCCGAAAGCTGGGAAACGCCCGAGCCGACCCGCTGGCGCTTCCATTTGCGCAAGGGCGTTAAATTCCACAACGGCGATCCCTTCACCGCCGACGACGTGGTGTTCTCCGCCGAACGCGTCCGCGCGCAGGGCTCCAACCTGCTGAACCGCCTGCCGGCCGATGCCAAGGTCGTCAAGGTCGACGATTACACCGTCGATTTCATCCTCAGTTCGCCCAATCCCATCCTCATAGGGCAATGGGACGTCTGGTACATCATGGACAAAAAATGGGCGGAGGCGAACAACGCGGTGGCACCGACGCCGGCCGCAGCCACGACCCCGAGCTATGCCTCGCTGCACGCCAACGGCACCGGCCCCTTCATGATCGAGAGCCACCAGCCCGGCGTGAAGACCGTGTTCAAGGCCAATCCGAACTACTGGAAGAAGCCGGAACATAACCTCAAGGAGATCGTGTTTACCCCGATCGCATCGGACGCCACGCGCGTGGCGGCGCTTCTGTCGGGCGAGGTCGACGTGATCGAGCCGGTTCCGATCCAGGATATCCAGCGCGTCAATGCAAGTCCCAACGCGACGGTGCTGTCCGGACCGGAACTGCGCACGATCTTCATCGGCATGGACCAGTCGCGCGACGAGCTCCTGTATTCGAACATCAAGGGCAAGAATCCGTTCAAGGACATCCGCGTACGCGAGGCTTTTTACAAGGCGATCGACGTCGAGTTGATCAAGAATCGCGTCATGCGCGGGCTCTCCACCCCGTCAGCCCTGATGATCGCACCGGAGCTCTACCCGCTGTCGAAGGAATTCACGCGGCCGAAATTCGATCTCGAGGGCGCCAAGAAGCTGCTGACGGAGGCAGGCTATCCCGATGGTTTCGAGGTCACGATGGACTGTCCGAACGATCGCTACGTCAACGACGCCGCGATCTGCCAGGCCGTCGTCGGCATGCTCGCCCGCATCGGCGTCAAAGTGAACCTGCTGGCGCAGCCCAAGGCGCAGTATTTCGCCAAGGTGCTGAAGCCCGGCGGCTACAAGACTTCGTTCTTCCTCCTGGGCTGGACGCCCGCCACGATGGATTCCCAGAACGTGCTGCACGACATCATGGGCTGTCGTGACGATCCGAAGGATCCCAACCGTGGCGAAGCCAATCTCGGCGGCTACTGCAACAAGCAGCTCGACGAGCTCACGGACAAGATTCTGGTTGAGCCCGACATGACCAAGCGCAATCTGCTGATCAAGCAGGCCTTCGAGATCGGCAACAAGGACTGGGCCTACATCCCGCTACATCAGCAGGCGCTGGCATGGGGCGTGTCCAAGAAGGTGAAACTGGTTCAGCGCGCGGACAACCAGGTCCTGCTGTACTGGGCCACCAAGCAGGAAGAATAGGTGCCGACGAGTTGTGAAGTCCCGGAAGCCTCGGCTTCCGGGACTTGCCATTCGCACCTCACGCAAATGATGCGCACGTCTGAAGAGACGTGAAAGGACCAGATGCTCGCTTTCACCCTTCGCAGGGCAATCCAGGCTATCGGCGTCATGATCGCCGTCGGGATCATCTCGTTCTCGATGTTCCGCTTCGCCGGCGATCCCGTGAACCAGATGGTGTCGATGGACACCTCGGGCGCCGAACGTGCCGCGATCCGCAAGTCGCTCGGCCTCGATGATCCCGTGATCGTGCAGTTCGGCCGCTATGTGGCCAACGCCGCCGAGTTCAAATTCGGCGTCTCCTATCAGTTCCGGCTGCCCGTATCGCAGCTCCTGTCGGAGCGGATGCCGGCGACGCTGGAACTGGCGGTCTGCGCCACCATTCTCGCGATGGTCTGCGGCATCCTGATGGGAGTCTATTCGGCGCTCCGCCGCGACACCTGGCTTGCTCATGCGTTCCAGGCGATCTCGCTGATCGGCATCTCGCTGCCGACCTTCCTAATCGGCATTCTCCTGATCTACCTGTTCTCGGTGACGCTCGGCTGGTTGCCCTCGTTCGGACGCGGCGAGGTCGTGCATATCGGCTGGTGGACGACGGGTCTTCTGACACTCTCAGGACTGAGGGCGTTGATCATGCCCTCGATCACGCTTGGCCTGTTCCAGATGACGCTGATCATGCGGCTGGTGCGCGCCGAGATGCTGGAAGTGATGCGCACCGACTACATCCGCTTCGCCCGCGCCCGCGGATTAACCACCCGAGCCATCCATTTCGGTCACGCGCTGCGGAACACGCTGGTTCCGGTCATCACCGTCGCCGGCCTGCAATTTGGCTCGGTCATTGCCTTTGCCATCATCACCGAGACCGTGTTCCAGTGGCCGGGAATGGGACTGTTGTTCGTGCAGGCCGTGCAGAATGTCGATATCCCGATCATGGCCGCCTATCTGATGATGGTGTCCCTGATCTTCGTCACCATCAATCTCGTGGTTGATATCCTCTACACCATCGTCGACCCGCGTCTGCGCTCGACGGTCAGCCGGGCACACTAAAATGAGCGAAGCGATCGTCCCGCACAAGGTCGAAGATCGCGGCTCGCGCTCCGCCGCTGGCTGGTTCAAACGCGCGCTCGACAGCGACCTGTTCTACTCGTTCCGCCGCTCCAGGATCACCATGATCGCTGCCGGTGTGACGCTGCTGTTCTTCCTGCTCGCGATCTTCGCATCACTGTTTGCCGTGCAAAATCCGTTCGATCCGGCCCAGCTTCAGCTAATGAACTCGCGCATCTCGCCGCTGTGGACCGCCGATGGCCAGAGCCCGTTCCTGCTCGGCACCGATGAGCAGGGCCGCGACGTGCTCTCCGCGATCCTCTACGGCCTGCGCATCTCGCTCGTCGTCGGCGTGCTGGGCGTGTTCTTCTCGGGCGCGCTCGGCATCCTGCTCGGGCTGACGGCCGGCTATTTCGGCGGTGCCATCGACGGCTTGATCATGCGCATCGCCGACGTACAGCTCTCCTTCCCGGCGATCCTGATCGCGCTCCTGATCAACGGTATCGCCAAATCGGTGCTGGGGAACAGGCTCGACGAGATGAGCATGCTGGGCGTGCTAGTGCTCGCGATCGGCCTGAGTTTTTGGGTTCAATATGCCCGCACGGTGCGCGGCTCGGTGATGGTCGAGAAGAACAAGGACTATGTCGCCGCCGCGCAACTGATCGGCCTGCCTGCGCCGGTGATCATGCTGCGGCACGTGCTGCCGAACACGATGGGGCCGATCCTGGTCATCGCCACCATCAATCTCGCGCTTGCCATCATCACCGAGGCGACGCTGTCCTTCCTCGGCTCGGGCATGCCAGAGACAATGCCGTCACTCGGCACGCTCATCCGCATCGGCAACAACTATCTGTTTGCGGGCGAATGGTGGATCGTCGCGTTCCCTGGCCTCGCGCTTGCCGCGCTGATCCTCTCCATCAACCTGCTCGGTGACTGGCTGCGCGACGCGCTCAACCCGAAACTCAGATGAATACGCTTCGCTCATGACCGAACCCGTCCTCTCCGTCCGCGATCTTCAGGTGGAGTTTGCCTCCCGCCGCGGCACCCTGCGCGCCATCGACGGCGTCTCCTTCGACATCGCCAAGGGCGAAGTGCTGGGCGTGGTCGGCGAGTCCGGCGCCGGCAAATCCGTGACCGGGCTCTCGGTGATCGGCCTGATCGATCCGCCCGGCCGCATCGCGGGCGGCGAGATCCGCCTGTCCGGCCTGCGCATCGACAATCTACCGCCGGAGGACATGCGCCGCGTCCGCGGCAAGCGCATCGGCATGATCTTTCAGGATCCCCTTACCTCGCTCAATCCGCTGTACCGGATCGGCGAACAGATCGTGGAGACGATCCGCACCCACCTCGATCTTTCGGAGCAGGCTGCGCGCCGGCGTGCCATCGACCTGCTCGCCGAGGTCGGAATCCCAGCGCCGGAGAAGCGCATCGACGGCTATCCGCACGAGTTCTCCGGCGGCATGCGCCAGCGCGTGGTGATTGCGCTCGCGATCTGCGCGGAGCCGGAGCTGATCATCGCGGACGAGCCGACCACCGCGCTCGACGTCTCCGTGCAGGCGCAGATCATCTCGCTGATCAAGCGGCTCGGGCGCGACCACGGCACCGCGGTGATGCTGGTGACACACGACATGGGCGTGATTGCGGAAACCTCCGACCGCGTCGCCGTGATGTATGCCGGCCGTATCGCCGAAATTGGCCCAGTGCAGGACGTCGTGAAAAACCCGTTGCACCCCTACGCCAAGGGCTTGATGGGCGCGATCCCGACGCTCGGGGGCGACGACAAGCGCCTGGTGCAGATTCCCGGATCAATGCCGCGTCTCTCCGCGATCCCGCGCGGCTGCTCCTTCAACCCGCGCTGCGCGTTCGCCTTCGATCGCTGCCGCGTCGAGCGACCTGAGCCGCTGCCACGGGGCGCGCAATCGGTCGCGTGCCATCTCTATGACAGCGTGCCGACGGAGAGCGCGGCATGAATGGGCCCTTCGTCCAGGTCAGGAACCTCCGCCGCGTCTTCGACGTCTCGAAACCCTGGCTCAACCGCGTGCTCGAAGGGGGGCATCTCGAGTATCTCAAGGCGGTCGACAGCGTCACCTTCGATATCAGGAAAGGCGAGACCTTTGCGCTGGTCGGCGAATCCGGCTCGGGTAAGACCACGGTGGCGCGGATGGTTGTCGGCCTGCTGCCGCCGAGCTCCGGCAGCGTCTTGATCGACGGCGTCTCCATGACCGATCCGCGGCAGGCGCCAGCACGGCGAAAGCTGCGCCGCCGCATCCAGATGATCTTCCAGGACCCGTATGCGAGCCTGAACCCGCGCTTCCGGGTCGACGCCATCATCGCCGAGCCGATCCGCGCCTTCGACCTGATCCAGGGCGAGCGCGACATCCAGGCCCGCGTCGGCGAGCTGCTCAGCCTCGTCGGCCTGCATCCCGACGACCGGCTCAAATATCCGCACGAGTTTTCCGGCGGCCAGCGCCAGCGCATCGCGATCGCGCGGGCGCTTGCCTCCGATGCCGAATTCATCGTCTGCGACGAGCCGACCTCGGCGCTCGACGTCTCGGTGCAGGCGCAGATCCTGAACCTGATGCGCGACCTCCAGGACAAGTTCGGCCTGACCTACATGTTCATCAGCCACAATCTGGCCGTCGTCCGCCACATGGCGAGCCGTGTCGGCGTGATGTATCTCGGCCGCATCGTCGAGATCGCGGAGGGGCGCGAACTGTTCGCGCACCCCCGCATGCCCTACACCAAGATGCTGTTGGGCGCCGTGCCCGATCTCGCGATGAGCGGCCGCCAGCGCATTCCGGTGAAGGGCGAGATCCCGAATCCGATCGATCCGCCGCCCGGCTGCGCCTTCAACCCGCGCTGCCCGCTGGCATTCGATCTCTGTCGCAAGGAAACCCCGGAACTCATCGACGGCGTCGCCTGCCACGCGGTTAACACCACGCCGGTCCCGGCGTGACGCGCGCGTGCCATGCGGCCGGTGCATTGGCGACCCCGCACGGCCTGTGATCAATTGCGCGCGCCGCAAATGAGGTAACGAAGTCCATGACCAGCAAAATCAATCCCGATCCCTTCACGACCAGGCCCGAAATCGAAGGCACGTTCGGGGTCGTCGCCTCCACGCATTGGATCGCAACCGCCGTCGGCATGGCCACGCTGGAAAAGGGCGGCAATGCCTTCGATGCCGGTGTCGCCACCGCCTTCACCTTGCAGGTGGTCGAGCCGCATCTGAACGGCCCCGGCGGCGACGTGCCGATCATCGTGCATGATGTGAAACGCAGTCGCACCGAAGTGATCTGCGGCCAGGGACCGGCGCCGGCCCGCGCCACCATCGCCCATTACAGGAGCGAAGGCCTCGACATGGTGCCCGGCACCGGCCTGCTCGCGGCCTGCGTTCCTGGCACCTTCGAATCCTGGATGCTGCTATTGCGGGACTACGGCACGCTACGCGTGCGCGACGTGCTGGAGCCCGCCATCTCCTATGCGCGTGATGGCTATCCGCTGGTCGAACGGGCCTGCGCCACGATCCAGACCGTCGAGCAACTGTTTCGCAAGCACTGGCCGACCTCGGCCGCAGTCTACCTGCCGAATGGCGAGGTGCCGAAGCCCGGTACGCTCTTCAGCAACAAGACGCTGGCCGCTACCTACGCGCGGATCCTGAGCGAAGCCGAGAGTGGCGGCGGTGGCCGCGAAGCCGAGATCGAGCGCGCGCGAAAGGCCTGGTCGCAAGGCTTCGTTGCCGAAGCCATCGACAAATTCTGCCGCACCCAGGAGGTCATGGACGTCAGCGGCTCGCCGCATCGCGGCGTGCTCTCGGGCGACGACATGGCGCGCTGGCAGCCGACGATCGAGGCCCCGCTCACCTACGATTACGGCCGGTACGCCGTCTGCAAGGCGGGCGTCTGGAGCCAGGGCCCGGTGACGCTCCAACAGCTCGCGCTGCTGAAGGGTTTTGCGCTCGACGGGCTCGATCCGACTGGACCGGAATTCATCCATCTCCAGATCGAATGCGCCAAACTTGCATTCGCGGACCGCGAAAAGTTCTACGGCGATCCCAAGTTCAACGAGATCCCGATCGCGACGCTGCTGTCGGATGCCTATAACGACGAGCGCCGCAAGCTCGTCACTGACAAGGCCTCGCTCGATTTTCGACCAGGCTCGGTCGAGGGCTTCGGCGGCGTGGTCAAGCTGCGGCGCGCCGAGGGGCAGCGCGAGGCGGTCGGTGCGCTCGGTGCCGGCGAGCCGACGGTGGGGCGCTTCGGCGAGGTACGCGGCGACACCGTGCATTTCGACATCATCGACAAGGCTGGCAACATGGTCTCCTCGACGCCATCGGGCGGCTGGCTGCAATCCTCGCCCGTGATTCCGGAGCTCGGCTTCTGTCTCGGCAGCCGCGCGCAGATGTTCTGGCTGGAGGAAGGCCATCCCGCTTCGCTTGCGCCGGGCAAGCGGCCGCGCACCACGCTCTCGCCGACCATGGCGCTGCGCGACGGCGAACCGTATCTAGCCTGGGGCTCGCCAGGCGGCGACCAGCAGGATCAATGGATCACGCAGTTCTTCCTGCGGCACGTCCACTGCAACCTCAACCTCCAGGAGGCGATCGACGCGCCGGCATGGCATTCCGAGCACTTCCCTATCTCGTTCTGGCCCCGCACAGCGCGCCCCGGCGTGCTCGTGGTCGAGAACCGCGTGCCCAAGGCAACGATCGAGAACCTGCGGGAGCGCGGACATGTCGTAGAGGTCGGCCCGGACTGGTCGGAAGGCCGCCTCACCGCGGCCTCGCGCGTCGGCCCGCGCCGCCGCGCCGCCGCCAACCCGCGCGGCATGCAGGGCTACGCGGCGGGACGCTGACGGATAACGACATGACCTGGTCGATCATCGCGCGCGATCCTGCCACCGGCCAGTTCGGCATTGCGGTTGCAACGCGCTTCTTCGCCGTCGGCGCCCGCGTTCCCTTCATCGCGGCCGGCCTCGGCGCCATCGCGACACAGGCTTTCGTCAATCCCTATTACGGCATCGATGGCGTCAAGCTCTTGCGCGAGGGCCTGAACGCCCACGACGTCCTGGCCGCCCTGCTCGCCACCGATGACGGCCGCGAAAGCCGGCAGGTGCACATCATGGATGCGAGCGGCGCGATCGCGGCGCATACGGGCCGTGACTGTACCGGCTGGTGTGGCCAAATCGCGGGCAGCGGCCTTTCCCTCGCCGGCAACATGCTTACGGGGCCCGACGTGCTCGACGAGACGGCCAAGACGTACATCGCCAATGACGGCCTGCCCTTCCCGCGCCGCCTGCTCGCGGCCATGCGCGCAGGCGAGGCCGCCGGCGGCGACAAGCGCGGCAAGCAATCCGCCGCGCTCCTGATCCACGGCGAAGAGGAATGGCCGGCGCTCGATTTGCGCGCCGACGATCATTCCGACCCGCTCGGCGAGCTCGAGCGGCTCGAGCAAGTCAGTCACGAGGTCTGGGTGCACTTCCGCGACTCGCTCCCGACGCGGCAGAACCCGGCCGGGAACACCGATCGCAGCGTCATAGACGCCAGCATCGCGGCCGCGCGCGCGAAAGTCCAATGACCGCGGCCCCGCTGATCGAGATCGAGGGACTGCGCATCCGTTTCCGCGGCGACGATGGCCGCATCACGCATGCGGTCGACAGCGTCGATCTCAGCGTCGCCAATGGCGCAACGCTCGGCCTTGTCGGCGAATCCGGCTGCGGCAAGAGCGTGACGTCGCTCGCGATCATGGGACTGCTGCCCAAACAGAGCGCGGAGGTCACCGGCGCGATCCGCTTCGACGGCTTCGATCTGCTGCAAGCGCCGGACCAGACCTTGCGCGACCTGCGCGGCAATCGGCTCGCGATGATCTTCCAGGAGCCGATGACTTCACTCAATCCGAGCTTCACCATCGGCGACCAGATCATCGAGACGATCCTGCGTCACCGCAGCGGCTCCCGCAAGAGCGCGCGCGAGCGGGCCATCGCACTCCTGCGTCGCGTCCACATCCCCTCGCCCGAGCAACGGATCGACGAGTATCCGCACAAGCTGTCCGGCGGCATGCGCCAGCGCGTGATGATCGCGATGGCGCTCGCCTGCGATCCGCGGCTGCTGATCGCCGACGAGCCCACCACGGCCCTTGACGTCACCCTGCAGGCCCAGATCCTGGAGCTGATGCGTGAATTGAAGGCGGCAAGCGGGGCGGCCATCATCCTGATCACGCACGATCTCGGGGTCGTCGCCGAGGTCTGCGACGAGGTCGCAGTGATGTATGCCGGCGAGATTGTCGAACGCGCGCCGGTGGACGAGTTGTTTGCCTCGCCACAGCATCCCTACACTGTCGGGCTCCTGGGCTCGATCCCGCGGCTTGATCACCGCGCGGACCAGCTCGCGACGATCGAAGGCATGGTGCCGAACATGGCGCAGCCGCCTGCGGCCTGCCGCTTCGCGGCACGCTGTCCCTTCGTGCGCGAGGCCTGCACCGAGGCGCCACCCCCGCTCGTCGAGGTCACCCCCGGTCACCTCTCCCGCTGCATCCGCGCGCCACTCGAGCTCCTGGTGTCATGATGGCGCTGCTCGAGGTCGAAAACCTGGTCAAGCATTTCGTGGTCGAGCGTTCGCTGCTTGGCCGTCCGAAAGCCTTCATCAAGGCGGTCGATGGCGTCAGTTTCACGCTCGAGGCGGGCAAGACGCTCGCCCTCGTCGGCGAATCCGGTTGCGGCAAGTCGACGGTCAGCCGCCTCGTGCTGCGGCTGATCGAGCCGGACGCCGGGTCGATCCGCTTCGACGGCGGCGACCTGCTCTCTCTCGACGCCGGCGCCTTGCGTGCATTCCGTCGCCAGGCGCAGATCATTTTTCAAGACCCCTACGCGTCGCTCAACCCGCGCATGACGGTCGGCCAGATCCTCACCGAGCCGCTGGCTTTGCACGATCTTGTGCCGCCGCCGCAGCGGCGCGCGCGTGTCGATGAGCTATTGCGGCTGGTCGGGCTGGAGCCACGGCTGGCGCGGCGCTATCCGCACGAATTCTCCGGCGGCCAGCGCCAGCGCATCGCGATTGCACGCGCTCTCGCGGTCGAGCCGAAGCTGATCATCTGCGACGAGCCGGTCTCGGCGCTGGATGTCTCGATCCGCTCGCAGATTCTCAACCTTCTGCGCGGGCTCCAGGGTCGGCTCGGACTTGCCTACATCTTCGTCTCGCATGACCTCGCGGTGGTCAAGCACATCGCCGATCGCGTCGCGGTGATGAATCTCGGGAGCATCGTCGAGGAAGCCGACGCGGACGCCCTGTTCGCCGCACCACGCCATCCCTATAGCCGCGCGCTGCTGTCCGCGATCCCCCTGCCGCAACCCCACGCCAAGCGCACGACGGTCCTGCTGGAGGGCGAGATCCCGAGCGCGCTCAATCCGCCGTCGGGCTGCCGCTTCCACACCCGCTGCCCGTTCGTGGTCGCGCGCTGCCGCACCACATCGCCGGAGCTGCTGGCTGACGACACAGGCCATGCCACCGCCTGTCATCGCGTCGCCGAGCTGCCGTCCGCCGAGGCCATTCTGCCGACCGCGGGCGGCTTTTCGCCGGCGCTGGCAAAATTGGTCGCAGCTTTCAGCCAAAAGGCGGAAGGCGGAACCGCTTCCGGGGTTGGTATACATGGTGCAACGCCTACAACGACGTAGCCGCAGCAATGGGGACTGTCCGATGAAGACTCTTCGCCTCGCCACAGCAGCAGCCGCTTTCGTACTGTCGTTTGCGGCGGCCCAAGCCCAGACCACGCTGCGCATCGGCCTGGCCGAGGACCCTGACGTGCTCGATCCGACCATAGCGCGCACCTATGTCGGACGCATCGTGTTTTCCTCGTTCTGCGACAAGCTGTTCGACATCGACGAGAAGCTCAACATCGTGCCTCAGCTCGCGCTGTCCAGCGAGACGGCCGACGACGGCAAGGCCCTTGTCATCAAGCTCAGGCCCGGCGTGAAATTCCATGACGGAGAGCCCTTCGATGCGGAAGCCGCAAAATTCTCGCTTGAACGGCACCTGACGTTCCCCGGCTCCTTCCGCAAGCCCGAGCTCGCCTCGGTCGATCATGTCGAGGTCCTCGATCCACTCACCGTCAAGCTGGCGTTGAAGGCGCCGTTCTCGCCCCTGCTTGCGCAGCTCACCGATCGTGCCGGCATGATGGTGTCGCCCAAGGCCGCGAAGGCAGCCGGCGACAAGTTCGGCCTGCATCCAGTCTGCGCCGGTCCCTACAAGTTCGTCGAGCGGGTCCAGCAGGACCGTATCGTGTTCGAGAAATTCGCCGACTACTGGAACAAGGACAACGTGTTCATCGACCGCATCGTGTTCCAGCCGATCGTCGACGCCACCGTGCGGCTGGCGAACCTGAAATCGGGCGGGCTCGACCTGATCGAGCGCGTGCTCGCCACCGACCTCAAGGAGGTGCGTGCGGACTCGCGGCTGAAGGTCGCGACTGCCATTGAGCTGGGCTATCAGGGCGTCACGCTCAACATCGGCAAGGACAAGGCCAAAGGTCCTCTCAGCCAGTCTGCGAAGGTCCGGCAGGCGCTCGATCTTGCGATCGACCGCGAGGCAATCAACCAGGTCGTGTTCAACGGCGAATTCCAGCCCGGCAATCAATGGGTCAATCCCGACCATCCCTACTACCAGAAGGCCTTTCCACTCCGTGCCCGCAACGTGGAAAAGGCCAAGGCTTTGCTGAAGGAAGCCGGCGTTACGCCACCGGTCAGCGTCGACTTCCTGGTGCCGAAAGGTGCAGAAACCGAGACGCCGGCGCAGGTGATCCAGTCGATGGCCGCGGAAGCCGGATTCGACATGAAGATCCGCGTCACTGAATTCGCAACCGGTCTCAAGCAGGCCGAAGCCGGCGATTACCAGGCCTATATGCTCGCCTGGAGCGGTCGCGTCGACCCTGACGGCAACAGCTACGTCTTCCTGCACAGCGACGCCCCGCAGAATTACAGCGGGTGGAACAATGCGCAGGCTGACAAGGCTTTGGATGAAGCCAGGCTGGTCACCGACCCCGACAAGCGCAAGGCCAGCTACGAAGCGCTGGCGAGGCTGGTCCAGGACGATGAACCAATCCTCTATCTCTACCATCGCCGCATCATCATTGCCCACTCGACCAGGCTCGAAGGCTACAAGCAGATGCCGGACGGCCTCGTTCGCGTCATTGGCCTCAAGCTGAAGTGACTTCGGCCGAATGCTGAGCATCCTCGCCCGCCGTCTTGCGCAGATCGTGCCGACGCTGTTCTTCGTCTCGGTGCTGATCTTCTCGCTCCAGCAATTGCTGCCGGGCGATCCCGCACTGGTGATGGCGGGCGAAGAGCGCGATCCGGCGGTCATCGAGCAAATCCGCCGTCAATACCGGCTCGATCAGCCGATTCCGGTACAATACGCCTATTGGGTCGGCGGCGTGCTCAGGGGCGATTTTGGCGAGTCGCTGCGCAACAAGATGCCGGTGCGCGAGCTGATCGCGCAGAAGCTTCCCGTCACGCTGCAGCTCGGCGCCATGGCGATCCTGATCGCATTCCTGATCGGGATTCCCGCCGGCATCGTCGCGGCCGTGAAGAAAGGGACCGCTTGGGACTACGGTGCCAACCTGTTCGCGCTGTGGGGCATCTCGACCCCGAATTTCTGGCTTGGCATCATGCTGATCTTTCTGTTCTCGATCGAGCTCGGCTGGCTGCCGGCGTCGGGCTACGTGCCGCTCACCGAGAACTGGCGCGCGAGCATAGCAGCCACCATCATGCCCGCCTTCGTGCTCGGCAATGCGATTGCCGCGATCCTGATGCGGCATACCCGCAGCGCCATGCTGCAGGTGCTCGAAAGCGATTACGTCCGCACCGCGCGCGCGAAGGGACTTTTGGAACGCTCGGTCATTCTCAAGCACGCCATGCGCAATGCACTCACACCGGTGATCACATTGGGCGCGCTCGAGCTCGGCACATTGTTATCGGGCGCCGTGCTGACCGAGCAGATCTTCTCCATTCCCGGATTCGGCAAGCTGATCGTGGATGCCGTCTTCAACCGCGACTACGCCGTCGTGCAGGGCGTCGTGCTGGTAACGGCGACGATCTACATCACGCTCAACCTGATCGCCGATATCGCCTATATCCTCGTCAATCCGCGACTGAGGGGTTAGGCCATGACCGACGCCGCACTCGCAGTCAGCCCCACCGCCGAGACCAACGAGCTGGACAGTCCCGCGCGGCGGGCACGCCGGCGGCTGTTCAAGCGCAAGGCGGCGGTCGCCGGCCTCGTCGTGCTCTGCTTTTTCATCGTCCTTGCGCTGTTTGCACCACTGATCGTGCCCTACGATCCCATCGCGACGAGCTGGAGCCTGGTCCGAAAGCCGCCGACGGCGCTGCACTGGTTCGGCACCGACGAGCTCGGCCGCGATATCTTGAGCCGCGTCGTCTACGGCGCACGCGCATCGCTCCTCGCGGGCCTGATCTCGGTCGCGATCGCGCTCGGCATTGGGGTGCCGCTCGGTCTTCTCGCCGGTTATCGCGGCGGCGCCATTGATGCATTAATCAGCCGCATCACGGACGCGATGCTGGCCTGCCCGTTCCTGATCCTCGCAATCGCGCTCGCGGCGTTCCTGGGGCCCAGCCTCGGCAACGCCATGATCGCGATCGGCATCTCGGCAACGCCGGTGTTCATCCGCCTGACGCGTGGCCAGGTCCTGAGTGTCAAGGCCGAGGACTATGTCGAAGCGGCGCGCGCGCTCGGCAACCCGCCCTGGCGGATTGCCTTCGCTCATATTCTGCCGAACATTCTCCCGGCGCTGCTGGTTCAGGCCACGCTCTCGATCGCCGCCGCAATCATCGCCGAAGCGGCGCTGTCGTTCCTCGGCCTCGGCCAACAGCCGCCGGCGCCGTCCTGGGGCAGCATGCTCAACGCCGCGCAACGTTTCCTGACGCAAGCGCCCTGGATGGCCGTCTGGCCGGGCCTCGCGATCTTCCTGGTGGTGCTATCGCTGAACCTGCTGGGCGACGGCCTGCGTGATGCGCTCGATCCACGCGCGCGCTAGATGACCGTTTCCCGCATCACGCGGCGGCAATCCATCTCATATTCGAGATCGACCACCGGCGGACGCGCGAAGTGCCAAGTCAGGCCCGAACGCAGCGCGCCGCGTCGGACTAGCTCGTCGGCCAGCGCGTGATGGAAATCGTGCACGGAATAGGCCTGTACGCCCGTGGCGTCCCTCCAGCCGAAACCGAGAGCCGTCATCCGGGCCTCCATCTGTGACGTCGTGAAGCGCACCTTCTCCCGTAAACCGTCCGGGCTGAGATCACGGTAGCGCACCGTGCGCCGCTCGACATAGCTACCGCTGCCTTCGCGCGCCTCGGCACCGCCCGCGATCACGAAGGTCGGCGTCTTCGACCCCGTCGGCTTCGTGAAGGAGAACGCATAGAACGACGGCTCGGACGGCGGGTCGATCTCCGGACAGACATTGCTTCGCGCCACCGGATTGCTCGTCCCGTCGAAGATGTCCCATTCGGAGAGCGTCTTCACGTAATGCAGGTTGAACGCGCGAAAGCCCTCTTCGCTGAAAGCTGCCGGCGAGCGCAACTCGCAGGCGCAGAAGGCGGTCAGCGGGCGCCCCACTTCCCGGATGAATTTCGCAGCACGCGCAAATCCCTCGGCAAGCGGCACCAACCGATCGAATCGGACACGCTCGATCTCATAGCCGTCGTCTGCCGCTGCACCCGCAGAATACTGGAATACGGACGGGATGAAGCGATAATTGCCGGCAGAGAATTCACGCGTCATGTCGAGCTCCTAGTCCAGTTGCATGCGGACGCCCTTGGCGCCGTTGAGCAGGCGCCTGAGATGAAGGCCAGCCAGGGGATCATCGGCATGAACGCCGATCAAGGCGGCGAATGCGGGCATGGCCGCGGAATCGCCTGCCTCCAGCTTGGCAAAGGCCTCGAAATATAGCGCCGTTGCGGGCGCTTCGAATTTTACCGGCGGCAGCGGCTCAAAGGCACGCAAGGGCTCACTGCGCCCGCGCAGCATCAGGTCTCCCACCGGGCGTCCCTGAAAATTCTCGGCGCTCCCGGCAATGCTCGCGCTGACGCAAATCCGCGTGCCCAGATATTTGTTGGCGGCCTCCAGCCGCGCGGCGATGTTGATGGTATCGCCATAGGCGGTGTAGTCGAAGAAACGGTTGCCGCCGAAATTGCCGACGAGCGCCGGCCCGGCATGGACTCCGATGCGGGTGGTGCCGAAGTTCACGCCCTTGGCCTTTTGGCGTGCGCAAAAATCCTGCGCCCAGGCATCGAGATCATGGGCACAGGCGACTGCACGCGTCGCATAGTCCGGCTGGTCACCGGGCGCGTTGAAGAGCACCTGGATCGCATCGCCGATGATCTTGGCGACCGTTCCTTCATGTGCGAAGACGACTTCAGTCATTCCGCCGACATATTCGTTGAGGAGCGCGCCGAGCGTCTCGGGCGGTGCGCTCTCGATCAGCGACGTGAACCCGGTGATGTCGGTGAAAATGGTCGCAACGTCGCGCCACTGCACCTCCATCCCGTCGCCTTCAGCGCTTGCCGCCAGACGCCTGGCGAGCTCCGGCGAGAAATGGCGCGACAAAGCGGTATGGGCCCGCTCCGCCTCCATCTGGCGCCGCCGCACCTCGCGCAGCATCTCGATATGGCGGAGGGTCTTCTCGATCGTCGTCTCGAGGTCCGCGAAGTCGATCGGTTTGGTGAGAAAATCGAAGGCGCCGCGGTTCATGGCGGTGCGGATGTTGCTCATGTCGCCATAGGCCGAGACGATGATGGTCGACTTCTTGTCCTCGGCCTCCTGGAGCTTCTGCAGCAGCGACAGCCCGTCCATCCGCGGCATGTTGATATCGGAGACGACCATGTCGACATGCGGATGCTGCGCGATCGACTCCAGCGCCTCGACGCCGTCGCGCGCAAACATGAAGTTGACCAACCCATCGCGAAGCTGCCTGCGGAATTTCTGCAGGACCAACGCCTCGAGATCGGGCTCGTCGTCGACGAAGAGGATGGTCGCCGTCATGCCGCCTGCTCGAGCCTGGTATCGATCTCCTGGCGTAGCTGCGCGAAGTCGATCGGCTTGGTGAGAAGTCCGACAGCGCCCCGCTCGATCGCCTTCCTGTGCGTCTCGGCGTCGCCATAGGCCGTGATCATGATGACGGGAACATGCGGATGTTCGGCCCGCACCTTCGGCAGCATGTCGAGCCCGCTCATCCCGGGCATGTTGATGTCGGACAGGATCAGGATCAACGCGGGATCGCGGACCTCGGCGGCGCGCCTGAGCGCATCGGGCGCAGAGGGAGCGAACTCCATCTGAAAACGGCCGGCGCGCAAGTCGCGCCGGAACTGCTGTCGGAACAGCGCCTCGACGTCGGGCTCGTCATCGACGACCAGGATGTAAACGTTCAAGTCTTGCCTCCGGTAGTGCCTGCCGCCGCCAGCGTGCGCTGCAGCGTTATGATGAACTCGGTAAATACACCGGGCTCGGTATTCACGTCGATCGTTCCGCCATGCTGTTTCACGACGATGTCATGGCTCATGGAAAGGCCAAGCCCGGTGCCCTCGCCGGCCGGCTTAGTGGTGAAGAAGGGATTGAACATCTTCTCCCTCACTTCGGACGGAATCCCGGTGCCGTTGTCGCGAATCCGGATCTCGATCTTGTTGCCGAGATTTCGGGTCGTCGCGCTCAAGATCGGCTCGAAGCCCTCCCCGGCGCTCTGCTTGCGTTTGGCCGACGCATAGAAGCCGTTCGAGACCAGATTGAGGAGGACGCGCGTGATCTCCTGCGGATAGACGTCGACCGCGCCGGCCGCCGGATCCAGATCGCGCTCGAGCGTGACGTTGAAGCTGGGCCTTTCGGCGCGCGCGCCATGATAGGCCAGATTCAGGCTCTCCTCGACGATCGCATTGATGTCGACAAGGCGATGCTCGCCCGAGCCTTCGCGCGAATGCAACAGCATGTTCTTGACGATGGAGTCCGCGCGCTTGCCGTGCAGCACCACCTTTTCGAGATTGCCTTTGAGCATGTGGGTGAGCTCGCCGATCTCCTCCTTCGTCTTGTCGCTGATCTCGACCGATTGCAGGAGCTCGTTGAGTTCGTCGATCAACTCCGTCGAGACCGCGGAGAAATTGTTGACGAAGTTCAGCGGGTTCTTGATTTCGTGGGCGATGCCGGCGGTAAGCTGGCCGAGCGATGCGAGCTTCTCGGTCTGGATGAGGCGGTCCTGCGCCGCGCGCAACTCGTCGAGCGACTGCGATAGCTCCCTGGTGCGATCCTGCACCTCCTCAAACAGCCGGGCATTTTCGATCGCGATAAGGGCCTGATCGGCAAAGGTAGTCGCGAGTTCGATTTGCTTCTCGCTAAAGGGCCGCACCATGTGCCGGGTCAGGACGAATACTCCGATTGGCTCACCCTCGCGAAGCAGAGGCACACCAAGCATCGTACGCACGTCAGAGCGCCTTCGAGCAGAGGAAGGCGCAAATTCCGCGTCGGCCTGCACGTCCGGGACATGAACCGTTTTGCGATCGAGCAGCGTACGTCCAACCACACTTCCTCGCTCGGGCACGGAAGCGAAAGTCCGAAGATGGCTTTCCTGCTCGGCTCCGAGGCCGCAGCTTGCTGCCAAATAGAAAATCCCGTCATTGGGCCGAAAGATCGTGCCTTCGTCCGCGTCACACAGACGGGCCGCCGACTCGACAAGCGTGTTCAACACCATTTGCAGATCGAACGCCGAGCGGCTGATGACTTTCAGCACATCGGCAGTCGCTGTCTGCTGCTGCAGCGACTCCCTCAATTCCGCCGTGCGCTGCTCGACCTTCCTTTCCAAGTCCGCATAGGATTCCTGCAATCGCGCGCCCATGTCGTTGAACTGGTCGGCCAGCCCTTCGAGCTCGTCGCCGGTTCTGATCGAGATGCGCTGGGAGAAATCACCGCCGCCGATGCGCTCGGCGCCGCTGCGCAGCGCCTGGATCGGGCCGACCATGCGGCGCGCGAGAAAGATCCCGGCGAGCACGGCGAAGATCGACGCCACCAGCAGCACGACCGCAAGCCGCTCCAACGAGGCATGAAGCGCCGCATAAGCCTCCTCGACCGGCAACTCGACGAACATGGTCCAGCCGAGCGGCGCGATCGGCGCCGACGCCGTCAGAACCTTCTGTCCCTGGATGTTGGTCGCTTCCTGAAGCGAATCCGGCATGACGCCACCGCCGGCTTGCGCGGCACGCACCTGCGCCAGTCCCGACATGTCGGTGTTACGCAGGACGAGGCTGATATCGGGATGCGCGATCAGGCGCCCCTCCGGGCCGACCACATAGGCATGCCCGTGCTCGCCGACCTTGATCTGCGAGACCACGTCCCAGATCAGCTTGAGGTTAACCTCCGCGATGCTGACGCCGGCATCCTTGCGCGCGCCGGCCAGCGCCAGCGCCATGTAGGGTTCGGACTCCCGGCGAAAGTAAACCGGGCCGTAATAGACCTTGTGCGCGACCGCCTCGGTGAATTTCGGATCGCTCGACAGGTCCACCCCGCTGTCGATCGCGTCCATCGCGAGCCGCGACACGCGCAGGCGCTCCTTGCCGGTCGCATCCACCTGCGCGAGCTCGGTGATGGCGGGCACCTGGCGCAGCAGCCGCAACGCATCGAACCGCCGCTGCTCGATCGAGCTCGCGGACCACGGCATTTGCGTGGTCCAGCCGAGCTGGTTCTCGATCTCCTTGACGAACTGACTGATCTTGGCCGCGGCCGCCTCGGCCTGCTCATGCTGGACCCGGATCAGCGACGCCTTGTGCTCCCGATAATAAAAGAAGACCTCGAAAAGCCCATTGGCAAGCAGCGCAACCGCAACGACGGCCACGAACAGCGCGACATATTTGATGAACAGCCGGCTCCCGGTCCGCGGCCTCTGCGCCTCATCGGACGCGCTATCCCGGGCCGCGCTTGGCAGTGTCCGGGTTTGCGAGGTGTCGGGATGGATGGAAATGCTCATCCCGGCAAGCCTAGCAAGAAGGCCGGACCTTGTCTCTCGCAAGCGCGGGAAAAGACCCGTCCGGTGCGGGCTCGCCGCGCTGCGGAATCCTCGCCAATGCCAGCCACAAAAAAAGGGGCGGCAACGGTGTCAGCCGATGCCGCCCCTTTTGTTCAGTTGGCCTTTCTCAGGTCGGACGGAGCGCCTTGGAGCCAATATCCATGGCGTCGATCTGCTTGTTGCGCTCCGATTCGGCCTCCTTGCTGTGATCGGTCGCCAGCACAACGTAGACCGCCGGCAGCACGAACAGCGTGAACAGGGTGCCGATCGACATGCCGGCCACGACCACGAGGCCGATCGAGAAGCGGCTGGCGGCGCCGGCGCCGGTGGCCGTCAGCAGCGGGATCAGGCCGGTGACCATGGCGGCCGTCGTCATCAGGATCGGCCGAAGGCGGATGCGGGCCGACATTTCGATCGCCGAGCGGCGGTCGAGCCGTTCCCTGATCTGAAGCTCGTTGGCGAACTCCACCATGAGGATGCCATGCTTGGTGATCAGGCCGACCAGGGTGAGCAGACCGACCTGAGTGTAAATGTTCATGGTCGCAACACCGAAGAACAGCGGGATCAGAGCTCCCACGATCGCCATCGGCACCGAGATCATGATCACCAGCGGGTCACGCAAGCTCTCGAACTGCGCCGCCAGCACCAGGAAGATGATGATCAGCGCGAAGCCGAAGGTGATCGCGAGCTGGTTGCCCTCCTGCACGTACTGGCGGGAGTCCGCGAGATAGTCGTGGCTGAAGCCCTGCGGCAGCTTCTTGGCCTCACTCTCGAGGAAGTCCACCGCCTGACCGATGGTCACGCCGGGCATCGGCACCGCCGAGAACGTCGCCGAATTGAGCTGATTGTAGTGGGTCAGCGAGTTCGGATCGGTGGTGGTCTTGATCGATACCACCGTCGACAGCGGGAGCTGCTGGCCGGTGTTGGTGGTCACGTAGTAGCCGCCCAGCGATTCCGGCGAGAGCCGCTTGCCGCGCGGCACCTGCGGGATCACTTGGTAGGAGCGGCCCTCAAGGTTGAAGCGGTTGATGTAGTTGCCGCCGAGCAGAACCGCGAGCGTGCTGCCGAGATTCTGCATGTTGACGCCGAGGTCCTGGGCCTTGGTGCGGTCGATCGTGATCTTCACGTTCGGCTGGTTGAAGGCAAGGTCGCTGTCGGAGACGATGAACATGCCGCTCTTGCGCGCAGCGTCCTTCAACTTCTCCATCTGCTCATAGACCGTCTGGAATCCGGCGGTGGAGTTGATCACCATCTGCACCGGCAGGCCGCCCGGCCCGCCCGGCAGCGGCGGCAGGTTGAATGCGAACGCCTGGACGCCCTCGATCTTGGACAGTTCCGCCTGCACCAGCGGCTTCAACGCGATCGACGAGCGCTTGCGCTCGTCCCAGGGCTTGAGCAGCATGCCAGCGATACCGCCCTGCGGACCGTTGATACCGTTCAGCACGAAGCGGAGATCGGTCTCGGGGAATTTCTGGAATTCCTTGTCGAGCTTGTCACCATAGAAGTCGAGATAGTCGATGTTGGCGTATTTCGGCGCCTTGGTCACCGCGAACACGATGCCTTGATCTTCCTCGGGCGCCAGCTCCTTCGACGTATGCATGTAAAGGAACCCGACGAGGCCGAGGATCGTCAGCGCGAACAGTCCCGTCACCGCTTTGTAGTCGAGCGAGCGGTCGAGCTTGCGGCCGTACCAGCGCGTCACTGCGCCGAACACCTTGTTGACGAGCTTGGCGAAACGCCCTTCCTCGGTGTTCTTCAGCAGCACCGAGCACATCATCGGCGACAGCGTCAGCGCGATCACGCCTGATACGATCACCGAGCCCGCGAGGGTAAAGGCGAATTCGCGGAACAGCGAGCCGGTGAGGCCGCCGAGGAAACCGATCGGCGCATACACTGCGGCGAGCGTGATGGTCATGGAAATGACCGGACCCACGATCTCGCGCGCGCCTTGCAGCGCCGCCTGGACCGGCGTCTTGCCCTCCTCCAGATGGCGGTGGATGTTCTCCACCACGACGATGGCGTCGTCGACCACGAGGCCGATGGCGAGCACCATGGCGAGCAGCGTCAGCAGGTTGAAGCTGAAGCCCAGCGCCAGCATCAGCGTGCAGACGCCGATCATCGACAGCGGGATGGTGACCACCGGAATGATGACCGAGCGGAGTGAGGCCAGGAACAGGAAGATCACCACGATGACGATGATGACGGCTTCGCCCAGCGTCTTCTCGACCTCGTCGATCGACGACTGGATGAACTTGGTCGAGTCGTAGGCGACCTTCATCTTCATCGACGGCGGCAAATTGCGCTCGAGTTCGGGGAACAGCGCGCGCACGCCCTTGACCAGCGTCAGCGGGTTTCCTTGTGGGGTCGCCTGCACGCCGATGAAGATCGCGTGCTCGCCGTTGAAGGCGACGCTCGCATCCGTGCTCTGCGCGGCAAGTTCGACGGTCGCGATGTCCTCCATCCGCACGAAGCCGCCGTCCTTGGCCTTGACGATCATCTTCTTGAACTGATTGACGTCGGTGAGGCCCGTGTTCGTCGAGACGTTCGAGACGATGAGGTAGCCCTTGGTCTGGCCTGCCGCGGACTGGAAGTTGTTGGCGGTGATCGCCGCGGCGACATCGGCCGGCGACACGTTGCGGCCCGCCATCTTCACCGGATCAAGCCACAGCCGCATCGCGAAGGTCTGGCCGCCGAGAATGTCGGCGGAGGCCACGCCGTCGACGGTCGACAGCACCGGCTGCACCACGCGCGTCAGATAGTCCGAGATCGCCGATCCCGACAGCTCCTCGGACGAGAAGCCGAGATACATCACGGCCGTGGTCTGGCCCGTGGTCTTGGTGACGATCGGGTCGTTGGATTCCTTCGGGATCAGATATTTGACCGAATTGGTCTTGGCGAGCACCTCGGTGAGCGCCTGGTTCGGATCGAAATTCAGTTTGATGTAGACCTGGATCGTCGAGGTGCCGAGCACCGAGGACGAGGTGATGTAGTCGACGCCTTCGGCCGAGGCGACCGCCTGCTCGATCGGCGTCGTGATGAAGCCCTGGATCAGGTCTGCGGACGCGCCGGGATAGACGGTCGTGATGTTGATGACCGTGTTCGAAAGCTTCGGATATTGCCGGATCGGCAACACCATCGCCGCGCGCAGACCGATCAGCAGGATCAGCAGGCTAACGACGACCGACAGAACCGGGCGCTTGATGAAAATATCGGTAAAGGCCATCGCGGCGATCTCGATTTCTTTGTCTCAAGAGGCATGATCCGGCCGGGCCGGATCATGCGAGCGTTATGTCAATAGCGCGGCGGTTGCGCGGGGATCGGCGGCGCGGAATCGGGCGAAATCGACACAGCGGCGCCCGATTGCAGCTTGAGCTGGCCGACGGCGACGACCTTGTCGCCCGCCTTCACGCCCTTCAGGATTTCGACACGTCCCTCGACCCGGTTGCCGGTCTGCACGAAGGTGCGAACCGCGCTCAGGCTGGTCTTGCCGTCGTCTTCCTTCTTCTCGGTGATCACGAACACCGAGTCGCCGTAGAGCGTGTAGTCAACCGCCGTCTCCGGGACGGTGATCACCGCCGGCTTCTCCGGCAGCACCACCGTGGTGGTCACGAACATGCCCGGCTTCAGGATCTTCTCCGGATTGGCGATCGTCGCCTGCACGCGGATGTTGCGGGTGTCGGTCGAGATCTGCGGCTCGATCGTCGTGATCTTGCCCTCGAAGGTGCGGCCCGGATAGGCGTCGACCTTCAGCCGGACGGGCTGGCCGACCTTGAGGTTGCCAGAGTCCTTTTCCGTCACGGTGAAGTTGGCCCACAGCTCCGACAGATCAGTCAGCGACACGATGGCCGTGCCCGCGGTGAGATACTGGCCGACCTCGACCTTGCGGACGCCGAGATCGCCGGAGAACGGCGCACGCACCAGTTTCTGCGAGATCAGCGCCTCGGTCTTGGCGATGCCCGCCATCGCCTGGTCGTAGGCGGCCTGCGCGGAATCGACGGTCGCCTGCGGGCCGAACTGGCGCGACGCGAGCTGCTTGGCGCGGTCGAGCGAAAGCTGCCCGACGGTCGCCTGCGCCTTGAAGCTGGCGAGGTCGCCCTGCTCGGGCGCGTCGAATAGCTGCACCAGAGGCGTGCCGGCTTCGACATGCGCACCCGGCTCGAACTTGATCTCGGTGACACGGCCGTTGACGTCAGCGGTGACGTTGACCTGGTGCACGGCGGCGAGCTCGCCGACCGCGGTCAAGAGATTCGGCACCACCTCCGACTTCGCCTCGGCCGCGCTGACGGCCACCGGCGGCGGCTTGTTGTTGGCAAAGAACTGCTTGATCATCTGGCCCCGGAACGAGTTGAACCAGACAAGGCCGCCGACGAGCGCGCCCAGCAGGACGCCGACGATGAGAAACCAGCGCACTGGCTTAACTGGACGCTTGGGAGTCTTGTTGTCGATCGGTTCGCCCGAAATCTTGTGTTCGGCTACGATGTTCATGTCATGCACTTTCTGCAATCGCCGTCTTGCCGCCACCCGGCGCCAAGGCGCGGTCCAGATGCGAAGCAATTGCGGCGTCGTTAAGTCCTATACCCCTCAGGAGAAACTCACAGAGCTGCCGTTCCAGATCGTTCGCCTTGCCGTAAGCGAGGCAGGGCGTGGCCGGCAGCCTGGTCAGCGCAGCCGTCATCACCGAATGATGCGCAAACCAGAACAGGTTGAGCGGCTCGCCGCCGCAAGGCCGCGCGTCGCCAGCGGCGACCGCACGCTCGAGCGAGGCGACGAATACTGCGCCGATCAGCTTCTCGATCTTGGCATATAGCAAGCGCGCGAACTCGCCATCATCCAAATGGCTAGTGGCCATCAGTCGCAGGCGCTGCGCCTCCTCCTGGTCGGGACCGTCGGCGATCTCGAGGAAATGCTGGACCATGCCGCAGATCAGCTCGACCAGCGCGGCGGTCGATGGCTCCCGCTCGAGGAGCTCCATCAGCGCCGGGTCGGCCTCGCATTCGTCGGAGAGGATTTCGGCATAAAGTGCCGCCTTGGACGGGAAATGCTTGAACAACAGCGCCTCGGAAATGGCGGCAGCGGCCGCCACGCTCTTGGTCGTGGTGCCGTTATAGCCGTGCCGGGCAAAGCAACGTTTGGCGGCGCCGAGGATCAATTGACGCCTCAGGTCGCTCGTCATGCGTAATGAGTTCATGCTAGTGAGTAAGCACTCACCCACGCAAAAGTCAAGCAAAATGCTGCGACGCAACCTAAATGGGTTGTAGATTCAACGGAAACTTGAGCGCCGGCAATCGCCCGCCGGCACCGCAGCGGCCGGCAGCTCGGCCGGCAGTTCTCTTGGGACGGTCGATTCGAGCGAAAGGGCTAGATCGGCTGGAAGCCAAGGTCGCCGCGGATTCGGTTGACGATGTAAGTCCCGTCCCGGCTCGGCAAAATCCGCTCGAGGCTGGCGCTGTCGATCTTCACATTGGCAAAGCGCGGCCCGGTCGAGACGTCATGGACGGCTTTGGCAAAGGCCTCCACCTCGGCCATGGTCGAGATCGGCCGGCTATCCGGGATGCCGCAGGCCCTGGCGACGCCGACGAGGTCCGCGGCCGCGGAGGTATGGCTGGTCTGGCCGCCGGTTTCGCCATAGCACTCGTTGTCGAGCACCACGATCGAGAGGTTGGACGGCTTCTGCAGGCCGATGGTGGCAAGGCTGCCCATGCCCATCAGCATCTCGCCGTCGCCGGTGATGACCAGCACCGGCAGTTTTGGCTGCGCCAGTGCGAGTCCGAGGCCAATCATCGCGGCGCCGCCCATGCCGCCCCAGAGATAGAAGTTGCGCGCGTGGTCGCCGGCGGCGGTGATGTCGTTGGTGGAGGCCCCGAGGCCGCCGATCGCGACGACATCCTTGCGGTTCGCAAGCAGCCTGGACACCACCTGGCGGCGGTCGAGGAGATTGGCTTTGCTCATTTGGTGAAAACCTTGGCACCGATCAGGCGCTGCGACAACAGCACGGCGGTCGGCGTGAGGGCATTGTAGGCCTGCGCCGCAGCCGCTTCGAGCACGGCCGGCACCTCGGCTGCGTTCGCAGCGCGCAGCACCTTGACGCCACAGAGCTCGAAGACGCCCTGCGTGGTCGAGCCCATCGGTACCTGCCATGGATTGAACTCGCCCCACTCCCCTCGCATGGTCACGAGGGTCAGGAACGGGAAGCGCAGGATCGGGATCAGCGACAGCATGTTGATGCAATTGCCGACCCCGCTCGACTGCATCAGCAGCACGCCGCGCTGTCCGCCGGCCCAGGCGCCGGCCAGAAGCGCCACGCCCTCCTCCTCCGTCGTCAGCGGAATGCCGCGCATCGTGGACGAGCCCAGCACGCGCTGGATCAGCTTCGAGTGACCGGCGTCAGGTACGTAAGGCACCTGCCGGACATCGAAGCGTTGCAATGTCGCGAAAATATCGTCCGGCCAAAGAGGGCTGGATTCGGGGGCCGTGTCGGCAGCATCAGCGCGGGCGTGCATTTTCCTGTCCGGTCGGCTAGCAAATCGTGGCACGACTGTAGACGGTGAGCCGCATCGCTCGAAACAGCGAAAACGGCATATCGGTCTCAACCGGCGAGTATGGCGGCATGAACGCAGATGCGAGAGAACTGGCGGCCAGTTTCGATCTGGAGAAGCTGACGCCAGAATTCTACGACAATCCCTACCCAACTTATCGTGCACTGCGGGAGAATGAGCCGATCAAGCGCCTGCCGAACGGCACCGTGTTCCTGACCCGCTACGACGATCTCGTCGCCGCCTACAAGAACACAAAGTCGTTCAGCTCGGACAAGAAGCGCGAGTTCGCACCGAAATACGGTGATTCCCTGCTCTACGAGCACCACACCACCAGTCTCGTTTTCAACGATCCGCCCTCCCATACCCGCGTACGGCGCCTGATCATGGGCGCGTTGTCGCCGCGCGCGATCGCCGGCATGGAACCTGACCTGATCAGATTGATCGACGGCCTGCTCGACGCCATCGCCGCCAAAGACCATTGCGAGCTGATCGACGACTTTGCAGCCTCCATTCCCATCGAGGTGATCGGCAACCTGCTCGACGTTCCCCACGAGGAGCGCGAGCCGCTCCGCGACTGGTCGCTGGCAATCCTGGGAGCGCTCGAACCGGTCGTGTCGACCGAAGCCGCTGCACGCGGCAATCGCGCCGTGAAGGACTTCCTCGCCTATCTCGAGACGCTGGTTGCGCGCCGGCGCCGCAAGCCCGGCAATCCCGAGCGCGACGTGCTGACGCGCCTGATCCAGGGCGAGGAGAATGGCGAGCGTCTGACCGAGAAGGAATTGCTGCACAACTGCATCTTCCTGCTCAATGCCGGACACGAGACCACGACCAACCTGATCGGCAACGGTCTGGTGGCGCTGCACCGCAATCCCGATCAGAAGCAGCGTCTGATCGACAATCCGGAGCTGATCAAGACGGCGGTGGAGGAGATGCTGCGTTATGAGAGCTCCAACCAGCTCGGCAACCGCATGACCACGGAACGCGTCGAGCTCGGTGGCGTCATGCTCGATGCGGGCACGTCGGTCACGCTGTGCATCGGCGCGGCCAACCGCGATCCCGCGCAGTTTCCGGATCCCGAACGCTTCGACATCGCGCGCACACCGAACCGGCATCTCGCCTTCGCCACCGGCGCGCATCAATGCGCCGGCATGGCGCTGGCGCGGCTCGAAGGCGCCATCGCGATTTCCCGCTTTCTGGCGCGCTTCCCGCGTTATGCCGTGAACGGTCAGCCGGTGCGGGGCGGGCGGGTGCGGTTCCGCGGCTTTTTGAGCGTACCCTGCTCCACCGGCTGAGCATTTTTGAAAGAGCCGCGCATGATCGGTTAGAATGCGCGAGGCACATGAGCGGGAGTGACGAAGGATGAGTAGTCCGCCAGTCGCTGATTTCATCGCCAGGGAGGCGCGCTTCGGCGCCCGCAATTACGAGCCGCTCGGCGTTGTCCTGTCGCGCGGCGAAGGCGTCTTCGTTTGGGACACCCAGGGCAACCGATATCTGGATTGCCTCTCCGCCTATTCGGCGCTCAACCAGGGCCACTGCCATCCGAAAATCCTGGCCGCGATGGTCGAACAGGCCAGCCGACTGACCCTGACCTCGCGCGCATTCCACAATGATCAGCTCGCTCCCTTCTATGAAGAGATCGCGGAGCTGACGGGCTCCCACAAGGTGCTGCCGATGAACAGCGGGGCCGAGGCGGTGGAGAGCGCGATCAAATCCGTGCGCAAATGGGGCTACGAGGTGAAGGGGGTGCCCGACGGGCAAGCCGAGATCATAGTCTGCGCCAACAATTTCCACGGACGCACCCTCGGTATCGTCGGCTTCTCGACCGACGCGACCACGCGCGAACATTTCGGTCCCTTTGCACCGGGCTTCAAAATCATTCCCTTCGGCGATCTCGCAGCGCTGGAAGAGGCAATCACGCCGAACACAGTCGCTTTCCTGGTCGAGCCGATCCAGGGCGAAGCCGGCGTCATCATTCCACCGGCAGGCTATTTCACGGGGGTGCGCGAGCTATGCACCGCACACGAGGTGATGCTGATCCTCGACGAGATCCAGACCGGGCTCGGCCGCACCGGCAAGCTGCTTGCGGAACAGCACGAGGGCATCGAGGCGGATGTCACGCTGCTCGGCAAGGCTTTGTCCGGCGGCTTCTATCCCGTCTCCGCCGTGCTTTCCAACAACGACGTCCTCGGCACGCTGAAACCGGGCCAGCATGGCTCGACATTCGGTGGCAACCCGCTGGCCTGTGCGGTGGCGCGGGCGGCGCTCCGCGTTCTCGTCGAGGAAGGGATGATCGAAAACGCTGCGGTACAGGGTGAACGCTTTCTGCAAGGCCTCAGAAACATCCGCGCCAACACTGTCCGCGAGGTGCGCGGACGCGGGCTGATGCTGGCGGTCGAGCTCAACCCTGAGGCCGGACGTGCGCGCCGCTACTGCGAGGCCCTGCAGCTCGAGGGCATCCTCGCCAAGGATACTCACGAGCACACGATCCGCTTCGCCCCGCCGCTGGTGATCACCAGCGACCAGGTTGACTGGGCGCTGGAGGGCATCGCGGCCACGCTTACACGGGATTTGGCGTAAGGTCTGCCTGCGTCCGAATAGCGCAATGCCGGCGGCGGCCGAACGATTTCGCCATCTGCGCGTTGAAGGTTGCGGGCGACTGGATGAGCGGAGAGCTGCTGTCATGCTTCCGCGTGGCGTTTGGCTTACGGCTTTCCTGGTTGGCGTCTCCGTGCTGGCGGCGAATGTCGGCGCACTCGCCCAGGAGCATGGAAGAGGTGGACCACCGGCTGCACGACCGGCAGCGCCACCTGCGATGGCCCGTCCGGCGGCGCCGCCAGCCATGGCGCGGCCCGCCGCGCCGCCAGCCATGGCGCGGCCTGCCGCACCGCCGGCCATGGCGCGGCCTGCCGCACCGGCATTCCATCCACCGGCCATGCCGCAGCGACCGGCGATGGCACCACATCCGGCGCCCCATATCGCCTCACCGCCGCCGCGTCCGACCCCGCACTTCGCTGCACCACCGCCGCGAGCTGCCCCGCACGTGGCGGCACCGCGGCCTGAAATCCGTCGCCCGCCGGCAGCACCGCAGCGCCCGGCCGTGGCACAGCGGCCGACGCCGCATGTCGCACCCGCCTCACGCCCCGGAGCGCCGCCGGCTGTGAGCGAGCGGCCGGAACGGCCGCGCGAGATGCTGTCGCGCCAATCCGCGGAACGCCAGGGCCGCATCGACCGCATGCAGCAGCGAGTGCAGCAATTGCAGTCGCAAAAGCCCGCAGAAGGCGCAAGGGCGCAACGCGAGCAGCAACGGTTACTGCAGTCGCAGAGCCGGCTGCTTGAGCGCGAGCAGCGAGTGCAACAACGCGAGCAGCACGTCGAGCAGCGGCAGCGCGAGATGCTTAATCGCCAGAGCGCAGAACGGCAGAGCCGCATCGATCGCATGCAGCAGCGCGTCCAGCAATTGCAGTCGCAGAAGCCGGAAGGCCTGCGGGCGCAACGCGCGCAGGAGCGGGCGCTGCAGACGCAGAACCGGTTGCTCCAGCGCGAGCAGCGCATGCAAGAGCGCGATCAGGCGCGCCTGCAGCGGTTGGGACCGCAGCCTTCGGCCGAGCGATCCGCCGCTGCCGCTGCCGTCGCGGCACAAGCTGCGGCACGCGGACGGTTTGCCGCCCGCTTCCGCGGCGACGACACGCTGCAAGCGCGCGCGGCCATCGACGCCCGGCAACACGGTTGGGCTCCCCGCTCTGCCTGGCGACATGGCAGGCGCGCAGCGTTTGTGGCCTGGCTCGGCCCGGTGTTCTGGCCCTATGCCTATTCCGACATCTTCGACTACACGTTTTGGCCTTACGCTTATGAGCCCGGTTACTGGGCCTACGCCTACGACGACTTCGTCGACACCGTGTTCTGGGGCGGCGATAACGTGTATTCCGCCTACGCCGCCTATCCGCAATCCGGCGCGACGATACCGAGCGGTCGGCCGCGCCAACGCGCGAGCGCAAGCGCGCAGACCGTCCGGCAGTTGTGCGGAGATCCGGAAAAAGGCGTGACCGCCTGGCCCTTCGCGTCGATCACGCAGGCAGTGCGGCCGACACCGGAGCAGCGTACCCTGCTCGATGACTTGAAGGCTGCGGCCGCGAAGGCTGCCGACGTGTTCAAGCAATCCTGCAATGACTCATACGCGCTGACGCCACCCGGCCGGTTGCGCGCGATGACGAACCGCGTCAGCGTCACGCTCGAAGCGGTGAAAATCGTGCGGCCGGCGCTCGAACGATTCTATAGCTCACTCAGCGACGAGCAGCAGGCGCGTTTCAACGCGCTCGGCCCCAATTTGGGCGAGCGCGCGCAACAGCAGCCGCAGCAACAGGAAGCGAATGCCCAGCCCGAAAGCTGCGGCGATCCGAAAGCCAGCCTGACGCAGCTCCCGATCGAACGAATCGAGGCGGTGGTACACCCGGCGGGCAAGCAAAAGGAAGCGCTCGAACGCTTGGGCGATGCGACCAAGCAGGCGGTACAAGCCCTACAGGCTGCCTGCCCGGACGACGTGCCGTTGACGCCAGTCGGGCGTCTCGAAGCGATGCAGAAGCGGCTCGAAGCTATGCTGGAGGCAGCCAATCGGGTGCAGCCGGCCTTGGACGAGTTCTATGCGACGCTGAGCAGCGAGCAGAAGGCCCGCTTCAACACGCTTCCCCAGACGGCAAGCCAGTGACCGCCACCAGCGTTGCCTGAGTGCCGATCCTAAACCACGCTCCGGTGCCGCTCGATGCAGGTGCGCAGCACCTCGTCCATCGGTCTGCCCCACCAGTCGTTGGAAAAGATCTCGATCTCCGAATAGCCTGCGTAACCCTGCGCCTCGACCGCTGCGCGCACGGATTTGATGTCGATCACGCCGTCACCCATCATGCCGCGGTCATTGAGGATGTCCTTGGTCGGCACCAGCCAGTCGCAGACGTGAAACGCCAGCAGGCGATCCTTGCCGGCGCGCGCGATCTGGCCCATCAGCTCCGGATCCCACCAGATATGATAGACATCGAGCGCAACCCCGAGCATGCCTGTATGATCAGGGTCGAGACGGTCGCAGATATCGAGCGCCTGCTTGGTCGTGTTCACGCAGGCCCGGTCCGCCGCGTAGGCCGGATGCAGAGGCTCGATCGCCAGCGGCAGTTTTGCCTGCCTGGCGTAGTCGAGCATCTCGGCCAAGGCGTCCTCAACCTGCCCCCGCGCCGCAACGATATCTTTCGAGACTGCGCTGCCCGGCCGCGAGTATTGCGGCAGGCCACCGACGACCAGCACGATGCAGGATGCGCCCAGCGCCTTGGCTTCATCGACACAGCGCCGGTTATCATCGCGCACCTCGGTTCGGCGCGACTTGTCAGACGTGAACATGCCGCCCCGGCAATAGCCCGAGAGCTCCAGGCCGGCGTCGCGCACCGCGCGCACGGCGCGGTCGAGGCCAACGGATGCGACTTGGTCGCGCCAGGGATCGATGGCACGGATGCCATGGCGGGCGCAGGCCTCGACGATCGCAACGAGGTCACCCTGCTTGCGAACCGTCGCCGTGTTCAGCGACAGCCAGCGATGATCGGACGAAAAATCACGCATCAGGATTCGATTCCGTGCGAGGCCAGCACGGTCTTCATCCGCCGCGTCGCGAGTTCGGGGTTGGCGAGCAGGCCGGCCTGATCGGCGAGGCGGAACAGCTCGGCCAGATGCAGCATCGACCGCGCGCTCTCCTGGCCGCCGACCATGGTGAAGTGATCCTGGTGGCCGTTGAGATAGGCCATGAACACCACGCCGGTCTTGTAGAAGCGTGTCGGTGCTTTGAAGATATGGCGCGACAGCGGCACGGTTGGCCCCAGAACGTCGTGGAAGCCGGCTTCGTCGCCGGCCGCAAGCCGCGACAGTGCATAAGAGGCCGCCGGCGCGATAGCATCGAAGATGCCCAGCAGCGCGTGCGAAAAGCCTTGGCTATCGCCGGCGATCAGCTCCGCATAGTTGAAGTCGTCGCCAGTATACATCTTGATGCGCTTGTCGAGGCGGCGGCGCATATCGATCTCGCGCTGTTTGTCGAGCAGCGAGACCTTGACGCCGTCGACCTTGGCGGCGTTGCCGTTGATGATGGCAACGGCCGTGTCCATCGCCTTGTCGAGATCCTTGGTGCCCCAATATCCCGTCAGCGCCGGATCGAACATGTCGCCGAGCCAGTGAATGATCACGGGTTCGCGGACCTGCGATAGCACACGATCATAGACCTTGGCATAGTCGTCGGCGTTGCGGCCGAGCTTGGCGAGCGCGCGCGAGGCCATCAAGATGATCCGGCCGCCAACCTTCTCGACCGCCGAGATCTGCTCCTCATAGGCGCGGATCACATCGTCGAGGCTCTTCGCATCCTCGACCGCGAGATGGTCGGTGCCGGCACCGGAGAACACCAGAGCTTTGCGGCGCTTGGCGGCCGCGACCGAGCGCGTGATCAGTTCCAGCGACGTCGGCCAATCCAAGCCCATACCGCGCTGCGCGGTGTCCATGGCCTCCGCGACGCCAAGACCGAGATCCCAGACGTGCTCCCGGAAGGCGATGGTCTTGTCCCAGTCGACGGACACCGAGAGCCAGGGATCATTATCCGCGAAGGGATCGGCAACCGTGTGCACGGCCGAGAAGGCGACACGGTTCAGCGTGCCCTCGAGCTTGGCCGGAAAGTTGCGCGAAGCCGCGAGTCGATAGGTCTCGATCGACCGGTCGGCCTTCGGTAGTTTCAATGAAAGCGATGACATAGGCTGGATGGGCTTGTTCATGTCAGCCTCCTCAGACCTTGATCGGCGCGACGTCGATCCAACGCCGTTCCTTCCAGCTCTTCAGTGCACATTCGGCGAGCTGCACGCCCTTGGCGCCCTCGAGCAGCGTGAACTTGTACGGCGCATCCTCGTAGACGTGGCGGATGAACATCTCCCACTGCTCCTTGAAGCCGTTGTCGTAGGTGACGTTGTCCGGCAGCTTCTGCCAGTCGCCGTAGAAATCGTGCAACCGCTTCTCGTCGGGATTCCAGACCGGACGCGGCGTCGCCTGCCGCGCCTGGATCATGCAGTCGGACAGGCCTGCGACGGCCGAACCGAGCGTGCCGTCGACCTGGAAGGTGACGAGGTCGTCGCGATAGACACGCGTGACCCAGGACATGTTGATGTGCGCGATAATGCCGCCCTTGAGCTGGAACGTCGCATAGGCGGAATCGTCGGCGGTCGCCTTGTACTTCTCCCCTTGCTCGTCATAGCGCTCGGGAATGTCGGTGTTGCCGATGCAGACCACGCTCTCGACGTCGCCGAACAGGTTGTCGAGCACGTAGCGCCAGTGGCAGACCATGTCGAGGATGATGCCGCCGCCGTCCTCGCTGCGATAGTTCCAGGACGGCCGCTGCGCCTCCTGCCAGCCGCCCTCGAACACCCAGTAGCCGAATTCGCCACGCACCGAGAGGATGCGGCCGAAGAAGCCGGAGTCGCGCAGGAAGGCGATCTTCTTCAGGCCCGGCAGGAACAGCTTGTCCTGCACCGTGCCATGCTTGACGCCCTTGGCGTTGGCGAGCTTGACGACCTCAACCGCCTCCTCGAACGTCGTCGCAATCGGCTTCTCGCAATAGACATGCTTGCCGGCGTTGATCGCGCGGGACAGCAGGCCGGGCCGCGCCTGCGTGGTCGCGGCGTCGAAGAACATGGTATCGTTCTTGTCGGCGAGCGCGGCGTCGAGGTCGGTGGTCCAGCGCGTGATGTTGAACTGCTTGGCCAGCCGCTCGAGCTTGTCGGCACTGCGGCCGACCAGAATTGGATCTGGCATCACGCGATCGCCATTCTTGAGCTTGACGCCGCCCTGGTCGCGAATCGCCACGATCGAGCGGATCAGATGCTGGTTGAGCCCCATGCGGCCGGTGACGCCGTTCATGATGAGGCCGAGGCGTTGCGTGGTCATGCCAATTGCTCCTGACGTGATTTTGGCTGTTCAAGCGGGCGCAGTGCCGACCAGTCCGGATGGACCGACGTCGCAAAGCCCGTTGCGGTCAGCGATCCCGTGACGAGATCGCCGTTGTGAATGGAGAGCCGGATGCCTTTGCCGGCATCGGCGTAGAGATCGGGATGGGCCTTCGCGAAGGCCTCGGCTTCTGCGGCGGGCGTCTCGCCGAAACCGTCGACGTAGTGATGGCCATTGCGCTCGGCATGGGTGACGCCGATGAACGCACCGAGCGCGAGATCCTGCTGCACGGCAAGGCCGGCCTGGCAAGTCAGGTCCTCGCCGGTGACGAAGAACGTCTCTCCGCCCGTGCTCCACTTCGCCGCGCGCGTTGCGTTGACGATGGACTTGTAGAGTCCCTTGCAGGATTTCGACGAGATCCCGCGATAGCCGAGCGCTCGCGCTGCCGGGAATGCGTCGTAGGAATCATCAGCCTCGTCGATGATGAAGGCGCGCGCCGCGAGCGAGCCGAGCGGCGAATGCCGCGTGATGTCGCGCGGCATCGGCTGTTCGACATAGAGCAGGCGCGACGAGATCGATCGAAGCAGGGAATCGCGATCGAGCTGGTCGATCAACGCGCGCAGCGCGTCGAGATCGGCATACTGCTCGTTCGCGTCCAGGGTCACCTTGTAATCATGACCCAGCTTATCGAGCTCCTTGCCGATGCGCGCCAGCCTTGCTGCATCGGCCGTCGGATTGCCCGACAGCTTCAGCTTGAAATAACGTGCACCGGCATTCTCGTGCGCATCGGCGACACCGCTCTCGCCTTCGACGACGTCGTCGAGACCCACGGTGTGGCGAACCGCGACGCGCAGCAGCGGCTTCCGTTCCGCAAGGAATTCCCCGACGTCCGATTCCCTTAGATCGGGCGAGAGTCGCGCATCGATACCGGCAATGTTGCCGGCCATTCCGTCGAAGAAATTGCTGTCATTGCCACGCAGCACCGCATCGAGAATTGCCTTGTCAATCTCGGCCGGGCCATAGGCTGCAGCCAGCGGCGGAATGTTCTCCTTCGCGCAGGCTGCAACCTGCGCGCCGATGCAGGCAGCATGCAGCCCGAAGGCCGTGTTAAAGCCGCTCTGCGCCAGATAGAGACCGCGCGCAATGCGCAGCGAGCGTCTGAGCCCATCGACCGTCTGCGCCGGCGACAGCTCCGGCCGCTTGTCGAACCATTTTGGCACCAGCAGTTCGGCGCTGGCGCCGACTGCGGTCCCCCTGCCCTCGACCTCGATCTCGGCCCGCACGAAGAGCTGCGGGGTCGCATGAATCGTGATGGCGCCGAAGCGGAACGGCCGCGCGAAACGCACGGGCCGTTCAAAGAACGCGATATCTCGCAGTTTCAGGCGCACAGACATGGCTCTAGTCCAGCGAACCCTGCGTGAAGAAGTGCTTGCGGATGCGTTGCACGAGCTCGGTGAAGACCGGGTCGGCCATCACGTCGAGCGAGCGCGGGCGCGGCAGCGGCACATCGTAGATCGCGGCGACCGCGCCCGGCCGCTCGGTCATGACCAGCACGCGGTCGGCAAGGAACACGGCCTCCGGAATCGAATGGGTGATCAGGAGCACGGTCTTGCGCGTTTCGCGCTGGATCCGCATCAGCTCGACGTTCATGCGCTCGCGCGTCAGCGCGTCCAGCGCGCCGAACGGCTCGTCCATAAGCATGATCTTGGGATCATGCACCAGTGCACGGCAGATCGAGGCGCGCTGCTGCATGCCGCCGGAGAGCTGCCAGGGCAGCTTCTTCTCGAAGCCTTCGAGCCCGACCAGCTTCAACAGCTCCTTGGCGCGGGCGAGATATTCGGCCCGTGGCAGCCGCTTCATGTCGATCGGCAGCATCACGTTTGAGATGATGTTGCGCCAGGGCAGAAGCAGCGCGTTCTGGAAGACGATACCGACATTGCCGTGCGGCGTCGTCACCTTCTCGCCCTCGACCAGGATCTCGCCGGTCGTCGGCGGCAACAGTCCGGAGATCAGCTTGAGCAGCGTCGACTTGCCGCAGCCGGAGGGACCGACCACGACGAAGAACTCGCCGTCATTGATGTGGAAATCGAGCGGCCGCAGCGACGGCACATCGCCGTCGCGCGTCCGATAGGTCTTCGACACGCCGGACAGCTTGATGCCCGACGCGTCGCTGCCGGCCCGATCGCTCACCAGTCTCAGATGCGCGGCCGGTTGCACGTCATCACTCGGTCTTGTCGCTGGTTTCACGAGTTGCCCTTTGGCAGGTAGTCGTTGGTATAGAAGGCCTTCGGGTTCTCCTTGGCCTTGGCATCGAGCCCGCCATATTCGACCATCAGATTGACCGAGTCGGTCATGTTCTGGTCGGTGACCTGGAACGGCCGTTTGCTCTTGGTCTCCGCCGTCCGATAGAGCGGGATGGTCAGCTCAAAGCCCTGAGTCAACGTCTCGATCTTGCCGCCCTTCGGGTTGGCGTCGAGGATCGACTGCGCCGCCGCCTTCGGCTCCTTTTCGGCGGCTTCAACCGCCTTTGTCGTCGCCGACATGAAGCGGCGGACGAGATCCGCATTGGCCTTTACGTAGTCGGAATTGGCGATAATGCCCGAGGAGACCATGTTGATGCCGTAGTCGGCGAACTTGATCGGATAGACGTCCTTGCCGGTGGCATCCTTGATCTTCATCGACTGGTCCATGACGTAGCCGAGCAGGAGATCGGCCTGGCCGTTGATGACGGCATTGAGCTTGGTCTGGCCGTCGCCGGCCACGGTGTGGAAGTCGCTTTCCTTCAGCCCGGTCTTCTTCAGGAACAGCGGCCAGATCTGCGTCATGGAGTCGGCCGGCGTGATCGCCACCGTCTTGCCCTTGATGTCCTCGGGCTTTTTGATGTTCTTGTCAGCGAAGCCCATGGCCGACATCGGGCTGGTCTGGAGCAGCACGCCGGTCGCGATCACGGGCGCGCCTTTGATCGCGGCGCGCATCATGGTGGGAACGTCGACATAGCCGAAGTCGGCGGTCTTGGCCGCAACGGCCTGCGTGGTCGCCGCAGAGCCGCGGCCTTCCTGGATTTCGAGGTCGATGCCCTCGGCGGCATAGATGCCCTTGGCCTTGCCGTAATAGAACGGCGCGTGCTCGCCATAGACGTACCAGTTCAGCATCAGCACGACCTTGTCGGCAGCCTGCGCCGGCGCAACCGAAAGCGCCATCAGCGCCGCCGAGACAGCTCCTATCCACCGCTTCATCTACTTTCTCCCTTGTCCTTGTTGCTTCGGCCGTTGGTGGCCGTTCGTTGCTTAAGAGGTGAAAATCACATCCTCACGCTGGCTGACATGCCAGGGAATGACCAGCCGCTCTATCCGGTCCACGATCCAGAACAGCACCACGCCGAGCAACGCGAGGATCACGAGTGCAGCAAACATCGTCGGCAGGTCGAATGTGCCGATCGAGCGTTGCATCACGTAGCCGATGCCGGAATTGGAACCGACGAATTCGCCGACGACGGCGCCGACCACTGCGAGCGTCACCGACACTTTGAGGCCGGAGAAGATCGCGGGCAGCGCATGCGGCAGATTCACCGCGCGGAACACCTGAAACCGGCTGCCTTGCATGGCGCGGGCAAGATCGACCATGTCAGGATCGACCGATTTGAAGCCCTGGACGGCCGAGACCACCACCGGAAAGAAGCCGAGCAGGAACGCCGAGATCACTTTCGGCAGGATGCCGAAGCCGAACCAGACCACGAACAGCGGCGCGATCGCGATCTTCGGCACGGATTGGGAGAACACCAGCAGCGGATAGACGTAGCTCTCCACCGTCTTCGATCCCGCGATCAGCATCGCCACGGGAATGCCGAACAGCGCGGAAAGCACGAAGCCCCATATGGTCGCGTAAGTGGTGGGCCAGGACTGACGCAGCAGCTCCGGCCAGTCGCTGCGCAGCACGGCCACGACGTCGGCCGGCGCCGGGATCTGATAGGCGGGGATCTTGAACAGCCGGATCGAGAGATCCCAGGCCACGACAATGAAGACCAGAAACAACAGCGGCCGCACCCAGGCCGCATTCAAGATCTTGGACACCGCACTTTGCGGCTTCGGTTCAGCCACGCCTCACTCCCGGCAGTCTTTTTGGTTCGGTGAGAAATTAACCCGTTGGATAAATACTGTCCAGCGGTTTCCCCTGTGACGTTTTGCGCAGTGGTTCCCACGGTTAGCTCGCGTTCCCGTTAAGCGGCCGGTCAATCATGCCGCATCTTCGGTGTCATCCCCCGCGAAAGCAGGGGATCCAGTACGCGGCGACTTCTCCGTATTGGCTCAGCGCCTCCGGAAAACTGAATCGCCCGGTCGAGCCGGGCGATGATATCTGAGATTGTGGAATAAAGAATTCCGCTAGACGGGCTGATGCTGCGGGAGGCGCGACTTTGGCGCCTTGACGATCTCGAGCAGTTCCGCCGATCGTCCCGTCAGCGCGGCCAGAACCAGGCCCACCATGTGGGCAAGCCGCTCATCCTTGGCGTCCTTGGCGAGCAGGTCGCGTCCGAAGATCACGCTCAAGGTGGCCGAGTTCGAGAGATAGAAGAAGCACAGCGCCGCGATCGAGATGTAGAGCTGCACCGGATCGACCGCGACCTGGAAATCGCCGCTGTCGACGCCGCGCCGCACCACGGTGCGGATCATCTCGACGAAGGGCGAATGCATCGACTTGACCTTGGTCGAGCGCTTCAGATGCTTTGCCCGCGCGAGGTTCTCGGTCTGCAGCAGCGACAGGAATTCGGGGTTGCGCAGAAAATAGTTCCAGGTGAATTCGATCAGCCGTCTGATCGCCTCGGGCGGATCGAGATGCTCGAGATCGAGTCCCCGCTCCTCGCTGCGGATCTTGTCATAGGCACCCTCAAGCACCGCGAGATATAGCTCGTCCTTGTTGCCGACGTGATAGTAGAGCATGCGCTTGTTGGCGCCGGCCTCGGCCGCGATACGGTCGACCCGTGCACCGGCAAGCCCGTGGGCCGAAAACTCCTGCTTGGCAGCCTCGAGAATGCGCAGCCGCATCCCTTCGGGATCACGCTGCCATCTCAGATTTCGCTTTGCCTTCGCCAAACCGGTTGCTCGCTGGATGCTCTCACAACGTCATGTAACACGCGCGCGACGGTTTGAGAATGAAGGATGGCGGGACTCCCCGGGGAATCTGGGCGGCGTGGCAGTAAGGCGGAAGGTGGCGCCGCATAGTTCGTCATTGCGAGCGCAGCGAAGCAATCCAGAAATGCATCCGCGGAAAGATTCTGGATTGCTTCGCTGCGCTCGCAATGACGTGGAGAGGCCAGGGCCTCAGTCCGTCGGCTTCGGCGTACGCTCCAGCAGGATGGTCTGGATCCCGCAGGTGCCGTTCCTGATGCTCATCACCCGCGTGCCCGGCTTGCGGCCGTTGCGTACCTCGCTGACGTCGACGCCGGCCGAGATCAGGCGGGCGCGCGTGGCCTCGAGGTCGGCCACCCGCCAGCTCAGGCCCCACAGCCGATCATGCGCGAGATCGCCGCCGGCGACCGGCCTCCGCACCACCTCGACGATGAGATCGCCGCAGCGGAAGAACATGAGCTGGCCCCAATCCTGGTGTGAGCGGTCGAGCGCCAGATCGAGCCCGAGCCGCGCGCCATAGAGCGCCGCGGCACGTTCGGAATCCTCGGTCGCGACCACGACGTGGTCGAGCGCGTCGATCGGCGCGACGTCGCTCGCCGCCGACTGCGGACGCTCCTCGGCGAGCTCAAGGAAGAACATGCGCACGCCGCGCGTCAGCTCGGTCGCAGCGCGCGTGCGTTTCCAGTGCAGAACCGCGCCGGTCTCGGCATCGCTGCTTTCGACCTCGGCGACCGGGTCCGGACGCAAGGCCACCCGCTCCAGCCGCCGGTACATCTTGCCCATGTCTGCAACACGAAAGCACAGGCTCGCGAGCACGCCTTCGCGGTCCTCCAGCAACGCGCGCATGCGATCGGCGGCCACGCTGAAGCCGCTCGGCGCCATCAGCTCGATCGTCATGTTGGCAAGCGTGAACAGCACCCGGTCGGCGCCCTCGCCTGAATTCTGCCAGGCCGGTGCCCGCCCCAGCAGCGTCTGATAGGCCGCCTTGGCCGCACCGATGTCCTTGACCAGAGCAACGACGTGATCGAGGCCGGTGATCATTTTCCCTCCCCCTTCGACGCGCCTGGAACTGCAGATCGATCCGGCGCGGCGCTCCGCTTGGGCATTGCGTTGGCCCTGTCATGGTCGTATTCCGACGCAAAGCTCACCTCAAGCGCTTCGGGTGGCGGCTTTGCGAATAATTTCGGCGTCTCCTGAACGGAACCGGTGCTAGAGTAATTCCGCCGGCCGGGACCACCCAGCGCATTACGGACAACCAATGCAGGCCCTCTTTATCGGACAGACCTATATCGACGTCGTCTTCATCACCGACCACATGCCGACCGGCGACGAGAAGCACGTGGCCTCGGACTACGCAGTCTCCTTCGGCGGCAACGCGGTTACGGCGGCGTTCTGCTGCGCCAAGCTCGGCATCGTGCCGGACCTGATCGCCACCGTCGCCAATGACTGGCTGGGCCGCATGTTCCAGGACATGTGCGCGAAGTATGCGATCTCGCTGCACGGCCGGAAGGTGAACACCTCCTCGCTGTCCTTCATCATGCCCAAGGACGGCAAGCGCGCCATCGTCCGCTGCCGCGACGACACCCACATCCATCCCTTCCCGATCCTCAATCTCGGCAACTGCCGCGCGCTGCATATCGACGGCCACCAGCCGGACGCCGCGATCCATTATGCAAAAGTCTGCCGCGAGGCCGGCATCCTCACCTCGCTCGATGGCGGCGGTCTGCGCACCAACACGCACGAGCTCTTGGAATTCATCGACGTCGCGATCGTCGCTGAACGCTTGTGCGAGCAGATGGATCTGACCCCGGAGCAGATGCTGGACTACCTGAAGGGCCGCGGCTGCAAGATCGGCGGCGTCACCATGGGCGAGAAGGGCCTGCTCTGGTACAACGAGACCGGCACGGTCGAGATCATGCCGGCAATGCCGATCCCGCGCGAGCGCGTGCTCGACACCAATGGCGCCGGCGACGTGTTCCACGGCGCCTATATCTATTCCTACCTCGCCCATCCCGGCAAAACCTGGCGCGAGCATTTCGACTTCGCCCGTGCGGCCTCGACGTTCAAGATCCAGCGCCTCGGCAACGAGGCCGGCCTGCCGACGCTTGTCGACATCGCCAAGGTCAGGCACGAATTCGAGGTCAGGGTTTAGCGTTCGCTGGAGTCTCGCATGGGACGTGTCTTCGTTGCCGGCAGCATCAACATGGATGTGGTGGCGACGGCCGATCGCCATCCCAGGGTCGGCGAAACCGTCGCAGGCCGGCAGGTGCTGTATTTTCCCGGCGGCAAGGGCGCGAACCAGGCCGTGGCCGCGTCGCGGCTGGGTGCCCGGACCACGCTGATCGGCCGGCTGGGGAAGGATTCCTTCGGGGCGGAGCTGAAGGCCTTCCTGGGCGGTCAGGGCGTCGATCTCGGTTACGTCCAGGAGACGGCCGAGGCGCACACCGGCACAGCAATCATCACGGTGGCGGACGCCGACAACACCATCGTCGTCATTCCCGGCACCAATGCGCTGGTCGGCGCGGACGATGTCAGTGTCGTGCCGCTGCTGAACGGCGATGTCGCGGTCAGCCAGTTCGAGATCCCCCTGCCCACGATCGCCGCGTTCTTCCAGCGGGCACGGTCCGCCGGGGCGACCACGCTGCTCAATCCGGCGCCCGCGCAGAAATGTTCCCACGACCTGCTCGAGCTCGTCGATATCCTCGTGCTGAACGAGACCGAGCTCGGCTTCCTCGCAGGCGTCGAGCTGTCCGAGAGCGACGAGCCGGCGCGCATCGTGGACGTCGCACGGCAGCTTCGGGCGCGCGAGGACCAGACCATCTGCGTGACGCTGGGCAAGCGCGGCGTGCTGACGCTCGCCGCTCCCGAAGAGATCGTCGTGCCGGGCCGCCTGGTGAAGGCGATCGACACAACAGGCGCCGGCGACTGCTTCGTCGGCGCGCTCGCGGCGCGACTCGCCGGTGGCGCGCCCTTGCGTGATGCGCTCACCTTCGCCAACGCCGCCGCTTCGATCTCGGTGCAGCGGATGGGCGCCGGTCCCTCAATGCCGACAGCGGCGGAGGTTGCGGCGGTTTTGTAGGGCGTTTCTTCCCGGCTTGCGGGGGGAAGATCAAGCCAGCGCGCTCTTCAGGTCAAAATTTTCATCGCCGGCCTGCTCCGGCGAGATCGAGCGGTCCATCCCAAGCAGGCGACGGCCGAACATGTGATCGCCGGCGCGGTTGATCGACTCGATGCCGAGCAGCGTGTCGCCCTTGTAGCAGAACGCGGAGAACGCCTTGCCTGCGGGGTTGCCGCGCAGCACGACGCGGTCGTAGCCGGTGGTGAGCCCCGCGATCTGGAGCTTGTCATCACCCTGGTCGCTCCAGAACCAGGGGTGACCGTCGTAAGGCTTGCTGTCGCCGGTCAGCCGCGCCGCCACGCATCGGGCGTGATCGGTGGCGTTCTGCACCGACTCCAGCCGCAGCGATCCGCCGAAGCGCGGACTCGCAAACAGTGCGCAATCGCCGACTGCCGAGATGCTGGGATCGGATGTGAGCAGATGCTCGTCGACGATGATGCCCGATGCGACTGGCAGCCCCGCTTCCGCCGCGAGCTCGATGTTCGGCAGCACGCCGACGCCGACCACGATGAGGTCGGCCGGCAAGTGCCGGCCGTCGCTGAGGCTGACGCCGGTGACCTTGCCGCCCTCCGCCTCGATGCTGGTTGCCTGCACACCGAGGTGAATACGAATGCCGGCTTCGCGGTGCCGGGCCTGGAAATAGTCCGAGACCTCGGCCGTCACCGCGCGCGCCATCACGCGCGGGGCGAGCTCGATCACGTCGACCTCCAGCCCCTTGATTCGCGCAGTGGAGGCGAATTCCAAGCCGATGAAGCCCGCGCCGATGATCACGGCCCGCTTCTTCGATGGCATGATTTTTCGCAGCGCTTCGCTCTCATCGAGGATGCGCAGATATTTCACGTCGGACAGGTTTGCGTTGGGCAGATCGAGCAGCCGGTTGCGTGCGCCCGTGGCCAGCACGAGGTGGCCATAGGGAAGCGTCTCGCCCGAGGCGAGAAGGACCGTGCGTTTCGCGCGTTCGATCGACACCGCGCGGCCCGCGATCAGCTCGATCTTCTGGTCCTGGTAAAACTTTTCCGGCCGGAACATCAGGCTTTCCGGACCGGCGGAGCCCTTGATGTAGGCCTTGGACAGAGGCGGCCGCTGATAGGGCAGATGCGCCTCGTCGTTGACGAGGCAGATGCGGCCGGAAAAACCTGCCTGACGCAGGGATGCCGCGACCTGGTAGCCGCCATGGCCCGCACCGACAATGATCACCGGGCCATCCGTCATTGGAACAGACCTCTTCCCAAGACACGAGCGTTAGCCATGTCGTCTCCTCTCTCGCTGATTTTGGCTTGCTGGCCTCGCCCGGAGGAGCCGGCGCTCGTGTCCGTTCCTAAACGAAGGCAGCGCCATTTGACCCCATCGTTCCGGGTTGCGCAAGAGCGCCAGCCTGGCATGCAAGCTGCCATGACCGGGATTGTCACCCCTCGGCTTCTGCGATTTAGTTGCGCCAACGACCTCATGCCGGGGATTTTCCGATGTCTGCTCCCGTCTCCCGTCCCGATGATGCCGCCCTGCTGCGGATCGATGGCCCGATCGCAACCATCACGCTCAACCGCCCCGCCGCGTTTAACTCGATCAATCTTGCGATTGCGCAGCGGCTCGAACAGCTCGCGGCGTATATCGAGGGCGCCGACGAGATCAGGGTCGTGGTCATCGAGGGCGAAGGCCGCGCCTTCTGCGCCGGCGGCGATCTGCAGACAATCGGCGCTGCGGCCGAAGCCAATACGGTGACGCCGGTCGTCGGCGAACTGCTGAAGCATTATCACGCCTTCATCGAGACCATCCGGCGCATGCCCAAACTGTCGCTATCCAGCGTTCACGGTTCGGCGGCCGGCGCCGGCATGGGTCTCGCCTTCGTCACCGACCTCTGCATTGCCGCAGAGGATGCCCGCTTCACGCCGGCCTATGCCAAGATCGGCGTCTCGCCGGACGGTGGCAGCACGGTCGGCATCGTCGGCACAGTCGGATCCCGCCGCGCGCTTCAGATATTCCTGTCCGAGGACAATTTTACCGCGCAGCAGGCCTATGAGTGGGGTCTGGTCGCCAAGATCGTGCCTCCGGCCGAGCTGAAGGAGGCGACACGGCAGCTCGCCGAGCGCCTCGCGCAGAACCCGCCGGCGGCGATCGCCGGCACCAAGTCGCTAGTCTACCAGGCCGCGACCACGCCGGTGAAGCAGCAGCTCGACGCCGAAGAGCACAAGATCATCATGGCGATGAACACAGAAGAATTTCGCGTCGCCGTGAAGAAATTCACGAGCAAGGGCAAGTAGCCGCGACACTCACTGCGGACAGATGTAGCCCGTCCCTGCCGGCGACTTGAAGCAGCCGACCGACTCCGGCAGCACGTGCCGCGGCAGCCAGAGCACCACGCTCGGGAAGTAGATCGCAAACGCGATGGTGGCGAAGAACACGACGTAGATCGGCAGCGCCGCGCGCAACGCCTTGGCGAAGCTGATGCCGACGAATTTCGACGCCATCAGCAGCACCAGCCCATAGGGCGGCGTAATCAGGCCGAACGCGAGCGTGGCGATCAGCACCACGCCCATATGCACGCCATTGATGTCGCCCGCCTCCGTCAGCGCGTTGACCAGCGGCATGAAGATGATGATGGTCGGCACCGGCTCGATGAAGTCACCCACCACGGTGAACAGCAGCACCATCAACAGCATGATCAGATGCGGATCGTTGCCGGCGATGGAGGTGATCCATTCCGCGATGTAGTTCGCGCCACGCAAATAGGCCAGCATCCAGCCGAAGGCGTTGGCGGCGCCGATCGTGATCAGCGGCAGCGAGAAGATCAGGCCGGCGAGGCAGAAATCGTAAGGGATCTTCTTGAAGTGGCCGCGATTGAGCGCGGGGATCACGACCAGGATAATCCAGGCCACGGCGACGACGCCGGCCTCCGTCGGCGTGAACCAGCCGGTCAGGATGCCGCCGAGCAGGATCACCGGGATCATCAGCGGCAAGGCGGCATCGCCGGCAGCGAACGCCACCTGGCGCAACGGCGCCCGCGGCTTGCGCAAGCCCGAAGGCCCGAAGAAATAGCAGTAGATCATCAGGCCGAAGCCGATCATGAGGCCCGGCACCACGCCCGCCATGAACAGGCCGGCGATCGAGACATTGCCGACCGCGCCATAGACCACGGCCGTGATGCTCGGCGGCACCAGCGCCGCGATGGTCGAGGCCGAGGCGATGATGGCCGCGATGAAGGCGGGCTCATAGCCCTCGCGCTTCATTGGACCGCCCAGCGCGCGGCTCATCACGGCGACGTCGGCGGTGGTCGAGCCGGACATCTCCGAAAAGAACATGCTGAAGACGACCACGACCTGCGACAGGCCGCCCCTGATGTGCCCGACCAGCGACACCGACAAGTTCGCGATCCGCACCACGACATTCGCCGAACTCATGAGCTCGCCGACCAGCAGAAAGAACGGGATCGCCAGCAGCGCCTCGGAGTCCACGCCGTCAAAGATCTTCTGGATGATCGCGGCAAGGGAGACGTCCGAGAGGATCGCACCGATGAATACGCCGGCCATCAGCGAAAACGGCACCGGCACGCCGAGATAACCGAAGAACAGGAAGCAGAAGGACATCAAGGCCAGGACGACTGGTGCGCTCACGGCTGCGCCCTCATCTGTGCGTCTGTAACGACGGGCGTTGCGTCCTCGTCCGGTGGCTCGGGATGGTCAAAACCGTTCCGAAGGCCGTTGACAAGCTGCTCGATGGTGAACAGGCCTATCAGCACGCCCGACAGCGGGATGATGGCATAGAGCGAGGCAATCGGCGTACCCGACGGCAGGCGGAAGCTGCCGAAGCCGCGCAGATAATTCTGATAGCCGTACCAGATCAGGCAGAAGGCGACGCCGAGAACGACGATGCGAATGACGACTTCCACGATCAGCCGCGGCGTGCCGTGCATCGCCTCGGAGATCGCGGTGAGATAGAGATGGTCGTTGCGCCTTGTCGCGGCCGCCGTGCCGATGAAGATCGCATAGATGAACAGCGTCGAGGTGACTTCCTGGAGCCACAGCCAGGGATGGCCGATGGTGCGGGTAACGATGTCGGCGGTCACCGACAGCGAGAAGCCGAAGCACAACGTGCCGCAGAGAAGCATCAGCGCGAGCTCGAGCCAGTCGAGCGCGCGCCATTTGAGGTGACGCTGCCGTCTGAGAACCAGTTTGTCGGCGATGGCCATTTACTTTCCCCATCGTCCCGGCTTACGCCGGCCCGACTCGCGGAGGTGACGGCAAGCCCAGCCTAGTTAACCGACCGGATCAGGTTCTTGATCTTCTCGGCGTGCGGGCCGAGCTCCTTGGCGAGCTTGTCGAGATAGGGATCGGCGATCGCCGTGAAGCTCTTCTTGTCGACGTCCTGGACGATCTTGACGCCCATCTTCTTCAGCTTCTCGGCCGCGGTCCGCTCGAGCTCGAACGCCTTCTGCGGCTCCTTGGTGCTGATCTCGTTGGCCGCCGTCTGTACCCACTGCTTCTGCTCGGCGGACAGGCTCTGCCAGAGCTTGTCGGAGACGAACACCAGCGCATTATTGGCCTCGTGCTCGGTGATGTTCAGGATAGGGGCAACCTCGTAGTGCTTGTTGACGAGGTAGACGTTGATGCTGTTCTCGGCGACGTCCACGACACCGGTTTGCAGCGAGGTGTAGACGCTGCCGAACGGCATATGCACGGTCTGGGCGCCATAGGCCGGGAACATGGTGTCCTCGGTCGCGGTCGCCTGGACGCGGACCTTGAGCCCCTTGATGTCGCCGACGTTGTGAATCTCCTTCTTGGAGTACATGTGGCGCACGCCCTGCGAGCCGGTTGCGATCACATGCAGGCCCTGCGTTGTCTCCTCGATCATGGTCTTGAGCGCTTCGAACACGCGGGGATCGGCCAGCCCCTTGATCACGTGGTTCTCGTCGCGGAACAGGAAGTGCAGCGACATCACGCCGGCCTGCGGCGAGATCGTCGCCGTGTTGGCCGACGAGATGATGGCGAATTCGATATCGCCGGATTTCACGAGCTGGAGGACCTGCGGCTCCTGCCCGAGCTGAGCGCCGGGATACTGATCGATGATCATCGTCCCCTTGCTCAATTCCTTGAGCTTGTCGGCGAAGAGGTCACCCGCGATGGAATAGCCGGTATTGCGCGGCTGGTCGTAGGCGAAGCGATAATGCTTCACCTCCTGCGCCCCGGCCCCAGCGACGAACAGGACGGCGGCCAAAGCCGCCAACCCACGCATGGATCGTGCAATCATCGTTTGCCCCTGTTTTATCGCCCGCCGCTTTTGCGGTCTGAGCTACGTTTTCGGGTGGTTGGTCACCCCTTCCCAGTCACTTGCCCAGTCCTCTGCATGAAATCGAAGTCGCAGCCCTCATCGGCCTGCAAGATGGTCTCGTTGAAAAGCCAGGCGTAGCCGCGCCGCGCCTCGTCCGGCGCAGCGATCGGCTTCAGCGCAGCGCGGCGCCGTTCCAGCTCCGCGGCCTTGACCAGCAGCTCGATGCTGCGCTTGGCAACGTCCAGCCGGATCATGTCGCCGTTCTTCACCAGCGCAAGCGGACCGCCGACGGCGGATTCCGGCGTGATGTGCAGCACGATGGTGCCGAACGCCGTGCCGCTCATGCGCGCGTCCGAAATACGCACCATGTCCTTGGTGCCGCCCCGCGCGAGCTTCTTCGGGATCGGCAGATAGCCCGCTTCGGGCATGCCGGGCGCGCCCTTCGGACCAGCATTGCGCAGCACCAGCACGTCGTCAGCGTTCACATCGAGATCGGGATCGTCGACCCGCAGGGTCATGTCCTCGACGGATTCGAACACGACGGCACGCCCGGTGTGCTGCAACAATTTCGGGCTCGCGGCCGATTGCTTGATGACCGCGCCGCGTGGCGCGAGATTGCCGTGCAGGACGGCAAGGCCGCCTTCCGGCTTGATCGGATTGTCGCGGGAGCGGATCGCGTCCTGACCGGGCACCTCTTCCGCATTCGCCACGACATCGCGCAGCGTCTGCCCCGTGATGGTCCTGGCGTCGAGATCGATGAGATCGCCGAGCTGCGCCAGCAGCTTCGGCACGCCGCCGGCGTGATGGAAATGCTCCATATAGTGCTCGCCGGACGGCTTGAGATCGACCAGCACCGGCACCTCGCGGCCGAGCTTGTCGAAGGCCTCGAGATCGAGCCGGTGCGGCGAGCGATGCGCCATCGCGGTCAGATGGATCAGACCGTTGGTCGAGCCGCCGATCGCCTGGAGCACGACCTGCGCATTCCTGAACGAGGCCGGCGTCAGCACTTCGCTCGGCTTCGGCCCCTTCGTCTTCGCCATCTCCGCAGCAACCTTGCCGCTCGCCTCCGCCAGGCGGAAGCGCTCGGCATGTGGCGCCGGAATGGTTGCGCTCATCGGCAACGACAGGCCGAGCGCCTCGATCATGCAGGCCATGGTCGAGGCCGTGCCCATCACCATGCAGGTGCCGACCGACGGCGCCAGGCGTCCATTGACCGCCTCGATCTCGGCATCGTCGATATCGCCGGCGCGATACTTGGCCCACAGCCTGCGGCAGTCGGTGCAGGCGCCCAGTACCTCGCCCTTGTGATGGCCGACCACCATGGGCCCAACCGGAATGACCACAGTCGGCAGATCGGCGCTGATCGCCGCCATCACCTGCGCAGGCAGCGTCTTGTCGCAGCCGCCGATGACGATCACCGCGTCCATCGGCTGGGCGCGGATCATCTCCTCGGTGTCCATCGCCATCAGGTTGCGCAGATACATCGAGGTCGGATGCGCAAAGCTCTCGGCGATCGAGATGGTCGGAAACACGAACGGCATCGCGCCCGACAGCATCACGCCGCGCTTGGCGGCCTCGATGATCTGCGGCACGTTGCCGTGGCAGGGATTGTAGTCGCTATAGGTGTTGGTGATGCCGACGATGGGGCGCTCGAGCGCGTCGTCGGAATAGCCCATGGCCTTGATGAACGCCTTGCGCAGGAACAGCGAGAAGCCGGCGTCGCCATAGCTCGTCAGACCCTTGCGCAAGCCACTCGTCATCATGCCACTCCATTCCGCCTAGCCATTGTCGTACAGCCTGCCCCCTGATTGTCAATAAGATTGGCCTTCGCTTCGGCGAATTCATCACAGAACGGCGGTCGAGCGCTCCAGATTATTGACAATCTGACTGCTCCCTGCTCCACAGGGATGGCGGGACCGGGGAGCCCTGCTGGAGGCTGGAGGGATGCAGCACATTCGCACCGCGAACGCCGTGACGGTTCGGCGCGACGACCCGGACGATGTCGTCGCGCGACTCGAGGAGGACATCATCTTCGGCCGTCTCGCGCCCGGCGCGCGCCTGACCGAAGACGCGCTGATGGCGCGCTACGGCACTTCGCGGCACTTCGTGCGCCAGGCGCTGATGGAGGCGGAGCGGCGCGGCATCGTCCGCCGCGAGAAGAATGTCGGTGCCACCGTGCGGTTCTACTCGGCCGAGGAGGTCCGGCAGATCTACGAGGTCCGGGAAATGTTGACGCGGCAGGCCGCGCTGATGATCCCGCTGCCCGCGCCGCAAAGCCTGATCGACGTGCTCATTGAGCTGCAGCGGCAATATTGCGCCAGGGCCGAGTTGCAGGACCTGCGCGGCATTCACGAGACCAACGATGCCTTCCATGTCGCGCTGTTCGGCGCCTGCGGCAATCCCTATCTGGTACACTCGCTCCAGGACTACATGAACCTGACGCTGCCTATGCGCGCGAAGAATCTCGCCGACCGCGAGGGGCTGGCGCTGTCGAAGCGCCAGCACGAGCTGATGATCGAGCTGTTGAAGGGCCGCGATAGCTGGGCCCTGGCTCAGCTCTGCGTCGATCACATGCAGTTCAGCAAGTCGGATTATCTGAAGCGCATCGCGGAGGATAAGGCTGGGCGCTAGTTGGGCAATTTCCCGCCACGAGCGAGCCGCACACTCCTTGACGGAACGTCGCTGGCCTGGGCGCGTTGGAAGGCTTTAGCGAGATCGATTTGCCCAGCGGTGCTTCGGACGTGGCCGGATTTGCCTGAGCAGTTGCCGCCAAGCGAGGGCTGGCCTGGGCGAGCAGGTTTGAACAATGAGGGTCTGCGGAGCGATGCGGGCCGGTTTGTTCATCGCCTTGATTGCGGCGGCCTGGCTCGGCGGACAGGTCCAGGACTGCCTCGCGCAAAAGCGGCCGCCCAATTCCCCGAGCGAGCTCGCGAAGGCGTCTCCGCGAAAAGAAGGCACTCCCAGGAAGGAAACGGGGCGATCTGCGGACCCGTATACGGTGGGATTCGTAACCGGTACGCCGCAATGCACTGAATTCGGGATCGCTCAGGACATTGCGACCACGCTTGCTAGCGGCCAGGAGACCGGCCCTCATGGCGAGGTTGCTTTGCGGGTCCTGCCCATCGTGGGAAACGGCGGCGTCCGCAACGTCCTTGACGTGCTCACCCTCGCAGGTGCCGACGTGGCAATCGCGCCTGTCGTCCTGGTTGACCGGCTTCGGGAGACGAGGACGTTCGGAGACATCTCTGACAAGCTTGCCTACATTGCCCCGCTCTATATCGAAGAGTTCCATCTTCTCGCGCGGCCGGAGATCGGAAGCCTGCCGGACCTGGCAGGAAAGAGGGTCAATCTCGGCGAAGACGGCAGTGCCGGCGCCGTCCTTGGCCGCGAGGTGTTGAACCGGCTGGGCGTGAAGATCAGCGAATCGAACCTGGGACCGGAGGCCGCGCTGGATGGTCTGCAGAAGGGCGACCTCTCCGCCGCTCTGCTGGTGTCAGGAAAACCGGTCAGCTTCCTGACGCATGCCCCGCAAGCCGGCGGTATTCACTTCCTGCCCATCCCCTATTCCCTGGAGCTGCTGCAGCAAGATTATCTGCCATCAACGCTCCGCCACGAAGACTACCCGAACATCATCGCCGCCGATGCGAACGTCGATACGATTGCGGTCAAATCTGCCCTCTTCGTCTACAACTGGCCGACCCGCAACGAGCGGTTTCGGCTGCTGGAATTGTTCGTCCAGACATTGTTCACGCGCTTTCCTGAATTTCTCGGCGACCAACATCACCCTAAGTGGCGCGAGGTGAACCTGGCCGCGCTGCTCCCCGGATGGCGACGATTCCGACCGGCAGAGCGCTGGCTCCAGCAGCAATCGGGCGGCGAGGCCGCGCTTCGCAGGGCGTTCGGCCGATTCCTCGAGGGAAAGCCAACCGCCAATCCGCCCGACCGCGAAGAATTGTTCCGGGATTTCTTGCGCTGGCGAGAACGCAATCCGGCCAAGTGAGCAAACTTTGGCAAGCAAACCTCGGGAGGTGTCGATGCGCAATGCGCTTGTAAGCGCAGCCCTGGTTGCGTTGCTCGCTTTGATCGCCGACGTGAGGCGTCCGGCCGCCCAGTTTGCTCCTTTCTCGCCACCAGCCTTCTCGCCACCAGCGCCGCAGACGCTCGCGCCGGCTGCGGCACCACCCGCCGCGGCGCCACCGGCGGCGGCGCCAGCGGCCGGCAAGGTCGGGCAAACCAGGACAGCCTCTTACCGACGTGGCAAGGCGCACAGGAAGCACGAAGCGAAGCACGAAGCCGTTCGTCCGCCGCCAAATCAGCGGAAAATCGCCGAAAAAAACGGATACAAGCGGATCAGCGACCTCGTGAACTTCCCAAAATTCTTTCCGGGCCTCGGTATCATCTTCGTCAAGCCCGACACGTTGCCGCTGGGGCCGTTCCTGTGCTTCGATCGCAAGGATCGTTTGGTCGCGACGGTGTACATGGTCCCGAACAAAGACATCGACGATCACAAGTCGTTGGAGGGAACGGGGTCCGCGGGATCAGTCGATCATGTCAGCTTCTACTTCAACCCGGGTCACCCCGGAGTGGATGTGCCGCACTATCATGTTGTGCTCTGGCACGTGACCAAACAGCAGGAAGCGCGCGTTGCGAAATGATGCGCTTCGACGATGCGAGTCGGTCTCTCCCTGCTGAAAAGCAGGTGAATGTCCGGCCCGCACCGCGTCAACTATTACTCGTCCGCCCTAGCGCTTCGTCCAGTCGATGATCCGGCTCGGATCGGCATCGAACTCCATGCTGCAGAACGTGCCGCCCTGAAAATAGTCGCCGACCGGGTCCGGCTTCAGTTTGGCCTGCTCGGCCATCGCGTGCTGCCAGAAATCCTCGGCGCGGCCCGTCGGGCGATAGCCGAACTCGTAGGCGCGGTGGTTGTCCCACCACGCGCGCTCGTTCAGCGAGGCACCGTAGAAGATCTCGAAATGGATGTCGGGATGTTCGAGCCCGATGCGGCAGAGTTGCACGAGGTCTTCCGGCTTCAGCCAGATCGCGAGCCGACGATGATCGAGCGGCATCTCGCCGAAATTGCCGATGCGGATGCAGGTCACTTGCAGCCCATGCTTGTCGGCATAGAGCGCACCGACCGCTTCGCCGAACACCTTGCTGACGCCATAGCGGCCGTCGGGACGCGGGGTCACGTCGGTGCCGATCTTGTGGTGGCGGGGGTAGAAGCCGACCGCGTGGTTGGATGAGGCGAAGACCACGCGCTTGACGCCCTTCTTGCGCGCCGCCTCGAACAAATTGTAGCCGCCGATGATGTTGGCCTGGAGGATATCGTCCCAGGAGCCTTCGACCGAATAGCCGCCGAAATGCAGGATGCCGTCGACGCCCTCGCAGATCGCCTCGCATTGCGCCAGATCGGACAGGTCGGCCGCCTTGAACTTCTCGTTCGGGGCGAGATTGGCGGGCGGCTTGATGTCAGAGAGCAGGAGATCCGGATAGATCGGCGGCAGCAACTTACGCAAGCTCGAGCCGATTCCCCCTGAAGCTCCAGTCATCAAAATGCGCGGCATGTCTTTCCTCGTCGGTAGTGACCGATTTGCGGTCGTAGGTCTCTAATGATAGCAGACTTGGGCAGAGGGAACGCAATAACGAGAACTGCAATGAGCGATGCATCGTCCCACACCCAAGAACGGCCTCAAGGTGAAAGGCCTCAAGGCTGGCGGCCGGCGACCTATTACCCCGATCCGGCGATTCATGCACTCGATCCCCGTTTCGAAAAATACTGGTTGAAGCTCTCGGCCGTGGAACGGCTTGCCACCGGCCTGCGCTGGGCCGAGGGCCCGGTGTGGTTCGGCGATGGGCGATATCTCCTGTGCAGCGACATTCCGAACCAGCGCATCATCAAATGGGAGGAGGAGACCGGCGCCGTCAGCGTCTATCGCAAGCCCTCCAATTTCGCCAACGGCAACACGCGCGACCGCCAGGGCCGGCTGATCACCTGCGAGCACGGCGGCCGGCGCGTGGTGCGCACCGAATATGACGGCGAGATCACGGTGCTGATGGATTCCTTTGGCGGCAAGCGGTTGAACTCGCCGAACGACGTCGTGGTGAAGTCCGACGGATCGATCTGGTTCACCGACCCCACTTTCGGCCTGCTCGGCAATTACGAGGGCTACAAGGCCGAGTCCGAGATCGATCCGAACGTCTATCGGCTCGATCCTGCAAGCGGCAAGGCGACCATTGTTGCCGAGGGCGTGCTTGGGCCAAACGGACTGTGCTTCTCGCCGGACGAGAAGATCCTCTACGTCGTGGAGTCGCGTGGGCTGCCGAACCGCAAGATCCTCGCCTATGACGTCTCACCCGACGGCACCACGATCTCCAACAAGCGCGTGTTCATCGATGCAGGTCCCGGCACGCCGGACGGCATGCGCTGCGACATCGACGGCAATCTCTGGTGCGGCTGGGGCATGGGCGATCCCGAGCTCGACGGCGTCGTGGTCTTCGCGCCCGACGGCGTCATGATCGGCCGCATCGCGCTGCCCGAGCGCTGCGCCAACCTCTGCTTCGGCGGCGTCAAGCGCAACCGCCTGTTCATGGCGGCGAGCCAGTCGATCTATGCGCTGTACGTGAACACGCAAGGCGCGGTCGGCGGGTAGTCCCTCCTCCGTCATTGCGAGGAGCTCTTGCGACGAAGCAATCCAGACTGTCTCCGCGGAAGGATTCTGGATTGCTTCGCTTAATCGAACGACAACGCCGGAGCGACTTCCCGCTCCGGCGTCGTTCCGGACAGTAACGCTTACGCCGCGTTGAAGCCGGCGACCGCCTTCACCTCGAGGAAGTCCTCGAGGCCGTACTTGCCCCACTCGCGGCCGTTGCCCGACTGCTTGTAGCCGCCGAACGGCGCGGTGCGGTCATTCGGCACGCCCTGGAGGTTGACGTTGCCGGCACGGATCTGGCGCGCGACCTTCTTGGCATTCTCGACCGTGTCGGCCGAGACGTAGCCGGCAAGACCGTAGGGCGTATCGTTGGCGATGCGCACGGCATCGGCCTCGTCCTTGGCGCCGATGATGGTGAGCACCGGCCCGAAGATCTCCTCGCGGGCGATCGTCATCTCATTGGTGACGTCGGCAAAGATGGTCGGGCGGACATAGAAGCCCTTGTTGACGCCTTCGGGCAGGCCCGGGCCGCCGGCGACGAGCGTTGCGCCCTCGTCGATGCCCTTCTTGATCAGCGCCTGGATCTTGTCCCACTGGCCGCGGTTGACGACGGGGCCGATGGTGGTGCCCTCGGCGCGCGGATCGCCGGCCTTGGTCTTGTCGGCGACCGCCTTCGCGATCGCGGCGACTTCCTTCATCTTCGACAGCGGCACGATCATGCGCGAGGGCGCGTTGCAGGACTGGCCCGAATTGTTGAACATGTGCATCACGCCGCCGGTCACCGCCTTCGTGAGGTCCGCACCTTCGAGGATGACGTTCGGCGACTTGCCGCCGAGCTCCTGGCTGACGCGCTTCACGGTCGGAGCCGCGCGCTTGGCGACATCGATGCCGGCGCGGGTCGAGCCGGTGAACGAGATCATGTCGATGTCGGGATGCTCGCTCATGGCAGCGCCGACCTCGGGGCCGAGGCCGTTGACGAGGTTGAACACGCCCATCGGCACGCCGGCTTCATGGAGGATCTCCGCGAAGATCAGCGCCGAGGTCGGCGTGAACTCGGACGGCTTGAGGATCATGGTGCAGCCGGCAGCGAGCGCGGGCGCGACCTTGCAGGCGATCTGGTTGAGCGGCCAGTTCCAGGGCGTGATCATGCCGACGACACCGACCGGCTCGCGCAGCACCATGGCGGTGCCAGCGGGTTCCTCGAAGTGATAGTTCTTGAGCACGTCGAGCGTGGTCATGAGGTGACCGAGGCCGGCGCCGGCCTGGAGCTTCTCCGCCATCGGCAGCGGTGCGCCCATCTCGTCGGAGACGGCCGCGCCGATTTCCTTGAGACGGCCCTTGTAGACCTCGATGATCTTGGAGAGCAGCGCGACGCGCTCCTCGCGGCTGGTCTGGGAGTAAGTCTGGAAGGCGCGCTTGGCGGCCGCAACGGCCTTGTCAACGTCGGCCTTGGAGCCGAGCGCAACCTCGTACATCGCCTCTTCCGTCGCCGGATTGACGACGGGCGTGGACTTCTTGACGGCGGGATCGACCCAGGCGCCGTCGATGTAGAATTGCATGCGATTGACCATCTTTGACCTCTTCTTGGGGGCATGGAGGGGGCGTTTCGGCAGGCATCCTCGCACGAAAGCGTCAGCAGTTGAACCCGCCATATGCGGAGCCAGCGTTGCGGCGGACGGAATATGGAGCGCGTCGCGAAGGGAGGCAAGCGCGGCCATGGGTCCCGGCTCAGCGTCGCGACATTTCATGTCGCGCCGCGTCCAGGACACGAGATTGTACCGAGCCCAACCACTCTCGTGCCCGGACGCAGCGCAGCGCTTCCCTGGCGATGCGAAGCATTGTCCAGTAGCGGTGCGCTGCTGAGCCGGGGCCCATGCGAACGATCACACCGCCATCTTGCGATGGAGCACCGGCGCGCCGGTGGTGAGGCTTTCGGCCGCATCGATGATGGCGTTGGCGTCGATGCCGTAGTGGCGATAGAGGTCGGCGATCGCGCCGGTCTGGCCAAACCGCTCGACGCCGAGCGCCTCGACGCGATGTCCGCGGACGCTGCCGAGCCAGCCGAGTGCCGCCGGATGGCCGTCGATTACGGTCACGATGCCACAGTCGCGCGGCAGCGGTGCCAGCAGCTTTTCGATGTGGCTCAAGTGCTGCACGCCGCGATGATCGCGCCGCAACTTTCGCGCGGCAGTCCAGCCTGCGTGGAGGCGGTCCGCCGAGGTGATTGCGAGCAGGCCGATGTCGCGCCGGCTCTCGCCGATGAAGCCGGTCGCCTCGATCGCTTCCGGCGCGATCGCACCGGTATAGGCGATCACGACCTCGGCATTGGGACCGGGCTTGCGCAGCCAATAGCCGCCGTCGGTGATGCCCTTCGCCAACTCGGGCGTCATGATCCGCTGCGCCTGCTCGATCGTGCGCGTCGAGAGCCTCAAGTAAACCGAGCCGCCCTCGCCCGCATCGCGCTGCATGTGGTCAAAACCCCAGCCCATGATCACGGCGAGCTCGTCGACGAAAGCCGGCTCGAACGAGGCGAGTCCATCCTGCGCCATGCCGATCAGCGGCGTCGCGATCGACTGATGCGCGCCGCCCTCGGGCGCGAGCGTGATGCCGGACGGCGTCGCCGCCACCATGAAGCGCGCATCCTGGTAGCAGGCATAGTTCAGCGCATCGAGGCCGCGCTCGATGAAGGGATCGTAGAGCGTGCCGACCGGCAGCAGCCGCTCGCCGTTGATCTGATGCGACAGACCGAGCGCCGAGAGCATGATGAACAGATTCATCTCGGCGATGCCGAGCTCGAGATGCTGGCCCTTGGGCGACGCATCCCAATTATAGGTGGAGGGAATTTTCTCGCTGCGGAATAGGTCCGCCTTCTCGGCGCGCGCGAACAGGCCGCGTCGGTTCACCCAGGGACCGAGATTGGTCGAGACGGTGACGTCAGGTGAGGTCGTCACGATGCGCTTGGCAAGCTCGCTGCCGCTGCGCGCGATCTCGTTCAGCACGAGGCCAAAGCCCTGCTGGGTCGACATCTGCGGCGACGGCTTGAAGGTGAGCTGCGACGGCACCTCGACTGCGGGCGCGGTCAGCCGGCGGCCGTCCTGGTTGAATGGCACGCGCGCGAGGAACGCTTCGAGCTCGGCAGCATCCTGCGAAAGACCTTCGAACTTGTCCCACTCGTGGCCGGGCCGGATGTCCTGGCTCGCGCGCCACTTCTCCATCTGCGCGACCGTCATGAGGCCGGCGTGGTTGTCCTTGTGGCCCTGGAACGGCAGGCCGACACCCTTAATGGTGTAGGCGATGAAGCAGACGGGGCGATCGTGATCGATGGATTCGAACGCCTCCAGCATGCTCGCCATGTCGTGGCCGCCGAGGTTCGACATCAGCGCCAAGAGCTCGTCGTCGCTGCGGCGGTCGATCAGCTTCGTGATCGGGCCCTGATCGCCGATCTCGTCGTGCAGGTGCTTGCGGAACGCCGCGCCACCCTGGAAGCACAGCGCCGCATAGAGCGCGTTCGGGCAATTGTCGATCCAGGTTTTCAACGCCTCGCCGCCGGGCTCGGCGAAGGCCTCGCGCATCAAGCGGCCGTATTTCACGATCATCACGTCCCAGCCGAAATTGCGGAACATGGTCTCGAACTTTTCCCAGAGCCCTTCGCGCACGACGGCATCTAGCGACTGACGGTTATAGTCGACCACCCACCAAGTGTTGCGCAGGCCGTGCTTCCAGCCCTCCGCGAGCGCCTCGAAGATGTTGCCCTCGTCCATCTCGGCGTCGCCGACCAGCGCGATCATCCGTCCCTCGCGGCGGTCCTTCATCCAGCCATGTGACTTGACGTAGTCCTGCACCAGCGAGGCGAACAGCGTCTGCGCAACACCGAGGCCGACCGAACCGGTCGAGAAGTCGACGTCGTCGATATCCTTGGTGCGCGAAGGATAGGACTGCGCGCCCTTGAAGCCGCGGAAATTCTCCAGCTTCTCGCGAGTCTGCCGGCCGAACAGATACTGGATGGCGTGGAACACCGGGCTCGCATGCGGCTTCACGGCGACGCGGTCCTCTGGTTTCAGCACCGAGAAATAGAGCGCCGACATGATGGTGGCGAGCGAGGCGGATGAGGCCTGGTGGCCGCCGACCTTGAGGCCGTCCGCGTTCAGACGAATGTGGTTGGCGTGATGGATCGTCCACGACGACAGCCACAGCACCTTGCGGCTCAGTGCGGACAGGGTTTCGAGGCGGGCGGAATCGACGGGCATGGCACGGCTCCCGGACATAACGCCCCGATGATACGCCCGGGAGCGGCGCCAAACTTCTCAATTTTTCGCGCCATACCTCCCGATATTGGGATATCTTACCAATGGAGAGCTCGTAGAACAGGTTTCATTCCAATGCCCGACCTCGACGCCATCGACCGCAAGATCCTCGCTTTGCTCCAGACTGACAGCCGCCTGACCATGCAGGAGCTCGCCGACAAGGTCGGCCTCTCGGTCTCGCCCTGCCATCGCCGGGTCAAGCTCTTGGAGGAGCGCGGCGTCATCACCCGCTACGTCGCGACCGTCGACCAGAAGGCGCTGGGCTTGCACGTCAGCGTCTTCATCTCGATCAAGCTCGCGCGGCAAAAGGAGGAGGACCTCAACCGCTTTGCGCGCGCGATCTCGAAATGGGACGAGGTGCTGGAATGCTATCTGATGACCGGCAACCGCGATTACCTGCTCCGCGTCGTCGCTGCCGATCTCTCCTCCTATGAAGCGTTCCTTAAGAACAAGCTGACCCGCCTCGACGGCATCGCGTCGATCGAGTCGAGCTTTGCGCTGAGCCAGGTGAAGTATTCGATCGCGCTGCCGGTGTGAGGCATACTCGCTCCCGTCATTGCGAGCCAACGGGTCCGCGCGAAGCGCGGCCCGATGACAGGCTCCGCGAAGCAATCCAAAGTCCCTCTGCGGTAAGATTCTGTAGCACGACGCGCCAGGCGCGATATTGCGTCAGGCGTTCGGCGAACGCTCTTCCAGCACCAGGAGCTGCGCGCGGCGGATACGCTCGCGATGGGCGATGTAGAGGCCGCTGGCGACGATGAAGGCCGCGCCGGTGACGGTCCAGACGTCCGGCACCTCGCCGAACAGGAAGAAGCCCAAAATACTGACCCACAGCAGTTGCGTATAGGAGAACGGCGCCAGCACCGAGGCATCGCCGTAGCGATAGGCGAGCACCACGATCCATTGGCCCACCGTCGATGCGACGCCGATGAAGATGCCGAAGCCGATCGCACTCCAGCTCGGCGTGACCCAGACGAACGGCACCATCAGGGAAAGAATGGCGACGCCCGTCAGCGCCGAATAGGCCATGGTGGTGGCGACGGCTTCGCGGCCGCTCATCATGCGCGTCAGGATCAAGGCGGCAGCCCAGCAGAAGGCCGACACGATCGGGAAGAACGCAGCGGCGTGAAACGCGCTCGAGCCCGGCCGCAGGATGATCATCACGCCCATCAGGCCGATCGCGGTTGCGATCCAGCGGCGCAAGCCGACCTTCTCGCTCAGGAAGAAGATCGACAACGCGGTCACGAACAATGGCGAAACAAAGCCGGTGGCGGAGGCTTCCGCGATCGGCAGGAATCCCAATCCTGTGATGAAGAACAAGGACGAGCCAAGCAGTGCCGCGCCGCGCATGACATGAAGGCCGAGCCGCTCGGTACGCATTGCATGGAACGGCGAGCCCGGCAGCATCACCGGCACGAACATCAGCGCGAAGGTCAGGAAGCGGATCCAGGTGATCTCGATCGACGGCAAGCTCGACGATAAATATTTCGCGGTGACGTCGGAGCAGCCGAGGAACACCGTCGACAACAGCACCAGTGAGATGCCTTTGAAGGGATGATCGACGCGCGCGGGTGCGCGGCGGCGAGCCTGCTTCTTCTCCGGCACGGGCATGGAGATATTGTCGAGCCTTGCGGCTGCGGCGGGCGGCGGGGTCACGGCTGGAACTCGGAAAAATGCGAATCGAGTACCCTCGTAAAAAACGACAATTGGGCGCGGTTCACAACTTCCGAAAACAGGATGCCGATATGCGCTGACGAGCGCGCGTGTCAACGCTCCATTAATAATACGCGTTTGTGCACTACAGCATCGGCAGGCTGCGCGGCTTCGGGCCACGCGGAAACGCCGTATCGAGCGCCGCAATCTCGTCTTTCGTCAGCGCGAGATCGCCAGCCATCGCATTTTCGCCAGCATGTTCCGCGGACGACGCCTTCGGAATTGCGAACACCGTAGTTGCACGGGTGAGGAAGCTCAGCGCGACCTGCCGGGGCTTGGCGCGATGCGCCTCTGCGATGCGCGCGAGCACGGCGCCGCCCTTGCCGCCGTTGGCGGGGAAGTCGTCGTGGCCGAACGGCGAATAGGCCACCACCGCCACACCGTGCCGCTCGCACCAGGGGATCACAGCGTGCTCGATCGCACGCTCCTTCAGATGATAGAGCACCTGGTTGCAGGCGATCCTGCCTTCGCCGGCGACTTCGAGCATCTCATCGAGATCGTCGGCATCGAAATTGGAGACGCCCCAGGACTTGATCTTGCCGGCCTTCACCAGTTCCTCGAAAGCGGCGACGGTGTCCTCGAGCGGATAGGAGCCGCGCCAATGCAACAAATAGCAATCGAGCCGGTCGGTCTTCAACCGCTTCAACGATCGCTCACAGGCCGTGATCGTGCCTTTGCGCGAAGCGTTGCTCGGCAGCACCTTCGACACCAGGAACACCTCATCGCGGCGGCCCGCGATCGCATCCGCAATCAGGAGCTCTGCATCGCCATACATCTCGGCGGTGTCGATGTGGGTCATGCCGAGATCGAGACCGCGCTGAAGCGCCGCAATCGCGCGCCTGCGGTCGCCGTGGTCGAGATACCAGGTGCCTTGCCCGATGACGGAGACGCTCGTGCCGGTCTGGCCGAAGGGATTTGATTTCATATCTTGATCCAGTTCATCAGTTCGAGCGCTGCTCCTCCTCTCTCCCCATCATTGGAAAGGGAGCGCGGCGCCGCGCAAGTCAACGATCATCCCATGCTAGAGTTCACCGATATCCGCGACCAGCACGCTGCCGGTCGAAGACTCCGTGATGTAGAGGCGATCCTTCCTGACGCCGCCGATCGCGACGTTGGTGCAGTTCGGCCCCGCGCACGATTTGATGCGCGCGACCAACTCGCCATTCGGCGCAAACACGAAGACGTGGCCGAGCGACGCATGGCCGACGAACAAGCGGCCTTTGGCGTCCATCGTCATGCCGTCAGGGCCGCTGGTGCCGAACAGCGAGCAGAACCGCCCCACTTTCGAGACGCTGCCGTCTTTCATGAACGGCAGCCGCCACACCGCGTTGTCGCGCGTCATTGCAACGAACAGCACGGTTTCGGTCGGATCGAGCACGAGCCCGTTCGGGCTGATGCCGGTGTCGATGAGGCAATCGAGCCGGCCGTTCGCCGCCAGCCGATAGACGCGGCCGCTCGGATCATGCAGGCCGGTCTGGCCCTGATCGGTGAAATAGATGTCGCCGTTCGAGGCCAGATGCAGATCGTTGCAGCCGCGGAAGGATTCCGAATTGCGCGCAGTCAGCACCGGCGTGATGCGCCCTGCCCCGGCGTCGAGCTGCATGATGCCATGTCTATAGTCGGCCACCAGGATGCGGCCGTCGGCCGCGATCTTCAGCCCGTTCGGCCAGCCTTCATATTCAATCACCAGCGACCATTCGCCGTCCGGCGCGATGCGGAAGATGCGGCCGAAGGGAATGTCGACGACGTAGAGATTACCGTCGGCGTCGAATGACGGGCCTTCGATGAAGGAGTCCGTCGCAATACCCGGCCGGTTGGCGTCGGCCCAATCGGTCCGCACGCCCTTGCGGCGGAATTTGTCGGGCATGGCGGAGTAGATTTGCGTTTCGATCAAGCGCGGCGGCGTTTCCAGGTACATCATGGTTGTTGTGGTTGTTGTGTGTGGCGGGATGCGCGGGAGCATAGGCCACAATACCGGGTCCGTCGATTGGCGCAGATATCATGGCAGCCTTGGCGCAAGCCGACGCCCCACGCTCAGCCTTCGCCGGGACGACGTTGGGGAGGTAGCGTGCGCAACTGCCTCAACCCGTCATTGCGAGCGCAGCGAAGCAATCCAGACTGTCGCCGCGGTGGGATTCTGGACTGCTTCGCTGCGCTTGCAATGACGATGGGAAAGAGCCCGGCCGTTAGCGCGCCGCGCCCGCGAGCTTCGCCTCTTTGCCGGAAACGGCTTCGGTTTGCGCAATCAGCCGCCTCAGCTCCGGGATGCAGGAGCCGCAATTGGTGCCGGCCTTCAGCCTTGCGCCGATCTCCGCCGCTGTGCGCGCGCCGGCGGCGATGGTGTCGCAGATGGTGCCGCGGCCGACGCCGAAGCAGGCGCAGACGATCGGACCGGTCGAGGCGGCGCCCTCGGTGGATTTGCCGGAGAGCAGCAGGCGGCGCTGCTCGTCGGTGACGACGTCAGCCGCGAACACGCTCTTCACCACCTCCCCGTCGCCGGCGTCATGAGCAGGCCCGACGAACAGGCAGGTCTCCACGCGCTCGCCGGCGAACGAGGCCGCGCGATAGACCCCGCCGCCGAAATCGCGGTACTCGGCGACGTCCTCGCCGCCGATGGTAGCGAGCCACGCCGGCCAGCGCGCGAGATCGGCGTTGTCGGCGAACAGGTAGCCGAAGCCGCCGGCGACGCGCACGCGCGTCCACCACAGATGCGGCGGCAGATCGAGCTCCTTGCGCGAGAGCGCAAAGCCGCGGAAGACATATTCATACGGCGCAATCGCGGCCGGTGTCGCCTTCGACTCGGGCTGGCCAGAGAACGGATCGGTGAACGACTGCACCAGCGCACCGACGCGGCCGTGCGAGGTGTTCATCGCACTCCAGTGGATCGGCGCGAACAACGTGCCGCGCTGCTGGCCCCCGCTGACGACGGCCTTCAGGATACACTGGCCATAGTCGGTGGTGATGCGGGCGAAGCCGTCATTGACAATGCCATATTTGCCGGCGTCGTCGGGATGGATCTCGACGAACGGCTCGGGCAGATGCGCGCCCAGCCGTTGGCTCAAACCCGTGCGCGTCATGGTGTGCCACTGGTCGCGGATGCGCCCGGTGTTGAGCCGGAGCGGCCGTGCCGGGCTGATCTCGCTGCGCAGCGACGGCAACTCGGGCGCGACGAAGCGGCCCTTGCCATCATTGGTGAAGAAACCGCCGCCCGCGAAGAAGCGCTCGCCGGAAGCCTGGCCTTCGCGCGCCGGCCACTGCACCGGCGCAAGCGCGTCGAACGCCTCATTGGAGATCGACTTCAGCGCGCCGATGTCGAAATCGCGGCTGCCGTCGTTCTCGAAGGCCGAGAGCGCGGCGTGCTCGCGGAATATCTCGGCCGCCGATTTGTAATTGAAGCTATCGCCGAAGCCGAGGCGCCTCGCCACCTCGCTCAGGATCCACCAATCCGGCCGCGCCTCGCCCGGCGCCGGCAGGAAGGAGCGCTGGCGTGAGATGCGGCGCTCGGAATTGGTGACGGTGCCCGACTTCTCTCCCCAGGCGAGCGCAGGCAGCAGCACGTGCGGGCCGGCCTCGACCGTGTCGTTGGAGAGCACATTCTCGGAGACCACGAACAGCTCGAGCTTCTTCAGCGCCTCGCGCACGACATCGGCGTCGGGGAGTGATACCGCCGGGTTGGTGCCCATTACCCACAACGCCTTGACCTCGCCGCGGTTGATGGCCTCGAACAACTGCACCGCCTTCAACCCCTCATGGGTGGCGATGCGCGGCGCCTTCCAGAACCGCCGCACGCGATCGACCTCGGGCGGCGCGAAGCCCATATGCGCGGCGAGCTGGTTGGCGAGGCCGCCGACCTCGCGGCCGCCCATCGCATTGGGCTGGCCGGTGAGCGAGAACGGCGAGGCGCCGACCTTGCCGATGCGGCCGGTGGCGAGATGGCAGTTGAGGATGGCGTTGACCTTGTCGGTGCCCTGCGCCGACTGATTGACGCCCTGCGAGTACAGCGTGACGACGCGCTCCGTATCGCGGAACATCTGGAAGAAGGTCGCGACGTCCTGCTCGGACAGGCCGGTGGCGAGCGCGGTCGCGGTGACGCTGCCGGCGATGCTGCGGGCGCGTGCCAGCGCATCGTCGAAGCCGCTCGTGTTTTGTGCGATGTAGTCGTTGTCGAGTGCGCCATTGTCGGCGAGATGAACGAAGAGGCCGGAGAACAGCGCGGTATCCGTGCCGGGCTTCAATCCAAGGAACAGGTCGACATCGCTCGCGGTGTCGGTGCGGCGCGGATCGATCACGATCATGCGCGCGCCGCGCTCCTGCCTGTTCCTCAGCATGCGCTGGAACAGCACCGGATGGCACCATGCCGCGTTCGAGCCGACGAAGACCAGCAGATCGGCCTGGTCGAGATCCTCGTAACAGCCGGGCACGGTGTCGGCGCCAAACGCGCGGCGGTGGCCGGCGACGGAGGACGACATGCAGAGCCGCGAATTGGTGTCGACGTTCGCCGTGCCGACAAATCCCTTCATCAGCTTGTTGGCGACGTAATAGTCCTCGGTCAGGAGCTGGCCGGAGAGGTAGAACGCGACCGCGTCGGCGCCGTCGCGCGCGACGATGTGCTGCATGCGGTGGGCGACGTGATCGAGCGCATCGCTCCAGGCGACGCGCTCGAGCATGCCCTTGCAGCGGATCATCGGATAAAGCAGCCGGCTTTCGAGACCGATGGTCTCGCCGAGCGCGGAGCCCTTGGAGCACAGCCGGCCGAAATTGGCGGGATGATCGGGATCGCCTGATATCGCCGCGCCGCCGCTACCGTCGGGCGTCGCCAGCACGCCGCAGCCGACGCCGCAATAGGGGCAGGTCGTTTTGGTTGTGCGGAGCGTCGGATCGATTGCAGTCATTCAGGCAACACCATCAAGCAGCTTTCGGCGGCAGCGCGAGCGCGCGGCCGAACATCATGTCGGTGCGGATGGCCGCGATCTTCTCACGGGTGCGGATCAGCTCGAGATACCAGAGCGCATCGACGGTATCGCCGATCAGCACGGCGCCGGTGAGCCGGCCGTCGGCGATCACGAGCTTCTTGTAGGTGCCGCGCTTGGCGTCAGAGAGCACGAGGCTCTCGCTGCCCTCGCCGCCGATGAAGTCCCCGGCGGAGAACACGCTGACGCCCGACACCTTCAGATTGGTCGAAACCACGCTGCCCTGATAGGCCGCAGGGCGGCCGGCGAGATGCCGCGCCAGCACGCGCGCCTGCTCGTAGGCCGGTTCGACCAGGCCGTAGCAGATGCCGCGATGCTCGGCGCATTCGCCGAGCGCGAAAATGTCGGGCGAGGCAGTCTGCATTACGTCGTTGACGACGATGCCGCGGTTCACCGCGATGCCGGCCTCGTTGGCGAGCGCGACATTGGGCTTGATGCCGGCCGCAAAGATCACGGCGTCGGCCTCGATGCGGCTGCCGTCGGCGAGCTCGACTGCTTCGACATGGCCTTCGCCATGGATGCGCGCAGTCGAGGCGTTGAGCATGACGCGAACGCCCTTGCGCTCGACCAGCGTCTTGAGCAGGTCGGCGGCGGGCAGATCGAGCTGGCGCTCCATCAGCCGGTCCATCAGATGCAGAAGCGTCACCGGCGCGCCGGCCTTGGCAAGGCCATAGGCCGCTTCGAGGCCGAGCAGGCCGCCGCCGATCACGACGACGCGCTTCCTAGCGGCGGCGAGCGTCAGCAGCAGGTCGACGTCGCGGCTGTCGCGAAAGGTGTGCACGCCGGCAAGATCGGCGCCGGGAACATTGAGCCGCAGCGGCGTCGAGCCGGTGGCGAGCACGAGCTTCGAATATTCCATGCTCTCTTCGCCGGCGATCTTGAGCTCACGACGGCCGGTGTCGATCTCGGTGACGCGATAACCGTAACGCACGGTGACGCCGCGATCGCGCCACCAGCCGGCCGGCCTCAGCTCAATCTCGTGCGAGCCGGTCTCGCCGGCAAGTACGGAGGAGAGCAGCACGCGATTGTAGGCGAGCCGCGGCTCCTCGCCGATCACGGCAATGGCGTAGCGTCCGAGCGCGGTCTTGGCGAGCTCGTCGACAAGACGCGCGGCCGCCATACCGTTACCGACGATGACGAGCGGTTCACTCATGAAAGTCCCCTATTCTGCGGCCTTCGGGTTTGCTTCCCCCCGCGTACGGGGGGAAGCGACTTTTGTGCCAAGCTCAGACCCGCGCTTCGGCGAGGCTTGGCGCGCCTTCGCGCTGCGGGCCACGACGCAGGTAGAACCACCAGGTCAGCCCGAGGCAGGAGGCGTAGAAGGCGAGATAGATCGCGAGCGCGAGCTGCGGGCCGCCGGTCAGGGCGATCGACTTGCCGAAGCCGCTCGGGATCAGGTAGCCGCCGACCGCGCCGATCGCGCCGATGAAGCCGACTGCCGCACCGCTCTCGATGCTCGCCGTCTTCAATGCGAGCGCGCGTGCCGCATCGCCCTTGCCGCGCACCTTGAACAGGTTCTCCTCGCGGAAGATCGATGGGATCATCCGGTAGGTCGAGCCGTTGCCGATGCCGGTCGTGACGAACAGGATCAGGAACATCGACAGGAAGCCGATGAAGTCCTTCTCTCCGACGAAGTAGAGTACGCCGATCGTCGCCGCCGCCATCGCGATGAAGTTCCAGAACGTGATGATGGAGCCACCGACCTTGTCGGCGAGCCAGCCGCCGAGCGGACGCGACAGCGAGCCGACCAGCGGTCCCAGGAACGCGATCGAGATCGTCATCGCCGGGAACTGCGTCTTGATCAGCAGCGGAAACGCCGCCGAGTAGCCGATGAAGGATCCGAACGTGCCGATATAGAGATACGCCATGATCCAGGTATGCTTGCGCTTGACGATCGCGAGCTGGTTCTTCACCGACGACTTGGCCGAGGTCAGGTTGTTCATGAAGAACACGGCACCGAACACCGCGATTGCGATCGGCAGCACCCACATCAGGCCGGCGTTCTGCAGGAAGATGCCGTCGACCGGCGTCGCCTGGAACAGGTTGATGACGCCGAGCGTCATCAGGATCGGGGTGAGAAGCTGCACGCTGGACACGCCGATATTGCCGCCGGCCGCGTTCAGACCCAGCGCCGATCCCTTCATCCGGTCGGGAAAGAAGAAGGAGATGTTGGTCATGCTGGAGGCGAAATTGCCGCCGCCGAGGCCCGCGGTCGAGGCAATCAGCAGCATGAGCCAGAACGGCGTATCCGGCTCGCTCACGAAATAGGCGAGCGACAGCGTCGGGATGAACAGCACCGCCGCGCTGAAGATAGTCCAGTTACGGCCGCCGAACGTCGTGACCGCAAATGTATACGGGAAGCGCATCAAGGCCCCGATCAGGCCGGGGACGGCGACGAGCTGAAAGAGCTGGTCGGTGGTGTAGTGAAAGCCTGCCTGGGGCAGCTTGGTGGTGACAATGCTCCAGATCAGCCAGACCGAGAAGCCGATATGCTCGGCTACGATCGACCAGATCAGATTGCGTCGCGCGATAGTCTTGCCAGTCGCATTCCAGAACGCCTCGTCTTCGGGGCGCCAGTCCGAAATCCAAGTGGAGTTCAGAGTCGGATCTTTCGTCATTGATAATCCCTTCCAGGCTCACCGCTGCGTCGTTGCAGGCTCGGCCTCCAGGCATGGAGGCGTGCTCCGAGGCTTCACCCCCGGTGGCGAGTTCACGATGCTGATTGATGATGTTGAGGGACGTCGTCGTTGGCGTCGCAAATTGACAGTTCAATTTCCGTGCCAACTGCGAGAGATCTGGAAATACAGGGATTTCAGCGCTTTATTCGCCTTGCCCGAAATGCTTGCATGTCGTTTTCGCACGCTAATTTTGCGATTCGCTCAATCCTTGTGCGGCGCACAAGGATTGAGCGAGATGTCGATTATTTAGGCGTAGACGGTCTGCGCGTTAAACCTTGGTTTACGCCGCCTCAACGAAGCGATGACGCTCATAAAGGAATTCGAGCACGCGCCGCCGGCACTTCAGATAAGCGGCGTTGGTCGCGAGCTCGAGCCGCTTGCGCGGGCGCGCGAGCGGCACGTCCAGCACCTCGCCGATGCGCGCGGACGGGCCATTGGTCATCATCACGATGCGGTCGGACAGCAGCACGGCCTCGTCGACGTCGTGGGTGATCATCAGGATGGTATTGCCGAGCTTCTGATGCAGCGCCATCACCGAATCCTGCAAATGCGCGCGGGTCAGCGCGTCGAGCGCACCGAAGGGTTCGTCGAGCAGGAGAACCTTCGGCTCCATCGCAAGTGCGCGAGCAATGCCGACGCGCTGCTTCATTCCGCCGGAGATCTCCGAGGGACGCTTGTCCTTGGCATGCGCCATCTGCACGAGGTTGAGATTGTGCATGACCCAGGCCTCGCGCTCGCCCCGCGACTTGGTCTTGGCGAAGACCTTGTCGACGCCGAGCTTGACGTTCTCGTAGACGGTGAGCCAGGGCAACAGGCTGTGGTTCTGGAACACCACGGCGCGATCAGGCCCCGGCGAATTCACCTCGCGGTTCTCGAGCAGCACGCCGCCGGTGGTGGCACGGGTCAGGCCTGCGATGATGTTGAGCAGGGTCGACTTGCCGCAACCGGAGTGACCGATGATCGAGACATATTCGCCCTTCTCGATGGTGAGGTTGATCTCCTTCAGCACCTCGGTCGTCGCGCTGCCGCGGGTAAAGGTCTTGTCGATGTGGTCGAGCTTCAGATAGGCGGTCATTTGCCCTCTCCTTCAGTTCTGCGCGGTGCCGCGGGTGACGATCTTGCCGAGGCCCGCGATCAGGCGATCGAGCACGAAGCCGACGATGCCGACATAGAACAGCGCCAGGATGATCTCGCTGATATGCGAGGAGTTCCAGGCGTCCCAGATGAAGAAGCCGATGCCGACGCCTCCGATCAGCATCTCGGCCGCGACGATCGCGAGCCATGAGAGGCCAATGCCGATGCGAAGCCCCGTGAAGATGTAGGGTGCGGCTGCCGGGATCATGATCTTGGCGAAGAACTCCAGCGGATTAAGCTGCACCACCGCGGCGACGTTGCGGTAGTCCTGTGGGATGTTGCGGACGCCCACCGCGGTGTTGATGATGATCGGCCAGATCGAGGTGATGAAGATGACGAAGATCGCCGACGGCTGGCCGTCGCGGAAAGCCGCGAGCGAGAGCGGCAGCCAGGCGAGCGGCGGAATCGTGCGCAGCACCTGGAATAGCGGATCGAGCCCGCGCATCGCCCAGACCGACTGCCCGACCAGCACACCGAGTGCGATGCCGGCGACCGCGGAGAGCGAATAGCCGAAGGCGACACGCTGGAGACTGGCGGAGAGATGCCAGAACAGGCCCTTGTCGATGCCGCCATGGTCGAAGAACGGATCGAAGATCAGCTCCTTGGTGTCCTTGAACACCTTCGACGGCGGCGGCAGGGTCGAGCCGGCGCGGCGGCAGACGAGCTCCCACATCAGCGTCAACAGCGCGAGCACGACGAGCGGCGGAATGACGCGCACAGCCGCCTCTTTCGCCATCCGCACGTAAGTCTCGCTTCGCGACGGGCGCTTCGGTGTCATCGCAACGATCGGCGCGGCGGCACCCGCGGGGGTCGCAGTTTCAATGTCCATCTTCGTGGCAGGCATGTTCATCGCAATCTTCTCCGGCTTCCCAAGACGATGCGGCCGCCTGACGGCGGCCGCGGGCTCCATCAGACTTCGACGCGCTTGATCGCGAGCGACTTCAGATAGGCAGCCGGATTTTCAGGATCGAACACCTTGCCGTCGAAGAAGGTCTCCTTGCCGCGCGAGGTGGAGGTCGGGATGTCGGAGCTTGCTACGCCGAGCGCCTTGGCCGCGTCTTTCCAGAGGTCCTCGCGATTGACCTTGGCAATCAGCGCCTTGCTGTCGAAGCCGGGCTCGTACTTGCCCCAGCGGATGTCCTCCGTCATGAACCAGAGATCGTGGCTCTGGAACGGATAGGAGGCGTGGTCCTTCCAGAAACGCATCTGCTGCGGCGAATTCTCGACCACACGGCCGGTGCCGTAGTCGAACTTGCCCTTCATGCGGTCGGTGACGTCCTCGACCGGGCAGTTGATCCACTGCCGCTTGGCGCAGATGGCTGCGGCTTCCTCACGGTTCTCGACCTTCTCGGCCCATTGCTGGGCTTCCATCACCGCCATCAGCAGGGCCTTCGCCGCCTTCGGGTATTTGTCGACCCAGGCCGCGCGCATGCCAAGCGACTTTTCGGGATGCTTGTCCCAGAGCTCCCCGGTGGTGATCGCGGTGTAGCCGATCTCCTGGTGGATGAGCTGGAGATTCCAAGGCTCGCAAACGCAGAAGCAGTCCATCGTGCCAACCTTCATGTTGGCGACCATCTGCGGCGGCGGCACGACGATGGTCTCGATGTCCTTGTCCGGATCGATACCGCCGGCGGCGAGCCAGTAGCGGATCCAGAGATCGTGGGTGCCGCCGGGAAAGGTCATCGCCGCCTTCACGGCCTTGCCGGAGGCCTTCTTCTTCTTCTCGAGGGCGATCTTGAAGGGCGCGGTGTCGATGCCGACCTTGACGTCGGCATATTCCTTCGCCACCGAGATGCACTGGCCGTTGAGATTGAGCCGCGCCAGGATGTACATCGGCGTTGGCTGGTTGTTCTGCGTCACCTTGCCGGCGGAGATCAGGTACGGCATCGGCGTGAGGATATGCGCGCCATCGATGCCGTTGCCTTCCGAGCCGAGCACCAGGTTGTCGCGCGTCGTGCCCCAGGAGGCCTGCTTCTGCACCTCGACATCGGGCATGCCGAATTTGGCGAAGATACCCTTCTCCTTCGCAACGAACAGCGGGGTCGCATCGGTGAGTGCGATGAAGCCGAGCTTGGCGCCCTTGACCTCGGGGCCTGTGTCTTGCGCGAACGCACCGGCGGGGAAATTCAATTTGGCGGCGGCGAGAAGTGCGGCGGTGCTGCCGGTCGCCTTCAACAATTGACGGCGGCTGAGGCCACTCTCCGAGGGCCGGCGAATGCGCTTGGTCATAGGTCGTGTCGTCCTTTGCGTCGTTGCAGGAAATGAGTGCGTCAGTGCACACGAGCCCGCTCGTCCGGTGACGCCGCCATTGGCGCATGCGAACGCATGACGGGAGAGACCCCCGTCGCGGTGGCGTCGGCAAAGTCGGATGAGAAGTCTCGCGGGACGGCTTCAATGGCGTCGGCACAAGCTATTCAAGCTTTGTGCCAAGCCGATCGACGCAAATATTACATGTAGATCAATGAATTACGCCCACAGGAACAGATTGTCGCGGGCCGCCTTCCGCACGCGGAACTTGCGGCCCGCTCAATTTTTGTGCGCCGCATATAAACTAGGCGGCGCCGGGGTGCGTCTTTTCAGGCGGGCTCCCCGACCTTCACCCCGAGCGGCTTCGGGGCCTGGCCGCCGCCCGGCTTGAGGTGGAATTCGTAACTCATCAGGTGCCAGCGCCCATTGGACTTGGTGCCGTCGGGCATCGCCGGATCGTCGCGCGGCTCTACCTTGGCGATGAGGTCGTCCTTGACCCCGAACACCACGTCGGAATCGAGATATTTGTCGCCGCCGATGAAGACGTGGGTGATCAGCGGCTCAAAGCCCTTCGCGTTCACCAGGAAATGCACGTGCGCGGGGCGCATCGGATGACGCTTGGTCTGCATGATCATCTCGCCGACCGGCCCATCGGTCGGGATCGGGTAGCTGCAGGGCAGGATGGTGCGGAAGAAGAAGCGGCCGTCGCTATCCGTCACGAAGCGCGCCCGCGCCGAGGCGCCGACCTCGTCGTAGTTCGGCTTCTGTGAATCGTAGAAGCCGTCGTCATCCGCATGCCAGACGTCGACGGGGACGCCTGCGAGCGGCTTACCCTGGAGATCGGTGACGCGGCTTTGCACGAACATCTTCTCGCCGGTCAGGTTGTTCGGGGAGATGTCGGTGCCGTGCGCGGTCACCTTGTGCTCGCCGACATAGAAGGGGCCGAGCACGGTGGTCTGGGTGGCGCCGTCGCGATCGCGATGGTTGACGGCATCGACCAGCATGGAGACGCCGAGCACGTCGGACAGGAGGATGAATTCCTGCCGCGTGTCGGTGCATTTCTGGCCGGTACGGGTCAGGAAGTCGATCGCATATTCCCATTCCTCGAAGCTGAGACCGGTCTTGCTCACGTAATCGTGCAGCGACTTCACCAGTTCCTGGAGCAGGAATTTCGCGCGTGGGGTCGGTGTATTGTCGAAACTGCGGACGACGGCTTCGGTGAGTTCGGTCTCGCTGAACTGGGTCATAGGCTGCCTGCTCTCAATTTTTCTCGTTGGCCCGGTGGGCTCCCTGGAAGCGTTCCAGAGTGCAGCCTACACCACTCGACCCGGCTGCGTTAAGCGCGACCGGCTTGGAATGGGCGCGCCATTTCGCTATCAACTGGCCTACAAAAACTGCCCGGAGGAACTGATGCTCGCCCCCACTCCCGCCTCCCCCGAATCCGTCGGCATGTCCAAGGCTGCGCTCGACCGCATCGATGCGCATCTGAAGAACCGGTACATCGATGCCGGCCGCTTCCCCGGCACGCATCTCCTCGTCTACCGTCGCGGCAAGGTCGCGCACAGCTCGGTCCAGGGCCTTGCCGACGTCGAGCGCAAGCTGCCGGTCAAGGACGACACCATCTACCGCATTTATTCCATGACCAAGCCGCTCACCAGCGTCGCCTTCATGATGCTGGTCGAGGAGGGCCTCGTCGCGATCGACGAGCCCGTTGCCAAATACATTCCGGAATGGAAGGATCTCGGCGTGTTCGTCGCCGGCACCTCGCCGGCCTTCCTGACCCGGCCGCCGACCCGGCCCATGCTGATCGTCGACCTCCTGCGCCACACCTCCGGTCTCACCTACGGCTTCCAGCAGCGCTCCAACGTCGATGCCGCGTACCGCGCCGAGAAGATCGGCGAGGTGGAGAAATCCGGTACGCTGCAAACGATGATCGAGGGGCTCGCCAAGATCCCGCTGGAGTTCTCGCCCGGAGAAGCCTGGAACTACTCGGTCTCAACCGACGTGATCGGCTACCTCATCGGCAAGATCTCAGGGATTCCGTTCGAGCAGTTTCTGAAGCAGCGGATCCTCGATCCGCTCGGCATGATTGACACCGATTTCCACGTGCCGGCCTCCAAGGCGCATCGCTTCGCCGCCTGCTATTCCGCCGATCCGGGTGGCGGCATGACCTTCCATGCCGGTCAGCGCCGCGAGGGCCTGACGCTCCAGGACGACCCGACGACGAGTTCGTTTCTGTCGCCGCCCTCCTTCATCTCGGGCGGAGGCGGCCTGTGCTCGACGGTTGCCGACTATCTCACCTTCTGCCGCGCGCTGCTCAACGGCGGCGAGCTCGGCGGCGTCCGGCTGATTGGACCGAAGACGCTGGCGCTGATGACGACCAACCACATTCCGGGTGGCCGCGCGCTCCCGGAAGTGTCGCGCTCATTGTTCTGCGAGGCGACGTATAACGGCATCGGCTTCGGTCTCGGCTTCGCCGTGACCATGCGCCCGGCCGAAACGCTGATCGCCGGCAGCCCCGGCGAGTACAATTGGGGCGGCGCGGCCACGACGTCATTCTGGATCGATCCGGCCGAGGAGCTGATCGCGATCTTCATGACGCAGGTGCTGCCGTCGAGCGCCTATCCGATCCGCCGCGAGCTGCGCAGCATGGTCTACGCCGCGATCACCGAGAGTAACCTGTAGTTCGTTCGCGACGGGCTTTTCCGCGATCACTCGCGAGAGGGACTGATGACGGTCATGGGCTGTGCGCCGGCTTCTTGTCGACGACGGTGCGCCTCTTCGTCTTGATGTCCTGGACGACATAGAATTCGTCGGCCGCAAACACCTCCCTCCAGCAACCATCAGCGCTGCGGTTACCATCTCCAGCTTCATTTGGTCCGCCGGGTGTTCCGGATCGGACGATCCTTGAACGGGAAGAAGCGGCAGTTTGTTCCTCGTCCCGGGAACGTCGCTCAACGTGAGTTGTTGATGCCGCACTTAGTTCGTTTGAGGAGAACAAGATGAAAAAGCTGTTCCTGCTTTCTGCGGCGGCGGTCTTTATCTCGACCGGCGCGATCGCGCAAACCACCGTGACGACGACGACCGGAACCGGTCACGCCGCGGTTCAGATCGAGCCGCAATACCGTACCAAGATCAAAAGCTATATCACCGAGCACCGCGTGCGCCCGATCGTGACGAAGGAAAAGATCATCGTCGGCGGGACGGTGCCGCAAGACGTCGAGCTCGAGGCGGTTCCGGCGGACTGGGGTCCGTCCCTGACGCAATATCGCTATGTCTACTCCGGCGATCGCGTGATGCTCGTGGATCCGGGCACGCGAACGGTGGTTCAGGAAATCGATTGATCGAGATGCGATGGAAACCAGGCGGTCGCCTTCGCGGCGACCGCCTTCCGGAGCTGACCTCATGTCCCCATATCGGGAAGCCAGGATCGCCGGGCTGAGCCTGGCTGCCGTTTACGCTATCTGCCTGGTGCTGACCGCGATCAGCATGACCTGAGCGCTGCAGGCGATTGCGCTGCAAAATTTCGTGCTGCGACCGGCGCGGGCGACGAAAGTAATCTATAGCCTCGGCACCGGCGGATCACGCAATCGGTCTTTGCACTTCGGCGCCGAGGCGGTTCCGCGTACGCTCGAAAGCCGGCAAATGACCTAGCCTTCGGTTCGGTCCTCCCAGTCGTCCCACTTCACAGATAACGAGAAACGGCGACGCCGATGGTTGGAAAGAAATAGTTCTCGCCAAGCTGCGCGAACAAGCCGAATTTCTTCAGCTTGTCCTTTGCCGGATCCTTCAGCTCGGCAAAGCACAACTCTATGCCCTGCGCATGCAGCGCCTGATCCAATTCGGCAACCACATCGCAGGCAGTGACGTCCACACTGGTCACCGGCTCCGCCGCAACGACCAGCCAGCGTACGGGTGTTGGCGATGTCGCTACGGCATCCAGGACACGTTCCTTGAAGAATTCAGCGTTGGCGAAGAACAGCGGCGCATCCCACCGAAACAGGACCAGCCCGGGGATGCGGCGCGCATCCGGGTACCTCGTGATGTCGTGATAGCCTTTGACGCCGTCGGCGCGCCCCAATACGGCGGAGTGAGGGCGCCAGCCGTCCCAGAGAAACTCAACGATGGCGATTGCGATCGCCAGACCTATTCCCGGAATCACACCGAGCACTGCGACACCGACAAAGCAGACGATCGCCAACCAGAATTCCCAGCGCTGAATGCGATAGATTCGCTTGAGGTCGGCGATCTCAACCAAGCCGATCGCCGCGGCGATGACCACGGCCGCCAATGCCGCGCTGGGCAAATGCCGAAGGAGATTCGGCGCCACCAGCAGGAGTGCAGCGATGGCAAGTGCGCCAACGACACTGGCGAGTTGGGTCCGAGCGCCGGCGGCTTCCGCAACGGGTGTACGCGAACTGCTGCTGCTGATCGAGAAGCCCTGAAAGAATCCGGTCACCAGATTGGCGGCACCAAGCCCCACCAATTCCTGGTTCGGATCGGCCCGCGCCCCCAACCTTGCGGCATAGGCACGTGACAGCACACTGGTATCGGCAAATGACACCAGCGCGATTGCGCAACCGCCGACCAGCACCGGGACCACATCGCCGTAGCTGATCCAGGGAACGACGAAACCCGGCAGCCCCTGAGGAAGAGGACCCACGACCTTCAAGCCGTAAGCTGCTCCAAGATCCAGCACACCGACAACGATCGTTGCCCCGACAACCGCGATCAGGATGCCTGGGAGTCGCTTGCTGTCCTTGAGAAGAAGGATCACGACCAATGTGGCGAGCCCGATCCCGAGCGCGACCCAGTTTGTCCGTCCTTCCAGGATTGCGCCGACGATCGCCAATAAGCTTTGCAAGGGTCCTTTGCTCTCGATGGAGAAGCCGAAAAGCGTTGGCAATTGGCTGATCAAGACGGTCAGCGCTATTCCGTTCATGTAGCCATAACGGATCGGCTTGGAGAGAAGTTCGGTGACAAAGCCCAGGCGCGCAAGACCCGCCAGAATGCACACTATCCCCGAAACGATCGCCATCATGCCGGCGAGCGTCGCGGCCCGCAGGGGATCGCCGCCGGCCAACGGAGTGACAACACCCAGGATGATCCCCACAAGCGCCGAGTCCGGGCCCAGGACAAGTATGCGGCTTGGGCCGAACAACGCGTAGACCAGCAGCGGCACGATTGTTGCGTAAAGACCATAGATGCCAGGCAGGCCCGATGCCGCCGCGTAGGCGATTCCAACCGGAACGAGCATTGTCGCCAGGACAACCCCGGCGAAGATATCATGCGGAAGCCACGCTGCCTCATATAGACGGAGCGTCTCCAACCCTGGCAGCCGGTGGATCCAATGCTTCATTGGGTCACTCTCAAACGCGGATCGGACTTGTCAGCCGCGCGTCGTGAGTTGCGCCGCGATTGGCGGACCAGAATCCACTATAGGCCATGTTCGCCTGGCATGTTGCATCATGGCGCCGCGATCGAGCAATCTGCCGGCGCTTTTGCACTGCAGCTTGAGTGCCGTCCACGCGATCAAAATGCGGGGTGGCACAATCGCGGCGCTGCTTTATGCTCCGCCCGTCCGGCGCCGTCGCGCCGGAGCTAGGGCATCTGCGTTTGTCAAAGCTCACCCTGCCGGTCCGGCTCGCTCTCCTGGTCGCAGGAACGACGCTGCCGCTGATCGTCTTTGCCGTCGGCCTCGCCTACTACAACTACGACCAGGATCGCAGCAATGCGACGCGCCGGGTGTTGGAGACGGTCCGCAGCATGCGCCTCGTGCTCGACTCCGAGGTTCAGCGGATGACGGGTGGATTGCAAGTGCTCGCGCTCAGCGACTCCTTGCGAAGCGGTGACTTCGACGGCTTCCGGCGCTTGGCGGACGGCTTCATCGCCCAGTACGGCGGAGACAGCGTCCTGCTCGTTGCCGACAGGTCCGGACGTCAGATATTCTCGACCGTGACGACCGATACGGCGAGCCTGCCGCCGCGCAACAATCATGCGATCGTGGAGCGGGTCTTTGCGAGCAAGGCGCCGCAATATTCCGATCTGTTCATCGGCTCGGTCAAGAAGCGCCCGATCGTGACGGTCGAAGTCCCCGTGCTGCGCAACGGCGAGGTCGTCTACGCGCTCTCGTTCAGCCCGCCGATCGACGTCTTCCAGCGGCTGGTCGAGCAACAACGGCCCGACGACCACTGGGCGGTCTCGCTTCTGGACACCAAGGGCTTCGTGTTCGCACGCACGCCCAATCCAGCCGAGACGTTCGGCAAGCGGGCCTCACCTTCGCTCTACAACGCGATGTTTCGCGCGAGCGAAGCCGCCCTCCCGACGATCTCGCTCGACGGTGTCGCGCTCGCAGCCGCCTATACGCGCTCGAGGCTGACCGGCTGGACGGTCGCCGCAGGCGTCGCGGAGAGTTCGCTGATCGCGCCGCTTTGGCGCAACATCGCGATCACCGGCCTGATCGGCGGCGTGCTGCTCCTGATCGGCCTCACCTTCGCGGTGCGGATGGCGACCACGATCGCGCGCGGCGAGATGCTGCACGACCTGCTGATCGAGGAGCTCAACCATCGCGTCAAGAATACGCTGGCGCTGATGCAGGCGATCGCGGTGCAGACCTTCCGCAGCGCGAGCCGGGACGAGCGGACGAAGTTCGAGGGGCGGCTCGGCGCGCTCGCCGAGGCGCATAATCTGTTGAGCCAGGAGAAGTGGCAGGGCTCGGAGCTGAAGGACGTGCTCGACCGCGTGCTACAGGCCTTCATGCTTACCGCTCCCGAACGCATCCGGATGTTCGGCCCCACGGCGCCGCTGTCGCCGCGGCTTGCCGTGGTGCTCTCGATGATCGTGCACGAGATGGCCACTAACGCCGCGAAATACGGCGCGCTGTCCAACGAGACCGGCAGGGTAACGCTGGATTGGGAGGTGATCGCCGATTCGCCGAAGCCGCGGCTGCGGCTGATCTGGACCGAGATCGGTGGACCGCCCGTGACGGCCCCCGTTCAGCGCGGCTTCGGCTCGCGCCTGATCGAGCGCAGCGCGCGCGACCAGCTCGGCGGCGAAGCGACCGTCGACTTCCTGCCGCGCGGCGTCGTCTACACCATCAGTTGCGCGCTGGACGAGGCGCGCTGAAGCGGACCAACAGGACAGGCATGACATGAAGATCACCAACGTTCGCGCACACGTTCTCGAAGCAAAGCTGTCGCAGCCCTTTGCCTATTCGCGGGCCTGGTACGACACGCGCACCGCGATGCTGGTCGAGATCGAGACCGATGCGGGCGTCATCGGCTGGGGCGAATGCTACGGGCCGGCGAGGATGACCGCCGCGGTGGTTCAAAGCGTCGCGCCATGGCTGATCGGTGAGGATCCGTTGCGCACCGACGTGCTGTGGCAGACTATCTACGCACGCTTGCGCGATCACGGCCAAAAGGGCGTCGTCATCCAGGGACTGAGCGGCATCGACATCGCTCTGTGGGACGTCAAGGGCAAGCACTTCGGCGTGCCCGTGCATCAGCTCCTCGGCGGCGCGGCGCGCCTGGAGGTGCAGGCCTATGCAACCGGACTCTACCGGCGCAAATCAGGCGACCCGCTGCAGTACCTCCCGGAGGAAGCGGCCGGTTATGCCGCGGAAGGGTTCGGTGCGGTGAAGCTGAAGGTCGGCTTCGATATCGCCGAGGATGCCGCGGTGACGCGTGCGGTGCGCGAGGCGATCGGCCCGGATGTCGCGCTGATGGTCGATGCGAACCACGCCTATGACTCGACGGCGGCGATCCGGCTCGGCCGCCTGATCGAACGCCACGATATCGCCTGGTTCGAGGAGCCTGTTCCGCCGGAGGACATCGCGGGCTATCGCGCGGTGAGATCCGCGCTGACCATTCCCATCGCGGGCGGCGAATGCGAGTTCACCCGCTTCGGCTTCCGTGAGATGTTCGCCTCCCATGCGCTGGACATCGCCCAGCCCGACACCTGCGCGGCCGGGGGTTTCAGCGAATGCAAGAAGATCGCCGATATGAGCGAGGCGTTCGGCATTCGATACAATCCCCATGTCTGGGGCACCGGCATCGCGATCGCGGCCTCGCTTCAGCTTCTCGCAGTGCTGCCCTCGCATACGCCGACGTCGCTGGCGCCGCTCCAGCCCTTGCTCGAATTCGACCGCACCGAGCATCCCATCCGCCAGGCGGTCCTGAAGAATCCGATCGAGCACAAGGACGGCACTGTTCGCGTCCCCGACGGTCCCGGCCTCGGGATCGAGATCGACCGCAAGGCGCTCGCGCGCTTCGCGGTGAGCGCCTAACCGATCGTCTGAAGCACCGGGAACGTCTCGAGCAGCCAGATGCTCACGTTCGAGACAGCACCGGTCAGAAATCCGATTCCGGTGATCACCATCAACACGCCCATGGCGCGCTCGACATTGACGAGCTGCCGCTTCATGCGCGCGAACAGTTTCGAGAACTGCTCGATCATCAGCGCGGCGATCAGGAAGGGAATGCCGAGACCTGCGGAATAGACCGCGAGCAGCCCTGCCCCCTTCGTCACCGTCGCCTCTGCCGCGGCGATCGAGAGGATCGCGGCGAGGATCGGGCCGATGCAGGGCGTCCAGCCGAAGGCGAAGGCAAGCCCCATGACGTAGGCGCCCCAGAGGCCGACGGGTTTCGGGATCGGCAGCCGGCCTTCGCGCATCAGGAACCCAATGCGCGTCAATCCGAGGAAGTGCAGACCCATCACGATGATGACGATGCCGGCGAGGATCGAAAGCTCGGCCGACCAGGCGCGGATCAGCCCGCCGATCAGTGAGGCGCTGGCACCCAGGGCGACGAAGACCGTGGAGAAGCCGAGAACGAACAGCAGCGCCGACATCATGACCGCGCGCTTGGAGGCCGATGCCGGCTCCTCGCTCTCGACATGCTCGATCGTGGCACCGGTGAGATAGATCAGATAGGGCGGAACCAGGGGCAGGACGCAGGGGGAGAGAAAGCTGACGAGGCCGGCTATCAGCGCCGCCGGGATCGAAACATTTTGCATGATGCAGTCGGAGCCATTTCAGGCCCCAGGCACAGCGCGCGAGGACTGCGCGAGAGCGGAGCCGGACCGGCTCTGGTGTAGCCGATGCCGGAGAATGCGCAACAGAGGCGCAGGCAAACCAGGGCTCCTCCCGATGCCGTCTGTGATCACAGATGCGGCATCGGGACGCGCACAAATCTCGCAAAAGCGGGATTGGGGCGGCGCGGCTATTTCACCACGCGGAGCAGCGGACGCCGGGGCTGGTCCTGCGTCTGCTTGGAAGGCGGCTGCGGTTCGCTTCCAGCGCTCCGCAGCATTTCGTCGCACAATGCCCGAAGATCGGCATTGTCAATTCCTTTGAGCCTCATCCTCAAATCGAGGATGACAATCGAGAGCAATTCGGCCGTCTCCCGGCCGTTGTTCTGGTTGAGGACCTTGCGGCACTCCTCGAGCGTTCCCAGCACCGACTGCAATTGTTCGTCTAAATGCGACACCGGCGTTCTTTCCGTTCGTTCGGCCTGTGAGAAGTGACGGTAATGTTCCCCACGGCCCCCATACCAGGGTGAGGATAGCACGTGGACTTTACGCCTTCGAACACGAATTCAGGGCGTTCCGAGCCCAAAGCCGGGATTCCACCCAAGAGTAACCCACAGCGCGAGCGGCGGAGGTCGAACCGGCGAAGAGCACAACGCCTGGCGCGGGACGAACGATCCCCATCGCAGCCTCGGACAGGCCACCGCGCAACGCCCATCCTTCCGGACGGATCCGCTCTCCTCGCAGCCATCTCAAGGCTCGCTACGGAACGCACGCGATACCCCTCTTCCGGACGATCTTCTGTCCGATTCCAGCCCCCCAGCGCACCCAAATACCACTCGTGGCGAGTAAAGGATGACGTTCAAAAGTCGTCGCCCCGCAACCCGCCGTGGTTGTGGTTTGCGCAAGATTCTGCCAGTTTAGCGGGCCGGAAGGACTTGTATGCACCTCTTGGCGGAAAGGGGCGTTCCACTGGAAGAACGCCAGAAAGCAAATCTCGGCGGCCTCTCGGATTGGGATGCGGCCCGGATATTCCTTGAAGTTGTCCGTTGCGGCAGTTTCCGCTCGGCGGCCGAACGCCTTTCGTTGTCGATCAACGCAGTCCGCCGGCGAATCGACGATTTCGAGCGCCAGACCGGCACCACCCTGTTCACGCGCGACGTTCACGGCACGCATCTGACTGACGACGGCGCGCTGGTGGTCTCGGCGGTCGAACGAATGGAGGCGGCCACCTTCGACGTCCTGCGCGCCAGCGATTCGATGGTCAACGCGCTGACCGGCGAGGTTCGGGTCGCCGTCACCGAGGGACTCGGGACATTCTGGCTGGCCCCGCGGCTCGTCGAATTCCAGCAGGCCTATCCGAAGATTCTGGTCGACCTGCATTGCGCGATGCGCTCGGCCGACGTCTCCCGCCACGAGGCCGACGTCGCCATCCATCTGTCGCGCCCCTCCGCGCTCGACATCAAGCTGGTGCGGCTCGGCCGCATGCATCTGATGTTCTGGGCCGCGAAGAAATATGTCGAGAAGCATGGCGCGCCGCGATCGGCGACGGAATTGATCAAGCATCGTCTGGTGCTGCAGTTCGCCGACCAGCTCGCCGCCAAGGAAACTTTTGAGAGCTTCTTCCCAGGCGTTCCCGAGCGTGACCTTCTGGTCATGAAGACCAACGTCTCAAGCGCCAACTACTGGGCTGTCGCGAATGGCGCCGGAATCGGCGTATTCCCGAGCTACGCCATTGCGCTTGGCGGGAAGTTGACTCCACTGGACGTCGAGCTGAACAGACCGCTGGATATCTGGTTGTCCTACCATCCCGGTAGCGGCCGGATTCCGAGAGTGCGGCACATGATTGACTGGCTGATCGAAGCTTTCAATCCGGCACGCTTCCCGTGGTTTAAGGACGAGTTCGTGCATCCGCATGAATTCAAGGACTTGTATATGGGCGAACCCCTGACCCAGCTCTTTGGGGGATTTTCAACCGAAGAACGGTGAGAACAATATGAAAGCAGCGGCAAAGAGAATGAAGCAGCGCAGTGCCGGCAAGCCGGACATCGAGCTTGGCAAGCGGATCCGGCTCCGCCGCGTCGAGATGAAGATCTCGCAGGCCGAGCTGGGCGAAAAGCTCGGCGTCAGCTTCCAGCAGGTCCAAAAGTACGAGAAGGGCGTCAATCGGGTCGGCGCGGCTCGCCTTCAGCAGATCGCCGCCGCCCTCGATGTGCCCGTCACCTTCTTCTATGACGGCGACAACAAGGCGCGCGAGGTCGAGAGCCTGCTCTTCCTCGACAGCGCCTTCAGCCTCCGGCTGCTGCGCGCCTACAGCAAGATCAAGGACCAGACGGTGCAGCGTCAGCTCGTCTCGCTGATGGAATCGATCGCGGCGAACGAAGGCTGAGATCGACCGGAGGTCTGGCCATCAGGGCCGGTGTTCAATCCGCCGCGTCGCGGGGGCGTGGCCGGATTGAACGAGACCGTGCGGCGCGCGCATGACGCGATTCTTTTTCTTTCGGGGCGGTCTGACTGCCCCTTTTTTCTTTTCCGGCATCCTGCCGGCCATCGCACCCGCGGTTTTCGCGAACCCATTCAGGCTCTGCCGCGACCTGGTCCCGCCGACTGCGCACGTGGCCATGCAATCGCGGCGCAGGCGGATGCAAAGTCCTTGCCTCGCCGCCGTTGACCCTGACATCGCGTCAGCCGCACATTGCGCCCGTCAAAAGAAAAGCGGGTGCGCGATGCCGGACCAATCCAACACGACCGAAACCTCCCACGCCGACGGCAAGATCCTCAAGCACACTGCCGACGGCGTCGGCGTGATCACCTTCAACAATCCCGACAAGCGCAATGCAATGTCGCTGGAGATGTGGGCGGGATTTGGCGAGGCGCTGACGAGCTTGCGCGACGACGATGCGGTGCGCGTCGTGATCCTGCGCGGCGCCGGCGGCAAGGCGTTCGTGTCGGGTGCCGACATCAGCCAATTCGAGAAGTCCCGACACAATGCAGCGGCGTCGGAAGAATACGCCAAGCGTAGTGCGGCCCAGCGCGCGCTTCTCGCCGACTATCCCAAGCCGACGATCGCCTGCATCCAGGGCTTTTGTCTCGGCGGCGGCATGCAGGTCGCGATGCTCGCCGACATTCGCATTGCTTCCCACGGCAGCCAGTTCGGCATTCCCGCGGCGAAACTCGGCATCGCCTATGGCTATGACGGGTTGCGGAATCTGGTGTCGCTGGTCGGGCCGTCCTGGGCGCGGCTGCTGATGTACACGGGCATGCGCATCGATGCGGAGGAGGCGCTGCGCATCGGGCTGATCGAGCGGATGATCCCGGATGATCAGCTCTGGGGCGAGACCATGGCAATTGCGGAAACGATCTCGGGGAACGCACCGCTCTCGATCAAGGCCGCCAAGATCACCATCGCGCAGGTGCTGAAGGACGAAAGCCGGCGCGACATGGAGGCGATCAAGACGATCGGGAACGCCTGCATGGACAGTGCGGATTTCCGCGAGGGTCGACAGGCCTTCATGGAGAAGCGCAAGCCGCAGTTCCAGGGGCGCTGAAGCTGAACCCGCATTCAGGAAGATTAAATTCCTCGCTGCCCCGCGCTGCAACAGCAACCAACTGATCTCCCGAGTGTTCTTCCGCCACCAACGAGGGAGATTGCGATGAAACTCAAGTTTGCTGTTCTTGGTCTGGCTGCCATGGGCGGTGCTGCGCTCGCGTCAGGGCAGGCTCTGGCGGCGATGCCGAACGGCATTCCGCAAGCCGATCGAATCGCAAGCGGCCCGGCCGCGAACGTCGATCAGGTGCGCATGGTGTGTAACGCCTGGGGCCGCTGCTGGTGGCGCCCGAACTATTACGGCGCCTACGGCTATTATGGCGGCCCGCGACGCTTCTACGGACCGCGTCCGTGGGGCTGGGGCCACCCCTGGCACCGCTGGCACCGCTGGTGAACGATGAAGGGGCCCACGGGCCCCTTTCTCTTGTGCGCGTTCTGACTACAACGCCGCAAGCACGGCTTTCGCGATATCGGCAGTGCCATTGCTGCCGCCGAATTCCATCGGCTTGATGCCGTCGGCATAGACCTGATCCACCGCGCGCTCGATCTTTTCGCCAGCCTCGGCTGCGCTTTCCAAACCGTGCTTGTCGGCGAGCCAGTCCAGCATCATCGCGGCCGACAGGATCATGCCGGTGGGATTGGCCTTGCCCTGCCCCATGATATCAGGTGCCGTGCCATGGCACGGCTGGAACACCGCGTAGCGGTCACCGATGTCGGCTGACGGGGCCATGCCGAGGCCGCCGATCAGGCTGGCAGTGATGTCGGAGACGATGTCGCCGAACATGTTCTCCATCACCATCACGTCGAAATCCCAGGGCCGCTTGACCAGCATCGCCGAACAGGCATCGACATAGAGGCGGTCCGTCTTCACCTCGGGATGGCCTTTGGCGATCTCGTCGAAGATGCCGCGGAAGAAAGCGAAGGCCTTGAACACGTTCGCCTTGTCGACGCAGGCGAGCGCACCCGGCCGGCCGCGCGCCTTGCGCCGCTCGGCGAGCCGGAACGAGAACTCGAACAGGCGCTCGGAGGTCTTGCGCGAGATCACCATGGTCTCGCGCGCGTCCTCATGCGTGACGACGCCCTTGCCCATCGACGCGAACAGGCCTTCGGTGGACTCCCTAATCACGACAAGATCGATGCCGCGCTGATCAGCGCCGACGATCGGGCTCGGCACGCCCGGAATGAGCCGCGCCGGACGCACGCCGGCATAGAGATCGAAGATGAAGCGCAGCTCGATCTGCGGCGCGATCTCGGTGTTATCGGGGTAGCGCACCGACGGCAGGCCACAGGCGCCGAGCAGGATCGCATCCGCCTCTTCGCAAAGTTTGATCGTAGAGTCCGGCATCGACTTGCCGGTCGCGAGATAATTGTTGGCGCCGGCCGGCGCGTCGGTGAAGCGGAAGCTCAAGCCCGATTTAGACTCGATCTTGCGCAACACCTCGATCGCGGGCGCCATGACCTCGGGACCGATGCCGTCGCCGGCGAGCACGGCAATGTGGAAGGCGTTATTTGCGGACATGGGGGTTCCTGAGCGAAGAGAAGAACCAAGTTGTCATTGCGAGCGCAGCGAAGCAATCCAGAAATGCATCCGCGGAAACAGTCTGGATTGCTTCGCTGCGCTCGCAATGACGGAGGATAGTGCGTTTGCTACGGCGTCAGCACCGTGCGTCCGACCACCGCGCCCTGCTGCAATTGCATCAGTGCGTCATTGGCCTTGGCCAGCGGCAACGGCGTCACCGGGATCGGCGGCACCTTCTTGGTGCGGACGAGGTCGAGCAGCTCCTGCGTCTCGCGCAGGTTGCCGACATAGCTGCCCTGGATCGTCACCGCCTTGATCGGGATCAGCGGCAGCGCCCAGGTCGCACCGCCGCCGAACAGGCCGACGATGATAAGCTTGCCGCCCTTGGTCAGGCAGTCGAAGCCAAGCTGCGTCGTCGCGGCATTGCCGACGAGGTCGATCACGGCGCGGATCGGCCCGCCCGCCTTCCTGGCGAGCTGCTCCAGTGCGTCCGGCGCCTTGGGATCGACGGTGGCGAGCGCGCCGGCCTTCTCCGCCGCCTCGCGCTTCCGCGCGTCGATGTCGACCATGATCGCGCCCTTGCCGCCCATCGCCTTGAGCAGCGACAGCGCCATCAGGCCGAGGCCGCCGGCGCCGAACATCACGATCGGCGTGTCGAAATGCTGCTCGACCTTCTTCAGCGCGCTGTAGGTGGTGACGCCCGAGCAGGCGTAGGGCGCAGTCGTCGCAGGATCAAGTCCCCTAAGATTGAGCAGATAGCGCGGATGCGGCACCAGCATGTGGTCGGCATAGCCGCCGTCGCAATAGACGCCGAGCGAGCGCGGCGTCAGGCACATGTTCTCGTCGCCGGCAAGGCAGGTCGCGCATTTGCCGCAGCCGATCCAGGGATAGACGAGACCGACATCGCCGAGCCTGAGATCGCCCTGGTCGGTTGGCTTCACGTCCGGTCCGAAGGCGATGACCTCGCCTACCGTCTCGTGGCCCATGGTCAGCGGCAGGTTGATGCCGCGATCTTTGAGCGACAGCGGTTTGCGGCCGTGGCCGAGATCGTAGCCGCCTTCCCAGATATGCAGGTCGCTGTGGCAGACGCCGGCCGCCTTCACCTTGATCAGCACCTGCGTGCCCTGGGGCTCCGGCGTCGGCTGATCGAACTCCTTCAGCGGCGCCTTGAAATCGGCAACCTTGAAACTCTTCATGGGCGTCTCCCGCATGCTTCTTGTTGTCGCCGCCAGCATGCCACGGCCGGCCCAGCGAGACAAATTCGGACCTGTCTTAGTTTACGCCGCCGGACGATGGCAAGCCGCCGCGGGAAACTGCATCGCATGCAGCCGCCACGATGTCCTTCAACCCTGCGCAGCCGTTTTGCCTGACGGAATTGACGCATTGTCGGCGAGGCCAATCTCCTCGCGCAGCGCGCGCGTATGCTCGCCGAGCACGGCCATCGTCGTGCCCGGCATGGTATCGGCGCCCGACATCCGGAACGGCAGGTTGAGGACCTGGAAGGAGCCACCTTCGTCCTCGACGTAAGACAGCGCCTTGCGATACGCGAGCTGCGGGTCGCGCAGCGCTTCGGCCACGGTGCGGTAGGCCGAAGCCGGTACGCCGGCCTCAGCGAGCGCGGCAAGGCATGCGTCGGTCGTGAGCTGCCGCGACCACGCCTCGACGCCGTCCATCATGTCAGCCCAGTTGTCGCGCCGCGCGCCATAGCTCGAGAAGCGCGGGTCCAATATCCATTCCGGCTGGCCGATCACGCCCATCAGCGCCTGAAACGTCTTCTCGCTGGCGACGGTGATCATGAGGTAGCCGTTCGCCGTCTCGGTCGGGCCGAACATCGGGCGCGGCGGCGGCTTCACGGCGAACTGCGAGCTCTGCAACTCGATCACCGTCAGCGTCAGCATCGATTCCAGCATGGAGACGTCGATGTGCTGGCCGCGGCCGGTGACCGTACGCTGATACAGCGCAGAGGCGATCGCGCCGAAGCCGTAGGTGCCGGTCACGACGTCGGCATGGTAGATGCCGCAATAGTCGGGACGGTTGCGGCCGGGCTGGTAGGCGAGATGCGCCATGTCATAGCCGGACGCCGCATGGATCACCGGCGCATAGGCCGGCAGCTCGGCCGACGGGCCGGCCTGGCCATAGCCGGAGATCGAGCAGTAGATCAGCTTCGGATTGACCGGGCGCAGGCTGTCGTAGTCGAGCCGCAGGCGGCGCATCACCCCGGGACGGAAATTCTCGACCAGGATATCGGCGGTCGCGGCCAGCCGCCGCACAGCCTCCTTGCCGTCCTCCGACTTCAGGTCGAGCACGATGCTCTTCTTGCCGACATTGAGCTGGCCGAACACGGTGCTGCAGCCCTTGCGCAGCGGCGGCCGGGTCCGCATCGTCTCGCCGCCGTCGGTCTCGATCTTGATCACCTCGGCGCCCATGTCGGCGAGCATCCGCGCGCAATGGGGGCCGGCGATCGTCGTCGAAAAGTCGAGGACCCGCAGGCCGGCGAAGGCCTTTGTCGTCGTCCCCTCATGCTTGTCTGCTAGCTGCATTCCGGGAGTCCCCCCTAGGAACAATGGGTGTTCTTCTTGGTTGATGCGGCGACCCTAGATGGCGCCGGCCCGGTAGGAAAGTCCTTACCGGGCGGACGTGTATTGCGGGCGGACTTGGGAATGCCGGGTAACTGGACCCGTTCTTGCATAGCAGCAAACGGGCTCGGAAGAGGGCATCATTCTTGAGGGTCTTATTCGTCACGACCGAGATGGACGATTTCGTCCGCGTAGGCGGACTTGGCGCCGTTTCGGCTGCCCTCCCCAGAGCCCTCCGCTCCTTCGCCGATATCCGGATCATGCTCCCCGGCTATCGCGATATCATCGAACAACTCACGCATGTTCAGGTCGTTGGCCGCTGTCCGGCCTTCGCGGAGATGCCGGCCTGCTCGCTGGGCCGGGCCTCGACCAAGGACGGTCTGCCGGTCTATGTGCTGTTGTGCTCGCAACTCTACGACCGTCCCGGCAACCCTTACGGCGACGAGACCGGGCGCGACTGGCCGGACAACGATATCCGCTTCGCGCGCCTTGCTTCGGCGGCCGCTGAGCTGGCCGCAGGCAGCCTGGACAAGGATTGGGCAGCAGACCTGGTCCATGCCAATGACTGGCAGGCCTCGCTGGTGCCGGCTTATCTCGCCTGGCGCGGCTCCGGTATCCCGTCGATCCTGACCATCCACAACCTCGCCTATCAGGGACTCTTCCCGAAGGACGCGCTGCGACGCATCGGCGCACCGGAGAGCTCCTTCCATATCGACGGCATCGAGTTCTATGACCAGCTCTCCTTCCTCAAGGCGGGGCTGGTCTATGCCTCGCACCTTACGACCGTCAGCGGCACCTATGCGCGGGAGATCACCACGCCGGAATTCGGCTGCGGGCTGGAAGGCCTGTTGCGGGTCCGTTCCGATGCCGCCGAGCTCACCGGTATCCTGAACGGTATCGACGAGAGCTGGGACCCGCGCTCCTGCGCGCAGCTCGCCCAGCAATTCGGCGCCGGCGACTGGGTGGGCAAGAAAGCCAATGCGGACTATGTCCGCAAGCAGTTCGGGCTTGCGGTGTCGCGCGGGCCGATGTTCGGGATCGTCGCGCGCCTGGTGCACCAGAAGGGCATCGACCTCGTGCTGTCGGCGGCCGACGAGATCATCGATGCCGGCGGCCAGATCGTGGTCACCGGCTCCGGCGAGCCGGCGCTCGAGCAGGCGCTGATCGCGGCGCATCGCCGCCGCCCGGACTCCATCGGCGTCGTCATCGGCTTCAACGAGGCCCAGGCCCGACGGATCTTCGCCGGTAGTGATTTCATCCTCATGCCGTCGCGTTTCGAGCCGTGCGGCCTCAGTCAGATGTACGCCCAGCGCTTCGGCTCGCTGCCGATCGGCCACCAGACCGGCGGGCTGGCCGAGACCATCACCGATGGTGAGACCGGATTCCTATTCCCGAAGCCGTCGCACGAATCATTTCTCGGCGGCGTCCGCCGGGCGTTCTCGACCTTCATGGCACAGGACCGCCTCGACTCCATGCGCCGCAGCGCGATGGCACGCTCGTTCTCGTGGAAAATCTCAGCCGGCTGCTACAATGCGCTGTACCGAAGGGTGGCCTCTGTGTGAGGGCGCGACGGCGCGTCCACATTTTCCGTCATTGCGAGCATCTTCCCGAGCCTCTACCTGCCGCGGTCATCCATTTGCGGCCGTCCGATCCACGCCCGATTCAGACAGCGCGTCATCCAATCGGGCTCGGTCTTGCCATTCAACCGCGCCTGCGCTTCCTGATAGGGGCCGACATAACGCAGCCGGTCGGGCAATCTCGGATAGACGCGTCGTATCCACGTCAGCGCACGGTCGGCGGTCCTGACGTCCGGCTCGTCAAGCGCAAGGCCGAAGCCCGCGCGCAGCCGCTCCGGCAGCATGCTCGCAGTCACGGCGCGATACCATCGCGGTGGCCGCAACCACGGACGCGCACCGCCAAGAATCTGCGTGGCGACCTCGCGCGCCGCGGCGCTGACGGTGAGCGTGTCCGATTGCGCCATCGCCTCGTTGTAGGCTGCAAAGGCTGACCAGTCCGCCGGAAGGTCGTCCGGCGTGAGCCCAAACAAGGCGCCGTACATCCTGCTCTCGCTCCAGTAACGCTCGCGCTCCTCCGCCGAGAATGGCGGCAGAACCAGGTCATGTGCCATGAGCGCGGTCTCGACCAAGGTCGCGTGGACCCAGCGCAGCGCCGCAACGTCGTTGGCGCAGTAGCTCGAGCCGGCCGCGAACGGACCGACCGCCTCAGGCATGTGTCCAACGATCATGGTATGGCGCCGATGGAGCTGCCGGGCCGACAGAAGCGCCCTGTCGAGCGAGCCGAACACCATGGCGAACATGATGTCGAACGTGCGATGGAAGCGACCGATCGGATCGGCAAGCGTCCGCGAGTGCTCGGCGATCGCGGCAGCGACCCAGGGATGCGCAAGTTGAAGCAGCAGCGCGCGGCCCGCGCCGAGAAAAATCACGGCTTCCCGATCGAGCCGCCACGTCACCGAGGCCGGGCCGAAAACGCCCGCATTCGATCCCGCGGCGTCAGCCCGGACGAGATTGAGCGCAGCCTCCAGATCTTTCTCGGCGACCAATTGCAAGCCCCTCGACGCGGATGCACCGACAATAGCCTAGCCTTGCGGTCCCGCGAAGTCGTCATTGCGTGAAGCGACGTGTGATCCGGTGTCACTCCGCCGCCATCGGCATCTCCTCGATGTGCTCGTGCAGCACCACGCCGGACAGCGGATCGAACTCCCCGATCCACGGCGCGCGCGCAAGCACCGTGCTGGTGTGAGCATAGCCGGCATCCCAGCGCCGCATGATGCCTGACGGGCTGAAGTCGATGTCCTTGGTGTGGGTCTCGCGATCGAGTTGCGGCGCCAGCAGGCGCACCACGTGCATGCGTGTCGGACAGCCATAGCTCATCAGCTCGCGCACGGCCGGATCGCTGCGCTCGCTCTCGGGCAATCGCGCCGCGAGCTGGTTGATGACGTGACGCAGACGATGAGCCTGCTGTTGGCGGACGATCTGGCTCGCGATCCGGCTGGAATACTGCACGTCCTTGTGCCGGTTCAGCACCTCCGCCATCGTCGTCGGCTCGGCGCCGACGGGATTCCACAGATGGACGGCGAAGATCAGCGAGTCCTTGCGCGGGTTGTCGTCGAAGACGGCCTCGGTCGGCGTGTTCGACAGAATGCCGCCGTCCCAATAGAGCTCGCCGTCGATGCGCACCGCAGGGAAGGCCGGCGGCAGCGCTCCCGAGGCCATGACATGCTTCACCGTCAGATCGCCGTCGCGACTGTCGAAGTACCGCATCCGGCTGGTCCGGACGTGAGCCGCACCGACCGTGAGGCGCGGCACGCAGCGATTGACCAGATTGAAGTCGACGAGATCGAGCAACGTCTTTTCCAGCGGAGCGGTCGAATAGAATCCGGCGTGATCCGCCCCAAGTGGATATGAATCTCCGGCATGCGCCAACGGATTGGGCCGGAAGAAACCTGGAATGCCGCTCGTAATCGTCGACCAATAGGCCAATTTCTCGTTGAAGCCCGGGAACGCGATACGCGGATTCCAGACCGGATTCTGCTCCACCCGCTTCCAGAACTCTTTCAGCCGCGGCAGCCGGTCCTGCGGCTCATTGCCGGCGATCAGACTGGCGTTGATCGCCCCGATGGAGGTGCCGATGATCCAGTCCGGCTCGATGCCGGCCTCGTGCAGCGCCTGGTAGACGCCGGCCTGGTAGGAGCCGAGCGCGCCGCCGCCCTGGAGCACCAGGACGACCTGGCCCGGCAGGTCCCCTGACCTGATGCGTTGAATGGTGCTCTGCATGTGCCACCTCCCGTCAAGCTCGACGTCGCTTAGACTACGTCGACCTAGCGCGATTGTTACGCTCTCCCTTGTGCGGGACGAACGGGCGCTGCGCAAATGCCCATTGGCTTCCGAAACCATGCGCGGACGCTATTGCCGTCAGGGTGTCATTCCCCACCCCGATCGGCTAGATTTCGGGCCGGTCTTGCTGGGAGCCGATCCATGGAGATGCACCAGGTCCGCTATTTCCTCGCGGTGGCGCAGCTATTGAATTTCACGCGCGCCGCTGAAGAGTGCAACGTGACGCAGCCTTCGCTGACGCGTGCGATCAAGCAGCTCGAGGCCGAGCTCGGCGGCGACCTGTTCCGCCGCGAACGGCCGGCGGCTCAATTGACTGAGCTCGGCCAGCGTATGCATCCGCTCCTGAAGCAGTGCTACGATGCGGCCGTCGGCGCACGCTCGCTCGCCTCCTCGTTCAAGAGCGGGGAGATCGGCGCGCTGCGCATCGCGTTGACGCATTCGGTCGATCTCGCTTTGCTCATTCCCCATCTCAAGCAGATCAAGCGGCAATTCAACCGGCTCGAACTCCGCTTCCTGCGCGGCTCGAGCCGCGAGGTCGCCGATTTCCTGAAGAAGGGCGAAGCCGAGCTCGGCATCGCCGCCGATATCGACGAGGCCTGGGAGCGGCTCGATGTCTGGCCGTTGTTCACCGAGACATTCGAGCTCGTCGTCAACAGAGAGCATCGACTGGCCGATCGCAGCACGATCGAGCTCGACGACCTGCGCTCGGAGCAATTGCTCGGCCGGACCTTCTGCGAGCAATCCCGGCGCATCTCGGCTAGCCTCCGCGAGCACGGGATCGACGTCGACCATGGCCACGAGATTGCGAGCGAGCACGATCTGATCGAGCTGGTGGAAGCCGATATCGGCATTGCGATGATGCCGCATACCTCGTCCGTGCCGCAGACCCTAAAGCGGACCGCAGTCGCAGGACTGGACGCCCGCCGCACCGTAAGCCTGTATGGCGTCGCCGGCCGCCAGCGCACGGCGGTGGCCAACGCCGTCATGCGCCTGCTGCGTGGCGCGGATTGGCGGGAGATTGCGGGGTAGTGCAGAAGCAATGCTCACTGCACCCTCTCTCCTTGTGGGAGAGGGTGGCTTCGCGAAGCGAAGCCGGGTGAGGGGTCTCTCTCCGCAAGTCACCCTCTCAGCTTGTATTCATGGAAGCAAACCCCTCATCCGGCGCTTCGCGCCACCTTCTCCCACAAGGAGAGAAGGAAGAGCAGCCCGCTTCACGTGAAACTTAGTCCTCCCGGCTCGCGCTCTCCAACGCCGCAAGCAGATCGTCGATCTCCATGCGCCTGCGGAAATCGGGATCGACGAAGCGGGCTTTCACGGTGCCGTCGCGGCCGACGACGAACACGGCCGGGATCGGCAGCATCCAGCCATCGTTGCCGTGAAACTTCGCCATGTCCTGATAGGACAACAGCTCTTGAATCTCGGCACCGAGCCAGATCGCGAGATTGAGCGAGAGCGCATAGCCGTTGTCCAGATCGGTCAGTACCGGAAACGGCGCTCCGGACTCGGTCTTGAACCTTCCGGTGAACTCCTGTGTCTCCGGCATGATCGCGACGATCTGCGCTCCCATTGCCTTGATGCGGTCCTGTGCCTGAGTCACCGCGCCAACATTGAGCCGGCAATAAGGGCACCAATGGCCGCGAAAGAACATCACCGCGACCGGACCGTTCGCCAGCAGCGCGGGCAATGTGACGAGATGGCCACTCTCGTCGGGCAGCACGAATGGCGGCATGGCATCGCCCGGCCGCGGCGCGGTCTCGCCGCCACCGTTCCCGTTCAATCTCGCGACCAGGCGATCGACTGCTTGGCCATAGGCCGGGAACACCTCGCGGCTTGCGTCGGCATAGGCGCGGAGCTGTTCGTTCAGCGTGCCCTCCATCTCGCGGCAGCGCTGGAGGGCAAGCCTGAGCCGCTCGGCATTGGCTGGTGAGAGAGACGTCATCTTCCGCTCCGGCGTTCTTGGGGCGAATACTAGTTTCGTGGTCCGGCCGCCCGCAAGGGGCGGCCGTCGCGCGAAGGCCGCTTCAGTTCACGTAGAAATTGCCGGTCGGATCGAGCCGCCCTGGCGTGTAATACAGCGCGCCATCGTCCATGAAGAAGACGGTGTTTTCAGGCACTTTCTTCGCATTCTTCATCATCGCGCCGTGGTTCTTCTCGGTCGAGGCCATGGCCATTGCCGACATCTTGCCGGGCCCGCCATAGACGTAGGCCATTCCGGCCTTGAAATCCCAGGCGGCCTCCGAGAAGGCCGAGGTGGCGATGACCGCGAACGCGGCGGTGGCGATCAGGGTCTTGGACAGCTTCGTCATGGATGCTCCTCCGGATTGACGTGAACGCCCGCCAATCGGGCGCCCTGCCATCGAACGCCGGACGCCGCGCAAGCGGAAATGCCGTTTCCGGATCGGTTCGATAGCCGCCGCCTATCGACATAGCGCGGAGCTATCGCAGCGAGAGCAAGACGGCATTTCAGGAGAGGCGCGGCTTCGGCGAAGCTGATGCCATTGCCGGCGGTCGATGAACCCCGGCGAGCAACAAAGGAGTTTATCCATGTTCACGCATCTGACAGCGTCGCGCGCGGTCTGGACAGGCCTTGCCATCGCCGGCGCACTCGTGGTCTCGGCGCAAGCAGCGCTCGCCGGCGAATGCCCGGCCGACAAGATCAAGCCGAATGCACGCCAGATGGTCGACCATAAGCCCGTCGGCGTCACCGACGTGACCCTCGGCGCGATCGACCTGGCGAAGCAGCCCGCCAATATCAGGGATCGCGAGTTGCGCTTCCGCAAACTGACGATCGAGCCCGGCGGCATCGTGCCCTGGCACAGCCATGACGACCGCCCCGCCCTGATCTTCGTCCAGCAAGGCGAGATCGTCGAATACGCCTCCAACTGCATCGATCCGATCGTGCACAAGGCCGGCGATCTCCGTCCCGAGGTCTACGGCACCTCGCACTGGTGGAAGAATCTCGGCAAGGAGACCGTCATCCTCTATGTGGGCGACGTCCGCAGGGACCCGCATGACCACAACATGTGACGGGTGCAATCGCCCGCCCGCGTCATTCCGGGGCGGCTCGAAGCGCCGAACCCGGAATGGCGCCTGCCCTGCACAGGAGCCGTTCCATGACTGATCTTTCCGCGCGCATAAAGCCCGCCGCCATCGAGATGCACGTCCACTCGCCAAACGTTGCACTTCGCTCTCTCGTGATCGGTCTCACCGCATTCCTCACCGTGGTCGACCTGTTCGCCACGCAGGCGATCCTTCCTTCGCTGACGCGGCACTACGGCGTGACGCCGGCCGCGATGGGCTTTGCCGTCAATGCAAGCACCTTCGGCATGGCGATCGCCAGCCTCGTGGTCGGCTTCTTCAGCCCGCGCATCGATCGACGGCTCGGCATCCTCTTGAGCCTGACCATGCTTGCCGTTCCCACCAGCCTGCTCGCGTGGGCGCCCAATCTCGCCGTTTTCACCGGTTTGCGCGTCGTCCAGGGCCTCTGCATGGCCTCCGCTTTCGCGCTGACGCTCGCCTATCTCGGCGAGCAGTGCAGCGCCATGGACGCCGGCGGCGCATTCGCCGCCTACATCACCGGCAATGTCGCGAGCAATCTGGTCGGCCGGCTGATGTCGGCCGCACTCGCCGACACCCTCGGCCTCGCCTGGAACTTCTACGTCTTCGCTGCGCTCAACCTCGCGGGAGCGGTGCTGGTTTATTTCACCATCGCGCGCGTCGAGCCGATGCAAGCCATGACGCTGACGGCCTCCCCGCTCAGGGCCGTATCGGCGCACTGGCGCAATCCGCGGCTGCGCGCGGCTTACGGGCTCGGCTTCTGTATCCTGTTCGCCTTCATCGGTACCTTCACGTTCGTCAATTTCGTGCTGGTGCGACCGCCACTGTCGCTGGGCATGATGGACCTCGGTCTGGTGTATCTGGTTTTCCTGCCATCGGTCGTCACGACCCTATTCGCCGGCGGCGCTGCGGCGCGGATCGGAACGCGCCCGACCATCTGGGCTGCGCTTGGCGTTGCCGCGATCGGCCTGCCGTTGATGCTGACCGCGCATCTTGCCGCCGTCCTCGCGGGCATGGTGCTGGTTGGTGCCGGCACCTTCTTTGCCCAGGCGGCCGCGACCGGCTTCGTCGGACAGGCGGCCGCCGAAAACCGCGGCGTTGCCAGCGGAACCTATCTCGCCTGCTATTTCTGCGGCGGCCTCGCCGGCACCGCCGTGCTCGGCCGGCTGTTCGATTCCTTGGGATGGCCCGCCTGTGTGGCTGGTATTGGAGCCGCGCTCGCGATTGCGGCGCTCCTGACGTTTGCGCTGAAGAGCGACCGCTAGCGCTTGGCTTGCGCCTCCTGCGGCGGATCGTCGTCGGCGATCGCACGCCAGGCGGCGCCCTCGAGGTCGTCGTACTGGCCGCTGCGGAGCGACCAGAGAAAGGCGGCGAGGCCTGCAAGCCCGAGCGCCAGCGCCAGCGGGACCAGGATGACGAGGATTTCCATCACACTCTCTCCTGCGAGACGCTGCGGGCCCGCAGCGAATTCAACATGACGAGGATCGACGAGCCGCTCATGGCGGCGGCCGCGATGAGGGGCGTCACGACGCCGCTGATCGCGATCGGCACCGACAGGACGTTGTAGCCGATCGCAAGCCAGAGGTTTTCGCGCATCAAATGCAGCGCCTTGCGCGAGAAGTCGACCGCGGCAACCACCGGCGCCAGCGGCTTGCCGAGGAAGATGAGATCGGCCGTCGACTGGCTGAGATGCGCAGCGGAGATCGGCGACATCGAGACATGGGCCGCCGCAAGCGAGGGCGCATCGTTCATGCCGTCGCCGACCATCAGCACCTTTTGGCCACGCCGTTTCAACTCCTCGATCCGCGCGATCTTGTCGGCCGGCGTGAGGCCAGCGCGCCACTCGGCGATGCCGAGCGCGTCGGCCGCCGCCCTTACCGCCGGCTCGCGGTCGCCGGAGAGGATCTCGATGCCGACATTTCGCGCCTTCAGCGCCGCGATCACGCCTCGCGCATCGGGACGCAGGCCTTGCCGCACCGACAGGATGAACTTTTCGCTGCCCTTGCGGAACGCCACCACGGACGCCTCGGCTTCGAGAGTGTCGCCGGCCCCGATCAGCGTCTCGGCGCCGCAGAATGACGGACGGCCGAGGCGAAGCTCGACGCCGTCAAGCGTCGCGCGCACGCCCTGCCCGGCCTCCTCGACCGCGCCGATGATGGGCGACTTGGCGCCGGAAGCCCGTGCGACCGCGGCCGCCACCGGATGATGGCTCGATAGCGCGAGCCGGCCCGCAAGCTCGAAGATGTCAGCAGGAATATCGGCCGCATTCGCCACCTCGAGATCGGGCAGCGTCAGCGTCCCGGTCTTGTCGAAGATGACATGGTCGGCTTCGGCCATGCGCTCGATGGCGTCGCCCGAGTTGAGCAGCACGCCGGATTTGAACATCGCGCCCGAGGCCACCGTCTGCACGGTCGGGATCGCGAGCCCCAGCGCGCAGGGGCAGGTGATGATCAGCACGGCGACACCGGTGACGATCGCATCGTGCCAGCTCGCGCCGGCGAAAACCCAACCGATGATGGTGAGGAGCGCGGCTGCATGCACCACCGGTGCGTAAAGCCGCGAGGCACGGTCGGCAAGTCGCATGTAGCGCGAGCGCGCCTGCAGCGCGTTGTCGAGCAGACGCGCGATCTCCGCGAGCAGCGTCGCTTCGGACGCGGCCGAAACCCGTACCCGCAGCGTGCCGGAGATGTTCATCGATCCGGCATAGACCGGGGTGCCCTGCTCCGCCGTGACATAGAGCGTCTCGCCGGTGATCAGGCTCTGGTCGATCTCGGAGCGCCCCTCGATCACGGTGCCGTCGACCGCGCAGCGCTCACCCGGCCGCAGCAGCACGATGTCGCCGGGACGGATCGCCGCCACCGGCACCTGCGAGATCTCGTCGGTCCCGATGAACTTCGCCGCCGTCTCCGCCTTCAGCGCGGCGAGATTGCCGGCGACCGCGCGCGTCCGCCGTCGCATGTTCTGGTCGAGGAAGCGGCCGACCAGGAGGAAGGTGAGCAGCATGATCGCCGCATCGAAATAGGCGTGCTCGGCGTGATGGACGGTTTCGACGATGGACATGCCGAGCGCGAGGATCACGCCGATCGAGATCGGCACGTCCATGTTGGTCGTCTTCGCCGACAGCGCGCGCCAGGCCGAGCGGAAGAACGGTTGACCGGCATAGGCCGCCGCCGGCAGGGCGATCAGCGCCGACAGCCAGTGGAAGAAGTCGCGCTGCTCGGGCAGCATGTCCGAGACGTTGCCGGACCACACGGGAACCGACAGCATCATCACGTTCATGGTGGCGAAGGCGGCCACGCCAAGGCAGCGCAGCAGGAAGCGCGATTCCGCAACCTCGGTCGCCTCCGCACTCTCGGTCTCGTACGGGTAGGCCTTGTAACCAAGCTCCTCGAGGCGATCGATGAAGCGGGCCGGATCGAGCGTGCCCTGCTTCCATTCCAGCGCGACGCGGCGGTCGGTGAGGTTCACCCGCGCCAGCGTGACGTCGGGAATGGCGGCGAGGCCGCGTTCGATCTTGGCCATGCATCCGGCGCAGTGGACGCCTTCGACCGCGAGATCGATGTGCTGGAGTCCCTGGCCCGCGGCCCGGACGTAATGCGAGAAATCCCGCGTCACCTGCATGGCGCGTCCCTCTCAGTTCAGGATCACGCGGTTGCGCGACAGGAAGACGCGTGTCCCCCGCGCCTCGCCCTCGATCACCAGATCCCACTGGCCCGGCGCGACGGAAGCGGCGGTGCCGCGATAGATGCCGATGCCGGCCTCGGCGAGCTCGACCGCGAGGTCGGCCCGCTTGTCGGTCGGCCGCTCCAGACGGCCGCCGAATTTCAATCCGCTCATCGGTCGGCCTGCCGCATCGCGTGCCTCGACCTGGAGCACGGCGCCGCCATCGGTGCGGCGCTCGATATGGGCATCGACCTGCCATTTGCGCGCGGCCTGGTCCTGCGCCGCCGAGATCTCCCGCTCATAGGTGAGCCCCGCCGCATAGGGGCTGTCGACGTCGGTGCCGGGCAGCGTCGCGATCGCGAGCTTCATCATGGTCACGTTGACCCCGATCACGACGCCGAAGAAGGCGACCAGCATCAGGAAGACCTTGATTCCGGTCAGCGGCTTGGATGCCATGGCAGTCTCCTGGTCTTAAGGCGAGACGAAATTGTCTGTCGCAGAGGCGGCCTCGCCGAGCCCGATATCGGTGACATGGAAGTGCACGGGGATCGACTTCTCCGGATTGCTCTCGGCTGGGGCGGTGACGAGCAGCCGCAGCTCGCTGGTCGAGTCGCGCGGGATCACGATCATCGGCCGATCCGGCGTCACCGAATCAACGCCGACGACGTGGACCGTGGGATTGGCCGGACCGTCCGCGTCGATCGCGACGACGCGGTCGTAGCCGCTCTTGTTCAAGAGCCGGACCGTATAGGCATTGCGGATCGAGCCGTCGCTGAGCTTGACCGCGATCGGATTGCGGTCGTGCAGCACGTTGACGTCGAGCAGGCTGCGCGTTGCCAGCGTATAGAGCATGATGCCGCCGACGGCCGCGATCATCGCGCTGTAGATGATAGTGCGGGGCCGGACGATACGGTAGATCGGCGCCTTGCCGTTCTGGCGGCGCTGGATGTTGATGTCGTTGTCGTAGCCGATCAGGCGCGTGGGCCGGCCGATCTTCGTCATCACGTTGTCGCAGGCGTCGATGCAGAGCCCACACTGGATGCATTCGAGCTGCGGTCCGTTGCGGATGTCGATGCCGGTCGGGCAGACCGCGACGCATTGATAGCAATCGACGCAGTCGCCGACATGCTCGCCGATCGCGCGCAGCTCCGCGGCCTTCTTGACCGAGGTGCGCTTCTCGCCGCGGTCGTAGCGATAGGTGACGTTGAGCGCCCATTCGTCGGTGAGCGCCGCCTGGATGCGCGGCCACGGGCACATGTAGGTGCAGACCTGCTCGCGCATGTGGCCGGCCAGCACATAGGTCGTCGCGGTGAGAATGCCGATCCAGATGTAGGCGATCATCGGCGCCTGGAAGGTCAGGAGCTCCTTCACCAGCGTCGGCGCATCGTTGAAATAGAGCACCCAGGCGCCGCCGGTCCACCAGGCGATCAGGAGCCAGATCGAATGCTTGAGCGCGATCTCGGAGCCGCGCTTGAGCGTCAGCGCACCGGATGACTTATCCTTCCTCATGCGCTCGCGCCGGTCGCCTTCGACGAACCGCTCGACGGCGTAGAACAGGTCGGTCCAGACCGTCTGCGGGCAGAGATAGCCGCACCAGATGCGGCCACCGATGGAATTCATCAGGAACAGCGCCACCGCGGCGACGATCAACAGGCCGGTGAAGTAGTAGACCTCCTGCGGCCACAGCTCGATGAAGAAGAAATAGAAGCGGCTGTTGGGAAGATCGATCAGGACCGCCTGGCTCGGTGCACCCAAGCCGCGATTCCAGCGCACGAAGGGCAGGAAGTAGTAGACGCCGAGGCAGAACGCCATCAGGCCCCATTTGATCCGGCGGAAGGTGCCGGAGACGCTCTGGGGATAGACCTTCTTGCGGGCGGCGTAGAGCGGCCCGTAATCGTCGTCCGATGTGAGCTCGTTCGGGTTCACGGTCTTGTTCATCGCTGAAAGCTTCTTAGGAGGTGCGATCGAACCTAGACCGGGGGCCGGCGCGTCAATTGATTCAGCGCAAAACGGGGGCGCTTTTCTTCACCCCCGCCAGCCGCCGGTCCGCTATTTTCCGCCGCCCAGCGAGTGGACATAGACCGCCATCGCCTTGATGGTGGCGGGATCGAGCCGGCCTTCCCAGGCCGGCATGACGCCGGCGCGTCCCTGGCTGATGGTCTCGATCAGGGTCGGCTCGTCGGCGCCATAGAGCCAGATCTTGTCGGTCAGGTTCGGTGCGCCGAGTTCCTGATTGCCCTTGCCGCCGTCGCCGTGGCAGGCGACGCAATTCTCGGCGAAGATCTTCTCGCCCTTCACGGCATCATAGCCCTTGCCGGTCGAGAGGCCAGACAGCGACCGTACGTAGTTGGCGACCGTGACGATCTCGTCCGGCTTCAGCACGCCGTCCTTGCCGAACGCCAGCATCTGGCCTTCATGCGTCTTGGCATGTCCCGAGCGCGCGCCATACTGGATGGTCTGCATGATCTGGTCGAGTGTGCCGCCCCACAGCCAGTCGTCGTCGTTCAGGTTCGGGTATCCCTTTGCTCCGGCCGCGCCGCTGCCGTGGCACGGTGCGCAATTGTCGCCGAACACGGTCTTGCCCTTGGCACGGGCGAGCGCCAGCAGTGCCGGATCCTTCTCAATGTCGGCAAGCGAAGCCGCGCCCAGCGCCGCCATCTTGTCACCCCGGATCTTCTCGAGGTTGGCGAATTCGACCGCGACGTTCGCGCGGGACGAGTAGCCGAACAGTCCCGTCGTATTGCCTTGGATCAGCGGCCAGGCGGGATAGACGATCCAGTAGCCGATCGCCCAGACGATGGTGAGGTAGAAGCTGATCACCCACCAGCGCGGCAGCGGCGTATTGAGCTCCCTGATGCCGTCCCATTCATGTCCGGTCGTTGACTTGCCGGAGACGGAATCGATGTCGCTGTGATCGGTCATGATCTCTCACTCCTCCCGCAACGGCAGCCGCGCCGCTTCGTCGAAGACGGCCTTGTTGCGAGGCCAGAATGCGTAGGTGATGATCGCGAGAAAGATCGCGACGAAGGCCGGCGTCCAGATCGTCGTCACGAGTTCGGACGCAAGGTTGTGGACTGTCAAAATCGCTTTCATCGGTGATGCCTTTTCAGCGGAGATTGGCTTTCTCGTTGTAGAGCTTGAAGTCGACCAGTGTGCCGAGCATCTGCAGATAGGCGATCAGCGCGTCCATTTCGGTCGGCGTGCCGGGTTTGCCATCGAAGTTGCGTACCGCGGCCTTGGCGTACCGCTTGCCGAAAGCATCGGTGCCGGCGTTGTCGGGATCGGCCTGGGCCTTGAGGTCCGCCGCAGCGCTGGCGATCTGGTCGTCGGTATAGGGAACGCCGACGGTCCTCAGCGTGCGCATGTGATCCGCGATCGAATCCGGATCGACCTCCGTCTGGCTGAGGAACGGATAGCCCGGCATCACCGACTGCGGCACGATCGCGCGCGGATTGGTCAGATGGGTGACGTGCCAGTCGTCGGAATATTTGGCGCCGACGCGGGCGAGATCCGGACCGGTGCGCTTCGAACCCCACTGAAACGGGTGGTCGAACATGCTCTCGGCGGCGAGCGAGAAGTGGCCGTAGCGCTCGACCTCGTCACGCAGGGCTCGGATCATCTGAGAATGACAGAGATAGCAGCCTTCGCGGACGTAGATGTTGCGGCCAGCGAGCTCGAGCGGCGTGTAGGGCCTGACCCCGTCAACCACCTCGATCGTGCTCTTGAGGTAGAACAGCGGCGTGATCTCCACGAGGCCGCCGATCGCGATCACGACGAGAATGCCGACGATCAGGATAATCGAGTTCTTTTCGAAGATTTGATGGCGTGTCCAGAACGACATGGTCGAGCTCCTCATTCCGCCGGCTGAAGAGCGACGGGCATCTGCACTTCCGCCTCGCCCACGCGGACCGTCATCCACAGATTGAAGGCCATGATCAGCGAGCCGATCAGGAACAGCGCGCCGCCGGCCGCGCGGATGATGTAGAACGGATGCATCGCCTCGACGGTCTCGATGAAGGAGTACTCGAGGAAGCCGAGCGAGGTGTAGGCGCGCCACATCAGGCCCTGGAGGATGCCGGACACCCACATCGCCGAGATGTAGAGGACGATGCCGAGGGTGGCGATCCAGAAGTGCCAGTTGACCAGCTTCAGGCTGTACAGCGCCTTGCGATTCCAGGCCCACGGCACCAGGCAGTACAGCGCGCCGAAAGAGACGAAGCCGACCCAGCCGAGCGCGCCGGAATGCACGTGGCCGATGGTCCAGTCAGTGTAGTGGCTGAGCGAGTTGACGACCTTGATCGACATCATCGGGCCTTCGAAGGTCGACATGCCGTAGAAGGCGACGGAGACAACGAGCATGCGCAGCACAGGGTCGGTTCGCAGCTTGTCCCAGGCGCCCGACAGCGTCATCAGGCCGTTGATCATGCCGCCCCAGGAAGGCATCCACAGCATCACCGAGAAGGTCATGCCCAGCGTCTGCGTCCAGTCCGGCAGCGCCGTGTAGTGCAGATGGTGGGGACCGGCCCAGATGTAGAGGAAGATCAGCGCCCAGAAATGGATGATCGAAAGCCTGTACGAATAAACCGGCCGCTCGGCGCGCTTGGGGATGAAGTAGTACATGATGGCGAGGAAGCCCGCAGTCAGGAAGAAGCCGACCGCGTTATGGCCGTACCACCACTGGAACATGGCGTCCTGGATGCCGCCCCACGCGATATAGGACTTCGAGCCGAACACCGAGACGGGAAGCGCGGGATTGTTGCCGAGATGCAGGACCGCGATCGTCACGATGAAGGCGAGATAGAACCAGTTCGCGACGAAGATGTGTGGTTCCTTGCGCTTGACGATCGTCACGAGGAAAACGAGCAGATAGGTCACCCAGACGATGGTCAGCCAGAGATCGGCGTACCATTCCGGCTCGGCATATTCCTTGGACTGGGTGACGCCGAGCAGATAGCCGGTGCCGGCGATCAGGATGAAGAAGTTGTAGCCGACCACGACGAACCAGGGCGCGAGATCGCCGGCGAGACGCGCGCGGCACGATTTCTGCACCACGTAAAAGGATGTTGCGATCAGCACATTTCCGCCGAAGGCGAAGATCACCACCGAGGTGTGCAGCGGCCTCAAGCGGCCGAAGCTCGTCCAGGGCAGATCAAAATTCAGCCAGGGCCAGGCGAGTTGGGAGGCGATGAGGAGGCCGACGAGGAATCCGGCGATGCCCCAGAACATCGCCATGACGGCGGAGAACTTGATCGGGCCCATGTTGTAGTTGGGACGGCCGTTGATCTCTGCCGGCGGCAGCGCCGCCGGACGCTCGAAGTAGCGGTTGATGATAACGAAGACCGCGACGAGGCTCGCGGCCGCGCTGAGTCCGGCATGGAAAGCGAACGGCGCATCGAGGGCCTTGGCCGAAGCGATCACGCAGAGAAAAGCGGTGACCGCGAACACTGCCGCCAGGCCGCTTTCGCCGATGGTCATGGATTTCAACGTGGAGGGCTGGCTCATCGCGGATTCTCTCTGAAAGAACACGCGAGCCAGAAACCACATTTGTCCTCGCGGCGAATTGATTGAAATCAAGAGGGGTGATTTCTGGTCGGGCCAGGCGGCTGCCAATTGGAGGGCCCTCTCCCCTTGTGAGAGGGCAACGAGGACGGTGCCGCAGACTCGTTGGGGTGAGGGGCTTGGGTCCCCAGAAAAAAGTCCCTCTGAGGAGAGAGACCCCTCATCCGGCGCTTGGCGCCACCTTCTCCCACTAGGGGAAAAGGGGAAGTAGCATCTCGTCAGTCGCGCGCTGTCGCCTTGAGCGCCGCGATCACGTCCTCGCGGGCGATGATGCCGACCAGCTTCTGGGCGCCGTCGAGCACGATGATGCTCCTGATCCGGTGCTCGACCATGATCTGGAGGACTCGGGTCAGCCTTGTTTCGCGGCTGACGTAGATGAACTCCGGCGTCATGACGTCGCCGACCTTGCGGCTCATCAGGTCGAGATAGCGCGGCAACATCTGGCTCGGCGTGAAGGCGAAGCACTTCAGGATGTCGAACTTGGTGACGATGCCGACGACCTGCCCGTCATCCTCGACCGGATAGCCGTTGAAATCGTCGCGCTCGAACATCTCGCTGAGCGCGAGCATATCGAGCTCGCGCTTGACCGTCCTGACGTTGCGCGTCATGTAGCCGTCGACGGTGGCCTCAAGGAATTTGTACATGGCGCGTCCTCATCGATTCGTCATGTCTCAGTGCGACAGCAGCACGCAGCGGGCGGATTGCGTGACCAGGTACTCGGTGACACCGCCGAGGATCAGTTCGCTGAACCGCGAATGACCGTAGGCGCCCGCGACGATCAGGCCGGCCCCGATGTCGTCGGCAATACTTCCCAATTGGTCGCCCGTGCTTTGGTTCCTGGCTGGTTCGCAGACGCGCGCAGTGGCCGTGACGCCGTGCCGGGCAAGCCAGGCGCTGACATCCGTAACGCGCGCCATCGCGGCCGAACGGTCGTTGTCGCGCTCTGGAATCTCGACGACGGCGACATCTCTGGCCTTGCGCAGCATCGGCAGTGCGTCGGCGAGTGTCCGCCGGGCTTCCGCCGAGTCCTTCCACGCCACGAGCACGCTGCGCAGATCAAGCCAATTGACCTTGTCGGGCACGACGAGAATCGGGCGGCCGGCCTGCATCACCAGGTCCCTGGGGCTCGCGAGCGCGAAGGCATCGGAGAAGGCCGGGCTCTGTCCGCCACTGACGATGATGTCAGCGCAACGCGCCTGCGCAAGGACGAACCGAGCCGGAAAATCCATGGCGCTGCGCCACTCCACGTGCCCGCCGCGGTTTCTGGTCGCGGCACGGAATTGCACCTCGAGCTTGGCGAGGCGCTGCCTGACCGACGCGCGGCCCTGATCGATAACGTCCTGAGCCGCGGCGCCATCGGTGAAATAGAGCGGTGGCGGGAACCGCGCCGCCCCGACACCGACGATCGCCGACTCGAACCGTTCGGCGAGTTCGCCTGCGACCTGAAGACGCGCATCATTGGGCTGATCGAGCGCGAGGCTGACCATGACGGTCGCGTATGTCATCAGGGATCTCCGGTGCAATGAGCTTCCAGAGAGCTTAGGCCGCCGCACCTTCGGCAGGATGAGATAGATCAAATTGCCCGGCGCCGCGCAGCGTGAAATCGGCCAATGGAATCAGACCTCCGAACTTGCCTCCGGCGCGGCCATGGGCGAAATTGCCGCGATGTGGCGGCACCCGGGCCGGCCATCGGAAGGATTGGAGCAGCTATTTGTCGCCGACCCGCGTAACGCATCCGCAAGACGACGATCGCGGCGAGCATTTCCGGGTCCGGATCGAGGGGTTCGGCGTCGGCACCTGGGATCTCGACCTCAGGACGCGCGATCTGGAGTGGTCGGACACCGCCAGGGCACTGCTCGGCATCGGACGAGATCAGGCGGCGAGCTTTGAGCTGTTCCTGTTACGCCTCGCGCCCGACGACCGCGAGCGCGTCGAGAGCGCGATCAGACGCGTGTCCGACGAGGGCGGCGGTTTTGACGTATCGTTCAGGGTCGCCCATGCCTCCGGCCGCGGACACTGGATCCGTGCCAGGGCGGGTCTCATTCGGGACGAGGCCGGCGCCGCCCGCCATCTCAACGGCATCTTGCTTGACATCGACCAGGAGAAGCAGGTCGAGGAGGCGCTCCGCACCCGCGAGACCCACCTCCGCTCGATCCTCGAGACCGTTCCCGATGCCATGATCGTCATCGACGGCCGCGGCATCATGCAGCTCTTCAGCACCGCCGCCGAGCGCCTGTTCGGATGGTCCGCGCACGAGGCCATCGGTCAGAACGTCAGCATCCTGATGCCGGAGCCGGACCGCACGCGTCATGACAGCTACATCGCCCGCTACCGCACCACGCACGATCCGCACATCGTCGGCATCGGCCGCATCGTGACCGGCATGCGCCGCGACGGCACCACTTTCCCGATGCATCTGTCGGTCGGCGAGATGCAGTCCGGCGGCGAGCCCCATTTCACCGGCTTCGTTCGCGATCTCACCGAGCACCAGCAGACCCAGGCGCGGCTCCAGGAGCTGCAATCCGAGCTGGTCCACGTCTCGCGGCTGACCGCCATGGGCGAGATGGCGTCCGCGCTGGCACACGAGCTCAACCAGCCGCTGGCCGCGATCAGCAACTACATGAAGGGCTCGCGGCGCCTGCTTGCAGGCAGCAACGATCCGAACACGCCGAAGATCGAGAGTGCGCTGGACCGCGCCGCCGAGCAGGCGCTGCGCGCCGGCCAGATCATCCGGCGCCTGCGCGACTTCGTCTCGCGCGGCGAATCCGAGAAGCGGGTCGAGAGCCTGTCTAAGTTGATCGAGGAAGCCGGCGCGCTCGGGCTCGCCGGCGCGCGTGAGCAGAACGTGCAGCTCCGCTTCACCCTCGATCCAAATGCCGATCTCGTGCTTGCCGACCGGGTGCAGATCCAGCAGGTGCTGGTCAACCTGTTCCGCAACGCGCTGGAAGCGATGGCCCAATCGTCGCGCCGCGAGCTCGTCGTCATCAACAGGCACATCGCCGACGACATGATCGAGGTGGAGGTGTCGGACACCGGCTCCGGCTTCCAGGACGACGTCGTTCCAAACCTGTTCCAGACCTTCTTCACGACAAAAGAGAGCGGCATGGGCGTGGGACTGTCGATCAGCCGCTCGATCATCGAGGCTCACGGCGGCCGCATGTGGGCCGAGAGCAATGCATCGCACGGCGCGACGTTCCGCTTCACCTTGCCGGCAGCCGACGGGGCCTGATCCATGACGACCAAGGGAATGGTGTACGTTATCGACGACGACGAGGCGATGCGGGACTCGCTGAACTTCCTGCTGGATTCCACCGGCTTCGGCGTCACGCTGTTCGACAGCGCGCAAGTCTTTCTTGACGCCCTGCCCGGCCTCGCCTTCGGCTGCGTCGTCTCCGACGTGCGCATGCCCGGAATAGACGGCATCGAGCTGTTGAAGCGGATGAAGGCACGGCAATGCCCGTTTCCGATCCTGATCATGACCGGTCACGGCGACGTGCCGCTTGCGGTCGAGGCCATGAAGCTCGGTGCAGTCGACTTCCTGGAAAAGCCGTTCGAGGACGACCGCCTCACCACCATGATCGAATCGGCGATCCGCCAGGCGGAGCCGGCGGCCAAGAACGAGGTGATCGCGCAGGACATCGCCGCTCGCGTCGCCTCCTTGAGCCCGCGCGAGCGCCAGGTCATGGAGGGACTGATCGCGGGCCTCTCCAACAAGCTGATCGCCCGCGAATATGACATCAGCCCGCGCACGATCGAGGTGTACCGGGCCAATGTGATGACCAAGATGCAGGCCAACAGCCTGTCGGAGCTGGTGCGGCTCGCCATGCGCGCCGGCCTGATCAGGGATTGAGGCAGGTCAATATCCGCGCCCACCGCCGTGTTAGCCAAACAGCATGATCGAGGTTGGCTCGCATGAGCGGCTCTCGTCCGCCGCAAAACCCACGGTGTTTGTGGTCGACGACGATGCTGCCGTTTTGGGATCGCTGCAGTTTCTGCTGGAAACCGACGGCTTTGCCGTGCGGACCTTCCGGAACGGCACCGCGCTGCTCAATGCGGCCGGCACCACGGGCGCTGATTGCTATGTCATCGACTACAAGATGCCCGGCATCAACGGCATCGAGCTTGCTGGCTACTTGCGGAAATCGGGCGGCGACACGCCGGTGATCCTGATCACCGGCTATCCGGACGAGAACATCTCGGCGCGAGCCGCGGCAGCCGGGGTGACAGACGTGATTTTGAAGCCGCTTCTCGATGAGAGCCTGGTCAAACGCATTCGCCGGGCCATTCAGGACAGGCGTGGAACCGACCTACGGAATTCTACGTAAGGAAACCTCCCTAAGGTATCGTTCGAATTTTCGCGACGCTCCATCGCGGGTAGCAATGGGTTCATCACAGCGGAGATGGCTCAGATGCTCACCCAGTCGCTCAACGCCCCGGCGATCAGCACCCCAATCACCCGCAGCAAGGTTGCGCCGGCCGCCCATCCCGTTTCCGACCAGTTCCGCGCGATCACCCGCCATGTCGGCCTTGTCGCCACCGAATTTTCCTACCGCAAGGAAGAGGAGATCTACGGCGAGGACGAGCCGGCCGAATACGTCTACCAGGTCGTCTCCGGCGCGGTGCGCAGCTACAAGCTTCTCTCCGATGGCCGCCGTCAGATCGGCGCCTTTCATCTTCCCGGCGATGTGTTCGGTCTGGAATCCGGCGCCAGCCATCGGCTCGCCGCCGAGGCCATCATCGACACCACGGTGCGTCTGGTGAAGCGCGCGAGCCTCGAGAAGGCTGCCGGCACCGACGTCCAGGTCGCCCGCAAGCTCTGGACCATGACCGCCTCGGAGCTGCGCCACGCCGAAGACCACATGCTACTGCTGGGACGCAAGACCGCGATGGAGCGCGTCGCCACCTTCCTGCTTGAAATGGACCGCCGCCTCGCCGTCGCCGGCATGATGGCGCTGCCGATGTGCCGCCGCGACATCGGCGACTATCTCGGCCTCACGCTCGAGACCGTGTCGCGCGCGCTGTCGCAGCTTCACGCTCAGGGCATTCTCGGTTTCTCCGGCGCCCGCCAGATCGTGCTGCGCAACCGCCAGCGCCTGCACAATCTCGACGCCTGATTTCCTCCTCCCCCAACCTCCCAGCCGGCCGAAGTCATTTCGGCCGGCCTTTTTCTTGCGATCCCAAGGCGCTGCGCCGAGTTTCCGGCATCATCGCCAAGATCAGCAGGAAGCCTGTCGCGGCGACGCCGGAGAGCCCGATGAAAGCGGTTGCATTGCCGAACTTGTCGCTGATGAAGCCGCCGAGCACCGTGCTCAGGGACGCACCGATGCCGGTCGCAGTGCCGACGATGCCCTGGGCGAGATTGAAATGGCCGCTGCCGAAGGCGACGTCGGCGACGATCAGCGGAATCATCACCGCGAACACCGCTGCGGTGATCCCGTCGAACACCTGCACAAGCACGACCAGATAGGGATCGCGCACGGTCGCGAACAGCAGGCCGCGCATCGTCAGCGCGCCGAATCCGATCAGGAGCAGCGGCCGGCGGCCCCAGGCCTGCGCCTTGCGTCCGACCGAGGGCGACAGCAGCGCCACGATCGCCTGCGGCACGATGATGCAGGCAGCGACGAGGATGGTTGCCCACTGGCTTGACCGCGCCGTCACCGCGCTCGCCATCAGTGGCAGCATCGCGGCATTCGCGAGCTGCAGCAGGATGACGGTGAACGCGAACACCAGGAGCGGCCGCTGCCGCACCAGATGCCAGACATTGGTGTCGCCGCGATCGGCCGCCTCGCGCGGCATCTCGCCATGACAACGCGCGATGTCGACCTCTTCGTCGCGGATGCGCGACAGTGCGATCAGGGTCGGGATCGCGAGCAGGAAGGTGACCAGGAAGACCGAGCGGCTCGACAAGAGATAGCCGGCCGTGCCCATCACCGCCGCGGCGACACCGTTGCCGAGGGACGCGAAGCGGGCGTTGCGGCCGAGCCGCTCGCCGATGGCGAGCGGACCCACGAGGCCGAGGCTGATCGCCGCGATCGCCGGGCCCAGCACGCAGCTTGCCGCGGCATGCAGCGTCGCGGCCGTCACCACAACCGGAAAGATCGGCATCGCCGCATAGGCGAGCGCGCAGCAGCCGATAGTTGCGATCGCAAGCGCTGCGACCAGGCGCTCGGATTTCGCGGCGTCGATGATCGCCCCGCCCGGCATCTGCCCGATCAGTCCGACGATGCCGCCGATCGACAGCACGAGGCCGATCTCGACCTGGGTCCATTTCTGCGTCGTCAGATAGACCGCGATGAAGGGACCAAACCCGGTCTGAACATCGGCAAGGAAGAAGATGAACCAGTCGAGGCCGCGCAGGCTCTGGCGCGACGGCGCCGGAAGACCGGCCGGTGCCGGGGCGGCGCCGATGTGTCCGGCGCGGCCAGCGCGATCATCGATTGCGTGGTTCGGCTTCCTCGACAAGAGCACCAGTGGTCAGCCCTCCCCGCACCTCACTGAATGGCTTGCAGCGGCTGCAGGCTGCCCGACGCGCCGAGCACGACGATCGGCGTGTCCTCCTTGTATTCCGGCGCAGCCGCGACCTGCGCCTTGGTCAGCTCAAGCGTGATGCTGCCTTTCTTCTTGGCGATTTTGCCGAAACGCAGCGCGTTCCAGTCCACCACGATCTTGCGGCTGCCGACCCCGAGGAAACCGCCGAAGTCGATCGCGGCTGCGCGGACGTGGCCGTCACGGTCGACGATGACGTCGACGATACGGCCCATGTCCTCGTCCGCCGCGCTGCGGACGTCGCGACCCAGCACACCGTGGGCGTCGCTCGCGCCAATGATGGTCACCGACGGCGGCGGCGCCGCGTCCTTCGGCGTGACCGGCACCGCCGATGCTGGCGGCGCCGTTGTCGGCGTCGTCGGCTCGGTCTGGACCGCGGCTGGCTGTTGCTCCGCGGCACGCAACGGGGCAAGCGTCGAGTTCGCAACGATCGCCGCACCCAGGATCAATCGCCCGACGGCACGCATCACTCCCTCCCTCCGGCGCGCCCTCAGCGCGCCAGCACGATCGACACTTGGATCTGGCCGCGCGTGCGCAACACCTCCAGCGCCACGTCGTCGGCGTGGCGGCTGACGCGCAGATCGACGCTGGAATCGCCCAATCGCAGCTCGCGCAGGATTACCTCGTTCAAGAACGCCGGCAGGTGCGGATTGCGCAGCCGGATCTCGCCGCGCGCGACATCGAATTCGATGCCGAGCGCCGCCTCCAGCAGCGTGAACGGCGTCGCGCTCGCCCAGGCCTGCGGCGCGCAGGCGACGGGATAGAGCGTCGGGCCGCGCCGCTTCTCGCGCCGAAAACCGCAGAACAGTTCCGGCAACCGCCGCAGGTCCATATAGGTCGCAGCGTCGAACAGCCCCTTGAAGACGTGCGCCACCGAATGCTTGAGCCCATACTGCGCGAGCCCGAGTGCGATCAGCGCATTGTCATGCGGCCACACCGAGCCGTCGTGGTAGGACATCGGGTTGTAGCGCACCTCGCCTCGCGCGACCGTGCGGATGCCCCAGCCGGAGAAGAAATGCGGCTGCATCAGGTCGGCCGCGACCCGCCGGGCACGGTCCTCGCGAATCATGCCGCTGAACAGGAGCTGCCCGGCATTGGAGGTCCGCACCTTGCACGGACGCTTCTTGCCATCAAGTGCGAGCGCATAGGTGCCGAGTTCCTCGCACCAGAACGCGCTCTCGAAGCGCTCGGCCAGCGCCTTGGCTTGCGCCTCGAGCTGCCTTACGCGCTCCGGCTTGCCAAGCCGCAGCGCGCAGCGCGCAGCGAGCTGCTTGGCCGCGAAGACGTAACCCTGCACCTCGGCCAGCGCGATATAGCCTTCCGCGAGCTGGCCGTCGGCGTGGAAGATCGCGTCGTAGGAGTCCTTCCAGCCCTGGTTGGCAAGCCCCTGCTCGGAGGCGCGCTGGTATTCGACAAAACCATCCTGATCGGGATCGCCGGGACCATCGATCCAGGCCAGCCCCGCCTCGATCGCCGGCCACAGCTCGATCAAAGTCTCCTCATCGCCGGTGCGCTCGAAATACCGCCCCGCAAGCAGGACGAACAACGCAGTCGAATCCACACTGCCGTAATATTGCGCGAACGGCACCTCGCGCAGCGCGGCCATCTCACCGCCGCGCATCTCGTGCAGGATCTTTCCGGGCGCGGCGTCGGCCAGCGGATCGACCGACTGTGCCTGGAAATGAGCGAGCCGTCGCAAGACGCCCTTCGCGACGCGCGGATCGACCCACAGCATCTGAAGAGCCGTGATCAGCCCATCACGGCCGAAGGTTGTCGAGTACCAGGGGATGCCGGCATAGGGATAACGGCCCTGCGGCGTCTCCGTCATCAGCATGTTGAGGTCGGCCATGGCCTGGCACAGCACCTCGTTGAAGATGTTGTTCGAGGTTTCGATGCTGGCCGCGCCCATCGTCGACTGGCGCATCTCACGGCGATGGGCAAGCAGGCCTCTGAAGAAGCGCGCCGGCTTCTGCGCTATCGGCCGGTTGCAGGATACGGCCACGAACAGCGATTTTGCCTCATGCGGATCCAGCTCGAGCTGCCAGGTGGCGGCATTCACCGAAAGCCGGGTCGGGCGTGGATCGAAATGCAGTCCGGTGGTGCGCTCGGCTTCGTCGAGGCCGCGATATTCGAACAGGACGTCGGTGGGCCCAAGCAGCCGGCTCGCGCCGACGCCGCGGCGCGGACGCCGCTCGCCGCGGACCTCGAACAGGTCGGCGAAATCATTGTCGAACAGGAGCGTCAGCTCGAAGCTGGCGCGCTGCTCGCCATGGTTCTGTACGCCGATGCGCTGGTAAGCCGTGCCGCGCCACAGGAAGATCGTGCGCACGATGTGCAGCAGGTCCTTTTGCAGCACAATGCGTCCCTGGCGATAGATGTCGGGGTTGGTGAGGTCGACCGTCAATCCGGAATTGTCGTCGCGCAGGTTCGACCCGAGCAGCAGCGGCTGAAGGTCGTCGAGCACGAGCTCCAGCCGCGCGAGATAGCGCGTGTCGCAGTGAAACAGCCCATCGGGGCCGCCGGCGGAGGCGCCGATGTCGCCATGGCTGTCGAGCACGATGAAGGTGTCATCGTGCTTGAGCGAACGCCGCGGCCGCGCCGCGGGTCCCGTCATCGGAATGTAGAATGCCTGCTCCGCGACGGTCTCCACGGTCCGCGACACGGAAACGATCTGGGTTACGGCTTCGGCTGCCATCAACTGCTCCCCTGCGCCTTGTTTCGAAACGCAACCGATTAGAACGCGCCTCTTACGCGGCGAACTTCGCGAGCCGGCTCATCTCCTGCGTCACCAGCTCACGGTAGGGCCCATGACCCTGCATCAGGCGGTCAGGCGCGCCGTCCTCGATGATCTTGCCGGCCTTCAGCACCACGACGCGATCGAAGTTGCGCAGCGTCGCCAGGCGGTGCGCGATCGCGATCACGGTGCGTCCACGCATCAGGCGTGTCAATGCCTCGCGGATCGCCTCCTCGGACTCGCTGTCGAGGGCCGCGGTCGCTTCGTCCAGCAACAGGATCGGCGCGTCCTTCAGGAAGGCGCGCGCAATCGCGATGCGCTGCCGCTGGCCGCCGGACATCTTGACCCCGCGGTCGCCGACCATGGTGTCGAGACCTTCCGGCAAGCTCTCGACGAAATCGCAGCGCGCCGCAATCGCCGCGCGCAGCACCTCGTCGTCCGTCGCGTTCGGCCGGCCGTAACGGATGTTCTCGCGAATCGAGCGGTGGAATAGCGATATGTCCTGCGGCACGACGGAGATGGCTTCGCGCAGGCTCTGCTGAGTCACCATGGAGATATCCTGGCCGTCGACGGTCACGTTGCCCTCGTCTACATCGTAGAAGCGCTGAAGCAGGGTGAACAGGGTCGACTTGCCGCCACCAGACTGGCCGACGAGGCCGACCCGCTGACCCGGCTGCAGACGCAGGCTGAACCGCTCGAAAATTTTCTCGCCGCCTGGATAGCCGAAGGTGACATTGTTGAATGCTATCGCGGCACCGTTCTTCACCAGCGGCTCGGCCTCGGGGTGATCACGCAATTCATGCGGCACCAATAGCGTGGCGATCGCCTCGGTCAACCGCGCGACATGCTGGGTGACGTCGACCAGCGCGACCGCCAGGTCGCGCGTCGCATTCAGGATGGACAGGCCCAGGGTACAGACCAGCACGACGTCGCCGGTGGTCGCCTCGCCCTTCTGCCAGAGCGTGATCGCCCATGCCATCAGCGCCACCGTCAAGACGACGGTCACGCCGGCGTGTGTGAGCCGAAGCTTCTCCAGGTAACGCAGGCTGCGGCCGCGCGCAGTGAGTTCCCGGCTCACGGTGCCATCGAACCGTTCATGCTCGTGAGTGATGCCGCAGAAGGCCCGCACCAGGGGCATGTTGCTGATGACGTCGATCATCTCGCCGTCAACGACAGCGGCCTTGTCGGCGAAGTCGTCGTGCAATGGCTTGCCGGCCGCTGCCAGGCGGAACATTGCGATCACCATTCCCCCCGCGATTACAATCAGCCCCGCTGCCATATAGGGGCTCACGGTTCCAATCAGCAAGATCGCCGCAACCGTGGCGATGCAGGGCGGCAACACATTCCAGACGAACATGTTCTCGACGGTGAACACGGCATTGGATGTCGCCGTGATACGACTCGTCAGCATGCCCGGCATGCGATCGGAGAAGTAGCTCGGCGCATGTCCGGTGAGATGCCGAAAGATGTCACGCCGCAGATCTCCGGTGACGCGGACAAAGGTAAAGCTCGCTGTCCAGCTCGCGATCCGCCACAGAAAATTGTCCGCAGCGATCAGCGACATGAGCAAAATGAATGCCAGCCATACACCCCCGCCATGGGACGGACCGGCAGACAGGCTGTCGACCAGCGATTTGACGCCATATTGCGTGCCCACTGAGCAGCCAACGGCTGCAACGACGGCGGTCAGGATCACCAGATGCGACGCGAGCCGGCGGCGAAGATAGCGCAAGATAAAGGCAAACGGCCTGCGTGCGTATCTGGAAAGGTGATCCATGTGACTGCAACCCCGATGATGACTTCAATTTTTCTACTGGTCGACAGAACATCGGCCGGTTCGCCTCGGTTCCGTCCCAATGCAATCACGACATGCGGATAAGGACGATCTGAGAAGAGGAGATGGCAGCATCGAGACAATGCGCGACGTGTCGAATATGTAACCTTTGCCATAGGGAACTTCGCAATTGCGGGAACGTTCCCTTGGCTGGCATTGCCGGTGCCGAACACGCTGGGGGCTTTTCAACTTCCATGATCGTACAGAGGAGATGATGAGATGCGCATCGCGCAGGTAGCCCCGTTGACGGAGGCTGTTCCACCCAAGCTGTATGGCGGCACCGAGCGGGTGGTGCATTGGTTGACGGAAGAGCTGGTGGCCCTTGGACACGACGTGACGCTGTTCGCCAGCGGCGACTCGAAGACGTCAGGGAAGTTGGATGCGCTTTGGCCGAAGGCGCTCCGGCTCGACGGGTCCGTGCGCGATCCCAATGCCCTTCACATGGTGATGCTGGAGCGCGTGCGGCAGAAATGTGACGACGAGGAATTCGACTTCCTGCACTTCCATCTCGACTACTATCCGTGGTCGCTGTTCTACCGCCAGCCCACGCCGTTCGTGACCACGCTGCACGGCCGGCTCGATCTTCCGGAGCATCAGCCGGTCTTCAACACCTTTCCCCAGGTACCGGTGATCTCGATCTCCAACGCGCAGCGGCGCCCAGTGCCGCAGGCGAACTGGGTGACGACCATTCATCACGGCCTGCCCGAGAACCTGCTGACGCCAACGCCGGCCAAACAGGAATATCTCGCTGTGCTCGGCCGCATCGCGCCGGAGAAAGGTGTCGATCGCGCCATCAAGATCGCAACCCATTGCGGCATCCCGCTGAAGATTGCGGCCAAGGTCGATCGCGCCGATCAGGACTATTATGACGAGCTGATCCGCCCCATGATCGAGAACAATCCGCTTGTGGAATTCATCGGCGAGATCAGCGATCACGAGAAGTCGGAATTCTTGTGCGGCGCGCTCGGGCTGCTGCTGCCGATCGACTGGCCAGAGCCGTTTGGCCTCGTGATGATAGAAGCCATGGCCTGCGGAACGCCCGTTGTCGCCTTCAATCGCGGCTCGGCGCCCGAGATCATCGACGAAGGCCTGACCGGCTTTGTCGTCGAAGACGTCATCAGCGCGGCCGGCGTCGTCAATCGCCTTCCGCAGTTGAACCGCGCGGCGATCCGCAAGCAATTCGAAGCGCGCTTCACGGCGCGGCGGATGGCACTGGATTATCTCGCGGCGTATCGCGGCCTGACCGAGGCACAGGCGCCGCGGATCAAGCTGGTGAGCAGCGCGGAGTAGCGGAGCCGATTCCTCGCACGTGGTCATGCCGCGCGAAGGCGGGGCATCCAGTACGCCCCGGCCTATCCGTATGCGTCACCGCCTCTGCAATACTGATCGCCCGGTCAAGCCGGGCGATGACAAGGAAAACGTGGCGCTGACCGCTTCTAAGTCACCACAGCCCGCTTCGGCTCGACGATCTCGAACATGCGCGGGAATTCATCCATCAGGCCCATCAGCTCGGCGAGCCGCATCGGATTGCCGGCGAGCTTGACCTTGCCGGCAGCCACCGCCTCCGGAAAGCTGGTCTGCTTGGCGATGACCTCGTCGAGCGTCGACCGCGCCAGCGTGAAGCTGGCGTCCGCGCCTTCGGCCTGCACGCCTTCGGTGTAGGTCAGCGCGGAGTTTTCAAGGTTGAGCACGAAAGTCTCGCTAGTGTCGGAAAAACTCCAGTTCAGCACGATGCGTTTGCCTTCGGCCTTGGGGCCGTTGAGGCGGACACCGAGCACGTCCCAAAGCTGCTCGGTGCGCAGCGCCGCGAGCGTCTCGCGCGGCATCGGCGGGCGCGCGGGCACCTTCGGCATGCCCTGTCGCAGCTCCTGCGCGCCGAACAGATAGGCGTTGCGCCAGGTCGCACTTTCGGCGGCGTAGCCGAGCTGCTCGAGCGTGTCCGCAAGCAGCGCGCGCGCTGCCTGGTTGTCCGGCTCGGCGAAGACGAGATGGCCAAGCGCCTGCGCCACGAAGCGGAATTCGCCCTTGTCGAAATCCTTGCGCGCCCGCGCGAGTATCGCGTCGGCGCCGCCCATATACTCGACATATTTCTTACCCGACTCCACCGGCGACAGCGGATCGAGATTGACCGGATTGGCGTCGTACCAGCCGAGATACTTCTGATAGATCGCCTTCACGTTATGCCGGATGTGGCCGTAATAGCCGCGGCCGTGCCAAGCCCCTTCGAGGCTCTTCGGAAGCTGGATGGTCTCGGCGATCTCGGCTGCGGTCAGGCCGTGATTCATCAGACGAATGGTCTGGTCATGGGCGAATTTGTAGAGGTCGCGCTGCTGCCGGATCATGGTGTCGATGCGCTCGCGGCCCCACACCGGCCAGTGATGCTGGCCACACATCGCCTCCGCCTTGCCGCCCCACAATAGCAGCGCTTCGTTCAGATACTTTGACCACGCCAGCGCATCGCGCACGTCCGCGCCGCGGAACGGCAGCAGGTTGTGGAAATTGTGGGTGCAGTTCTCGGCGAGGTTGAGGAGCTTGTAGCGCGGGATGAAGAAATGCATCTCGGCCGGCGCTTCGCTGTTCGGCGCCATCTGGAATTCGAATTCGACGCCGTCGATGACGCGCCTGTCGCCGGTTGCCATGATCAGGTCCGTGGGGCGCAGCAGCGCGACTGCGCCCGCCGCGATCGACTTGCCGAGACCGCAATCGACCTGCCCGCGCGGGCCCTTGGCGAGAAGCGGGCCGAACTGGTACTGCGCCCGGCGCAGCATCGCAGGACCGGCGATGATGTTCTCGGAGACGGCGTGCTCCATGAACAGGTTCGGCGCGATGATCGGCACCTGGCCGGTGGCGAGCGCGTCCTCCTCCAGCACACCGCGGGCGCCGCCCCAGTGATCGGTGTGGGTATGGGTGAAGATGACGGCCGCGACCGGCCGTATCCCACGATGCTTGAAATAGAGCTCCAGCGCGGCATGAGCGCCCTCGATCGAGGTCAGCGTGTCGACCACGATGACGCCGCTGTCACCCTCGATCAGCGTCATGTTGGCGATGTCGAGCCCGCGCACCTGGTAGACGCCGGGCACGACCTCGAACAGGCCGTGATGCATGTTGAGGCGCGACTGCCGCCACAGGCTCGGATTGACGGTCGCTGGCGCCGCTTCAGTCGACAAGAAGTCATAGGGCTCGAGGCTCCAGACCACGCGTCCCTGCGGATTGGTGATCTTCGCGTCCTCGATCGTGCCGAGGAAGCCGCGCGCGGCATCGTCGAAATCCCGCGTGTCGGAAAATGGCAGCGCGTTCCGTGTCGCCTCATGCTGCGCGATGACGGACGATGTGGCGTCCTTCCGCTCGCTGCTGGATTCTGTCATCCTTGTCTCCTTGTGGGAGAAGGTGGCGCGCGCAGCGCGCCGGATGAGGGGTCTCTATCCGCGAAATCTACTGCGCGAGGGGCGTTCGCGGAGAGAGACCCCTCACCCGCCTTCGCGTTCCGCGAAGCCACCCTCTCCCACAAGGGGAGAGGGTGCACCCGTATACGCGGCTCGCGCCTACATCATCCCGAGGACCCGCGGCAGCCACAGTGTCAACTCGGGCCAGTAGGTCACGACGATGAGGAAGCCGAGCATGGTGATGAGCCATGGCATCACGGCCCCCGCCAGGTCGGTGATACGCATTCGCGCGATCATCGACGCAACGTAGAGATTCAACCCGACAGGGGGGTGGCAGAGCCCGACCTCCATGTTGACGTCGATGACGATGCCGAAATGCACGAGGTCGATGCCGAGCTTCTTGGCCGCGGGCGCGAGGATCGGCGCCATGATCAGGATGATCGAGTTGGGCTCCATGAAGTTGCCGGCGAGCAGCAGCAGCACGTTGACCAGAGCCAGGAAGCCGACCCAGCCGAGATTCTGCGCCGTGATCCAGTCGGCGAGCGTCGCCGGCAGGTTCTCGTTGGAGAGCACAAAGGAGAACAGCACCGCGTTGGTGACGATGTAGAGCAACATCGCGCTGGTGTTGGCAGCGCGCAGCAACACGCGCGGCACGTCCTTCAGCCCGATCGCCTTGTAGACGAACACCGAGATGAAGAAGGAATAGACTGCCGCCATCGCAGCAGCCTCGGTCGCCGTGAACAGGCCGCTATAGATACCGCCGATGATGATGACGACCAGCATCAATCCCCAGATGCTCTCGCGGAAGGTGCGCACCGTCTCGCTCCAGCTTGCCTTGGGCAGGCGCGGATAGTCACGATTGCGCGCCAGCCACCAGGTCACGATGCACAGCATCGTGGTCAGCAGCATGCCGGGCAGAAGGCCCGCGACGAACAACGCGCCGATCGACGTGTTGGTGGAGACCGCGTACACGATCTTCGGGATCGAGGGCAGCATCAGGATGCCGAGCGAGCCGGCAACCGTGATGATGCCGGCGCCGAAGCGCATCGGGTAGCCGTGCCTGACCATTTCCGGCAGCACAATCGCGCCGATCGCGGCGACGGTCGCGACGCTCGAGCCGCACACCAGCGCGAACATCGCGCAGGCGACGATGCCGGCGAGTCCGAGGCCGCCATGCCAGTGGCCGATCAGCGAGGTCGCGAAGTTGATCATGCGCCGCGCGACGCCGCCATGGGTCAGGAAATTGCCCGCCAGGATGAAGAACGGAATCGCCATGATCTCAAAGCTCTCGATGCCCGTGAAGAGCTTCATCGAGACCGCCTCGATCGGCACCGTCGTCAGCGTGAACAGGAACGTCATCACGGTGAGGCCGAGCGCGATCGAGACCGGGATGCCGGTCAGCATCAGGGCGATCAGCAGTGCAAAGACGGTGGCGGCGCGCATCCAGTGCGGCAGCACGAGCACGCCGGACTTTTCGGCGAGGCACAGCATGAAGATCAGGATCGGTGCGAGAATCAGGATCACGCCGAGCGGCGAGATCTTTCGCGAAGCAGCCTTGGTCGCGGCGCCTGCGGGCTGCGGATGCAGCGCGGGCGAGACGCCGGTCTCCACGCCCTCGACATGGGTCTCGTCATGATGCGGCAGCTCGCCGGTCCGGTAATAGGACCATGCGACCTGAAGGAAGCGGAAGCACATCAGACCGGAGCCGAGCGGGATCGCGAGGTAGACGATCCACATCGGCGCTTCGAGATCGTTCGACTGCTGTCCGGTGTGGAACATCTCGCCGACGAAGGAGGCACCGAAGGCCGCGATCATGCCGGTGAAGATCGCGCCGCAGAGCAGCGCGAACAGGATCACCTGCTTGCGGGAATATTCGGGGAGACGGTTGACGAGAAGGTCGACGCCGACATGGATGCCGGTGCGTACGCCATAGGCTGCGCCGAACTTCGCCATCCAGATGAACATGTAGATGCAGAGTTCCTGCGCCCAGGACAGGTCGAGCTCGGACAGGAAGGTGAACACGGCTTTCGACAGCGCCGCGAGCCAGGTCAGCCCGTGCGCAGTCGCCCATCTCGAAAGCGCGATCGATTCGCCGGCGCCGTAGCGGTGCACGACGGCAACGAAGATCAGGCCCGTTGCAGCCGCAATGAGCGTCGCGATCAACCACTCCTCGAGGTGATCGAGCGCACGATTTAGCACGCGAAGCAAATCAAGTCCCCCTTATTAGAGCGAAACGGCCGGGAGTGCGTTCACTCCCGACCGTTTCTTGTTGTTCTACGCCAGGCAGCGTCAGTTCATCTTGACGTCGAGTTCCTTGGCAACGAGATCGAGCACCTCCTGCCCGACCCGGCCCTTGGCCCATTTATAGGTCGGCTGCATTGCTTCCTGCCATGCCTTGCGGTCGGCGTCAGTCAGATAATGCAGTGTGGTCTTGCCCGACTTCTTGATCTCGGCCAGCGCGTCCTCGTTCTCCTTGCGCGCGATCGAGTTGGTGTAGTCGGTCGCGTCCGCCATCGCCTTCTCGAGCTGAGTGCGGATGTCGGGCGGCAGACCGGACCAGAATTTCGAGTTGACGATCACGGCGTATTGCAGGTGAGCGTGATAGGACACGGTGATGTCCTTCTGCACCTCGAAGAACTTTTGCGTCAGATAATTGGACGCGGTGTTCTCACAGCCGTCAACCACGCCGGTCTGCAGCGCCTGGTAGACTTCGGAGAACGCCATGATCTGCGGGATCGACCCCATCAGGCGGAAATACTGGTCGGCAATCTTCGAGCCGGAGATGCGGAACTTCTGCCCCTGGAAGTCCGAGGGCTTCATCAGCGGACGATTCGAGGAGACCATATGGAAGCCGTTGTCCCAGTAAGCGAGGCCCGTGATTCCCTTCGCTTCGAGCTTCTGGAACAGCCACTTGCCGACGGTGCCCTTCATCGCGCTGGCATAGGTCTCTTCGTCCTTGAACAGCCAGGGCAGGTCGAGCGCCTCGAACTCCTTGACGCCGAGCGGCGCGAATTTCGCGGTCGAGGGCGCGAGCATCTGCACCGAGCCGAGCTGGAGCGCCTCGATCTCCTCCTTGTCCTTGTAAAGCGAGGAGTTCGGATAGACTTCGATCTTGACCTTGCCGTCGGTGTACTTCTCGGCGAGCTCCTTGAATTTCAGCGCACCTTTCCCCTTCGGGGTGTCATTGGCGACGACGTGGCTGAACTTGATGACGATGGGGCTCTGGGCCATGACGGCAGCAGGAGCCAAGGCGAGCGCGGCCGCCGCGGCCGCGAGAAGCAGTTTGCGCATATTTCCTCCCAACAACCTCAAACCGGTTCTTTTTTTGTTTTCCGGTTCAGTAGTGGCAGCAATCGGCCACCCGAACAACTAGACCTAAGCCCAATTTGCCGCAGCCAAGCTATCTTGACGGACGTTGTATACGCAACTTAGCGCCCGCTCCAGCCCCGCTGGGCGAGCGCTTATGTCGCATCGCGGCAGTGCAATTAACTCTTGCGCTGGGCCACCATGAAGAGACGCCGGAAAGGAAACAGCGTCTGTCCCGCCGCATTCTTCGGATAGGCCTTTGCCACCCGCTCGCCATAAGCCGCCTCGAAGGCGGCTTTCTCGTCGCCCTGCAACACGTCGAGATAGCGCGTCAGCCAGGTCCCCTTGGTCCATTCCTTCACCGGGTTGTCGCCTTCGAGCACCTGGAGATATTCGGTCTCCCAGATGTCGATATTGGCCGACATCGGAGCAAGAAGATCGTGGTAGAAGGCTGGCCCCTCGACCGGCGGCGGGGTCACGAGATGCTCGACCTTGGTCCGCCAGGGTCCGTTCAGGGCGGTCTCCCCGATCAGCACATGCGAGGGCGCGGTAAAATTGCGCGGCATCTGCACCGCAAGCATACCGCCCGGCGTGACCTTCTCCATCACTGACGGAAAGAGTGCCGCATGATTGGGCAGCCAGTGCAGTGCGGCATTGGAATAGATCAGGTCATACTGCTTGGCCGGGTGCCAATGTCCGAGATCCTCATGTGACCAAACCACGTCCGGGGCCGCCTTCCGCCCCGCGGCGACCATCTCGGCCGAGCCCTCGACGCCGGTGACGGTCGCGCTTGGCCAGCGCTCCTTGATCAGCTTGGTGACATTGCCGGCGCCGGCGCCGAGATCGGCGATCTCGCGTACCGCGAAATCCGGTATTCGCATCAACAGGTCGATCGCGGGCCGCAAGCGGTGACCGGAGAACTTCAGATATTGCTGCGGGTCCCAGACCATCGCTCAGAGCCTTTTCTTTTTCGTGTTTCCTTCACTGTCGCTCTTCGTTACCACTGCTCGTCCCGATCCGGCAAATCGCGCCGGTGAGGGACAGGGCTGGAAACGAACAGCAACAAGCAAGAAGCAACCAAGAGAGCGTTGACCATGGATCTCGGGCTCAAGTCGAAAACCGCCGTCGTGACCGGCGCAAGCATCGGCATCGGACGCGCCATCGCCAAGGGATTGGCTGCGGAAGGCGTGCGCATCGTGGCGGTTGCGCGCCGGACAGACCTGCTTGGCCAGCTCGTGCAGGAAGTCGGCGGCGGACTCATCACTCCGTTCGAGCAGGACGTGATGGCAAAGGACGCGGCGGAGAACATCGCGGCCTTTGCGGTGAAAGCGCTCGGCCATGTCGACATCCTCGTCAACAATGCCGGCGGCAGCCGCCCGCTGCCGGTCGACGCGCCCGACAGCAAATGGGACGAGGCGCTCGCGCTGAACTTCACCAGCTATCGGCGCATCGCCCATGCGCTGCTGCCGCAGATGGTGGAGCGCAAATGGGGCCGCATCATCAACATCACCGGCAAGTCCGAGCCGGAAGGGCTGAACGCCGCGTTCGCGGCCAAGGCCGCGGTGCACGCCTGGGCCAAGGGCCTGTCGCGCGAGATCGGCAAGGACGGCATCACCATCAACTGCATCCCGCCCGGCCGCATCATGAGCGAGCAGATCCGCCGCAACTATGCGCCGGACTATCGCGAGCGCTTTGCCGAAGAGGAGATCCCGGTCGGCTATTGGGGCGAGCCGGAAGACCTCGCGGCGCTCGCGGTGTTCCTGGCCTCGCCGGTGGCTCGGTACATCACGGGCACCGTGATCCCGGTGGATGGCGGCCTGCGGCGCTATCAGTTCTAGGGCGTGGACTCTGATCGATGACGCGCGTCGATCGGCTCTGCAGCCGATCGCGCAGCGTCCGGCAATGAGCGCACCGCCGTTCCAGTTGAAAGTCACGAGTACGCTAAACCGCCTCAGTGCTGGGGAGGGAACGCGCCGCCATGCGATCTACGAACGGAACAGCCGGCGTATGGATCTCTCCCGCCAACCCGATCAGTCATGAGGCGGGCGCCATCACGGTGCGCGGGTTCATCGAGATGAACGCCCATTTATTTTCGTGACTCCTGTTGCCAGCGGGCGCGCTTGCAACCTTTGCCTGTCGTTAATGTTGGCACGACGTCGACCCACTAACGAAGGAGAGACGCACATGAATAGGGCCGCACTTGTTCTGACAACAATCGGCGCACTCGGCGCAAGCGCTGTGGCGGCGCCGACGCCGGCGGAAGCCCAATGGCGCGGTTTCGCTCCAGCGGTGGCCGGCGGATTGGTCGCAGGTGCCGTGATCGGCGGCCTCGCCTCGTCCGCTTACGCGTATGGTCCGGGCTACGGCTACTACGGCTATGATGACGGCTATTACGCACCGGCCTACTACGGCGGCTACGAGCCATATGCCTGGGGCGGCTACACCAGGACCTACTACAGCACTGGCTACGCCCCCGCCTATTACGGCTATCGCCGCGTCGTGCGCCCGGCCTACGCTTATTATGGCGGACCGTTCCCCCGGCGGCACTTCTATTACAATCGTTGGTAATGCGAAGCCGCAAGCCGGCGCGAGACGCTGAGCCCTCGGCGCGGATTTTGGGGTCGATCTCTTCTTCGACCCCGGAGAGTTCAACGTGCGCGGTAGCATCGAGACGGAACCGCGCAACTCCCTGCATGAACGGGAACGATGGCATCGGCACTCCGTTCACCGGGGGATCGGCAAATTCGATCGGGAAACTCGGATGAGGACTCGTTTGTCTCGAGTTCTGTCGTTCGAAAGCACCCATCGAAAAATGCTGCGAAGCAAATGGAGGAGATTCAGATGAACACGAGAAAGAGCAGGTTCCTGCTGACCACAGCAGTGCTGCTCGCCGGCGTCAGCCTGGCGTCGGCGCAAGGCATGCGTGAAGGTGGCGGCGGCGGAATGGGCGCTGGCGGAGGCGGAATTGGCGCTGGTGGCGGATCCAGCGGAGGCGCTGCGGAACACGGCCGGTCTGGCGGAGGAATGTCGCAAGGCGCAGGTAGCGCGTCCCACAGTGGTGGAATGTCGCAAGGTGGTGCTTCCCGCAGCGAAGGAATGACGCAGGGCCGCGCAGGCGGTCGGACCGAGGGTCCGTCTGCGGCACGATCGCGTGCCGAGCGCAGCGAAGGAATGCGCGATAGCGGCCGAACCGCCGGCAAGGCCGACAGGGGCGAGCGGCAGACCATCGGACAGGGTCGCGGCGAGCGCGCGCAACCTCGTCAATCCGAGCAAAAGGCGCCGCAGGGCCAGAAGGGCCCGAGCGCGACAACCGGCGCCAACACCAGGCCGAGCAACGCCCAGGGTCAAGCCACGCAGGGTCAGAGCACGCAGGGTCAGAAGGGCCAGAGCACGACAACCGGTGCTAACACCAGGCCGAGCAATGCTCCGGGTCAAGCCACGCAGGGTCAGACCACGCAGGGCCAGAGGGACCAGAGCACGACCACAGGCGCCAACACCAGGCCGAGCAACGCTCCTGCCCCGGGTCAGGCCACACAGGGTCAGACCACGCAGCAGAATCAGGGCGCAACGACTGGCAGCCAGGCCACTGCGCCGGCGCAAAACCAGAGTACGACGACCCAGAGCATGTCGGGCCGCGTATCGGTAAATGCGCAACAGCAGGCAACGCTTCAGCAGTCGGTGCTCAGTTCGCGCAACGTGGCGCGGGTTAACGTCAACTCGATCAACTTCCGGGTCAATACCGGCGTGGTGGTGCCGAGAAACATCAACGTGGTCGCCGTCTCGGCATTCCCGGCGCTGATCGACATCGATCCGCGCTTCCGCGACGACAGTTTCTTCGTCGTGGATGATGAAGTCGTCGTCCTCGACCGAAGCCGCAGGATCGTCGACGTCGTTCCGGCCGGGCCGCGGACGCACTTCGCCCGCCGTGCCAGCGTGAGCAGTGGCAGCGTCGCCGCGCTGAATCTCAGCTCCGACGAGATCCGCATCGTTCAACGGGTCCTGATTGAACGTGGCCTGCTGCACGGCGAAGCAGACGGCAACCTCGGGCCCGCGACGCGCGCCGCACTGACCACCTTCCAGAGACAGGAAGGTTTCCAGACCACCGGCTCGATCGATAGCCGCACGGTCTCCGCACTTGGCGTGTCCAACCAGATCAGGGCCACGCAGGGCCAATCGACCACCGTTGGTCAGGGGCGGAGTGGCCAGTCAATGGACCAGAACACGACCGGGCAAAGCACCGGTCAGTCCAACGCGCCGGCGGAGAACCAGACCACCGGCCAGGCTGGGCAGAACCAACCGACGACATCGGGCCAGGCAGGCACACAACCGCCTCCGGGCCAGACCACCGGACAGGCCCCGGCCCAAGGCACTAACCAAGGCACTAACCAAGGCACTAACCAGAACATGCAGTCTGGACAAACCAACCAGAATAATGCTCCGCCGCCTTCGACGTCGGGTCAGCCGGCTCAGAAGTAACCCTGCCGGTAAGCGCCCCGAGCCCCGCCTCTGGCGGGGCTCTTTTTGCGACCTGCCTGTTTACGGCCAATGTTGCCAACTTTCTGCGCGAAGCGCACCCTGATCGGTAACCACCATCCCTCTCGAGCATACAATGGTTGGGTTCACACGGCCGCCCTGCGACACGGGTGTCATCCAGGCGGCAATTTGTTCTGACGCGGCGCTGTCGCAAAGACGCAAGCGGCTGACGCTGGCGGCGACCATTGTCGGATCCAGCATGGCGTTCCTCGACGGCTCGGTCGTGAACATCGCGCTACCCGAAATCCAGCAGGCACTGCATTCGGACGCGGCAGCAACGCAGTGGATCGTCAACGCCTACATGCTGCTGCTGGGCTCACTCGTGCTGATCGGTGGCTCGGCCGCCGACCTTTACGGTCGACGCCGGATCTTTGTTCTCGGCGTTACCGTCTTCACTGCGGCCTCCATCGCTTGCGGGCTCTCGCCAAATATTGCGGCGCTCGTCGCCAGCCGCGCGGTTCAAGGCCTGGGCGCGGCGCTCTTGGTGCCGGCGAGTCTGGCAATGTTAGGCGCGAGTTTCGACGAGCGCGAACGGAGCCAGGCAATCGGGACATGGGCAGGTGCAGGTGCACTGATGTTGGCGGCAGGCCCGCCGCTCGGCGGCTGGCTGGTCGATCAGTTCTCGTGGCGCGCGATCTTCCTCCTCAATGTCCCGCTCGCCTTTGCCGCGGCTGGACTTGCGCTTCGCTTCGCCTGCGAGAGCAGCGATCCTCACGCGAAGTACCTCGACTGGAGCGGCGCCGTCACGATCGCGATTGGCCTCGCTGCGATCACGTGGGGTCTCAGCGCCGTTCCGGCGGTAGGATTTCGCGACAAGACAGTCCTAGCCGTTCTCGGCGTGGGAATTGCATTCCTTGCTTTGTTCGTCGCGATCGAAGCCCGGCTCCGTGAATGGGCGATGATGCCGCTGTCGCTTTATCGATCTCGCAATTTTTCCGCAACGAATGCCCTGACGTTGTTGCTCTACTTTGCCCTCGGAGGTGCGCTCTATTATCTGCCGTTCGGCCTGATCCGTCTCGGCGGCTACTCCGCGACGCAAGCCGGCGCGGCGTTGTTGCCGTTTGCTCTGATCATGGGTTTCGGCGCGTCATTCGCGGGCACCCTCACCAACCGTTTGGGACCGCGGTCGCTGCTCACGACCGGGCCCATTATCGCGGCGAGCGGCTTGGCGATGCTCGCTTTGGTCGATTTCAGGCAGTCCTTTTGGGTTGGCGTGCTTCCGCCGATGGTCCTGTTGGGTGTCGGGATGGCAGTTACCGTTCCGCCGCTGACGTCGACCGTGATGGGGGCTGCCGGCAAAGCTCACGCCGGCATTGCTTCGGGCATCAACAACGCGGTCGCGCGAATAGCCGGCCTGCTCGCGGTCGCAGCGCTGGGGGCCGTGCTGTTTGCAAGCTTTTCATATCATCTCGTCGGGCCGACGCTCACACAAGCCAACGAAGCCATGACTGCCGTCATGTCCGGACAGCCCGGTCTTCATGAAGAGGCGATCGCCGCTTTCGCACGAGCGCTGCGCGCCATCATACTGGTGACCGCAACGTGCGCCGCGCTCGCCGGTCTCATCGGCTGGCTCTGGACCGAGCCGAATGGCGCCCATGCGAGTGCCTGAGATATACTGCCGCCAAGGGACATCATCGGGAAGTTCGCAACGAGTCAAAAGGCGACTGCGTACGTCTGCCTCCCCAAGAAGTGGACATCGCACATTCACTGCCGTGCCCCCATGATCAACCTCGCTGACCCATTGCTCTGGACTGAATGAATGTAAACAGGGCCTTGCTCAAACGAGCTTTGGGTGTATCGTTGACTGAGTAGCAGGGACCGAGAGCCAGCGTCGATGCTGGGACAACCTCCGGCGATTCCCGACGAGGCATACGCCTTCACGGCACATCATTTCAAATTGGTCTAGTTGCGGCTTTGCTTTCCGGCTGACGGCACGTTCGCTCGGGCGTGCCTTTCGCGCGGAGACGGGCGCGCGCACGAGTAGCTGTACGGCGTCCTAGGAACCAGAGGCCGCAGGAAAGAGGAGAAAAACGCAAAGGCAAAGGGAGGAAACCATGAGCGAGACAATGGTCGCCGCGACGACGGCGGGTGCCCCAGTTGTCACCATTGGTGCCAATTTTGCGGGAACTAATTTACTTGATTTCGGCGCCAACCCACCAGACACCGATGGCGCCGTCGGCCCCAGCCAGTTTGTTGAATTCCTCAACTCGGATTTCCGCGTCTACGACAAGTCCGGAAACGTCCTCCAGCAGTCAACTCTGAGCGACTTCTGGTCATCGGCAGGCGTCCCGCAACCTTCTCCTTTCGATCCGCGCATACTCTTTGATCCTGATAGCCAGCGTTGGTATGCAGCCGCACTGGATTTCACGGGCGCCTTTTTACTTGCCGTGTCAAATACGTCGGACCCGGCACAAGGTTGGCAGGCGGTCAGAATTCCTATCGACCCTACTGGGCAAAGCTTTGGGGATTTCACGAGGCTCGGCTTCAACGAAGATGGCGTCTACCTTTCCGCCACCCAGATTCCGGTCGGCCCTGAACCGGCTACAAGTATATTAGTAGCCATCCCAAAGTCTGACCTACTGGGGCCAGTTCCAAGCACGTCCAACGCCACGGTGTTTGCCAACATTAGTCACGGCGAAATTGGGGTTGTTCAGCAGCCGGCCGTTGCGCCTGAATTATCCGGCAGTGAACCGATTCTCTCGGCCTTCAACGTGGACATGCCCAGCACACTACTGAAGGTTTCGTCTATCGATGGGCTGATTACAAGTCCCACACTCGATACCGCGAACCGTGCAATTACGGTGTCGCCATTCCAAAATCCCCCCGGTGCCATTCAAAAGGACACGACCGTACCAATCAACGCCGCAGATTCAAGCTTCACATCTAGTGTGGTCTTACAAGACGGCAAACTGTTCGGTGTTCACACGATTTCGAGCGACGACAATCACTCAGCACTGCAGTGGTTCGAGATCGGCACTCCGCTGACGAACCCGGTTGTTCTGGATACCGGCCTCATCAGCCCGCTCGGGCTTGATGTCTATTACGGCTCGATAGCGGTGAATCCCCTCGGCGAGGTAGTCATCGGCTTCTCCGGTTCAGGACCGAATGATTTTCCAAGCGCCTACGCAGTTGCCGGCCAGCTCAACGGCGATGTGATCCAATTCGGAGATCCTATGCTACTGCAGGCCGGCGTCGCACCGCAGACCTCCAATTCCGGGCGCTTTGGCGATTACAGCGCCACAACTTTCGATCCGACCGACCCGTCGCATTTCTGGACTATTGAGGAATGGACTTCAGCGTCGGATTCGGTTTGGTCCACCCAAATTTCAGAAATCATCTTCGGCACGACATCTCCTCCCGTCGCGCACAACGACATCGCCGGAGTATCCAAGAATCATGAGGTTTCAGGCAATGTTCTGACCAACGACACCGATCCAAACAACGAGCCTTTGACGGTGACGGCAGTCGCGGGGGCGACAACCAATGACGCAGGTGAGTTTGTTGCGAATGGGACTTTTGGCACGCTCGTTGTGGACGGCGACGGAACGTTTACCTATGACGCAAACAAGAAGATCGATTTTCCGGACCACGGGCTCGCTCAGGATACATTCACCTACACGGCAACGAACACCGACCAGTTGAGCTCCGAGGCCACATTGACCGTGACCGTCGTCAAACCGGGTCAGACCTACATTGGTGGAATGCCGGGTACCGACGCCGATCATCTCACCGTTGTTACGGGCGGGAATGGCAGGCAAGTCATCGACGGGAGCCTCGGGTTCGAGCAGATCAGCGGCGGGAATGGTAGGGATGTTCTAGTGGGCGGAGCGGGGGATCTTCTCACGGGCGGGAGAGGCAACGACACGTTCGTGTTCAAGAACGACTTCGGTGCAAACACGATCACCGATTTCGGCAAGGGCCACGACACCATCCAGCTAGATCAAAGCCACTTTTCCAATTTCGCAGTGGTCATCGCCAACGCCGCGTCCGACGGGCACGAAGGCACTCTCATCACTGATCCGAGCCATTCCGGAAACACGATCGATCTACTCGGCGTAAAGGTCGCTGACTTGCACGCGAACGAGTTTTTCTTCGTCTGAGGAGATTTTGGCGCATCGCCAAGAGCTGCGCCGGCGCCGTGCGAGGTTCCGCCTGCGAAAGTGTCGAACGGTTGCTGAACCGTCATCAACCGAGCGGGCACTAACCTTTCAGCGCGGCTGGTCTGACCGGAAGTCGCAAACGGCCGCGAAGCCGCCGCAGGCGAATTCCTTATATGGAGCGTCTCCATGTCAGACACCCATACCCGCGACCCCTCGTGGAAAACCGATTTGATCTGGCACTATTTCCACACCGTCACGACGCCGGCCAGGACGCCCGCCTATCGCAAGTTCTACAGCAACCAGGACCCCAGCGACGAATTGGACAACCGCCATCGCGTCTATGAAATGCTAGTGGATGAGCCGCTGCACACCCATCCCACCCTGTCGGCGACCTCGACGGACGAGTCGATGGAAAACTACAAGAAGAGCAAGCTGCCGTGGAACCAGAACAATGGCGGGTTCCTCAAGGCGGTGAACAATGAATATTGGTGCGGTTCGATCCTCAAGATCGTGTTCGTCCGCTACATGGGCTGGAAAATGGCCGAACCGACGGCGCGCGACCAGGTGAGCGTAGGCCGGGATCCCAGCAAAGCAGTGGATTGGACAATCAAGAATCTCGAAAAGAAGGTGCCGGTGCGGGCCTCCCTCGGCGGCGCCCATTATGTCGGCATCGTCGGCCACCGCACTGCAGGACCCGATAACAAGATCACCGAGTTTCTGTGCCTCGACCCGTGGGCCTATGGCATCGACGGCGGCAATCAGGACATGAAATATGCTGGTACGGCGACCGCCTTTCTCGGGATCAGCAAACGCGACGGCGCGACGTGGACCTATAGCAACAAGGCCGTCGCCTTCGTCGAACGGCCATCCTAGGAAATCATGGCAGCGAGTTGCGATCATGCTCGCTCGCCGCCGAGCTGTTTTGGTCGTCTACGCAATGGGATGTTTTTGAAATCCCGCCCAAGTGCCGATTCATCTCAGTCACGAAAAGCTGGGACAACTGGTAAACCTGTCCGGAAGCGCAATTGGTGCCACGAGCCGCAAGGTTGAAGAGGGCCTCGCAAAACCCGTCTAGAACGAAAGGCCCAACGCCTGTAAGTCTGCCTCACAACGGCTTGGCGTTGTGAATAGTCTTGCTTCCAATCCGATCGATCGCGCACCTTCCACATTGACTTCAACGTCATCAAAGAAGACCGTTTCCTCGGCGAGGAGGCCGAACTTATCCAGTGCATGCTGAAAGATGGCAGGTGCTGGTTTCAACATGCCGACCTCCGCCGACACCACTGCTCCCTCGAACACGTCCCAAAATCGTTGGCGGGCTTTGAGATGTGCGACGATCTCATGCACGTTGTCAGTAAGGGCGAAAATTCGGTAACCTGCTTTCCTGAGGCGGTACGCGATCTCTTCCGTGCCCTCGATTAAGTCCTGATGATCCATAACGTGGAAGAACAACGTCGTGGTCTCCTTCTCGGAAAGGCCAAACTCGGCCTGATAGGCCTGCTCGGCCTCCCGCTGGGTTAATTCGCCGCGGTTGAGACTCATCCACAAAGGACAACGAAACAAGGCCTCTGCCCTCTGCACGTTCTCATCGGAGCCCTTTTGCAGATTGAAGCACCGCTCCACGATGTCTTGTGGGGACCATTTCACAAAGACGTTTCCCACGTCGAAGATAATGTTCTTGATCATAGGGTTTCTTGGCCGTCCCGGTCAGTTGATCCGCTAGCCTGTGATCTGCCATGGCCCGGGATTAAGCACCAGGCCTGTCGCCTTACCAACCTCATCGTGCAGGAACGCAAGGCGCGCATGGCCGCCGCCATCGACAAAAACACTCATCGCTCGACATGGGAACGACCGTGACCGGCGTGCCCTTCTCAAAATCGAGGATCGGCAGCGCTCCACCGGCCTCGACCTGGAGCTTGCCATTCTTGGCTCTCTCAATGTTCGTCGAGCAGTAATGGTTTGCACTGTTTGAGGACATGCTGCTCGAATCTACGAAGTCCGCGCTGGGGTCACTTGCGGACATCGCAGGAGCGGGAGCTAGAGTCGACTACGGGCTAACAGCGGAAGTAATGGCCCGGCGCGGCTAGTAGTACAGATCAAACACCGCTCTAGTGTTGAATGGACAGCATGAGAACAGAGCCAAGCAACCATGCGTGCAACCTCTTCGACGGCGCGCCAAGTCGATTAGGAGACATGGTGAATCCCAACGTGAATTGTGACCCCACCGTAGGCTATCAAAGATGACAAATCACTGATTTTGTCGATGCCCATGCAAGATGGGCGCTCCGACGTGCAGGTCGGAACGCCCTGGTCAACACCCCAGTGAAGATACGCGAGACGACTAGCCCCAAACGTGTTCGAAGTGATGGGTGAAGTGTCCGAACTGGTGATGGGTGAAGCTCGGCGCGCTTCCGGGATCTGCCGCACTCGCCGCGTGCGCATCGTTGCCGAGCACGGTCACGGCATTGTTGATCGCGTTCGTGTTGTTCTGGTGCAGCGCCGCTCCATGGTTGTGATGCGTATCCGACGACGAGTCCTGACCGGTCCCTGTTGCCGTAGACGAGTTGGTGGCCGGAGCCGAGTTGGTGTCCGATGATGAGCTGGTAGCCGCCGTTTGGTTGTCGCCAGGGTCGGTGGCCGGAGTTGAGTTCGTGGCAGTCGTAGAACTGGCCGCCTGTGTCCCGCCAGTGCCCGACGCGCTATGGGTAGCACCGTCAGTGTACCGATTAAGGACGGCCATTTGGGGTTGGTCTACCCCATTTTCCGGCTCGACGGAGAACATGTAGTTGCCCCACCACGGGCCGGCGGCCCAATAGGTTCCGCCCTGCCACACATCGGAGTGCTGCTGCATATAACTCAGCATGTTGTCCATCGCCTTTAGGCTCGTCGGATCGGACGCGACGCCGAACTCGCCCAAGAATAGCTTGTTGCCGGTAGCCTCGGCCCATTGCGTGACGGCGGTCAACCTTTCGACACCGATCGTATCCGAAACCACGTTTGCATGGGTCCCGCTGCCATCGGAATCAAGGTAGTTGTGCACCTCGAAGGCGTAGTTGTGAAGGGGATCATGCACCTGCGTGCCGACCACGGCTGCATTGTCGCTCGTGGTCCAGCTCGCGGCACCGTCCCAGTATGATCCTGGCACCAGCACCTCCTGCGTTGCACCGGCTTGGCGGATCGCCGCGATGGCCGCATTGGCGCCGCCGATCCAGTCGCTGGCGCTCTGCTGGTTCGGCTCATTCATGAGTCCAAAAATGACGTTGGAATTGTCGGCGAAATGGCTTGCGAGCTTGCCCCAGACATCGGCGAAGGCAGCATTGGCTGCATCAGATGTTCCGACCAGCATGTTATGAACGGTGCCGTAGTCGTGCATGTCGAGCACAACATCGATCCCTTTTGACGCCGCATAGTTGACGATGTCGTCCATGCGCGCGAGCTCGGCGGGATCGAGTGGGCCATTGGTATTCGGCTGGACCCGCTCTGCCTCGAACCCGAGCCTGATCACGTCCATCCCTTTGGACGCAAAATAGTCGATGTCCTGATGCGTTGGATAAGTGTAGTCCGTCCCAAAGGTGCCCGGGACGTTTTGATCACCGAAGGTGGCGCTTGGGAAATTCACGCCCAGCAACATTCTGTTCTCCTGCTCATGAGCCTGGTTGCACAATCGAAAGGAAGTCGACCGGCAGTCCGCTTGATCTGGAAACGACACAGCAATCGAGACGAGTAAAAGGCGGGCTGGCGGCGAAATGTCACCGCCACGGGGCAATTTTGCGATCGAGTGCAAATCGCGTGCGGACAGATTGCCACAGCACAATCAAAGGTAACTCAACGCGATCTCCTCGCGTATCACACTGCCATCTCGTCTGCGCTCGCGGTTTAGCGGTTAAGCTACTGCTCAGGGTCAAAAGGCGAAGTTGCCCGGCTGCCTGCGTAAGTCTGGCTCACCCCTGGACGCGGACACGCGCATTCGCGAGCACACGCCCTGATCTTCGCCCGGATCGCCGCCATGATAATATCGTGCCGGTGTTTTGCCCGACGTGTCAATGTCGTCGTGGCGCAAGATGTCGCCGGGACGCAGCTCGAAAAACTCCTTGCCGGCCAAGGCCATTTCTACTTTGCATGGGGTTGTTTTCGCGGTTTTTGTTCTGAGCTCCCCTTGCCGGCGCAGAGGCAGCTCACTTTCCCTGCAATATCTCCGCGATTGCGGCGCCCGCCGCGATCGTGCCGAGCTTGCCGCCCATATCGCGCGTCGCCTTGCCGTCTGCGATCGCCTGCGCCACCGCCGCCTCGATCGCGCTTGCCGCCTCCTCGTAACGCATGGCACCGCTCCTCTCGCCGTGCCAGGCCAGCAGCAGCGCGATCGACAGGATCAGCGACACCGGGTTGGCGACGTCCTGCCCGGCGATGTCGGGCGCCGAGCCGTGCGCGGCCTGCGCCATGGCATGGCGGTCGCCGACATTGAGCGAGCCGCCGAGACCGAGACTGCCGGACAATTCCGCGGTGAGATCCGACAGAATGTCGCCGAACATGTTGGTGGCGACGATGACGTCGAAACGATCAGGGTTACGCACGACATGCGCCATCATCGCGTCGACCAGGATGTCGTCGACTTCGAGGCCCGGATAGGCCTTCGCCGCCTCCCGGCAGATGTCCAGGAACATCCCGTCGCCGATTTTGAGCACGTTGGCCTTGTGCACGATGGTGAGATGCTTGCGCCGCTTCATCGCGAGCCGGCAGGCCGCGTGCGCGATGCGCTCGCAGCACGGGCGCGTGATCCGGCGCAGCGAGATCGCGACATCGGGCGTGACCAGCATCTCGCCATTGCCCGCTTCCATGTTGCGGTCGGCGTAGAAGCCTTCGGTGTTCTCGCGCACCACGACGAGATCGAACTCGCCGAGCCGGCCGGGCCTGCCAGCATAGGTGCGCGCGGGCCTGACATTGGCGAAGAGGTCGAGGTTTTTGCGGAAGTAGCGCGACGGGTTGATCTCGCCACGCGCCTCGTCCTTGAAGTCGAAGGTCGCGGTGGGGCCGAGGATCAGGCCATCGGCCGTGCGCACCACGTCCACCAGCCCACCCTGCACCGTCGTGCCGAACTGCTTGAGGCTGGCGTGACCGATGGGGTGCTCTTCCAGCCTCAGATCGAGCTGGAAGCGCTCGGACGCCACGCGCAGCACGCCGGTGGTCGCGGCCGTGATCTCCGGTCCAATGCCGTCACCCGGCAGCACGACAATTTGCATCGATCATCCACTCGACTTCAGCCCATCCGATCATACGCGCATGCGGCACGATCATCGCCCGATCTTCGCGCATACACCGCATGCACGCATATGCCTGTGGCGGGCCGCCCGGCCGTAGTACATGCCGCAAGCACCCATGACGCCATGCCGCCGGAGAAAAAGCGCGAGGCAATGACAATCACGTTACCTGCGGCCGCGCGCGAACCGGATCACCCCATCGCCGACGGCCTTCCGGCCGCGCGCCGGCGCTGGGCGATCGCCGCGATCTTCACTGCGCTGGCGATGGCCTCGCTCGACACGGCGATCGCCAACATCGCCCTGCCCGCCATCGCCGCCGATCTGCACGTCAGCCCGGAGCAGTCGGTCTGGGTGGTCAATGTCTACCAGATCGCGCTGGTCGCGACGCTGCTGCCGCTCGGCGCGCTCGGCGAGATCGTCGGGCATCAGCGCATCTATATCGGCGGCCTCGTGCTGTTCACCATCGCCTCGCTCTTCTGCGCGGTGGCGTGGTCGCTGCCGAGCCTCCTGTTGGCGCGCACGCTGCAGGGCCTCGGCGCCAGCGGCATCATGAGCGTCAACACGGCGCTGGTGCGCTACGTCTATCCCGGCCGGATGCAGGGTCGCGGTTTCGGCCACAACGCGCTTGTGGTCGCAACCGCCTTCACTTTCGGGCCTTCGATCGCATCTGCAATCCTCGCCATCGGCCCGTGGCCGTGGCTGTTCGCGGTCAACATCCCCTTCGGCCTCGTCGCGATCGGCATCGGCTTTACGATGCTGCCGAAGACGCCGCGGGCGGATCACGGCTTCGACTTTCTTGGCGCGCTCCTTGCCGCGATCTGCCTCGGCCTGTTCATTACGGGAATCGGCAGCGCAGCGCATAACCTCTCGCCTGCCCTCGTGGCGGCCGAACTGGCGACAGCCCTCCTGCTTGGTATCATCCTGACGCGCCGTCATGCCGACCATCCCGCGCCGATGCTGCCGATCGACCTGTTCAGCCGGCCGATGTTCGCGCTGTCCGCGGCAACCGCGGTCTGCTCCTTCGCGGTGCAGGGCCTCGCCTTCGTCTCTCTGCCGTTCTATTTCGAGGACGTGCTCGGACGCTCGCAGGTCGAGACCGGATTTTTCATGACGCCATGGCCGCTGGTGGTCGGCATCATGGCGCCGATCGCCGGCCGCCTCGCCGACCGGCATGCGGTTGGCCTCCTCGGCGGTATCGGCCTCGTGCTGCTCGGCATCGGCATGGCGCTGCTCGCTTTGCTGCCTGCAGACCCGAGCATCCCCGACATCATCTGGCGGATGGTGATCTGCGGCATGGGCTTTGGCTTCTTCCAGGCGCCCAACATGAAGGCGGTAATGGGCAGCGCGCCGCCGCACCGCAGCGGCAGCGCCTCGGGCATCGTCGCGACCGCACGCCTGACCGGCCAGACCACCGGCGCGGCACTCGCCGCGCTGTGCTTTGCACTTGCCGGCCATAATGGTGCGACGATGGCGCTCGCGCTCGGCGCAGGCTTCGCCGCGCTCGGCAGCGTGATGAGCTTCCTGCGCCTCGCAGTGAAATAGCGCGGCCGGCAGCTCTGGTTGTCTGGAGATCAGGCCAGGCTTCAGGCGGTTCTCGCGTCGGCGGTCACCACATCTGCCATTGGCTGGTCGAGCGCGGCCAGACGCATATCGATGGCATCGATGACCTTGCGCGAGAACGGTCCGAGATGCGCATAGGCTGCGATCATCTGCACCGCGATTCGTGCCGATGATGTGTCGCGCTTGGCGCAGTTGAGGAAGGTCTGCCAGAGCGGTCCGCGTGCCTCCGGAATGGCGGTGACCACACGATGCACCGTCTCCATCGCCCCGATCTTGGCGCGGATGTCGCCCTCGGCCAGCTCGTGGCGCTGCTTCGACCGGTCGAGCAGTGTCATCAGGCGATCGACACGTCTCGCATAGGCCGCGGGGCTATAGACGTGCTCCAGCACCCGCTTGTAGTCCGTCAGGATCTCGCGCAACGGGCGGATCGGATCGAAGTTGATCCCGCTCGTGCATTGATCGGCGCCGATGGTCGGCGCCACATCGTGGCCCGGATGCAGCCGGCCTTCGCGGGCGAGGCGACGCGTGAGCTGCGTGTTCGGCAAGGCATAGAGCAGGCCGACCATGCAGACGGGAATGGCGGCCTCCTCGATGAAGTCGATCATGGCCTCCGCCATCGAGACCTTCTCGTTGTCGAAGCCGACGATGAAGCCCGCGGTGACAAGCATGCCGGCGGCGTAGATCTTGTGGATGCTCTCGGCGATGTTGCGCCTGGTGTTCTGCTTCTTCCGCATCGCGACAAGCGTCGCGGGATCCGGACTCTCGATGCCGACGAAGATGCCGAAGAAATTGGCTGCACCCATCAGGTCCAGCAGCTCCGGATCATCGGCCAGATTGACCGAGGCCTCGGTCGAGAATTCGAAGGGATAGCCGTGGGCGCGCTGCCACTCGGCGAGCTGGGGTAGAAACTGCCTGAGCGACTTCTTGTTGCCGATGAAGTTGTCATCGACGAAGTCGAGATGGCCGCGATAGCCCATCTGGTAGAGCGTCTCGAGTTCGACGAACATCTGCGCGTTGGTCTTGGTGCGCGGGACGCGTCCATAGAGCTCGATGATGTCGCAGAACTCGCAGGTGAACGGACAGCCGCGCGAGTACTGCACACCGAGATAGAGATAGTCCTCGAAGTTGAGCAGATCGAAACGCGGAACCGGCGTCTTGGTGACATCGGCCTGGAATTTCGGTGCGGTGAAAACGCCGGAGCGCGCGCCGCTGTCCCAGGCCTCGATGAACGCGTCGATGACGCTCTCGGCCTCGCCGAGCACCCGGAAGTCGGCCCGCTCGTAGATGTGGGGGCTCGACGTCGGATCGGGACCGCCGACCACCACCGGCTTGCCCGCCGCGCGACATAGCTCGATCAGGCGCAGCGTGTCGGCCTGTTGCGGCATCATTCCGCCGGTGAAGACCACGTCGGCCCAGGCAAGATCGTCATCACCGAAGGCCGCCGTGTTGCAGTCGATGAGACGGACCGTCCAGCTTTCTGGCAGCATTGCCGCAACGGTGATCAGGCCGAGGGGAGCAGCGGGACGCCGGACGCCCATGAGCTTGCAGGACTCGCCAAAACTCCAGAAGGACTCCGCGCTGAAGAGCGGATAGAGCATCAGCACATTGCAAGGGCGCGACACGTTCATGGAACTCCATATTGCTTCGCCTCACTTTATCAAAGCCGCGCCGTCTTGCACCCCCACAAAAGGGACAAACTGTCGCCCATTCCAATGGAGTCCGCCCAAACGTTGCCACAAACAGTGTCCTGCCGTTCACAGCTCAGCCCCGATTTCCTGCGGCGACCGAGGAGGTCGCAACACCGCCCGATCCACAATCTTCCCATGCCCGGGAGAATCTTCGACAACTCACCCTCAGACTGTTGATTTGAACGGGTCCAATTTGCCGGACACATTGCTCCCCTGAGTCCAAATCGGTGGATTGGGCCAATCAGGGGACTGCGATGGCAAACCTAACAATAAACGGAAAAACCTTCACGCTTGACGTCGAGCCGGATACGCCGCTGCTTTGGGCGATCCGCGAGAATGCCGGCCTGACCGGCACAAAATACGGCTGCGGCATCGCACAATGCGGCGCCTGCACCGTTCATGTCGACGGCGTCGCCACCCGCTCCTGCGGAGTCTCGGTCAGCGAGGCCGAGGGCAAGCGCATCACCACCATCGAGGGGCTGGCCGCCGGCGGCACGCTGCACAAGGTGCAGGAAGCCTGGATTGCCCAGGACGTTCCGCAGTGCGGCTATTGCCAGAGCGGCATGATCATGGCGGTGGCGGCGCTCCTGAGCGAGAAGCCGAAGCCGACCGACGCCGACATCGACGAGGCTATCACCAATATCTGCCGCTGCGGCACCTTCCAGCAGGTGCGCGAGGCGATCCACACGATCGCAAGCGCGTAAGGAGCGGCCCCATGAACAAGCATGTTTCGCCGCGGCTCAATCGCCGCGCCTTCGTTATCGGCACTGCCGCCGCAGGTGCCGGCCTCGCGCTTGGCCTCGACATTCCCTTCGGCGGCCCGGCCGTGGTCCGCGCGGCCGACGGCTCGCCTGAGATCAACGCCTGGGTCGTGGTCAGACCCGACGATACCGTCGTGATCCGCGTCGCCCGCTCCGAGATGGGCCAGGGCTCGCTGACCGGCCTCGCCCAGCTCGTCGCCGAGGAGCTCGAATGCGACTGGACCAAGGTCACGACCGAATTCCCCTCGCCCGGACAGAACGTCGCCCGCAAGCGCGTCTGGGGCGACTATTCGACCGGCGGCAGCCGCGGCATCCGCAGCTCGCAGGACTATGTCCGCAAAGGCGGCGCCACCGCGCGCATGATGCTGATCCAGGCCGCGGCGAATGAGTGGAAGGTGCCGGCGTCCGAATGCGCGGCGGATAACAGCGTCATCACGCATAAGCCGTCCGGCAGAACCACGACCTATGGCAAGGTTGCCGAGGCCGCGGCGAAGCTGACACCGCCGGCCGACGTCAAGCTGAAGGACCCGAAGAACTGGCGGCTGGTCGGCAAGGACGTCAAGCGGCTCGACACGCCGGACAAGGTCACCGGCACAACCGTCTACGGCGTCGACGTCAAGCTGCCCGGCATGCTCAACGCGGCGATCAAGGACTGCCCGGTCACCGGCGGCAAGCTGAAGAGCTATGACGAAGCCAAGATCACCGGCATGAAGGGCGTCAAGAAGGTCGTGAAGGTCGGCGACAGCGCGGTTGCTGTCGTGGCCGACACCTTCTGGCACGCCAAGTCCGCGCTCGATGCGCTGCCGATCGTCTGGGACGAAGGCGAGAACGCGAAGGTCTCGAGCGCCTCGATCGCGAAATGGCTGGCGGAAGGCCTCGACAGCGGCCCGGCCTATGTCGGCAACTCGAATGGCGATGCCAAGGCCGCGCTCGCCGGCGCGGCGAAGACAATCGAAGCCGTCTACAACTATCCCTACCAGAACCACGCCACCATGGAGCCGATGAACGCGACCGCGCTCTACACGGCCGACAAGTGTGAAGTCTGGTGCGGCACGCAGAACGGCGAAGCGGCCCTCGCCGCCGTGCTGGAAGCGTCCGAGCTTCCGGCCGACAAATGCGACGTCCACAAGCTGATGCTCGGCGGCGGCTTCGGCCGGCGCGGCCAGACCGACTATGTCCGGCAGGCCGTGCTGATCGCCAAGCAGATGCCGGGCACACCGGTCAAGCTGCTATGGACGCGCGAAGAGGACATGACGCACGGCCGCTATCATCCGATCACGCAATGCAAGCTGACCGCAGGCTTCGATGCCGGCAACAACCTGACGTCGCTGCACATCCGGATATCCGGGCAGTCGATCCTCTCGAGCCTGCGGCCGGAAGCGCTGGTCAACGGCATGGACACGGCGACCTTCGCCGGTCTCAATCCCAAGGGCGACGCGCCGTTCGGGTACTCAGTGCCCAACCTCCTGATCGAGCATTCGATGCGCAACCCGCACATCATTCCGGGCTTCTGGCGCGGCGTGAACGTGAATCAGAATGCGATCTATGTCGAATGCTTCATGGACGAGCTGGCGCACGCCGTGAACCAGGACCCGCTTGAGTTCCGGCGCAAGCTGATGAAGGACCACCCCAAGCACCTGGCGGTGCTGGAGGCCGTGGCCGAGAAGATCGGCTGGGACAAGCCCGCGCCGCAGGGCATTTTCCGCGGGCTCGCTCACTTCGCGTCCTATGGCAGCTATGTCGCGGCAGCCGCGGAAATCTCCGTGATCGACGGCACCAAGATCAAGGTGCATCGCATCGTCGCGGCCACCGATCCCGGCTATGCCGTCAACCCGGCGCAGATCGAGCGCCAGATCGCGGGCTCCTTCGTCTACGGCCTGAGCGGATTGTTCTATGGCGGCTGCACCGTGAAGGACGGCGCGATCGTCGAGACCAACTTCGACACCTACGACTCGATGCGCATTGCCGCGATGCCGAAGGTCGAATCGATCGTGATGCCGAGCGGCGGCTTCTGGGGCGGCGTCGGCGAGCCGACGATCGGCGTCGCCGGCCCTGCGGTGCTCAACGCCTATTTCGCGGCGACGGGCAAGCGCATCCGCTCGGTGCCGCTGCGCGACCAGAACATCACCTTCGCCTGAGAAAACGGCTGCGGCGGCATGGGCTGCCGCAGCCACTTCCGGATGATGCTCATGACGACGCGCCCGGTGACACGGCGGAATGCCGTGGTCGGCATCGCCGCGGCGGCCGCAGCGCTGGCGCGGCCATCGATTTCGCGCGCGCAGTCCGCGGGCCGCGCGATCGTGGTCGGCGGCGGCTTTGGCGGCGCAGCCTGCGCCCGCGCGCTCAAGCGCGCGGCGCTCCAGGTCACGCTGATCGAACCCAATAAGATCTTCACCGCCTGCCCGTTCAGCAACGAGGTGATCGCGGGCCTGCGCGGAATCGAGCTGCAGCAATTCGGCTATGATAGGCTTGCCGCCGAAGGCATTAATGTCGTCAATCAGGGCGCAACGAAGATCGACGTTCGGCAACGAAGCGCCACGGTAGCCGACGGCACCTCGTTTCCCTACGATCGCCTGGTGCTCTCGCCCGGCATCGACTTCCACTTCGAAGGCCTGCCCGGCTATGATGAAGCCGCATCGGAGAAGATGCCGCACGCCTGGAAGGCCGGCGCGCAGACACTTCTACTGCGCAAGCAATTGGAGGCGATGGAGGATGGCGGCCTCGTCGCCATCGCAATCCCGGCCAATCCGTCGCGCTGTCCGCCGGCTCCGTACGAGCGCGCCAGCATGATCGCACATTACCTGAAGACGAAGAAGCCGCGCTCGAAGGTCCTGATCCTCGATGCCAAGGACAATTTCACGCAGCAGCGGCTGTTCGAGAAGGCATGGAGGGAGTTCTACGGTGAGATGATCGAGCGCGTCGCGCTGTCCCAAGGCGGCCGCGTTACGTCGGTCGATCCGTCGACCAGGACCATCGTCACCGAATTCGGCAATTACAGCCCAGAGGTCGCCAACGTCATTCCGCCGCAGCGCGCAGGCCGCATCGCCGAGATCGCGGGCGCGGCGGACGCGACCGGCTGGTGCCCGATCGATCCCGTGAGCTTCGAATCGAAGCTCGCACCGGGCATTCACATCATCGGCGACGCCTGCCTTGGCGGCGGCATTCCCAAATCGGCATCCGCCGCCAGCGCGCAAGGCAAGGCTTGCGCAGCCGCCATCGTCAATTTGCTTGCAGGCCGTGCACCGGAAACGCCGCGGCTGACCGGCGTCTGCTACAACACCGTCGCACCTGCTTACGGCTTCTCGCTTGCCGGCAACTACCAGCCGAAGGGCGACATCTATGCCGAAGTCGAGGGCGGGGCCACCAGCCCGGTCGATGGGCCACGCGAACTGCGCGCCCGCGAGGCCGCCGACGCGGAACGCTGGTTTCGAACCATCACGGCGGACTGCTTTGGCTAGATCGATGATTCATATCACCGCGCTGGTCGCCGCGACTCTCGCCTTCGCCACTTGCGCGAAAGCCGAGGCGCTTGTGCCCTATAGGATCGTCGGCGATGGCGTTCCGGAATCGCTTACCGGTGCGCCGGGCGATGCGGCGCGCGGACGTGCGCTGGTGCTCGCGCGCGGCACGACCTGCATGCTCTGCCATTCCGGGCCCTTCCCGGAGACGCGGTTCCAGGGCGATCTCGCTCCTGACCTCACCGGCGCGGGGAACCGGTGGTCGGTGAGCCAGTTGCGGCTTCGTCTGGTCGATGCGTCGCACTTCAACCCAGAGACCATCATGCCGTCCTACTATCGAACCGATGGGCTCGCTCGCGTCGGACGCAATTTCGCCGGCAAGCCGATTCTAACGGCCGCGGAGATCGAGGATATCGTGGCCTTTCTTGCAATGCTTCGGGACTAGAGCAATCCATGCCAACCACGCGACGACAATTTTTGAGTCTTGCCGGAAGCGTCACAGCGGCCGGGACCATCCCGATCGTTACGCTGCGGCCGCTCGAGGCGACGCCCGCGATGCTCAACACAGCGATCCGCAACGTCGTCGGCGAGGCGCAGATACGCACCGGCAAGGTGAAGCTCGATATTCCGCCGCTGGTCGAGAACGGCAACACGGTGCCGATGACGGTCAGCGTCGCAAGCCCGATGACGGCGACCGATTACGTCAAGAGCATCCACGTCTTCAACGAGAAGAATCCGCAGCCGAACATCGGCAATTTCCATCTCGGTCCCTCGTCCGGACGCGCCCAGGTCTCGACCCGGATCCGGCTTGCCGACAGCCAGAAGGTGGTCGCGATCGCTCGCCTCTCCGACGATTCCTTCTGGCAGGTCAGCACTGACGTGGTCGTCACACTGGCCGCCTGCACCGAGGAGGTGAACTGATGGCCGCAGCCCTGATCAACGTTCCGGCAAAAGCCAAACGCGGCGACGTCATCGAGATCCGCACCCTGACCTCGCACATCATGGAGACCGGCTTTCGCCATACCGCGGCCGGCGATCTCGTGCCCCGCGACATCATCACGAGCTTCACCTGCCGCTACAACGGCACCGAGATCTTTCGCGCCGATCTCTATCCGGCGATCGCCGCCAATCCGTACCTGTCGTTCTATGCGGTCGCGAAGGAGAGCGGCAAGTTCGAGTTCGAATGGATCGGCGACAACGGCTATTCGTCCACTGCATCGGCCTCGATTATCGTCGAATGACTCATTGGCGCGCGATAGCGACGGCGGCGCTGCTCGTCACAGCTCCGGCCCTGCTCGCCGGCGAAATTTCGCAGGATGCGCGCCGCTCCGGCTATTCCTTCATGGGGCCGGAGACGCGCGCCATGCAGGATGACGACACCGCCAACCCCGGCATGCTGTTCGTGCTCGACGGCGAGGCGCTCTGGAGCAAGAAGACCGGCCGCGCCGACAAGGCCTGCGCGGACTGCCATGGCGATGCACGGAGCAGCATGAAGGGCGTCGCGGCGCGCTATCCCGCCTTCGACAAGGCGCAGGGGCGCCCCGTCACGCTCGACCAGCGCATCAATCTCTGCCGGGCCGATCACCAGCAGGCAACGCCACTGCCCTACGAGAGTCGCGACCTCTTGGCGCTGTCGGCCTTCGTCGCGCACCAGTCGCGCGGCGTCGCGATCACGGCCGGCGATGATCCGGAGCTGAAACCTTTCGTTGCACAGGGCCGCGATCTCTTCATGCAACGCGAGGGCCAGCTCAACCTCGCCTGCACCAACTGTCACGACGACAATTTCGACAAGCGCCTCGCCGGCGCGCCGATCACGCAAGGACAGCCGACCGGCTATCCGCTCTATCGCCTGGAATGGCAGACGCTGGGATCGCTGGAGCGGCGGCTGCGAAGCTGCATGACCGGCGTCCGCGCCCAAGCTTATGATTACGGGTCGCCCGAGCTGGTCGCGCTCGAGCTCTATCTGATGTCGCGGGCACGCGGCCTGCCGATGGAAACGCCGGCCGTGCGGCCCTGATCCGCAGAATGGGACTAGGCAGGCGTGGCACGGTCGCTAGTATCCCTCCCAAAGATATGAGTCACAGGGAGGGACTAAAGTGGCTAATCACAAAATCTCGCGCCGCACGCTTTTGGCAGGCACCGCCGCGGCTGGCGCGCTCAGCCTGACCGGTTTTCCGGCCCACGCCGATGTCAACTGGAAGAAATATGCCGGGACCAAGCTCGAGGTGATCCTCGCCAAAGGCCCGCGCGGCGACAACCTGCAAAAGAACATCAAGGAATTCACCGACCTCACCGGCATCCAGGTCGAATCCGAGCAGATCCCGGAGCAGCAGCAGCGGCAGAAGGTCGTGATCGAGCTCACCTCGGGCCGGCCGAGCTTCGACGTCGTGCATCTCAGCTATCACGTGCAGAAGCGGCAGTTCGAGAAGGCCGGCTGGCTCGCCGACATGACGCCCTACATGAAGGATCCGACGCTGACCGCACCCGATCTCGTGGAGAGCGATTTCTCGGCCGCCGGCCTGCAATACGCCAAGAACGACAAGGGGCAGATGCTTTCGCTGCCGTGGTCGGTCGACTATTTCATCCTCTATTACAACAAGGAGCTGTTCCAGAAGAAGGGCGTCGCGGTGCCCAAGACCTTCGACGAGATGGTCGCCGCCGCCGAGAAGTTGACCGACCCCAAGGAAGGGATTTACGGTTTCGTCGGACGCGGCTTGCGCAACGCCAACATGACGTTGTGGACCAACTTTTTCCTCAACTATGGCGGTGAATTCCTCGACGCCAAGGGCAATATCCTGACCGACGGCCCGGAGGCGATTGAGGCAACAAAACTCTACCAGACGCTGCTGACGAAGGTGGCCCCGCCCGGCGTGGCCGGCTTCAACTGGATGGAGTCGATGGCCTCGTTCACGCAAGGACGCTCGGCGATGTGGATCGATGGCGTCGGCTGGGCACCGCCGCTGGAGGACCCGGCCGCCTCGCGCGTGGTCGGCAAGGTCGGCTACACCGTCGTACCCGCCGGACCCAAGGGACAGTATTCGGCGACCTATGGCGACGGCATCGGCATTGCAGCCGCCAGCAAGAACAAGGAAGCCGCCTATCTGCTCTGCCAATGGGTGGTCTCGAAGCAACAGGGCGCAAGGCTGTTACAGGCCGGCGGCGGCGTGCCGTTCCGCAACTCGATCCTGAACGATCCCGAGATCCAGAAGGGCGTGAAGATGCCCAAGGAGTGGCTGCAATCGGTGATCGATTCCGCCAAGATCAGCAAGCTGGGCCTGCCCGTGGTGATCCCGGTCGCCGAATTCCGCGATATCGTCGGCGCGGCGCTCACCTCGACCCTGTCCGGCGCCGATCCTGCGACTGAGCTGAAGAAGGCAAACGATCAGTACCGGCCCATCCTGGAGCGCAGCGAAAAGGCGTGAGTGCGTTGACACAATCAGCTCCGGCGGCGGCTCGCACCGAGACCGCGCCGGAGAAACAATTGCGGCCGCCGTCTTACTGGCCGTTCGTGGTGCCGGCGCTGGTCGTCGTGCTCGCCATCATCATCTTCCCGTGGGTCTTCACCATCTGGATGAGCCTGAACGAGTGGAAGGTCGGCTCGCCGACCACCTTCGTCGGGCTTTCCAACTATCTGCGGCTGACGAGCGATCCCCGTTTCCTCGAGGCGGTCGGACATACACTGGTCTACACCGTGCTCTCGGTGCTGCTGCCGCTGGTGCTCGGCACGCTCGCGGCCGTGGTGTTCCATCAGAAATTCGCCGGCCGCGGCTTCCTGCGCGGCATCTTCATCATGCCGATGATGGCAACGCCGGTGGCGATCGCGCTGGTGTGGACCATGATGTTCCATCCGCAACTCGGCGTGCTCAACTACCTCTTGTCGCTTGTCGGCATTCCGCCGCAGCTCTGGGTGTTTCACCCCGCGACCGTGATCCCCTCGCTGGTGCTGGTCGAGACCTGGCAATGGACGCCGCTCGTGATGCTGATCGTGCTGGGCGGCCTCGCCGCGATCCCGACCGAGCCCTATGAGAGCGCCCAGATCGACGGCGCCAGTTTCTGGCAGGTGTTCCGCTTCATCACGCTGCCGCTGATCATGCCGTTTCTGTTCATCGCGGGCATGATCCGCATGATCGATGCGGTGAAGAGCTTCGATATCATCTTCGCGATCACGCAGGGCGGACCGGGCTCGGCGTCGGAGACGATCAACATCTACCTCTACAGCGTCGCCTTCACCTATTACGACCTCGGTTATGGCTCGGCGATCGCGGTGGTGTTCTTCCTCCTCATCGTCGCACTCGCTGCCGTGATGCTTTACGCGCGCCAGCGCATGCTGTGGACCGAAATAGCGAGCGGCGCATGAACCCACGTCAGATCATTGGCAGGATCGGGCTGTGGTTCGCGGTGTTCGTGATCGTGTCGCCGGCAATCCTGTTCTTCCTGTGGATGCTCTCGCTCTCGCTCAAGTTCGAGGTCGACAACGCCGCCTACCCGCCGGTTTTCATCCCCGAGCATTTTGCCTGGAAGAACTATGCCGACGTGCTCGCCTCCAACCGCTTCCTGACCTATTTCATCAACAGCCTGGTCGTGACCGGCAGCGCGACGGCGCTCGCGCTGATCGTCGGCGTTCCTGCCGGCTACGGCATCGCGCGCATGGCGGCACACAAATCTGCGATCGTGATCCTGATCGCGCGCATCACGCCGGGCCTGTCCTATCTGATCCCGCTGTTTCTTTTGTTTCAATGGCTGGGCTTGCTCGGCACGCTGCTGCCGCAGATCATCATCCACCTCGTGGTGACCGTGCCGATCGTGATCTGGATCATGATCGGCTATTTCGAGACCACGCCGCTCGAACTGGAAGAAGCAGCACTGATCGACGGCGCCACGCGCTGGCAGGTCTTCCACCACGTCGCGTTGCCGATCGCCCGGCCGGGAATTGCGGTCGCCTTCATCCTGGCCGTCATCTTCTCCTGGAACAATTTCGTCTTCGGCATCGTGCTGGCGGGACGCGAGACGCGCACCCTGCCCGTTGCCGTCTACAATATGATCTCGTTCGACCAGTTGAGCTGGGGACCGCTCGCAGCCGCCGCGCTGATCGTCACCTTCCCGGTGCTGCTGCTGACGGTGCTCGCCCAACGGCAGATCGTCGCCGGGCTCACGGCGGGGGCGGTCAAGGGCGGGTAGTTACACCGTTCTCAATCCTCATCCTCAGTATGATGAGTCAGAGTGTTTGTTCGCAGTAAAGGCTAAGGTGATCCGTTCGCCGTCTTCAACGCGTCCAGCACTGCGGCGGAGTCGGAGACCCAGCCGAAGATGCCGCCCTGGGCCTTGATCATCTTCAGGCCCATCTCATGGAATTCGGGAAAGTAGGACGCGCAGCCATCCGAGATGACGACGCAGCGATAGCCGCGGTCGTTGGCTTCGCGCACGGTGGTGTTCACGCACACCTCCGTGGTGACGCCGCACACCAGCAGAGTCTCGATGCCGTATTTCTCGAGGACATCACCGAACTCGGTGGCGTAGAACGCGCCCTTGCCGGGCTTGTCGATCACGACCTCGCTGTCGAGCGGATAAAGCTCGGGGATGATGTCGTGACCGGCTTCGCCGCGGATCAGGATGCGGCCCATCGGGCCGGGATCGCCGATGCGCAAGGACGGCGCGCCGCGCTCGATCTTCGCAGGCGGCGCGTCGGACAGGTCCGGCAAGTGGCCTTCGCGGGTGTGGATCACCAGCATGCCGGCATCGCGCGCCGCCTTGAGCACGGCACCGATCGGCTTCACCGCGCGCGCGAGCTGGCGGACATCGTTGCCGAGCGTCTCGCCGAAGCCGCCGGGCTCGAGAAAATCGCGCTGCATGTCGATGATAACGAGCGCGGTCGTCGACCAATCGAGTTTGATCGGCTCGGGCTCGGCGTTGACGACGCCCACTGTCGCCTTCTCTGAGTTCAACATGACGCATGCCCCCCCCGCGAGAAGTCTCTCTGCGACGAATTCTGCAAGCGCCGTGCCATTGTGTACAATGGCACGCGGCACAGAGACGCGGAGGAATTCATCGCGCGTTCAGCACGTTACGCTGAGGGCGAGAGCTGCTTTTGTCTGCGCAACGGCTCCACGACGGGCATTTTGCTCAAACGGTGGGCGGCGGCCGACACTCTCGCCGCTCGTCATTCCGCGGCGACGCGAAGCGTCGAGCCTGGAATCCATTTCACCGTTTGCGCTGCGGCTCGATGGATTCCGGGCTCGCGATTTTCGTCGCGCCCCGGAATGACGAGCGGTAGCCATGACCAGCAGGAGCGCCACGGATGCGGCGAGCGATATTGACTTCGCCCGTGCATGCCTTTGACTGTCGCAATCCGCTTCGCGCAGCCGCAATCCCTCCCGCAGCGCAAACCTCCAACGCCGAAACAAGAGATAAGGACACCCGAAATGACGCTGTTGCAGGTCGAGCTGGAGGATAAATACCGGCTCGAATCGAAGCGGATCTACCTGTCCGGCACGCAGGCGCTGGTTCGATTGCCCATGCTGCAGCGCGAACGCGACCGGCTTCAGGGGCTCAACACCGGCGGGTTCATCTCTGGCTATCGCGGCTCGCCACTCGGGATGTACGACCATGCGCTGTGGCGCGCAAAGTCGTTCCTGCAAGCGCACGACATCGCCTTCGTGCCCGGTCTGAACGAGGACCTGGCCGCGACCGCTGTGTGGGGCAGCCAGCAGGTCGGCCTGTTCCCCGGCGCCAAGGTCGATGGCGTGTTCGGCATGTGGTACGGCAAGGGCCCGGGCGTTGATCGCTCGGTCGATGCGCTGAAGCATGCGAACTCGGCCGGCACCTCGCGCCACGGCGGCGTGCTGGCGCTCGCCGGCGACGATCACGGCTGCCAGTCTTCGACGCTCGCCCACCAGAGCGAGCAAGTGTTCGCCGCGGCGCTGATTCCCGTCATCAACCCGTCGACACTGCAGGATTATCTTGATCTCGGCCTCTACGGCTTCGCGCTGTCGCGTTTCTCCGGCTGCTGGGTCGGCTTCAAGGCGATCGGCGAGACGGTCGAGAGTTCTGCGTCGATCTACAGCGATCCCGAACGGATCCAGATCAAGATCCCCGACGATTTCGAGATGCCGCCGGGCGGTCTCAACATCCGCTGGCCCGATCCGCCGCTGGAGGCCGAGAAGCGCCTGTTCGGCCCGAAGATGGCCGCGGTGCAAGCCTTTGCCCGCGCCAACCAGCTCGATCGCATCGTGCTTGATTCAAAACCTGCGCGCCTCGGCATCCTCGCCACCGGCAAGGCCTATCTCGACCTGCGCCAGGCGCTCGCCGACCTCGGCATCAGCGACAAGGACGCGCAGGATCTCGGCCTTCGCATCTACAAGGTCGCGATGACGTGGCCGCTGGAGGAGAGCGGCGCGCGACGCTTTGCTGAGGGTCTTCAGGATGTGCTCGTCGTCGAGGAGAAGCGCGGCTTCATCGAAGACCAGCTCATGCGCATCCTCTACAACGTGGAGGCCTCTAAGCGCCCGATCGTCACCGGCAAGCGCGACGAACGCGGCGCGCCGCTATTGCCGAGCGAGGGCGAGCTGACGCCGACCATCGTCGCGTCCGCGCTGGTGGCGCGGCTGCGCCGGCTCGGCCACCAGAGCCCGGTGCTGGAGCAGCGGCTGGCGCGGCTCGAAGCATTCGAGAACCCCGCCACCACCAGCGCGCCGATCAAGCTGGCGCGCACGCCGTTCTTCTGCTCGGGCTGCCCCCACAACTCTTCGACCAAGGTGCCCGAGGGGAGCCGCGCCATGGCGGGCATCGGTTGCCACGGCATGGCCTTGAGCATGCCGAGCCGCCGCACCGATCTGATCTCGCATATGGGCGCCGAAGGCGTGAACTGGATCGGCCAGGCGCCCTTCACCACCGAGCAGCACATCTTCCAGAATCTCGGCGACGGCACCTACACGCATTCGGGGCTGCTTGCGCTGCGCGCGGCCTCCGCTGCCGGCATCAGCATCACCTACAAGATCCTCTACAACGACGCGGTTGCGATGACTGGCGGCCAGCCGGCCGAGGGCAGCTTCAATGTCGCCCAGATCGCGCACCAGGTCTGGGCGGAAGGCGTCAAGCGGCTCGCCATCGTCTCCGATGATCCGAGCAAATACCCGCAAGGCAACTACTTCCCGCAAGGCGCGAGCGTCCATCACCGCCGCGAGCTCGACCAAGTGCAGCGCGAATTGCGCGACATCAAGGGTCTCACCGTCATCATCTACGACCAGACCTGCGCGGCTGAGAAGCGCCGCCGCCGCAAGCGCGGGCTCTATCCCGATCCGCAGAAGCGCGCCTTCATCAACGAGCTCGTTTGCGAAGGCTGCGGCGATTGCTCGCAAGCCTCCAACTGCGTCTCGGTGCAGCCGCTGGAGACCGAGTTCGGCCGCAAGCGCCAGATCGACCAGTCGAACTGCAACAAAGACTTTTCCTGCGTCGAGGGCTTTTGCCCGAGCTTCGTCACCGTGCATGGCGGCACGCTGAAGCGGATCAAGACGTCGACGATCGACTCCGGCCAATTGTTCGCCGACCTGCCGCTGCCGCCGGCGCGCGAACTCGATGGTCCCTACAACATTCTCGTCACCGGCATTGGCGGCACCGGCGTCATCACCATCGGCGCGCTGCTCGGCATGGCCGCCCATGTCGACGGACGCGGCTGCTCGGCGCTCGACTTCACCGGCCTGTCGCAGAAGAACGGCGCCGTGATGAGCCACGTGCGCATCGCACGGAGGCCGGAGGACATCTCCGCGGTCCGCATCACCACCGGCGGTGCCGACGTCATCCTCGGCTGCGACATGATCGTCTCGGCAGGCCCGACCGCGCTCAGCCGCGCCGAGCGCGGGGCGACGAAGGCCTATATCAACGCCGATCTGCAGCCGACCGCGAGCTTCGTGCAAAACCCCGATCTCGATTTCGAGATGGGCACGATGCAGACGGTGCTGCGGGACGCGATCGGCGACAAGAATCTCGACATCGTCGATGCCACCGGCATTGCCGCGGCGCTGATGGGCGACTCGATCGCGACCAATCCGTTCATGCTCGGCTTCGCCTTCCAGAAGGGCGCGATCCCGCTGTCGCTGGAAGCGCTGCTGCGGGCCATCGAGATCAACGGCGCCGCGGTCGAGATGAACAAGCTCGCCTTCACCTGGGGGCGCCTAGCCGCCCACGACATGTCGCGGGTGCGCAGCGTGCTCCAGTTCAAGAGCCGGGCGTCCGCGCCGACGAAGTCACTCGACGATGTCATCGCGACGCGCGCAGGGTTTTTGACTGGCTATCAGGACAAGGCGTATGCGGACCGCTATCTCGCGGCCGTCGCCAAGGTGCGCAAGGCGGAGACCGCTGCTTCGCCCACCTCCACCGAACTGACCGAAGCCGTGGCCAAGAACCTGTTCAAGCTGATGGCCTACAAGGACGAATACGAGGTCGCGCGGCTCTATACCGACGGCAGCTTTGCCAAGAAGCTGTCGGAGAAATTCGACGGCGATTTCAGCCTGAGGTTCTACCTCGCCCCGCCGATCTTCGCGCGGCGCGACAAGGCGACCGGTCGCTTGCAGAAGCAGGAGTTCGGCGGCTGGATGATCCACGCCTTCCGGCTGCTCTCAAAGCTGAAGTTCTTACGCGGCACCGCGCTTGACCCGTTCGGCCGCACCGAGGAGCGCAAAACCGAACGCAAGCTGGTCGAGGATTATCTCAGCATGATCGATCAGCGGATTGCCGGCCTGAAGGCGGAGCAGATCCCACTGCTGACGAGGCTCGCGCGCCTGCCCGAGACGATCCGCGGCTTCGGGCATGTCAAGGAAGCCAACATCAAGCAAGCGGAAGCCGAGAAGGCGCGGCTCGAAGCGGAGCTGGAGAACAGTCGCTTTGCTGCCGCGGCGGAGTAGCGGTTCTGCGCGCCCTCTCTCCCCGCGTCATTGCGAGGAGCTCTTGCGACAAAGCAATCCAGACTGCCTCCGCGGAAACATTCTGGATTGCTTCGCTGCGCTCGCAATGACGAGGTTGCGGAACGAGCGCGCCACGCTCTCAACTGTCATCGCCCGGCTTGACCGGGCGATCCAGTACGCCGCGGCGGTCGTGTGAATCTCGCTGTCTCTGGAATACTGGATGCCCCGCTTTCGCGGGGCATGACGGCGGAGGAGATGCAGGGTCGTTGCCACGGTCGACGCCAACGTCATCACACCCCCTCCGCCAGATGCCGCCCCGCGATGTACCCGAACGTCAGCGCCGGTCCGAGCGTGATCCCCGGTCCCGGATAGTTGCCGTTCATGATCGAGCCCATGTCGTTGCCGCAGGCGTAGAGGCCGGCGACCGGCGAGCCATCCTCGCGCAGCACGCGGGCCTGGGCATCGACCTTCATGCCGATCGCCGTGCCGAGATCGGCCGGATAGATGCGCATCGCGAAGAACGGGGCGCGGATGATCGGCGCCACGCAGGGGTTGGGCTTGTGAGCCGCATCTCCGAGATGGCGCTGATAGACGGTGCTGCCGCGGCCGAATTCCGGATCGCGGCCGTCCCTGGCGTCGGCGTTGTAAGCCGCGATCGTGGCCGCGAGCGCGGACGGCTTGATGCCGATCTTGGCGGCGAGTTGCTCGATCTTCGCGGCCTCGATCAATTCGCCGCTTGCTACATAGCGGCGGACGTTGCGCGTGAACGGCTTGATGCGGCCGAGGCCGTAGCTCCACAGGAATTGGCGGTCGCAGATGAGATAGAACGGGCGATCAGGCTCGCCGTTGCCATCGCGCAGCATGGCAAGCACGAATTCGTGGTAGGACAGCGCCTCGTTGACGAAGCGCCGGCCGGCCGCGTTCACCGCGATCACGCCCGGCTTGGCGCGGTCGGTCACCGTGTGCGGAAAGACACCGCGGCTGCCGTCGGCGCGGCGAAACAGCGAGGCCGGCACCCAATAGGCCGGGCTGGTCGCTTCCATGTTCAGCGCGGCGCCGCTTGCGCTCGCAAGGCGAAGCCCATCCCCGGTGTCGGAGGTGTTGGTCGCCGAGACGAACCCCGCAGCCGCCGGGAAAAAGCGCTTGCGCAAGCCTGGGTCGTGCGAGAAGCCGCCGGTCGCCAGCACCACGCCGCGGCGCGCGGCGATAGTGCGGTCGCGGGAGCCGTGACGGATGACCACGCCACTGACGCGATCGCCCTGTATCGACAGCTCCTCAACGTCGGTGCTGAAGAGGATCTCGACCTGCCGCGCCAACAGCGAGGCGTACAGCCGTGCGGCGAGCGCATTGCCGAGATGCAGCGTCGTGCCGCGCGGTGCGCGCAGCCGCTGCCAAGCGTATTCTGAAATGAGCCGCGCCGCACGCAAGGTCGAAGGCAGCGATTTGCCGACCCGGCGCAGATGCGGGATGTCGAGGCGGTTGACCATCATCCCGCCGAACAGCGTGAACTCCGGCAGCGGCGACCGCAGACGGGCGAAGTTTGCACCGAGGCTCGTTCCGTCGAAGGCGACCGGCTCGAGCACGCGCCCACCGGCCGTGGCGCCCAGCCGCTCCGGATAATAGTCCGGATACGTCTTCACCGGCTGCAGCCGCACCTCGGTGTTGGCCTCGAGATAGGCGACCGCCTCCGGCCCGCGCGCGAGGAAGGCAGCGCGCAACCCGGCATTGGCGGGTTCGGGCACCGTGCTCGACAGATACCGGACCGCGTCCGAGACGCTGTCGGACAGCCCCGCCTCTTTCATCTTGAGATTGGCCGGAATCCAGACCATGCCGCCGGACCAGGCGGTGGTGCCACCGACGAAGGCGGTCTTCTCGATCACCAGCACGCGCAAGCCTTCGGTGGCGGCAACGGCCGCCGCCGTCATGCCACCCGCACCGGCGCCGATGACGATGACGTCGTAGGGCTCGTGCGCCGGCATCATGCGGCCAACTTCCGGGAGCGAGGCATGCCGCTGTCATACCCCGCCCGGAGGGACGAGCGCTCTATTTTTTGCACATGATTTTATCGGAAAACCGCTTCGCACTTTTCCGGATCATGTGCCCCGCGCCGGCTTGCGCTCGACCGGATCGATGTCGATGGCCCGCAGGCGGCCGAGCCGCAGCACGTCCATGGCAAGACGTCGGCCGATCCGGTCGCGATCGAGCACGCGGATCAGGTCGTCAACGCCGTTGATCTCGACGCCGTCGAGCCTGATGACGACGTCGCCGGGCAGCAGGCCCGCCTTCGCCGCCGGGCCGTCCGGCTCGATCTGCATCAAGAGCGCGCCCATCTTGTTCTCGACACCGGCCAGCACCGCATGCCGCCGCGGGATCGGCGCGGTCTGCCCGGCAACGCCAATATAGGCACGGCGGACATAGCCGTGGCGGATGATCTCCGACAGCACGAACTGCGCGGTGTTGCTGGCGACCGCGAAACAGATGCCTTGCGCACCGCTGATGATGGCGGTGTTGATGCCGATCACCTCGGAATTCGACGACACCAGCGGCCCGCCGGAATTGCCGGGATTGAGCGCGGCATCGGTCTGGATCACGTCCTCGATGGTCCGCCCGCTCACCGAGCGGATCGAGCGCCCGAGCGCCGAGACCACGCCGGCCGTCACGGTCGACTCGAAGCCGAGCGGATTGCCGATCGCGATCACGAGCTGGCCGCGCCGCAACGTCTTGGAGTTGCCGAGCGCGGCATAGGGCAGGTCGCGCACGCCGTTGGCGCGCAGCAGTGCAAGGTCGGTGTCGGGGTCGACGCCGAGCACCCGGGCGTCGCCGACATGACCCTCGACGTCGCGCAGCCGGATCTCCTTGGAGGAGCCGACCACGTGGCTGTTGGTGAGGACCAGCCCGTCCGGCGAGATCACGATGCCCGAGCCAAGCCCGCCGCGCTCGCGGCCGTTCGGCACCTTCGGTCCGGTCTCGACGCGCACGACGGCAGGGCCGACGCGGTCGGTCACGTCGATCACGGCATTGGAATAGGCGTCCAGCAGGGCCCGATCATTGTCCGGGGCAGCCGCTGTGATTCGCGATGACAGGCCGTCATCGGCGATATCTGAGGTAAAATCCAACATGGCGAGAGTCCTTGAGGCTCACACAGATGGTGGCCTATTCCGTCTCGCGCAAGTGGCCCGCATCAAGCGCAGGGCTGGGCTGCTAGGGCACCTGTCGCAGCGTGCCTGCCCTTGCCCTGACCGGATCGAGCAACGACCAGTCGCCGTCCGGAAGCACGTGCCCCTTGGGGAACGGCGCACGCAGCTCCAGCCCGAGCGAGCGCAGCACACGGTCATCGCGGTAGTAGCATTGCAGCACGACGCGGACCAGGGTCGCAGCGGCAGCGCCGCCAGAGCTGCGGAATTCCCGTGCCACCGCGTCGCGCCTCGCCGCATCGAGCTCGGCGAGCGGTCGGCCCGCCAGGCGCCCCAAATGGTCCAGCGCCTGGCGCACCAGCGCCGTGTCACGGCCGAGCGTCGCCAGCATGTCGGCCTGGATCGCAGGGTCGTCCGCGCCGGGCACCTTGTACTCGTCGCTGGCGGGAATGATCATCGCGGCGACAGTGCGGAGATCGTCGCGTTGGGCGCGCGTGAGTTGATTGTCTGCGGACATGACGGCCTCAGTCGAACAAATTGGCGAGGCGCTGCTTCATCTGGTCGGCGACGTAGAGCGCTATGGCCTGGATGGTCGAGGTCGGGTTGACCCCGCCCGAGGTGACGAAGACGCTGCCGTCGACGATGAAGAGGTTCTTCACATCGTGCGAGCGGCCCCATTCGTTGACCACGGAGCGTTCGGGATCGGTGCCCATCCGCGCCGTGCTGAGCAGGTGCCAGCCGCCCCAGGGGATAGGATTGTTGATGCAGATGTCGGTTGCGCCGGCGGTCTCGAGAATCTCCCGGCCACGGGCGAGCGCGTGGTCCATCATCTTGCGGCTGTTCTCGCTGATCGTGTAGTCGATCTTCGGCGCGGGAATGCCGTTAGTGTCCTTCAGGACCGGATCGAGCGTAACGCGGTTGTGTTCCTCCGGGAGATCCTCGCAGATCGCCGAGACAGCAACACGGTGGCCGTTGAGCCTGCGGAACACGCGATGATGCTCCGCACCCCACGGCAGAATGCCCTTCTGCTCGCTCGCGACCGCCTCGAACACCGGCCCGGCGCCGCGCCCGAACTGGATGCCGTAGCCACGAACGAAGCCGCGCGACAGATCGGTGTCGTAGAATTCCTTGCTCCAGAGACAAGTCGGCGGGGCGCGGTTGGAGTCGGTCGGCTCCTTCACGTAGCCATAGATCTGCGCGTAAGGGTGGAACATCAGGTTCTTGCCGACGAGGCCCGATGAATTGGCAAGGCCGTTCGGGAAGCGGCTGGACGCCGAGTTCAGCAGGAGCCGCGGCGTGCCGACACCGTTGCAGGCGATGATGACGACATGCGCCGGCTGAAACTGCTCGATGCCGTCTTTGTCGTAATAGACCACACCGGAGGCCATGCCGTTCTCGTCGGTCGTGATCTCGCGCACCCGGCAATGGGTACGCAGCTCGACCCCGGCGCGGATCGCCTGCGGCCAGTAGGTGATGTCGGTCGAGGATTTTGCGCCTTGCGCACAGGCCGGCGTGCAATGGCCGAGATTGATGCAGCGCGCCCGGCCCTCATAGTCCATTGTCGCAACCGTCGTGTCCGATGGCCACCAGTGCCAACCGAGCTTGTTCATGGCATTGCCGATCAGCGGCCCGGACAGGCCGAGCGGCTGCGGCGGCATCGGCGGATGCGTCAGCGGCGAGAGCGGATCGCCTGACAGGCCGGATGTACCCATGATCCGGTCGTTCTCCTCGAAGAACGGCTCCAGCGTGTCGTAGTCGATCGGCCAGTCGTCGGCGACGCCGTCGAGCGTCTTCACCCTGAAATCGGAAGGGTGCAGCCGCGGCCAATGGGCCGTGTACATCACGGTCGAGCCGCCGACCGCGTTGAAGCTGACGACCTTGATCGGCGAATTGTCGTCGTTGATGGGATAGTCCTCGGGCCTGCCACGAACGTTCGGGCTGGTCGACCATTCGCCGTAGAACTTGGCTTCCCAGTCGCGGCCCGTGCTCGGATATTCCGCGGGGTTCATCCAGCCGCCCTGCTCCAGGCAGAGAATGTGCATCTTGGTCTCGGCCAGCGACCACGCGACGGCGGCGCCCGAAGCGCCGGCGCCGATGATCAGGACGTCCACGGGGTCTTTCATCGAAACATTGTCCTCCCGCCCTCGCCGCTTCGCGGGCGATTCGGCCTTTCGCAGCTTGTCTGAACGGCAAACGATAGGGGCAGACCGGCCGGCGAGTAAAGGCGTGGTGCACGAATGTCGCACTTCGCACAGCGCAGACCATTGGTGTTGCCATGTCCGGATGCTAGGAACGAAGGGCAAGAGCAATCGATAGTGAGATCGTATGTCCTTCAAGAATTCCTTTGCCGGCGCTATCGCGCTTGTTTTGTTTCTCGCTCTGTCCGGACTTCTGATCACCACCGGATCCGGCTTCGCGCTGACCGCAGCCGCAACCGTCCGGGATGCCAACTCCATCCAGCTCGGCGACACCACCTATCGGCTCGATGGCGTCGACGCGCCGGAGCTGGACCAAGTCTGTATCGACGATCACGCCGATCCCTGGACCTGCGGGCTGGACGCCCGCGACCAACTCACGAAATTGATCGGCGGGCGGACCGTTCGCTGCGACGATGTCGGGCCAGAGAAGAGCTTCGGCAAGCGGCACCGTGCGATCTGTACGGCGGAAGGCGACAAGGTCAGTTTGAACGAGCAACTGGTCAAACTCGGCTTTGCCCTCGCGCGCGAGCCCGTCAAGGCGAACGTCAAGCCGGCGGCGGCCGAAGCCAAGGCCGCCTCGGCCGGCATCTGGAAGGGCTGCTTTGCTGCACCGCAAGAGTTCCGCACCGGCAAGAAGGACGGCGCGCTCCTTGGGGCCGCCTGCCGCCCCGATCGCGACAAGGAAATTCGCGCCGTGCTGTTCCCGGAGGATCTGGCGATGCCGCCGAACTGCAGCATCAAAGGCAAGCTCGCGGTGCGCGCCCGCGTCACCGGCAATATCGGCATCTATCATTTGCGAGGCTGCCCGAGTTATCCGGCGACGACGAAACCGGACCGCTGGTTCTGCTCGGAGGACGACGCGCAGGCTGCCGGCTTCCGCAAGGCGTATAATTGCCGCCGGCCGAAATGAGAGAGCGCTTCACGCAACTGTGAGCGGTAATCCGAGACAGTATTGATCCGGAATTGAACTCTATCGGGAGTTGTTGCATCTCATATATGTGCGGTAGCACGTGGTGCTAACGCTTCCTTGGCAGCAATCCGGCTCCGGCCCGATTGTCTTTGCTTGGGCGTTTCCTCCCTAGACTTGGGCCGCTTGTTCATCGCAAGCGGCTCTTTTTCTTTGCCCCAGGCTAGCTGCGCATCTGCATGATCTGGTCCATCGGCGGCATGTTCTGATTGAGGTGCGCCATGATCCAAACGGTGCCACCGACCACCAGGAAGACGATCAGGAGGCCGAAGGCGAGCGCCAGAACGTTGTTGGTGTTGTCCGGGCCCGTCGTGATGTGCAGGAAGAACACGAGATGCACGCCCATCTGCGCGATCGCGAGCACGATCAGCGCGACCGGAATCGAAGGCTGCCAGACCAGATCCGTGCCAGCGATGAAGAACGACGTCGCGGTCAGGAGCAGCGCCAGGACGAGGCCGACGACGTAGCCGAGGATCCGCTCGCCGACGCTGTGTTGTTCTTCCTCGCCCGGTGCGAGGTCGAGCCGCGTGGGCACATGCGTCTCATCGCTCATGGCGCGCCTCCAAGCAGGTAGACGACTGAAAAGATCGCGACCCAGATGATGTCGAGCGCGTGCCAGAACAGCGCGAAGCACATCTGGCGGCGCAGGATGTCGGCGCGAAAACCCTTGGCGAAGACCTGGGCCATCATGGTGAGAAGCCACAGCACACCGGCCGAGACATGCAGGCCGTGGCATCCGACGAGCGAGAAGAACGCGGTCAGGAACGCACTGCGCGACGGCCCGTAGCCGCGGGACACCAGATCGGCGAATTCACGGAATTCAATGCTGAGAAAGGCAAGCCCCAGCACGCAGGTCACGGCCATGCAGAGATAGAACCACAGCCTGTTGCGCACGTCGGCGGCAATGCTCGCCATGCCGCAGGTGAAGCTCGACAGGAGCAGGCAGACCGTCTCGATCGCGACGTTCTTCTGCTCGAAGATCTCCGAGCCTTTCGGGCCACCGGCGGTCTGGTGGACGAGCACCGCATAGGCCGCAAAGAAGCAGGAGAACATCACGATGTCGGAGAGCAGGAAGACCCAGAAGCCATAGGCGGTGACGATGCGCTTCGGTGCCGGCCCGGGATGCTCGAGGACGCGGCCGATATGGTGCGGGTCGGCATGCGCGTGGCCATAGGTCGCGGTCATCGCCATTAGAGGGCTCCCGCCATGCTGACGAGGTTGCGGCGTTCCTCGATGTTGGCCTGATCGATCCGCGCGACCTCAGCCGCCGGTATGACGTATTCGTCATGGTCGCGCCAGGCGAATACGACGAAGGTCGCGAACGCGCCAAGGACGCCCAGGATCACCATCCACCAGATGTGCCAGATCAGCGCAAAGCCCGTGACACTGGCGAAGAACGCGCAGACGAATCCGGTCGGCGAGTTTCTCGGCATCTCGATATCCTCGTATTCGGGCTCGAAATGATGCGCGAGCTGCTGCTCCTTGGCGTGCTGCTTCATCGCCCAATAGGCATCCTCGCCGCGCACATCGGGATGGAAGGCGAAGTTGAACACCGGCGGCGGCGACGAGGTTGCCCATTCCAGCGAGCGGCCGTCCCAGGGATCGCCGGTGCGATCGCGCAAAGCCTCCCGGTTGCGGATGCTGACCACGAGCTGCATGACCTGGCAGATGACGCCGACCGTCAGCACCGCCATGCCGATCGCGGCCACGAGCATCCAGGGCCGCCAGGCCGCGACGTCGTAGTGCTGCATGCGCCGCGTCATGCCCAGCATGCCCACGATGTAGAGCGGCATGAACGTAATGTAGAAGCCGGTGAAGGTGAACCAGAACGCCGCCTTGCCCCAACGCTCATCGAGGCGGAAGCCGAACGCCTTCGGAAACCAGTATTCGAAGCCGGCGAAGGCGCCGAACAGCACGCCGCCGATGATGACGTTGTGGAAGTGCGCCACCAGGAACATGCTGTTGTGGAGCAGGAAGTCGGCCGGCGGCACCGCCACGAGGACGCCGGTCAGGCCGCCGATGATGAAGGTCACCATAAATCCGATGGACCACAGCATCGGCGTCGCGAAGCGGATGCGGCCGCCATACATCGTGAACAGCCAGTTGTAGATCTTCACCCCCGTCGGCACCGCGATGATCATGCTGGCGATGCCGAAGATCGCGTTGACGTCGGGCCCCGCGCCCATCGTGAAGAAGTGATGCAGCCAGACCATGAAGGAGATGACGCAGATCGCCATGGTGGCAAGGACCATCGAGCGGTAGCCGAACAGCGGCTTGTGAGAGAAGGTCGACACCACCTCCGAGTAGATGCCGAAGGCCGGCAGCACGAGGATGTAGACCTCCGGATGTCCCCAGGCCCAGATCAGATTCATGAACATCATGACGTTGCCGCCGGCCTCGTTGGTGAAGAAGTGAAAGCCGAGATAGCGGTCGAGCAGCAGCATCGCGAGCGTTGCCGTGAGGATCGGGAACGCCGCGACGATGAGCAGGTTCGAGGCCAGCGTCGTCCAGCAGAACATCGGCATGCGCAGATAGTTCATGCCCCTGGTGCGCAGCTTCAGCACGGTGGTCACGAGATTGATGCCGGCCACCAGCGTGCCGACGCCGGAAATCTGGAGCGACCAGGCATAATAGTCGACGCCGACGCCCGGCGAATAGGTCAGCCCCGACAGCGGCGGAAAGGCGAGCCAGCCGGTGCGCGCGAATTCGCCGACCACGAGCGAGATGTTGACGAGCAGCGCGCCGGTCGCGGTCAGCCAGAAGCCGACCGAATTCAGCGTCGGAAAGGCGACGTCGCGCACGCCGAGCTGGAGCGGCACGACGAGGTTCATCAACCCAATCACGAACGGCATCGCCACGAAGAAGATCATGATGGTGCCGTGGGCCGAGAAGATCTGATTGTAATGCTCCGGCGGCAGATAACCCTGCGATTGGTAGGCGATCGCCTGCTGGATTCGCATCATGATCGCGTCGCTGCCGCCGCGCAGCAACATTACCGAGGCCAGCAGCACATACATGACGCCGATGCGCTTGTGATCGACGCTGGTGATCCATTCGTGCCAGAGATAGGGCAGATGCCCTTTCACCACGACCCAGGCCAGCACGCCCAGGATTGCGACCAGCACCACCGCGCCTGCGATGAGCGGAATCGGCTGGCCGAACGGGATCGCCGACCAATCGAGCTTACCGAACATCATGGCCTCCCCTGTGCGACCGGTCCGCCTCGGATGCGACTTGCGGTCCGGGCCCGGGCGGAATGTGCTGGGTCGCGATGAGGTCAAAGAGCCGGGGATCCTCGAGCCGGTAGGTCGGCCTGCCTGTCTCGATGCCCTGCTGCATCAGTTTCTTGTAGCTGTCTTCGTTCAGCACGGAATCGGTCTTCGCCGTGCTCGCCACCCAGTCGGGAAAGACGAGCGGCGAGATCACGTTGACGTCGAACATCATGTCCGGGAAGCCATCCCCGGAAAAATGCGCCGAGAGCCCCTGAAGCTTGCCCTCGTTGTCGGCGCGCAGGTTGAGCCGCGTCACCATGCCGTTCATCGTGTAGATCATGCTGCCGAGCTGCGGGATGAAGAATACGTTCATCACGCTCGACGACGTGAGCTGGAAATTCAGCTCGGCGCCGGCCGGCACCGTCAGCGTGTTGACGGTGGCAATGCGCTGGTCCGGATAGATGAACAGCCACTTCCAGTCGAGCGAGACGGCCTGAATCCGCACCGGGCTGCCGGTCCCCGGCACCGGTGCTGCGGGGTCGAGCTGATGCGAGCCGATCCAGGCGACACCGCCGAGCAGGATGACGGTCAGAGCGGGGATCGCCCACACCACCATTTCGACCCGGCCGGAATAGACGAAGTCGGGCTGATAGTGCGCGCGCGGATTGGACGCCCGAAACCAGAAGGCGAAGCCCAGGATCGCGATGATGGTCGGCACCACGATCGTCAGCATGATGAAAACGGAATCGACCAGGATGGTGCTGTTCGCAGCAGCAACGGGCCCTTGCGGATCGAGCAGATTCATCGGCGAGCCACTTGTGGTTGGGAAGCCCCGAGGAAGAGCGTAGCGCGAAACAGTGCCCGCAACAAACGCAGTTGTGTGAAGACGGTTCCGGCGCAGCGGCGAGCCGTTGGGCGCCACGCACTATCATCGCGGCGAAGGAGCCATGCATGGCCGGCGGGAGGGCGTGCGCTAGGAGCGACCATCACTGGACATGATCGATCTTCTGTTGCGATCTGCCCATGCTATCGTGATGAAAAAGCAGGGAGAAAACGTCATGCGCTTGAAGGACAAGGTCGCCATCGTGGTTGGAGCCGGGCAGAGTCCCGGCGAAGGCATGGGCAATGGCCGCGCCACCGCACTCACGTTCGCGCGCGAGGGCGCGAAGGTGCTGTGCGTCGATCATCATCTCGAGTCGGCCGAGGAAACTGTCGCGATGATTGTGGCGAAGCAGGGCACCGCCGCGGCCTTCAAGGCCGACGTCACGCGGTCAGCCGACATCAAGGCGATGGTGGCGGATGCGCAGGCGCGCTGGGGCCGGATCGACGTGCTGCACAACAATGTCGGCGTTAGCCTCGCCGGCGGCGACGCCGAGTTGCTTCAGTTGACCGAGGAGGCGTTCGACCGCGTCGTCGCCATCAACCTGAAGAGCTGCATTCTGGCGGCGAAAGAGGTGATCCCGATCATGCGCGCGCAGAGAAACGGCGCCATCATCAACATCTCCTCGATGGCCGCGATCACGACCTATCCCTACGTCGCCTACAAGGCGACGAAGTCGGCGATGATCGCCTTCACCGAACAGCTCGCCTACCAGAACGCCGAATACGGCATCCGCGCCAATGTCATCCTGCCGGGCCTGATGAACACGCCGATGGCGGTCGACACCCGCGCCCGCGAATGGCACAAGACCCGCGCCGAGGTCGAAGCCGAGCGTGACAGCAAGGTGCCGCTGCGGAAGAAGATGGGCACAGGATGGGACGTGGCCAATGCCGCGCTGTTCCTGGCGTCGGATGAAGCGAACTTCATCACCGGCGTGACGCTGCCGGTGGACGGCGGAGCGAGCGTGCGACGGGGGTAAGCCGAGGCGAACACGATGCCCTTCCCTTCTCCCCTTGTGAGAAGGAGGCGCGAAGCGCCGGATGAGGGGTCTCTATCCACAAACTCAACTGCGCGAGATCGCTCGCGGAGAGAGGCCCCTCACCCGGCTTCTCTATCGCGAAGCCACTACCCTCTCCCACAACAAGGGGAGAGGGGCAGCAGCATCATTGCGGCGCGTTTGTCACCCGCCAGATCGTGCCGTTGCCGTCTTCCGAGATCAGCAGCGAGCCATCCTTCGCCACTGCGACCCCAACGGGCCGGCCCCACACTTCGCGGTCGTTGACGACGAAGCCGGTGATGAAGTCTTCGTATTCGCCGGTCGGCTTGCCGTCCTTCATCCGGATTCGGATCACCTTGTAACCGGTACGTTTCGACCTGTTCCAGGAGCCGTGCTCGGCTGCGAAGGCATCGCCCCGATACTCGGCTGGAAACTGCGTGCCCTGGTAGAACGTCATGCCGAGCGAGGCCGAGTGCGGCTGCACCAGCACGTCGGGGACCGTCACCTTGTCCTTGAGGTCCGGCCTCGCGCCGGCGTGGCGCGGGTCCTCGTTGCCGCCGATATAGAACCATGGCCAGCCGTAGAAGGCGCCTTCCTTCACGCTCGTCACGTAGTCGGGCACGAGATCGTCGCCGAGACCGTCGCGCTCGTTGGTCGAGCACCACGGCAGCCCGGTCTGCGGCTGAATCGCCAGACCGACGCAGTTGCGGATGCCGGTGGCGTAGATCTTCCGCTCCTTGCCGTCCGGATTGAAGGCAAGCACGGCGCCGCGCTCGGTCTCACTCGCCCAGGCAGCGCCCAGCGGCTGCGTGCGCGACCAGGCTGCCAATCCGCCCGGCGGATTGCCCATGCCTTCCGCGAGATTGCTGTGCGATCCGACCGACACCAGCATGCGCTTGTTGTCCGGCGTGAAGACGATGTCGCGGGTGGAATGGCCGCCATCATGCGGCAGGCTCGCCACGACCGTCTCCGGTTTGCCCCGCGCCTTGAGATCGCCGGCCTGATAGGGAAAGCGGACGACACCGTCGGTATTGGCGACATAGACCCATTGCGGGTCGTCGCCATTTGGAAAGAACGCAATGCCGAACGGCTGTCTCAGGCCGCTGGCATAGACGTCGTTGGTCGCGACCTTGCCCTCGCCGGCGCGGAGCACGCGGATAGTCCCCGCGCGCGTCTCCGCGACGAAAATATCGCCGTTCGGCGCAACCCGCACGGTGCGTGGACCGCGCAGCCCTTCCGCGAACAGCTCGACCTTGAAGCCAGCCGGCACCTGCAAGGACGCTTCCGGCGAACGCGGCACGACGCGCGGAAAACTCGCAGCCGACGGCGTGCCGCCCGGCCTGGCGAGATCCTGCGGGCGGATCAGCCTGACCGTGCCGGGCTTGTCGGATTGCCAATTGCCATAGGCCGCCTTGCCTTGCAGCACCGGCTCGGCCTGCACACCGGTCGCGGCGGCGGCCAGCAACCAGGCGGATGTCGCCACGGACCAGATATTGTTCTTCACGTCGCCTTCCTCCCGGCTCGCACCGTCGAGCTTCGCTCCCGCTGCACAACGCCGATCGCATCACATACGTTCTTCGGCGGGTCTAACGCCTGCCGAATCCCACGTCAGCTCATGCCCGCACGATGTGCAGCAAGGTGCGCCCATCGTACTGGAAAATGCCGCTGATCGGTGCGACACATTGTAAGGGCGCGGCCGTATTGCGGTCATCAAAGCTGCGGCATATCGGCGCCGTGACTGACGGGGTGATCATGTGGGGATCCATCGTATCGGAATGGGCGAGCCTGCTGTTGCGCTGGCTGCACGTGGTGGCCGCGATCGCCTGGATCGGCAGTTCCTTCTACTTCATCCACCTCGATCTCAGCCTGAGGCCAACGCGTGATCTGCCGGACGGCGTGCACGGCGAAGCCTGGCAGGTCCATGGCGGCGGCTTCTATCGGATCATGAAATATCTGGTGGCCCCCCACCGGATGCCGGAGGAGCTCACCTGGTTCAAATGGGAAGCCTACACCACCTGGCTCTCCGGCTTCGCGCTGATGGTGGTGGTCTATTATCTCGATGCCGACCTGTTCCTGGTCGACAAGTCGATCCTCGACCTGACGCCGGCACAGGCCGGCTTCTTCAGCTTCTGCAGCCTGGCGCTGGCGTGGGCACTCTATGAGGTCGCCTGCCGCACCGGGCTTGCGCAGCGCGAGCTCGCCTTCGCCATCGGCGGCTACGTGTTCCTGGTCGCGCTGACTTACGCCTTCACGCGCGTCCTGAGTGGCCGCGGCGCCTTCAACCAGATCGGGGCGATCGTCGGCACCATCATGGTCGCCAACGTCTTCGCGGTGATCATCCCGAACCAAAAGAAGATCGTAGCTGCGCTGATCGCGGGCCAGGCCCCCGATCCGAAGCTCGGAAAAGCCAGCAAGGAGCGTTCGGTCCACAACAATTATCTGACGCTGCCCGTCGTCGTGCTGATGATCAGCAACCACTATCCGCTGCTCTACGCCACCCGCTTCAACTGGATCATCGTCGCGATCGTGCTGGCGCTGGGGCCGGTGATCCGCCACTTCTTCAACGCGCGGCATGCCGGACGCAAATCGCCATGGTGGGTGTGGGGCGTGGCGGCGATTGGCGTGATCGCCATCGGCCTCCTCTCCGCGGCCGGACCGCGCGAGATCAATACGGGGGCGCTGGCGACGCAGCCAACGCTTGCCGATGTCGAGGAGATCGTGATGTCCCGCTGCAGCATGTGCCATGCCGCCGAGCCGGTCTGGGCCGGCATCGTGTCCGCGCCGAAAGGCATCTTGCTTGACGGCAGTGAGCACATCCGGCGCAACATTCGCCTCATCGGCCGTGTGGCGGCATGGTCCAACGCGATGCCGCCGGGCAACATCACCGACATGACCACCGAGGAGCGCGCGATCCTCGCCGCCTATATCAGCCGGCAGGATCGCTGACGCCGTCGACTGCAGCGCGTCGACGCGGCGCTTCGCGGAAAGAAATTGCGCATCCGCCGCCGATTTCAAAATGACTCGCGCGTCCATCCAGCGTAGACATGCTACGGCCGCTTGTGCGGTCCGTCAGCCCATTCATACGCCGGGGAAATAGCAGTGGCCCTCAAGAACGTCATCGGTATCGACCACGCCGTGGTCATGGTGAAGGACCTCGACAAGGCAGCCGAGAATTACAAGCGGCTCGGCTTCACCGTGTCGCCGCGCGGCACCCACAGCGCGCATATGGGTACGGGCAACTACACCATCATGTTCGACCCCGACTATATGGAGCTGCTCGGCGTGCTCGCGCCGACCGAACAAAACGCGCCGGCACGCGCCTTCCTCGACACGCGCGGCGAAGGCATCGAGCGCATAGCTTTCACCGCGGTCGATTCGGCCGCCGGTGCGGAGGAGATCCGCGCGCGCGGCCTCACGCCGATCGGTCCGACCGATTTCGAACGGCCGGTCACGCTGCCGAACGGCACGGTGTCCGCAGCGAAGTTTCGCACCTTCATGTGGCCGACCGAGGAAGCGCCGGGCGGCGTGCGCATCTTCGCCTGTCAGCACAAGACCCGCGAGACCGTGTGGATCCCCGAGCTGATGGCGCACGCTAATGCGGCCAAGCGCATCAAGCAGGTGCTGATCGCAACACCCGATCCCGCGAAGGAGGCATCGCATCTGTCGCGGCTGATCAATCGCGAGCCGAAGACGGAAGCCGACGGCGCCGTTAGCGTCGCCTCCGGCGGCGATCGTGCCGATTTCGTCTATCTGACGCTGGATCAGCTTGGCAAACGCTATTCCGGTGTGGCGCTGGAAGGTCTCTCGAAGCGCGGCGGCGCGGCGCTGGTGCTCGCCAGCAGCGATCTCGCCGCGACCGAAAAGGCGCTGGGCCCGGTGGCCTCGCGCAGCGGAGCGGCGATCTGCGTGCCGCCGGCCAAGGCCAACGGCACCCTGCTCGCCTTCATTGCCGGCTGATTTGAACTAATTCTTTAACATGCGTTTACCCGGCGGCCTTAGGATTTCCGGCAATTCACGCCGCCTGGGGCTAAGCGCATGTTTAGAGAAGGCTCGCCGATCGCCTATGACGCGCCGGCCGAATTGAAGAAGTGGCCGTCGCTCAGAGGACAGAGACAGAAGGACAGAGGTCCGCCCTATCTCGTCTATAACGGCACGCTCGCCGAATGCGTCCGCGAGCTCATGGCCAAGCCGATCAAGGGCATCTCGCTCTACGACATCATGACCAAGCCGCAAGCAGCCTTCGACCAGACCGTGCTGTCGCCGGGCGATGCCGCCGAGATCGCGATGCGCAAGGATTTTCCGAAGGACTAGCCGGCGTCATTTCAGCACGCGCCTCGCAGCCTGCTCCATTGAGTTTGGCAGTTGCGGGCTGCTTCGTGCCGCGCGAGACGCGCGACTACGTCCGCAGTATCACCGGTACCAAGGCCGAAGACTGGATCGAGCGCTCCGAGGCCCTCGCGATCCGGATCGACCTGCCGCGCGAAGCCCCATGCAAAGGCGTCGGCAGCCTGTCCAAGACCAAGGATGTCGCCTGGGTTCCCGTGAACCTGACACGCGCGGTTACCACCATCATCCAGAAGGCCGAGGCCGCACAGGTGGCTGCGCGGCAGACGGCGAGCCGTGCGCGCAAGCGGTTCGCATCCTTGCTCAAGAAAACTACCTCGGCCCACGGCAAGGGGCGCGGCATGATCGCGGCGCGTGCTACAAAGGGCGCGAAGGCACGCGCCATTCGCGTCGCGTCACGCGAGCGATCCTCGAGCTGATGCGCAGATCGGAGGTCGCTTTAGGGCGCGCCTTCCCATAGTCCGCGGGAGCTCGCGATGGCATCAAAGAGCGCTGGAATTATTGCCTATCGGATGCGACCGGAGATCGAGGTCCTGCTCGTTCATCCGGGCGGGCCGTTCTGGCGTAACAAGGATCTCGGCGCCTGGTCGATCCCGAAAGGCGAATATGCGGACGGACAAGACGCTGAAGCCACCGCGCGGCGGGAATTTGCCGAGGAGCTCGGACTGGAGCTGACTGTCCCGCTGGTCGCGCTGGGGCAGGTCAAGCAACGCGGCGGCAAGATCGTCACCGCCTTTGCTGCCGAGGTCGACATCGATACCCACAGCATTCGCAGCAACACCTTCCAGATCGAATGGCCGCCGCGCAGCGGCAAACGGCAAGACTTTCCCGAGGTCGACCGCGCTGAATTTTTCGCACTTGATGAGGCAGGCGAGAAAATCAACGAGGGCCAGCGCCCCCTGCTCGACCGGCTGGCGCAGCTTGTCGGCGGCGGCTCCCGCTAGAACGCGGCGACCGCCACACGCTGCGTGGCATCGCTCAGACCGGCTTCTCGTTGTCCGTCACCGGCGAGGTGACCACCAGGAACACGAGGTCGGTCAGGCCCGAATTCGAGATCGCATGCTCGACGCCGGGCGGCAGGAAGATCACGTCGTGCTTGCGCACCACATGGTTCTTGCCCGCGATCTCCATCAGCCCCTCACCTTCGAGCACGTGATAGACCTGCTCCTGCACCTTGTGATGATGCCGCGCCACATAGGCCATCGGCTGATACATCGAGATGCGATAATCGATGCGGCGCGAGCCTGCGGTTTCCGGCATCACCAGCGGCTTTGACAACGCGCCGCCGAAATGGTTCGGGAATTCGCGCCAAGGCACCTCGGCAATGTTGCGGATGAAGGCGCCGTTGCTTTCGTCGGCCATGATCGTGCTCCTTTCGCGCGTCTCAATTCACCAGCGCGCCGCCGTCGATGTAGACGATCGAGCCGGTCGCAAAACCGTTAGCCATGAAGCCTGCGATCTGCTGGGCAATGTCCCCGGCCATGCCGACCCGGCCGACCGGCAGTGCAGCAGCGGTCTTGGCCAGCATATCGCGCCGTGCCTGTTCCGGCATCGCGGCCCGGATGGGCGTGTCGATCACGCCAGGTGACACGGCGTTGACGCGCACCGGTGCAAGCTCGAGCGCCAGGGCTCGCGCAAGCGATTCCAGCGCTCCGTTCGCAGCGCTGATGATCGCCGAGTTCGGCCGCGGCCGGACGCTGAGGAAACCGGTAACCAACGTGAGCGAGCCGCCGGGCCGGATCATGGCCTCGCGCGCCACGCGCCAGGCACCCCAGAACTTGCCTTCCATCGTGGCGCGCACGTCCTCCATCGCAACCGTCTTGAACGGCCCGGTGCGAAGCTGCGCCGCCGTCAGGACGACGTGGTCGACGGCGCCGGTGCGGCGAAACAGCTCGGCAACGCTTTGGTCGCTGGTGACATCGGCCGGGATCGCCGTCACCTTCAACCGCTCCGCGACGGGATCAAGCTTCGCGGCACTGCGCGAGGCGATGATGACCTCCGCGCCTAGCGTCTTGGCAAGCTCTGCCGTCGCAAGACCGATGCCTGAGGAGCCGCCGATCACGACGACCTTCTTGCCTGCGAGCGTCATTCCCATCTCCCCGATATCTCGTTGATTGCAGATCTGCGAGCTGCGTGATCAGCCCGGCTGATAGCGCGTGCCGATGCCGGCCTTGCTCTGGCCCAGTCCCGGCAACTCCCAGACGCCGGCACCGGCCGGATTGACGTCAGCAGCGATGTCGACGTCGATCAGATACGGCTTGTTGGCAGCGATGCCCTTGCGGATCGCTTCGCCGAGGTCGCCCGGGCGATCGACCCGCACGCCCTCGACGCCGCAGGAGCGCGCCATTGCGGCGAAATCGGGATTGTAGCGCTCTCCCGTCTCGGGATGCCTGAAGTCGGTCGCAAGCTCGCGTCCGCCGAGATAGCCGCGCTGGAGACCTCGGATCGAAGCGTAGGCGTAATTGTTCCAGACCACCCAGACCACTGGCAGATTGTACTCGACCGCCGTGCCCAGCACGTTGGCGTGCATGAAGAAGGCACCGTCGCCGCACACCGAAACGCAGGGACGATCGGGGGCCGCGAATTTTGCGCCCATCACGCCGGCGACGCCAAAGCCCATCGGGCCGAAGCCCGTCGAGCCGATCAGCGAATCCGGCCGCTTCGGCTTGCAGAAGCCGAGCAGCCAGTTGTGGTGCACGCCAATGTCGGACACGAGGATCGCATCCTCCGGCAGCGCCTTGTCGATCTCGGCGGCCGCGCGCTGCGGATTGATCGGCGTGGTGTCGTCGGAGAATCCGGGCGCGACGAACTTGTCCCACTCGTTGCGATATCCATCGATCTGCGCCAGCCATTTCTTGCGCGCATCGGATTTCCTGGAGAGGTTGTCGCGGCGATCGAGCTCGGCATGAACCTGACGCAGGAAAGTGCGAACATCGGCCATCAATCCGAGCGCGACGGGATAGTTGCGGCCGATCTCCTCGGGATCGATGTCGACATGGATCAGTTTCGTCGGCGGGATCGTGAAGGAATAGCCAGGAATCCATGAGCTCGAAGTGCGGTCGTCGAAACGGACGCCGAGCGCGAGCAGCACGTCGGCCTGACGTGTCGCGTGATTGGCTTGGTAATGCCCGGCGCGCGCGACGAGGCCAAGTGCCAGGGGATGGTTGACGTCGAGCGCGCCGAGACCGCTGGCAGAGGCAGCGACCGGAATCTGAAGCCGCTCGGCGAGCCTACGCAGCTCGTCGGCGGCACCGCCATAGCGCACGCCCTGCCCGACCAGCATCACCGGCCGTTCCGCCGAGAGCAGCATGTCGACCGCTTTCTCGACGCCATCAGGGTCGGCACCGCAGCGGCTCGAGATGTTGGCGTTCCACTCGATCGCCTTCGGCGCCTCTTCGGCAGCCGACTCCATGAACACGTCGAAGGGCACGTCCACAACGACAGGGCCCGGACGTCCCGTGATCATGGTCTTCCAGGCCTGTCGCACCGCGAGCGGCACCATCTCGCCGCGCGTCGGCTGAAATACCTTCTTGCAGATCGAGCGCACGGTGGAAGGAAAGTCGGCCTGGTAGTGCCGGTACATCTCCTGGAACGCTCCGCGATTGAACTGGCTGGTCGGCACATTGCCGGTAATCGCCATGAACGGCACGGAGTCGAGAAAGGCGTTGGCGAGCGAGATCGGCAGATTGGCCGAGCCTGGTCCGCACGACGTGAAGGTCGCGGTCGGCTTGCCCGAGACGCGGTAGTAGACATCGGCCATGAAGCCGGCGACGCTCTCGTGATGCACGGAGATCGTCTTGATCTCGGAGGAGCGCGCGTACAGCGCGTCGATGAACTGGATGTTGCCGTGGCCGCACAGCCCGAACACCTGCGGCACCTTCTCCTGGATCAGATAATCGACAATGACCTCGGCGCCATTGAGCATGTTTCGCGACATCAACCGGTCTCCCTCTCGGCCCGACGACTTCTTATGTACCGATGCGGAGAACGCGGCCGGTCATCACTGGGCCGCGAGCACCCTATTTCTCATAATGCTGTACGTCAATTTATATTGTGATAGGCTCTTCCTGGAGGAAGCGCGGGTTCTGCTCCGACGCTTGCGTGGTTGCATGCTACTGTCGAGCACCGAGTCATAACGGATTTGCCAGAGGGGGCCTTTTCCTTGAGATCGCGCACCAAGCCCAGTACCAGCGAGAAGCCTGCGAGCCCGCGCAAGGCTGCGATTGCCAAGCTGGTTCCCGCACCCCAGGTCGATGGCGACGACGAGGCCGACGACAAACAGCGGGGCGGCGGTGTCCAGTCGCTTGGCCGCGCCTTCTCGATCCTCGAAGAGGTGGCGCGTCACCGCGAAGGAATTGGGCTTGCGGAATTGAGCAAGCTCGTCGGCCTGCACAATTCGACCACCTTCCACCTTGCGAAGACGCTGGTCTCGCTCGGCTATCTCCGCCAGGAGAAAGACAACAAGCGCTACCGCATCGGCCGTCCGCTGTTTGCGCTCGCGGCATCCGCGCTCGATGAGATCGAGATGGTCAATGTCGCGACGCCCGTGCTGGAGGAGCTGTCGCGCCAGACCAGCGAAAGCAGCCATTTTGCCGTGCGCATGGGCGATGCCGTGGTCGTCATCGCCCGCACCAGCGGTCCCGGCGCATTTCAACTGACCGACCGCGTCGGCGTGGTGCGGCCGGCTCATTGCACCGCGCTCGGCAAGATCATCCTCGCCTCGCTCCGGCCCGACCAGCTCAAGCGGTTTCTCGACCGTGCGGAGCTCAAGCCGTCGACGCCAAAATCCATCACCGATGCCGGCGTGCTGATGCGCGAGATCGCCGAGGTTCAGCGCACCGGCGTTGCGTTCGACGATGGCGAGTTCAATCCGGAAGTGCGCTGCGTCGCCGTGCCCGTGACCGATTTCACCGGCCAGGTGATCGGCGCGCTCGGCATTTCCGGTCCGATCTGGCGGCTCTCCAACCAGGCGCTGCACGCGAGCGCGCAGGTCGTGCAGGCCGCGGCCAACCGCCTGTCGGCCGAGTTCGGCGCCAAAGGCGCGGCGCACAAGGCGATCACGCAAAAAGTCTAAGGCCCACGCAAGCGGCGATTTTGCCGGTTGACACCGGCGATGCCGTTCGGGATTATCCTCCAGCATTAGAAAAACGTCTCTCACAATATCGGATACGCGGTTTTGAAGAGAGACACGCGATGCACCGGGGAGGAGACAGACATGATCCGCTACCGCCGACGGACGTTGTTACGGGCGGGCGCTGCCTTCGCAGGCGCGGCCGCACTGGGGTTTCCGGCAATCGCGAGAGCCCAGGCCGAGAAGATCCGGATCGGGCATCTGACCCCGCTGACCGGCTTTCTCGGCGTGATCGGCGGCTACGCGCAGTTGGGCGTGAAGCTCGCTGCCGAAGAGATCAACCAGTCCGGCGGTGTTCTCGGCAAGCAGATCGACCTCGTCTCGGAGGATTCGATCAATCCTGCGACGGCCGCCACCAAGGCGCAGCGCATGCTGGAGCAGGACGGCGCGGTGGTGCTGCTCGGCGAGATCTCCTCGGCCTCCTCGCTCACCATCATGCAGGTCGCCGAGCGCAACAAGAAGGTGTTCTTCTCGACCGGCGCACGGTCGGACGCGCTGCGCGGCAAGAATTGCAACAAATATTCCTTCCACTGCGACATCCCCAACACCGTGATGGTCAACGCGGTCGGCACCGCGCTGTCGCAGAAGGGCATGGTGAAGGGCAAGAACTTCTTCACGCTCACGGCCGACTACATCTTCGGCCACGACCTTTTGAAGGCGGCGAAAGCGTTCTTCGGCGCGCATGACGCCAACCTGATCGGCGACGAGCTGATCGCGACCGACGTCACCGACTTCAGCCCCTATCTGCTCAAGGTGCGGCAGGCAAAGCCCGACGTGGTCTGCTGCAACCTCGCCGGCAACCAGGTCACCAATCTCGTCAAGCAATATGCCGAGTTCGGCCTGCCCTATCCGCTGGTCGGCTTCAACCTCAACACCGGCGATGCCTGGGCCGCGGGCGCGGGCAATCTCAGCGGCACCTGGCCGACGGTCTGGTATCACACGTTGAACAATCCGGCGTCGCAGGCCTTCGTCGCGGCCTTCACCAAGAAGTACGGCAAGCCGCCGGAGAACCACGCCTGGATCGAATATGTGACGCTCAAGCTGCTGGCGGAGGCGATCAACACCACGAAGTCGACCGACAGCAATGAGCTGATCGCCTATTTCGAGAAGCAGTCGCAGTTCGACATCATGAAAGCGCGCAAAGCCTATTTCCGCTCTTGGGATCACCAGATGGTGCAGGAGGCCTATCCCTTCACCGTCAAGCCGAAGGACCAGATGAAGGACCAGTGGGACATGCTGGTGCTGGGCGAAGCAGTACCGGCCGCGAACGACCCGCTGGAACAGATCTATCCGACCAGGGAACAGAACCCCTGCGAGATGAAGGCCTGACGCGCTCGCGCGCGCCAGGGCCGATTGGCGTCAGCGGCGCCGGCACCAACGCCGGCGCCGTTTTGCCAAAGCGATGGACGCAACATGCAGTTCGAGTTCTTGCTGGAACAGGTGGTGAATGGCCTCGTGCTCGGAGGCTATTATCTCCTCATCGCGCTCGGGCTGTCGCTGATCTTTTCCGTCGGCGGCATCGTCAACCTCGCGCATGGCGCCTTCTACGCGCTCGGCGCCTATGTCTTCGTCGAGCTGGTGAAGCATCTCGGTTTCGGCGCGTCCGTCGTGATTTCGCCGTTCGCGGTCGCCCTGCTCGGCATCCTCTTTGAACGCTTCATCCTGCGCCGTTTCTACACGGCCGACCCGATCCTCAGCCTGCTCGTGACCTTCGGGCTTGCGATGGTCGCCGAGCAGGCGATCCGCATGATCTGGGGCGCCGCGCCCGTGTCGACCGGGATCCCGCAGAGCTTCCGCGGCTCCGTCGTCGTCGGCGATTTCCTGTTCTCGCGCTATCGCCTCCTGATCCTCGGCGTGGTGGCCGCCGTGCTGCTCGGGATCTGGCTCTTGCTGCACAAGACCTCGTTCGGGCGCGTGGTGCGCGCCGGCATCCAGCGGCCGGACATGGTCGCCGCGCTCGGCATCCGCCTGCAGCCCTACATGACCGCGATCGTCATGCTCGGCGTCGGCATGGCCGCGCTCGGCGGCGCCTTCTTCGCGCCGATCACCACGGTGCATCCAGCGATGGGCGCCGAGATCATGACGGTGGCCTTCGTCGTCGTCGTGATCGGCGGGCTCGGCAGCTTCTGGGGCGTCGTCATCGCCGCCCTCCTTGTCGGCGTGGTGCGCGGCATCGCCATTCATTTCGAGCCGGCCGCAGGTGAAGCCTCGATCTACATCCTGATGTTCCTGGTGCTGCTGGTGCGCCCGCGCGGCCTGCTCGGCGAACGCATCGAGAAGTTCGAATGACCCGCACCTCCGCCACCGAGAAGTTGAAGCCGCTCCTGATCGCGGCCGTTGCGGTCATCGCGCTGCCCTTCGTGCTCAGGGCACTCGGCCTGTCCGTGAACACCGGCACCTGGATCGTCGGGCTTGCGATCGCGACCATGGGGCTCAACCTCTGCATCGGCTATACCGGACTCGTCTCGTTCGGCCACAGCACCTGGTTCGGCGTCGGCGCCTACGCCGCCGGCCTGATCCAGCTTCGCTTCTTTCCCGGCGATATCTGGCTGCCGCTGCTCTCATCGATGATCGTCGTCGCGATCGCATCGACCGTGATCGGCATGCTGATCCTGCGCCGGCGCGGCGTGTACTTCTCGCTGCTGACGCTCGCGCTGGCCGCGCTGGTCTATACCACCGCCTTCCGCTGGACCAGCCTGACCGGCGGCGAGGACGGGCTCGGCGGACTGAAGCGCGGCGACATCGGTCCCATCAGCCTCGACAGCGCGCTCAACTACTACGCCGTCGTCGCCGGAAGCGGGCTCGTCGTGCTCTATGTCCTGATGCGTCTCGTGCGCTCGCCCTTCGGCCATGTGCTGGTTGCGATCCGCGAGAACCAGCTCCGCGCGAGCTTCCAGGGCTATCCGGTCGAGCGCTACAAGCTCGCGGTGTTCGTGATCTCGGCCGTCGTGACCGGTCTTGCGGGTGCGCTGATCGCGTTCCTGAACTACCTCGTCTCGGCCGAAGCCGTCTCGGTGCCGTTTGCCGGCGAGCTGCTGGCGATGGTGGTCATCGGCGGCATGCGCAGCCTGCTCGGGCCTGCGCTCGGCGCGCTGTTCTTCATCCTGTTCCGCGAGCTGTTCTCGATCTGGACATCGGACTGGCTGTTCTGGTTCGGCGTCACTTTCGTGGCCTTCGTGATGTATTCGCCGGGCGGCCTCGTCGGCATCGGCGCGCTGATCATGCGCCGCTTCCGTCCCGCCGCGGAAGAGTCCGCCGCGATGAGCCGGCGCAAGATCTATGACGGCCTGCCGATGCCAGATTTCCTGCGGCCGGAGGCGCGACGAGGCACCGTGCTCGAGGTCAACGGCGTCTCCAGAAAGTTCGGCGGTATCCGCGCGGTGGAGAACGCGAGCATGACCGTCGCCGCCGGCGAGATCCACGCGCTGATCGGACCGAACGGCGCCGGCAAGACCACGCTGTTCAACCTGGTCTCCGGCCTCTACGCGCCGGACCAGGGCACGATCCGCCTCAACGGCCGCGACATCGCCGGCGTGCCGGCGAATTTGATCTGCCACCAGGGGCTGGCGCGCTCGTTCCAGATCACCAACCTGTTCCGTGGCCTCACGATCTACGAGAACCTGCGCCTGTCGCTGCAGGCACGGCGCGCCATGCGCTTCAACATCTGGAACGATATCGATGCCTATGAGGAGATCCACGCCGAGACGGCCGCGCTGATCAAGTTTCTCGGGCTCGAGGGCATCGAAACGATCGAGGGCGGCGAGCTCTCCTATGGCGGGCAGCGGCTGGTCGATCTCGGCATCGCGCTCGGCTCCAAGCCGCAGGTGCTGCTGCTCGACGAGCCGCTCGCCGGCCTTGCCGCCGCCGAGCGCGAGCGCGTGTCCAATCTCGTCAAGAACATCGCCGCCAACATTCCCGTTCTGATCGTCGAGCACGACATCGACCGCGTGCTGGGCTTATCGCAAGTTGTCACCGTGATGAACCAGGGCGAGGTGCTGATGTCCGACTGCCCGAAGGCGGTGCGGGCAGATCTACGCGTGCAGGAGATCTATACCGGCAAGGGCATTCCCGCCGTCGAGCATCAGCGCAGCGACGAGGCGGCCGGCGCGCGCGAAAGCGTGCTGCGCCTCGATCGCGTCAACACCTTCTACGGCAAGAGCCACATCCTGAGCGACGCCGCGCTCAACGTGCGCGAGGGCGAGATCGTCGCGCTACTCGGGCGCAACGGCGCCGGCAAGTCAACGCTGCTGAAGACCATCGCCGGCCTCGTGCCGGCCGCAAGCGGCAGCATCATCTATCGCGGCGACGACATCGCGAGCCTCCCCGCGCCCGACATCGCGCGCCGCGGCATCGGCTACGTGCCGCAAGGACGCGGCCTGTTCGCCGGCATGACCGTGCGCGAAAACCTCGCGCTCGGCCGCCTCGCGCGCAAGACCGACGGCTCTGGCGGCGTGGTCTGGAACGAAGAGCAGATCCTGCACACCTTCCCGCGCCTGAAGGAGCGCATGAACGTCGCCGCCGACTATCTCTCCGGCGGCGAGCAGCAGATGGTGGCGGTTGCCCGCGCGATGTCCGGCAATGTCCGCCTGCTGCTGCTCGACGAGCCCTTCGAGGGCCTCGCGCCGGCCGTGACGCTGGAGCTGTTCAAAGTGTTCGACCAGCTCCGCAAGCACATGTCGATCGTAATCGTCGAGCACAATCTCGATCTCGTGCTCGCGCTTGCCGACCGCGTCTTCGCGCTGGAGCGCGGCGCCGTGTTCCACCATGGACCGGCGGCCCCGCTGTTGAACGATCTTGGCTATCGCAAGCAGATTCTTTGGCTCTGACGGATCGCCGACGCCAGTCGCGCGTGATGCCTGGCAATTCTGCCGCCGGGCACGTGGGAGCCGGCCTCCAACAAAAAACGCGAAAACGACCCCATGCAAAGTAGCCGGCGCCTGTCAGAACAAGGCCTTGCGCATCCGCAAAACGCCATTTGACACGTCGGGCAAAACACCGGCACGATGGCATCATCGCAACGATCCGTCAGCGTCCACGCTGACCACGGCCATGGCCGCTTCGACACCGTTGCGTGGAATCCCCTCACCGACATCTCAATCATCGCACCCGCGCGGCAGGCGGGCGAAGCCCGCGCCGCGACCGCAGGCCTGCGCCGACAAAGGACCCATCGACATGACCAAAACTCCGACACGCACCAGGACGGCGCCGATCGCGGCAGACGATCGCAGCGCCCTCGCCGCGGGCCCGCGGATCAAGCTCTACAGGCGGCGAATTGCGATCGACCATCCCGACCCGCAAACCGGCGAACGGCTCTTGGCCGACGCGCTCGGCGCCGTCGACCGTGACGCGCTGGATGGCATTCTGAAACAGTTGGTCAAGGCCAGCGTGATCGGACAAAAGCCCGATGAAGCCAATCTCGCCTTCATGATCTCGATGATGAAGAGCATAAGCCCTCGGGACTCCATCGAAGCCATGCTGGCGGCGCAGATGGTGTCCGTGCACGTGACGGCGATGCGATGCGCCTACCGCCTAGCCTGCGCCAGCGATCTAGCCAGCCAGGACAGCGCCTCGCGCGCATTGGCCAAGCTCGTGCGCACCTTCCCGGCCCAGATCGAAGCGCTGAGCCGCTACCGCAACAACGGCGAGCGCGCCATTACCGTGCAAGCCCTGTCGGACCAGGATGGTGGAAAGACGATCGTCGCCAACGTGACGCAGCATGCGAGCATGATCGTTGCAGAGACGGGCTCGAAGGATGCGGCGATGGTTTCCACGCATGAAGCTGGCGAACGAGGGCATGAGGAGGCCGACGCCACGCAAGGCGCCGCTGCATGAGCCGCGACCACGCCCGCAACACAGGCCCAATGCTGGCGGCCCCGCGCTGCGGAGCCAGGACCCGCCATGGCTCTGCTTGCCGCGCTCCGGCGGTGCTGGGCAAGACGCGCTGCCGCATGCACGGCGGCGCGGACGGATGCGGGGCACCCAGGGGAAATCGGAATGCAAGGAAGTATGGGCTATTCACCACGGAGGCGATCGCCGAGCGAAGGCAGATGCGGGCGTTGCTGGATGAAGCACGGAAGCTGCTGGGAGAGATGGAGTGAGCTGGCGGTGACGCCGGGCAGCCAACAGCCTGGATCAGCTATGGGCACAAAAGCCCCCAGCGAAGATGGAGGCGTTCGAGACGCTAACCGCCGCCGCCATGCACGATCTGGAAGCATTTCAGCAAGAACTTGCACGGCTGAGCGAGAATGAGGATTTCGACGCGACAAGACCCGCTGCCGCATACACGGGAGCGCACCGGGATCGGGCGCGCCGCGAGGAAACCAGAATGCACAGAAGTACGGGTTGTTCACGAGCCATGCGATCGCCGAGCGAAGGCACGCCCGAACGTTGCTAGGTGAAGCGCGGAGGCTGCTGCGAGAACTGGAGTGATGTCGGGGCCCCCCTCGCCGCAAGCGAGAGCATCGCCAGACCTCGAGCATCGCGTTCGATTTCAGGACAAGAAACGGAGTTTAGTCGGCGCGGATCAGACGTAGTCCTCTTTCGGAGATCACTGAGCGACACCGGTGATCGGTTCTCAGTCGAGAGAGGAGCTTTCCAATGAGCAAGGAAGAAAATAACAAGGCCGTTGTCGGCCGCTGGTTCACCGATTTCTGGGGCAAGAACGTCAATCTCGGGGTCATCGATGAAATCGCTGCCCCCGACATGCTGCTGAAATACTCCCTGCACGAACCCCGCCGCGGCCGGGACGATATCAAGGCGTTCATGACCGACTTCCGCGCCGCGTTTCCCGATCTCAACTTCTGGGGAACGGCGGACTTGATCGCCGAGGGCGACTACGTCGTCGGTCAATGGGAAGGCGGCGGCACGCACACGGGGCCGGCATTCGCTGACTTCCTGGCGGGCGGCTTGCCGGCGGCAACCGGCCGCAAGATGCACTTCACCGGCACCACTGTCCTGAAGGTCATCAACGGCAAGATCGTCGAGGAAATCGGCCTTGACGACGGCGTGACCGCGCTGACCCAACTTGGCCTGATCAAGAAGGCTGCCTAATCGAAGCGTCCGGGGAACTGGAAGGAGCCGAATGAGGCTGGCACACACCGTGTCGGCCTCACTTGCATTTGGGAGGAGAGATCGAATTCGCGGAAAGCGGGTGGCATCAAAAGCTCGATCATGAAATCTATTCGCGCCATGACCGCAAGACCTGCCAGCAATCCGAACCCAAAATCTCTGCCTGTGGCGGAAGATCCGCGATGGGCGCGCGTCCTTGCGCGGGACAAGACGGCCGACGGGCAGTTCTGGTATTCGGTTTCCACGACTGGGGTCTATTGCCGGCCGTCATGCCCATCGCGTGTCGCCAATCCCAGGAATGTGCAGATGCATGACAGCTTGGAGGCTGCCAAGGCGACGGGCTTCCGGCCGTGCCGGCGCTGCAAGCCGGACGGACCATCGAAGGACGCCGAGAATGCGAAACTGATCGCCAGGGCGTGCCGCCTTATCGAAGCGAGCGAAGACGAACCATCCCTTGAGGAACTGGCGCGAGCGTTCGGCCTGAGCCCCCGCTACTTTCATCGCCTGTTCAGGGCCGCCACCGGTCTCACGCCGAAGGACTACGCTGTCGCTTATCGCGCCAAGAGGGTCCGAGAAGGCCTCGCCCGCGGCAGCTCCGTGACTGAAGCGATCTATGATGCGGGCTTCAATTCGAGTGGACGCTTTTATGCCAAGTCGACCGGCATGCTCGGCATGACGCCGTCGCACTACCGTGCCGGAGGCCTCAACGAGGAAATCAAGTTTGCCGTCGGCCAGACACATCTGGGCGCGATTGTCGTCGCCTCGAGCAAGAAAGGGGTTGCTGCCATCTTGCTGGGCGATGACGCGGATGAGCTCGTCCGCGACCTCCAGGACCGCTTCCCAAAAGCACGGCTGACCGGCGCTGACCCGGACTATGAAGTGATGATCGCGCATGTCGTCGGCCTTGTGGAGGCGCCGGAACTTGGGCTGGATCTTCCTCTCGATGTTCGCGGCACGGCCTTCCAGCAACGCGTTTGGCAGGCGCTTCAGGACATCCCGGTCGGCGCAACGACCTCCTACGCCGAGATCGCACGGCGGAAGCCCGAATCCGCGGTCAGGAAGGATTGAGTTGCAAGGCCTGAAGGCGCGCGAGGCCGGCGACACCGAACCGATCTGACGTCAGGCACATGCTGTCGACGTTGCTGCGTACCATCCTCGCGTCAATCCGGAAGACCCGCATTGCGGAGAGCTTTCGCAAAGATTGCGAAGTTCTCCGGCCGGCGAAATGGCGTCAACTCGCTCAAGCTGGATGCCGTCAGACCAGGATTGTCTTCGAGCGCCCGCGAGATGGCTCTGCGTGCCGGCTCCATCCGCCCTGCCAGTACACCACTGGCGGCGTAAATGCAGATTGTCAGCAGGAAAGCCGGATTGTCGCGCATTGCCTTTTCTGCGCACGACAGCGCGATGTCGTGGCGACCCGCCAGGAAGTGAGCATAGGCCATGGCGCTGTGCGTGGTGTAATACATCGACGGATCGAGCGGACTTAGCCGCATGGCATGCGCGCAGTGCTCGAGCACGAGATCAGGCTCGCCTCGCCAGACTCTCAGCCAGGCACTGAGCATCCAGGCCCGTGCCAGATTGGGATTGACAGCCAATGCGCGATCCATGAAATCCGCAGCATCGTCGAACTCGCGGGCTACAAAGGCGAGCGCGTAAGCGCCCATCGATAGCGCAAACGGATCATCTGCCCCCAGATCCACCGCTTTGCGAGCCAATCGTATGGCTTCCGCGCTTTCCCGCGGCTGGTCGTTCATCTCACCGAGCGCCTTGCGTCGGACATGGCACCACGCGGCCATGCCGTAGGCACAGGCCAGACGAGGATCGAGCTCGATCGCCTTGTAAAAGAGGTCCAGCGCATCGCTGTTCGCGTGCTTGGACCAACGGGCTTTCGCCAGCCCGCGCAGATAATAATCGTAGGCATCCAGGTTTTCGGTTGGCTTGCGCCTGGCCCGCTTGATCTCCTCGTGCTGCAGCTTCGGCGCGATCGCCCCCACCACGCTGGAGGTCAGATGATCCTGCAGATCGAACATATCCTCGACCGGCCCCTCGAAACGGTCGGCCCAGAGATGGGCTCCCGTCTCGGCGTCGATAAGCTGAGCCGCAATGCGAACGCGCTTTCCGGCCCTGCGCACGCTGCCTTCGAGGACATACCGCACTCCGAGCTCGCGGCCGACCTGCTTCACGTCCACTGGCCGCCCCTTGTATGCAAAGCTGGAATTGCGTGCGACCACGAACAGCCAACGAAAGAGCGATAGCGCCATGGTGATATCCTCCACGACGCCATCCGCGAAATAGTCCTGCTCGGGATCGGAGCTCAGGTTAGAGAACGGGAGTACGGCGATCGAGGGTTTTTTATCGGGCAGCGGGAGGGCGGCGACTATCCTCGCTTCTTGCTGGTCGTGGACGGCGGCCAAAGGGTCCGGCTTCGGTGATTCCCGAACTTCCCCGACGAAACGGAAGCCCTTGCGCGGGAGTGTTTTGATCAGGCGCTGCGCTTCCCCGCAATCGCCGATTGCGGTGCGTGCGGCATTCAGGCGGGTCGTAAGCGCAGCCTCGGACACGATGCGCCCTTTCCAGATGGCCTCCAGGAGATCGTCTTTGCTGACAACACGCTCCCTGTTGCGGATCAGGTAATCGAGAATGTCGAAGACCTGGGGCGCAACGGAAACAAGATCAGCTCCGCGATGCAGCTCGCGCCGATCCGTGTCGAACACGTACTCCTCAAAGAGATAGCGCAAGCTGTCCATCCCTGTCGGCGACCTCCGCCGAGCGGCGCCGCCTTTGCACCGGTTCGCAAGTAAAGACTAAGCCGCCGGTGCGGAAAATGTAAGCCGCGCATCACGGGTGTCCGGCCGAGTCGTGGCAGCCCTACTCCGGTACAAGCAATGCCCGGGGAGTGAGCGCCACCGGCGGCGCTGCGCGGATGCGACCGACTGCCGCATCGATGCTGCGGTCGCGCAATGATCATGCCGATACAAAAAGCCGCAATTATTTCGGCTGCCCATCGCCGATGGCTCCCACAGGTTGACATAGGTCAATCAACGCATCCGCCTGCCGCCCCTAACATTGAGCAACAGCCTGGCGCGCCCCGATGCCTCCTTTGCAGATCGGATGCGATGCCAGGACAAACGACAACGCCAGGGAGATTCGTCATGAAAGGCAGCGCGGCGCTCGAGAAAGACGCCAAGGCGGATAGCTGGAGAGGTTTCCAGCCGGGCGACTGGTCCTCCTCCATCAGCGTGCGCGACTTCATCGTCCGAAATGTTGCCTCCTACTCCGGGGACGAGACATTCCTGGTGGGCCCTTCGCAGCGCACCAAGGCGGTATGGGCCAAGCTGCAGCCCTACTTTGCCGAGGAACGAAAGAAGGGCGTCCTGGCCGTCGATGCGAAAAATCCGTCGACGATGCTGGCGCATGAGGCCGGGTACATCGACCGCGACAACGAGGTCATCATCGGTCTTCAGACCGACCAGCCGTTCAAGCGGGCGATCTTTCCGTTCGGCGGCCTACGCATGGTGGAAGCTGGCCTCAAGGCCGCAGGATTCGAACCCGACGCAAAGGTGCACGAGGCCTTCACGAAGTACCGCAAGTCGCACAATGACGGCGTGTTCGATGCCTACACGCCGGAGATCATGAACTGCCGGCGGTCCGGCATCATCACCGGCCTTCCCGACGCCTATGGCCGCGGCCGCATCATCGGCGACTATCGCCGCGTTGCACTCTACGGCACCGACCGTCTGCTGGAGGGTAAGCGCCAGGAGCGGGCCCAGATCGATGACATGTGGCCGACTGACGAGGTGATCCGCCAGCGCGAAGAACTCGCCGAACAAATGCGCGCGCTGGAAGACCTTGCATCGATGGCGAAGCTCTATGGCCATGATATCACCCAGCCCGCCATGAACGCGCGCGAGGCGTTCCAGTGGACCTACTTCGCCTATCTCGGCGCGATCAAGGAAGCGAACGGCGCGGCAATGTCGATCGGCCGCATCTCGAGCTTCCTCGACATCTACATCGAGCGCGACATGAAGGAAGGCGTGCTCGACGAGGCAGGCGCACAGGAGTTGTGGGATCAGCTTGTGCAGAAGCTGCGCATCGTGCGCTTCCTCCGCACGCCCGAATACGACGCGTTGTTCAGTGGAGATCCCTACTGGGCGACCGAATGCGTCGGCGGCATGGACCTCGATGGACGGGCGCTGGTGACGAAGAGCAGCTACCGCATGCTCCATACCCTCTACAACCTCGGGCCGGCGCCGGAGCCGAACATCACGGTGCTGTGGTCCAACCACATGCCCGCGGCCTTCAAGCGCTTCTGCGTCAAGGTCAGCAAGGACACCTCGTCCCTGCAATACGAGAATGACGATCTGATGCGCCCGCACTGGGGCGACGATTATGCAATCGCCTGCTGCGTTTCGGCGATGCGGCTCGGCAAGCAGATGCAGTTCTTCGGGGCGCGCGTGAACCTCGCAAAGGCCCTGCTCTACGCCATCAACGGCGGACGCGATGAGGTTTCCGGCGATCAGGTCGCTCCCCGGACGATGCCGGTCATCGGCGACTTCCTCGACTATGACGACGTCATGGCGAAGTTCGACACCACCATGGAGTGGCTCGCCAAGACCTATGTGCATGCCATGAACTGCATCCATTACATGCACGACAAGTACTTCTACGAGCGCCTGGAGATGGCGCTCCATGATCGCGACATATTGCGCACCATGGCATTCGGCATCGCCGGACTTTCGGTGGTAGCCGACAGTCTCAGCGCGATCAAATATGGCAAGATCCGTGTCACCCGCGATGCGACGGGACTGGTGGTCGACTACCAGAACGAGGGCAACGCCTCGACGCCGCAATTCGGCAACAACGACGATCGGGTCGATCAGATCGCATCCGAGCTCGTGACGCGGTTCATGCAAAAGATCCGCAAGCATCCGACCTACAGGAACGCGACGCATACACAGAGCGTCCTTACCATCACCTCCAACGTCGTCTACGGCAAGGCAACCGGCAATACGCCGGACGGCCGCCGCAAGGGCGAGCCGTTTGGGCCGGGCGCGAACCCGATGCACGGCCGGGACAGCCATGGCTGGCTCGCGTCGTGTCTGTCGGTCGCGAAACTTCCCTACAAGGATTCGCTCGACGGCATCAGCTACACCGTCTCGGTCGCGCCGCAGAAGGCCCATCTCTCCGAAGAGAAGCTGATCGACGAGGCCACCAAGGCCTTTGACCTCTATTTCGAGCGCGGCGGCTTCCACATGAACCTGAACGTGATCGACAGGGAGACGCTGGAAGACGCCATCAAGAACCCGGACAAATATCCGCAGCTCACGATCCGCGTGTCCGGCTATGCCGTCAATTTCGTCCGGCTGACGCCGGAACAACAGAGGGATGTGATCAGCCGCACCTTCCACGGGCAGATCTGAGCCGGGGTGTTCGATGTCGACCCAGCAGGCACTCGAATCGGGAAGCCGTCATGACCTGCGTACGGGCGCTTCGCCCGACGCTCCCGATGAGGACAAGTTCAGGGACGAGGACGGCGCGTTCGGCTACTGCCATTCCTACGAAACGTCGTCGCGTTACGACGGTCCGGGCCTAAGGATCGTCCTGTTCGTCTCGGGCTGCCTGCTCCGCTGTACCTATTGCCACAACCCGGACACCTGGCACCTCAAGGACGGAACATATGTTTCGGCCGAACAGGTGCTGCGTCGTCTCGGCGACTTCGCGCCATCCGTGCGCAGCCTCGGAGGCGGACTGACGATATCGGGCGGTGAACCTATGGTGCAGCTAGCCTTCGTCAGGCGCATCTTCGCTGGCGCCAAGGACATGGGCCTGCACACGGCCATTGAGACTTCCGGCTTTCTCGGCGATCGTGCCGATGACGCCTTTCTCTCGACCATCGACCTCGTACTGCTCGACATCAAGAGCTCCGACCCGGACACCTATCGCAAGGTGACAGGGCGAGACATCGCGCCGACGCTGCATTTTGCCGAGCGCCTCGCCTCGATCGGCAAACCAGTTTGGGTCCGCTTCACGCTCGTGCCCGGTGCCACCGACGATCCGGCGAATGTGGAGGGCATCGCCCGCTTCGTCGCCCCCATGAAGAATGTCGAATGCCTCGAGGTGCAGCCCTTCCATCAAATGGGTGAGTTCAAATGGAAGGCGATGGGGCTCGACTACAAGCACTTCGATACGCCACCGCCCTCCCGCGAGCTGGTCAACCGGGTCATCGGCCAGTTTCGCGATGCCGGCTGTAACGCCCGGTAACAGACCTCGGATTACCCCGGAGAGATGAATGTTGGACCTTGCCCGCGACATCATTGGAAGCCAGCCGATCCTGACGGCATTTCTCGCCATTGGTGTGGGCTATCTGGTCGGACAGATCAGCATTAGCGGCTTCTCGCTCGGCGTAGGCGCCGTGCTCTTTGTCGGTCTCGCCATCGGCGCGTTCGCGCCGAAGGCCCAGATCATCGGGCCGATCGGATTGACCGGCCTCGTCATGTTCCTCTACGGCATCGGCATCCTCTATGGCCGCCAGTTCTTCGAGGGCATTGTCGGCTCAGGCCGGAAGTACAATCTTCTCGCGCTCATCGCCTGCCTCGCGAGCCTGGGCGTAGCGCTCGCGCTTGGAAAGGCCTTTGGTATCAAGATCGGCCACACGCTGGGAATTTATGCCGGATCGATGACAAGCACCGCGACACTCCAGGCCGCGCTTGACGTCACCAACAGCAAGGATCCTTCCATCGGTTATTCGATCGCCTACCCGTTCGGCGTCATTGGCCCGATCTTGTGCATCTATTTCATGACGCGCATGGTGAAGCCGAAATTCCCGGCCAAGGCCCAGCGCTTTCACATGGGCGACATTTCGATCGGTGCCGGCTTGGCCGGACGCACGCTCGACGAATTGAGCAGGGAGATCCTGGGTGGCGTCCAGGTGACGATGGTTCGCAAGGCGGGGGTGAATATCGTTCCCGCGGGGGATACAGTTCTGTCCGCCGGTGATGCCGTGCTCGTTGTTGCCGAAAGTCAGGACGCGATCGCAAACGCGGCATCCAAGCTTGGAAAGCTCGAACCGGGCCGGCTGGCCAGTGACCGGGCCGATCTGGACTACGTTCGCGTGTTCGTCGGCAAAGCCGGCGTGGTGGGGATTCCGCTTTCCGAGCTGCCGATGCCGCCGGGCTTTCCGACGCATCTCCTGCATGTGCGGCGCTACGATGCCGACCTTGTGCCTTCACCCGACCTGATGCTGGAATTCGGCGACCGCGTCGGCGTGCTGACCCCTCCGGATCGCAAGGAGGACGTCCGCAAGCATTTCGGCGACACGGTCAAGGCGACCGCCGAGTTCAGCTACGTGTCCCTCGGACTCGGGATGGTGATGGGCGTACTCCTCGGCCTGATACCGATACCGATTCCGGGCGTCGGAATCGTAACCCTCGGCATAGGCGGCGGGCCGCTGATCGTGGCCCTCATCCTCGGCAAATTGCGCCGCACCGGGCCGATGCTCTGGACCATGCCACTGCCGGCGAACATCGTCCTGCGAAACTTCGGCCTTGCGATGTTCCTTGCCACGGTCGGTGTCAATGCGGGCCAACCCTTTGTGCGCACCGTCGCCGAATCCGGCTTTACCATGCTGTTTATCGGCGTTGCCGTCCTCCTCACCACCGTGGCGATCGTACTGCTGGTCGGCCACTACCTCATGCGCATTCCGTATGACGACCTCGTCGGCGTTGCGTCAGGAGCAACCGGCAATCCCGCCATTCTCGTCTACTCGACCAAGATGGCACCGACGGAGCGGCCTGACATCGGCTACGCCATGATCTTCCCGTCAATGACGCTGGTGAAGGTGATCGCCGTGCAGATCGTCGGACTATTGGCGATAGGTAGCGCCGGCGGGTAACGGCGCATTCCGTTCGAGTGAGGAAATTCCGGATGGCCGAACCGGTCCCCGCGCCCATCTTCAATTTGCAGGCTTACAGCCCCGCGGAGATTAAGCAGGCCGTCGAGAAGGTTGGTGTGAAAAAGGCCAATCTGCCTTTTCTGGCCTCCTTCATGCTGGCGATCGTGGCAGGTGGCGGCATCGGGTTCGGCGCACTTTACTATACCGTCGTTGCCAGTGACGCGACACTCAGCTTCGCGACTGCACGCGTCGTTGGAGGACTGGTTTTCACGCTCGGATTGTCGCTCGTTCTTGTGGGAGGCGCCGAGCTGTTTACGGGCAACAACCTGATCGTGATGGCCTGGGCCAGTGGCAATGTTTCCACGCGTACGATGCTGCGCAATTGGGCGATCGTCTACTTCGGCAACTTCATCGGAGCCCTTGGGCTCATTGTCCTGGTCTTTTATTCTCATCATCTCGACATGAATGATGGCCGCATCGGTTTGTCGGTATTGAACACGGCAGCGGGAAAAATTCGTCCGGATGTGGTCGCGCTATTCTTCAAGGGCATTCTGTGCAACGTGCTCGTGTGCGCGGCTGTCTGGCTCGCCTATGCAGGTCGATCGGTCACGGACAAGATGGTCGCCGTCATATTGCCGGTCTCAGCCTTCATCGCAGCCGGCTTCGAGCATTGCGTGGCCAACATGTATTTCCTGCCGTTGGCGTGGCTGTTGGTCCGGACGGGTCACGCTCCGGCAAATTTCGACGCGTCGCTCATCACCATCTCCGGCATCCTGCACAATCTCGTGCCCGTGACGCTGGGCAACATCGTGGGCGGTGCCGGCTTTGTCGGCGCGGTCTATTGGGCGATCTATCGGGCAGCGTTTGGTCCGCCGTATCGAGACGAAAGGTAATACCTCAAAAGTGAGCGCTAGCCACAATCCGGAATAAGAGACCTGCCGGTCCCGCCATTGGCACCCTCTCCCCAATCATGTACCTCACCCAAAACCCTTGCCGGGACGGGAGCTCATGACTGCGGTGGCGACGGATGAAGCGGGAGATGGCACCCGCGCGTTGATTTTTGCGCTGCTGGCGCTGGCCTGTGGGCACATGCTGTCGACGTTGCTGCGCACCATCCCGGCGGTCAGCCTCGATCTGATGGCGGCGGATTTCCGGATGGAGCCGCAGGCGCTGGCGAGCCTCACCTCGGTCTATCCGTTCGCCTTTGCCGCGGCGCAGATCCCGGTCGGCGCGGCGATGGATCGCTTTGGCGTGCGCCCGGTGTCGCTCAGCCTGCTCGCGGGAACCGTGGTCGGCGCCATCGCTTCTGGTTTCGCGACGGGGCCGGAAAGCTTTGCGGTCGGGCAAGTTCTCCTCGGCGTCGCCACGTCCGGCATGCTGATGTGCCCGATGACGCTGGCCGCCAAGCAATTGTCGGCGGCACGGTTCGGCCTGTGGTCGGGCGCAATCCTCTCGATCGGCAATATCGGCATGCTGCTGTCGTCGAGCCCGCTCGCTTTCGTGGTCGACAATTACGGCTGGCGCGCCGGGTTCTGGATCTCGGCGGCCGCCGGCGTCGCGGTGGCGCTCGCGGTGTTCGCGCTGGTGCCGAACCAGCCGGCGGAGCACAAGGACGATTCCTCGCCGCTGGCGCAGATGATCGCGGTGCTGCGCCTCGGCTTCTCGCATCCGCTACGCGGTCTGATCGCGCTCGCGCTGGTGTCGCTTGCGACCTCGCTGGTGTTGCGCGGCCTGTGGGGCGGGCCGTGGCTGATGCAGGTCAAGGGACTGTCGCGGGTCGAGGCGGGCAACCAGCTCGGCGCCTTCACGATCGCCATGATCATCGGCCCGCTTCTCATCGGCATGATCGATCGCAAGCTCAATCGCCGCCGCGAGCTGGTGGCCGGCTCGCACCTGACCGGAGCGCTGCTGCTGGCGCTGATGGCGCTCGGCGCGCCGCACTACGCCGTCTCCATGCTGCTCGGCGTCGCCGTCATGCCGCCGCAATACGACCTGGTGCTGTTCGTGCTGATTGGCCTTGCGACCTCGGCGCAGCCGCTGCTGTTCGGCATGTCCCGGCAGCTCGTCGACGCGCAGGTTGCGGGCAAGGCGCTCGCCGCGATCAACCTGGCCTTTTTCCTCGGCGCGGCCCTGATGCAGTCGACGACAGGCGCGGTGGCGGCGCTCGCGGGGCTGCCGGCGGTGCTGCTGTTCATGGCGGCAGCGCTGCTGTTGGGCTCGCTGATCTTTTTGGCTTACACGCGGAGTGTCTGAGAAGCCCTTGCGAAATGCGGTGCCGCAGGGGATGCTGACAAGCACTGTGCAGCAAAGGGAATAAGTCATGCCTGTCGACACGCAAGCCGCCACCGGCCGCCTCATGCGCTTCCTCGCCGTCGAGGGCGTGACCGGACAGGAAGCCGCGATCGGGCGCGAGCTTGCCGTGGCGCTAAAGGAGGCCGGCGTGCCGGCAAACGCGATCCGCCTCGACGACGCCAACACGCGTATTCCCGTGCCGACGGAGACCGGCAACCTGATCGTCGACCTGCCCGGCCGCGGCGCGCTGCACAACCAGCCGCGGATCATGTTCATGACCCACATGGACACCGTGCCGCTGTGCGCCGGCGCCAAGCCGAAGGTCTCCGGGCGCAAGATCGTCAACACGGCGAAGACCGCGCTCGGCGGCGACAACCGCTGCGGCTGCGGCGTGCTGGTGACGCTGGCGGCGGAGCTCGAGAAGCAGAAGCTCGATCATCCGCCGATCACGCTTCTGTTCTGCGTGCGGGAGGAGAGTGGGCTCTATGGCGCGCGCCACGTCAAGCTGGAGGAGCTTGGCTCGCCGGTGATGGCCTTCAACTACGACGGCGGCTCCGCCTCCAACGTCACCATCGGCGCCGTCGGCGCGGATCGCTGGCATGTCGAGATCTTTGGCCGCGCCTCGCATGCCGGCGTCGCGCCGGAGCGCGGCATCTCTTCGACCATGATCCTTGCGCTCGCGCTCGCCGACCTCAAGGCGGGCGGCTGGTTCGGCAAGGTGGTGAAGGGCAAGCGGCAGGGCACCAGCAATGTCGGGCCTGTCACCGGCGGCGACGGCCGCCCGGCCGGGGATGCCACCAATGTCGTCACCGACTACGTGCATGTGCGCGGCGAGAGCCGCAGCCATGATGGAAAGTTCTTCAAGGAGATCACCAAGGCCTACAAGGCGGCGTTCGAGAAGGCGGCGAAGCGCGTCAAGAACAGCGAGGGCAAGTCGGGTCGCGTCAAGTTCAAGGCCGAGACCGACTACTATCCGTTCCGCATGAAGGAGGGCCTCCCCGTGGTCAAACGCGCGATCGAAGCCGTGTCCGCCGTCGGCGGCACGCCGTCCATCCGCGCCGCGAATGGCGGCCTGGACGCAAACTGGATGGTCCGCCACGGTGTTCCGACCGTGACCTTCGGCGCCGGGCAGAACGAGCCGCACACCATCGACGAATGGATCAATCTCAGCGAATACGACCGCGCCTGCGCGCTGGCCGTGCAGCTTGCGACGATGCGGTGAGCTGCCTTGCATCGCCTGCAGTTGCCCGGCGGCGCCCGTCGGCCTAACCTGCAAGGAAAAGCCGGGAAGGAAGCATGGCACGCATCGCGACGATCGAGACCGGGCTCTACCGGATCCCCCTGCCCGTCACCCTCTCCGACAGCACGCATGGCGAGATTGCGGCGTTTGAGCTGATCACCTGCCGCATCCGCGATGCCGATGGCGCCGAAGGCGTGGGCTACACCTACACCGTCGGGCGCAATGGCGGTGCTGTCGCTGACATCCTGAAGCGCGAGACGCCGGCGCTGATCGAGGGCCGCGAGGCCGACGACACCGAGGCGATCTGGCATCACGTCTGGTGGGCGCTGCACTATGGCGGCCGCGGCGGGCCGACGGTGCTCGCGCTCTCCGCGCTCGACATCGCGCTGTGGGATCTGAAGGCGCGGCGCGCCGGTCTGCCGCTGTTCCGCCTGCTCGGCGGCTTCGACGCGCGCGTGCCTTGCTATGCCGGCGGCATCGACCTCGATCTCCCGGTCGAGGCGCTGCTCGAGCAGACCGACGGCAATCTCGCCAAGGGATTTCGTGCCATCAAGATGAAGGTCGGCCGGCCCGACCTCAAATCCGACGTCGCGCGCGTCGCGGCGATGCGCAAGCATCTGGGCGACGGCTTTCCGCTAATGGCGGACGCCAACATGAAATGGACGGTCGAGGAAGCGATTCGCGCCGCCCGCGCCTTTGTTCCCTTCGACCTCACCTGGCTCGAGGAGCCGATCATCCCCGACGACGTCGCCGGCCACGCCCGCATCATGCAGGCCGGCGGCGTGCCGATCGCGGCCGGCGAGAACCTGCGCTCGCTCTGGGAGTTCAAGAACTACATCACCGCCGGCGCGGTGTCCTATCCCGAGCCTGATGTCACCAATTGCGGCGGCGTCTCCGCCTTCATGAAGATCGCGCGGCTTGCGGAGGCCTTCAACCTTCCCGTCACCAGCCACGGCGCGCACGACATCACCGTGCATCTGCTCGCGGCCTGCCCGAACCGCTGCTATCTCGAGGCGCACGGCTTCGGGCTCGATAAATACATCGAGCATCCGCTCGTGCTCGAGCAGGGCATGGCACTGGCGCCGGCACGCCCAGGCCACGGCATCAGCTTCGACTGGAAGGGACTGGCGAAGCTTTCGCCTTAGAACAAGCGCTTTGCTGCACGCGGGGCATTCCCTGATACTGGATGCAGAGGCCGGCGATTCCGCTATGGTGGCGGGCGCCGACACCGTCCAGAGATCAAAACCCTTGACACCAGAGCTTCACCAGAAACTGACCACTTGGCGCCAGCACCTGCATGCGCATCCCGAGCTGTCCCTGCAGGAGAAGGCCACCGCCGCTTTCGTGCAGGAGAAGCTCACCGAGCTCGGCATTCCCTTCGAGGCCGGCATCGGCGGGCACGGCATCGTCGCGACGCTGACGCGCGGGTCGGCGCAGGGACGTGTCGGCTTGCGCGCCGACATGGATGCGCTGCCGATCACCGAGGATACCGGGCTGCCGTATGCTTCGCGCAATCCCGGCGTGATGCATGCCTGCGGCCATGACGGGCACACCGCCTCGCTGCTCGGCGCGGCCGCGCTGCTGGCGGCGGACGCGGACTGGAGCGGTACTGTCGATTTCATCTTCCAGCCGGCCGAGGAAGGCTTTGGCGGCGCGCGCGCGATGGTCGCGGCCGGCCTGTTCGACCGCTTCCCGATGACGAAGCTGTTCGGCTTTCACAACTGGCCGGGCCTCGAAGCCGGCACGATCGCGGTCCATGACGGTGTCGTGATGGCCTCGGGCGGGCGCGTCAGCATCACCGTCGAGGGTCATGCGGGACATGCCGGCATGCCGCACCTTACGCGCGATCCGGTGATGGCCGCGGGCCATCTCATCGTGGCGCTGCAGTCGATCGTTTCGCGCAGCATCGATCCGCTCGACACCGCCGTGCTCTCGCTGTGCACGCTCGAAGGCGGCACGGCACGCAACCAGATCGCCGGACGCGTCGTGATCGGCGGCACGCTGCGGTATCATCGCGAAGCAGTGAAAAACACCATCGTCGCGCGGATTGAACAGATCTGCGCCGGCATTGCCACGACTTTTGGCGTCAAGGTGACGCCCGAGATCGTCATGGGCGTCGGCACGGTCATCAACACACCGGCGGAAGCCGGCCTTGCGCGACTGGCCGCGGAGAGAGTGCAGGCCAGGTTGCGAACCGATTTGCCGCCCAGCATGGCCGGCGAGGATTTCGCCTTTTATCTCCAGCAGCGACCCGGCGCCTTCGCCTGGATCGGCAATGGCGAACTGCGCGACGGCGCGGAGCTGCACGGCCCGCGCTACGATTTCAACGATACGATCCTGCCGGTCGCATCCGGCTGGATGGCCGAGGTCGCCAAGACCGCACTATCGGCGAACTAGCAAAATCGAGCCGTGGCCACTCCCGATCGGCTGCAGTACGCGCTCGCTCAAGCAGGCGAGATCCAAATGAACGGGCGCGTTCGTTTCGGGATTGACCGTTGCAACCGCGGTTGGGGGCTTGCTCATGCCGGCCCGCGAGCCGGCATGAGCAAGGTTTCAAGTGGCGACCTTCTTGGCGGCAGGAACCTTCCATGTGTCGTTGATGATCGACGGGTCCGTTTCCTGCGGCCAATACATACGAAGCATGAGGATGAAATCGCCCTCAGGCGCCGGAAGCCAATTGGATTCCTTGTCCTTGCCCGGCGAGTCCTTCTGAATGTAGAGATCGGTTGAACCGTCCGGATTCTCCTTCAGGTCTTGCCGTGCGCTGATCGAATAACGGTTGAGCGGGTTGTTCACAAAGAAGTAGCCGCTATCGTACATGGTGAGCGACCAAAATCCGTCCGCGGGAGGCAGGTGGCCTTTGGGAAACCGCATCACGTATTTGTTCGCGCCGTTATACTTGTCGCCGTTCGCATCCTTTTGCGAGGTCGGGTAGACCGCATCTTGCGGACGATTGGCGCCGAGCCCGATCGCGGTTACCAGGGCCCGCATCAGATAGTCGGTGCCGTAAATGCCGGTTTTGGTGGTGAAGGCAAAGCCGTTCTCGTCCGTGATGGCCTTGTTGATCTTGAACTGAAGCATGATCCGGTCGAACGAGACTTCCGGCACGCGCTTGAGGAAGTCCGCCTTGAGCTTGCTCTCGTCAAAATCCTGGCCAGGGACGATGCCGATCCGGGCAAATTTGGCAAGCTGGGGCGTGTCCGCCGCGTAAGGTGGATTGGCCTTCATCAGCTCGCACAGCAGCTTGAAATACGACACCGCGTCCATGCGATTGACCTGCTCGCGGACCGCCGTCTTCATGTCGATCGATGGATCGACCTTTCCCGGAGGAGGCGTGTACGGCTTGCCATAGGCACTGAGCGGCACCAGCTTGCACTCGTCTTGCAGCTTGTGGACGGCCGCATAGTCCTCCGGCGTGCCGGTGCAATAAATGCGACCGAGCAGCCACACGATGTTGGTCTGCGATTTGTACTGCTTCACGCCATCGGGCAGCGTGCCTTTCCATCCGGGTCCGGTGATCGCGTAGGTCTGCGCCCCCGTGCCGGTGGTGCGCTTGCCGGGCACCTGAAACACCGTCGTCCAGCCATCCAGCATCGGCATCAGGAAATAGCGTCCCTTCATGTCGGGGATGCTGAGGACCCACGGTTCTTTCCCGACATCGAAGAACGAAGTCGTGTACAGAGTGTCCGCGTTCGGCGCCGTGACGTCCCTGAACGACGCATCCGGATATTGGCGCAGCTTGATGATGTGGCCCATCGGCCCGCGCGTGCCCACGGGTTCGGCAACGTTGGTGATGATCCGGCGCGTCATCTCCATCGTCACCAACGGATAGCCAAAGATATAGGCGTCGCTTGCGAGCCAGAAATCCTCCAGGCCTTGCCCCACTCCCAGGAACGAATCCTGCGCAAGCGCTGATCGTGCTGCTGCCGCTCCTGCCAGCAGGCCCATGCCGCCAAGTGCAAGGGATCGACGGGTGACGTTCATTGTAATCTCCTTCCTGAACACAAATAAACGACGGTAGCGATTTCAGAGGCGAGCCTCTTGCCTGCCGGACGACACCGATCGCCGCAAAGACAGCTTGGTCGGAATGAGCTTCGCTTCGCTGCGCTGCGACGGCCACGCTGCCGCCGATCAGCGGCTTAATAGCAGGGCGGATAAGGATAATATCCGCACCGAGGTGCGTAGTACGGGTAAGCCGCAGCTCCCGCCACGGCGGCCGCTCCCGCCAGGGCCGCACCGCGATAGTAAGCACCGGCGCCAGGCCGTGCGGCGGGCGACGCCGGCGAAGGACAGCGGCGTAAATGGTCGGCCAATGATGTCGATGAAGACCGACGCCGGTCCATCGGCTCCCGCAAGATCTCCTTCGAGCACGTCGACGTCGAAGGTCAGCTTGTCGCCGTCGAGCTTGGGCGATTTCAGGACCACGACGGCGTCAGCCACCGCCGATCCGTCCTTCCTGAATCCGGAAACCGTGGCGTTCGGAGGATCTTTCGCGAAATTGTCGCTGCCGTTGCCCCAATCCTCGACGATGCGCGACGTGAGATCGTGGCCGGCCGCCCGAACAGGCCGATCGGCAAAGACGATCGCATTCGGCGAAATCCCGGTCAGCACAAGCTTCCCATTACTCAAGCTTGCACCGCGCGAGTTGAGCACAAAGAGAGAGGGAACGACTTCCGGCTTTGCCTGGCCGATGGATTTTTCAAGCGGTACGTGGGGCTTGGCCTCGGATACCGATTGAGCAAACAGGTTTTGGGGTAGAGCGGCAAATCCGATGGCGCAAATTGCGATGAGAGTGGCGCGAAGTGTCATGCTGATTATCTCCTTGAAAGCGGATTGTTCTCTTTGCAGCACGTCCGCTGGACCTGTCCGCCCTGCGTAGCGCCTCGTTAATCAAACAGATGGCTCCTCCAGGAGCGCCGCAATGAATATCGACCAGCAGCTTCGCTAAACATTTCGCGCCAATTCGGTCCGCGCGTCTTGCCATTTCGCGCCAATCTTTCCGACGCGTTCAATCACCAATTGCACGAGGCTTTTTGTGGCGACGTCCCTGCCGGTGCAGGCGCGCAAGCTGCTGTCGCCTGTAGGCAACGGGTCGAACTCTCATCAAGCGCACGAAAACGCGGCTGAAGCTGCTTGGGTTCGAATAGCCGAGGAATTTCGCGATATCCGAGAGGCGCTTGCTGGACTCTGCGAGCAAACGACACGCCATTTCGAGGCGAACCTCCGCGAGCATTTCGCTGTGACTTGTGCCCATTCGACCGAGGTGACGCTGCAACGTGCGGACGCTGATCTTCAGCGCGCCGGCGGTTCTATCGAGAGTTGCGTCACCATGTCGCAGCGACGCGGCAATGGTCGCGCGGACGACATGAACTGGAGGCGCGCGGACAGCTCTCATCGGCAAGTGAGGCGCAAGGCCTGTGCTCTCTTCGAAAAAAGACCCGATGCCGCAAAGCTATATCCATGCGGGCGACCAATCTGGCCATTGCCCGCCAAAAATTTTCGTCAAAAGCGTTCAAACGAAATTGGTCAGGCGCCTCACGCGCAAATGACACGACAATGACACCCAAAAAGGCGGCGGCCTGCTATCTTGCAAGCGCGACAAAGTGTTGGGGCAAATGATAATGACCATCATTCCTTTGACTCGTTGCCAATTCCTCATGCCTTTCGCTGAAATCCATTCCGAGGTCGGGGGGTCTACTTCCTCGCTTCTGGCCAAGTTTCGACTTCCCACGTCCCTGGAAGATAAGGCTGATCACTACATCCCGCTTTTGCCGGCGATTCGCTTCGCGACGGCAGCCCAGCATGTCCAAGGGATATCAGACATCGCCTTTCGGGCAGCCCAGCGGTTGACCTTCAGCCATCTGAGCGAAGCACTGCGCGCTCAAATCCGCCATTCACCGACCCTGTTGTTTGCGCTTCAGCAGGTGTGCAAATGGGCGCCGGTCGAAGACACAAACCTGCACATCTGGCTGGAACGCTCCAACGAGAAGCTGAACATTTGCAGCAGAATCGTTGGAACGGAAGGCATAGCTCATCTCGAGATATCTCAGTGGCTCCAGAATGTTTTCATCATGCACGTCGTCCGCCAGTTCGCTGGAGCCGATTGGACCCCGGCAGTCATTGCATTTGAGGCAACCCACACGCCCAGCACTCACGTTCAGTCGCACTGGCCGAACACCCGTTTCGTATCAGGTCAAAGAGCCTCATGGATCGAAGTGCCGCTCAAACTCCTGAGCCTGCCGAATCTCGCAAATGCCACGCCGTCGGATTTGCCTGAGAGCGATCTTCAACCATTCGGCAAAGACACCGTCAGCGCGCTCAGGCTGAGCCTGCCGTCCTACCTCGATGAAGGAGGCCCCACGGTAACCGAAGCGGCGGAGATGATCGGCTTGAGTGTCAGGAGTCTGCAGCGACGACTTTCGCAAGCGGGTCTTACATACTCGGGATTGCTCGAGCAGGTCCGATTTGACAATGCCATGAAGCTCCTATGCGATACCGAGAATAAGATCATCGACGTCGCGTTCTCGTCGGGCTACGCTGATCCCGCTCACTTCACCCGTGCGTTTCGCCGGATCTCCGGCTGCACGCCGCGAGAGTTTCGCGATAGATCGAAGAACGGAGCTGTTACGCCCGTCTGACTTGTCCGGCTCGCAGCGACCCGCCGATCGTTTTCGGTGATTGGAGTTCGACGTCGCCGTATTGGCCTTCTTCCGCCAGCATCTCGGCAGGAACTGATCAGCCCTGAAGGGGCACGGCGGATTCGACGTGCTGATGCCCCCTGAGGCGAGGCGGAGCTGTGTGGTTCCTTCGCCGCCGCGCCCGGCTCCTTCGGCGTCAGGCGCCTACGGATTCCAGCCGCCGCTGCCGTATGGACGCGTGATGATTTCGAGCAGATGCCCGTTCAACTCTTCGAAATAGAGGCCGCGTCCGCCGTCGTGATCGTTGATCTTGCCCGGATTTCGCTGCGCGGGATCAGCCCAGTAGGTGAGCTTCCGCTTGCGAATCCGATCGAAGATCGCGTCGAACTCGGCATCGCCGACCGGAAGGCGTAGTGCTGGCGCGCGAACTCTCCTTTGCTTTCCATATAGTCGAGATTGGCGTCGTTGTCGGTCGTCACCATGTGGAATGGTCCCCAGCGCCGCGGCGCGGGGAGCCCTAGCACCTCGGCCAGGAAATCGGCCGACGCCTTGCTGTCGCGAGCTGCCAGAATCGTATGATTGAAGTCGATAGCCATGTTTAGATCTCTGCAACGCAACGATGGATGAGATCAAAACGAGTGAGATGCGGAGCTAGTTCCTGCTTGAAATGCGCTGGTGATTCTGAAAAGCCTCCTGGCGGCTACGACAAGGCGACCATGGCTGCAGATATTCGCGCGCTTGTCCATCAACTTGGCGCAAGCCAGCTACATCTGGTTGGCCGCGACATCGGCGTGATGGTTGCCTACGCGTACGCAGCACAATGGCCGGACGAGGTCCAGACGCTCACCATGCTCGACGTGCCGATTCCAGCGACGACGGCATGGAACGAAGCAAAATCAAAGCCCGACCCGGAGCTTTGGCATTTTGGGCTTTTCCAGCAGCGCGACATTGCCGAGCTGCTCGTGAGGGGACACGAGTATCAGTTCATCCGCGATTTCTACAGGAAGAGGGCCTTTCGGCCGGTCTTGGATGAAGACATCGCCGTCTGCGCAACCGCTTACGCGGCGCCCGGTGGTTTGCGTGCCGGCTTCGAGCTTTATCGCGCCTTCCCCGAGGATGAGCGCCGCTTTGCGGAGCTCGAAAAACGAAAACTATCGATGCCTGTCCTGGCGCTCGCCGGCGATAAAAGCAACGGCATGGTCGAGGTCACGATGGCAAGAGAGATTGCCCAAGATGTTCGCGGCGGCGTTGCGCCCGAGACGGGCCATTGGTTGCCGGACGAAAATCCAGAGTTCCTGACTGCGCAACTTCTGGGCTTCCTGCAACAGCCAAACCGCACGCAGGGACAATCGAACCGCTGACAGTCCAACCTGAATGTTCTTACTACGCGCCCGCTCTTGCTCCCCAGAGGGGTCCGACTGCTGTGGCGCGCGGTCTGGGCTGTATCGGAGCCGATTGCCGCTGCTTATAGGTCTTGGATAATTCGGAGGCTTCGGCAGATGCGGGAACCAAGGCAAAGGACAACGATATTGCCGTTGCTACTGCAAGAACAAAAATGATCTCTCCTCCTCCGTTCGACGGAGGCTAACGGCTCCTGCAAACTTCGGTTCGCAAAGACAAACTGGTCTCCGGAGGCCCACCAACCAAGCACAACTAAGTGCGACCATTTGGTTGGCTTACTGCGGTAGCACGGGCTCCCTGCACAGTTGCGGTGTTACCCCAACAGGCTTGCGTCAGCAGGGAAAGTTCACTAGCCTGCATTGCACGGGGTAAGCAGTCTCCCCGTCAGACAGCTCCTTGTCCAAGCACTGCGCAGCGCTTGATTTTTCGGGCAGATTGCGCACGGACAAATGGGCTACTTATTTTCCGACACCACTGTGTTGCAAGCGGTCAGGCATCACGTGCCGGCGCTGGCCGGTATCCGCCCGCCGCAAGGTTCTGCTCGGAAACTAGGGCGGTCGACGGAACAGCCAGCCACCCCAGAAAGAGCGGGACTTCGCGACCTGACGGGTTCGTCACGCTGGGTCGCACTCTCTTGCGTGCGTGAGCCTAGTCATGATTGAGCGTCGTCATAGAGGGTTTCGCTTTGGTCTTGAGGCGGAATTCCTCTTGGTCGATGCCGTGTCATTCCGTCCCTTGTGGCACCCGGATTTAATCTTTCAGACGTTGAACTCCACGCTTGAGGCCATTCCGGTAGACGACTTCCAATGCGATGGCTTCAAGGTCGAGCCGCCTCATCGTAAACCGAGCCCCTACGTCGTCGAGGGTTATCACCTTCCCGATCCCGACATGAATCCCATCGACTTGCTGCCGAAGGGCGTGGAGATTCGCACACCGATCTGCGAATCCATCGACGAATGCCTTGCGTCGCTCAAGGTTCTGCACGCTCGTCTGCAGCAGGCTTTGCAGCACCTTGGCTTTCAAGCCGTCGTGCTGTCGTTCCATCCGACCGAAGTCGCCTTCCGAGGTCCACAAAACAAGCGGCGGTACGACTTTTGGCAGTGGGCGATGGAAGCCATGGTGACCTACGGCCCGGACGTCAATATCAGCCTTCCGGAGAGCCTCTCGGCACGCATCGATCTGAAAGATTTGAATGAGAAGGTGAATTACTACATACCCGCCCTTACCGCACTCACTCTCGCTTCACCGCTACGGCAAGGCGAGCTCTGGCGCATTCGGGGACGCATTGGCAAGTCCGTGCGGACCTATCATCGCAGCGTAACAGCTCCCGCAATCGAGATTCATCCTGACGAGGGTCTGCGTCTGGAGCTGAAACCTTTTGAAATGACAAATTCGCTCACGGATTATCGCAACTACTTTTTGCTCTGGCTCGCACTCCTCCTGGACGACGACTTGAAGGGCCGGGCTTCTGACCAGACGCGCGTTTACGATATGGGTCGGATTGCCTGTGACGGTATCAATATCGGCTTCGTGAGGGAGCGCGCCACCGAAGTGCTTACACGAATGCCGGACGTGCTCGCCCCATGGGGGTTCGATTGTGGATCTCTCGATGGCTTACGCCGGCGGTTGGAAACAGGTCGCGTGCCGGCCGATGACATCATTGCGATATTCGAACGGGAGAGGTCCGTCCCGGCAACCTTGCGTCACCTTTGCGATATAAATTGACTCGCTTTTTGCAGCATCCAATTGACCGGTGTTCATCTTTGACGCGGGCTTGGCGACATCATCGGCGTGGCTAATCCTTGGGCATTTTCGCGCCTGCCCAACGTATCATTCGTAATCGACAGATCCTGGTTAGCCGCGCGTCGTCAAAGGACAGTAGGTGACATGAGGCCCACGGACCCAAGGATGTCACCTCCAAGCATCCGGGCAGATCGAGGCGGAGATCGTCGCCGTGGAAACTCAGCGCGCAAGCTTCACGTAGGGGTCCGCAGCGCTATGCCGCTGTCGGTGGAGAAAAAAGATACGTAGCGCGAAGTAGCGACGTCTTTCTTCAACGGAGCAGCGAATTACGCAATTTCCAAATGAAGCAACGAAAGAGATGATTTGGCGAGCAATATCAACTGGCTGGGGCGGGAGGGATCGAACCTCCGAATGGCGGAATCAAAATCCGCTGCCTTACCGCTTGGCTACGCCCCAACAGACCTGAAGCAACGACGGAAGAACGGGCTACCGCAGATTCCCTCAAGCCGTGCCGGTCTATAGGGAGCGGCGCGGCATTTCAACCGCCTGGACGGGCAAAATACCATAGGTCCCGGGGTGGAGCGCCATACTCTATTATGATCGCGACGATTGGCCCGTTCCGGGCGGGACTTGCCCGTCCGATCACCGATCGGCCCGTCCCGGCAGTTGAGACCTCCCCCGTTTCATGGGAATACGGCGCCAATGATGCCTACGGGAGTGAGCTATGACCTACCGCGCGCCGATCTCTGACATGCTGCTGTCGCTCAACCATGGCGCCGGCCTGAAGGCCGCCGTGGAGGCCGGCCATTACGGCGATTTCGACGCCGAGATCGCGAGCGCCGTGCTGGAGGAAGCCGGCAAGTTCGCAACCGACGTGCTGGCGCCGCTCAACCGCGTCGGCGACGAGCACGGCATCAAGCTCGATGCCGGCAAGGTCACCACCGCGCCGGGCTGGCCCGACGCCTACAAGCGCTGGACCGACGGCGGCTGGAACGCGGTGTCCGGGCCGGAAGCCTTCGGCGGCCAAGGGCTGCCGCTCGCGATCAACGCCGCCTGCACCGAGATCTGGAGCGCCTCCAATGTCGCCTTCGGCCTCTGCCCGCTGCTCACGGCCTCCGCGATGGAGGCGCTTGAGGCGCATGGCAGCGAGGAGCTGAAGAGGATCTATCTCGAGAAGCTCGTCACCGGCGAATGGACCGGCACCATGCAGCTCACCGAACCGCAGGCCGGCTCCGACGTCGGCGCGCTGCGCACCCGCGCCGAGCGGCAGGCCGACGGCACCTACCGCATCAAGGGGACGAAGATCTTCATCACCTATGGCGAGCACGACATGACCGACAATATCGTGCATTTCGTGCTGGCCCGCCTGCCGGACGCGCCCGCCGGCACCAAGGGCATTTCGCTCTTTCTTGTTCCCAAGTTCATGGTCAACGCCGACGGCTCGCTTGGCGCGCGCAACGACATCTATGCGAGCGGCGTCGAGCACAAGCTCGGCATGCATGCATCCCCAACCTGTACCATGACCATGGGCGACCATGGCGGCGCGATCGGATTTTTGATCGGCGAAGAGAACCAGGGCATGCGCTGCATGTTCACCATGATGAACCAGGCCCGACTCGGTGTCGGCCTCGAAGGCGTCGGGGTTGCCGATCGCGCCTATCAGCAGGCTCTGGCCTACGCCCAGGAGCGCCGCCAAGGCCGCGCCGTCGGCAAGAGGGGCGACGGCTCGGATGCAATCTTCGTCCACCCGGACGTCAAGCGCACACTGATGCGGATGCGGGCGCAGACCGCGGCGGCGCGCACCATCTGCTACGCCACGGCGGTGGCGATCGACGTCTCCACGCGCGCCAAGGACGCCAAGGTGCGGGCCGACGCCGCCGCGCGCGCGGCATTGCTGACGCCGATCGCAAAGGCCTATTCCACCGATGTCGGCAACGAGGTCGCCTATCTTGGCGTGCAGGTGCATGGCGGCATGGGTTTCATCGAGGAGACCGGCGCCGCCCAGCACTATCGCGACGCGCGCATCACCACGATCTATGAGGGCACCAACGGCATTCAGGCGATCGACCTCGTCACGCGCAAGCTCGCAGCGAACGGCGGCGCGTCGGTGTGGGCGCTGCTTGACGAGCTCGCCGCCATCGTCAAGCAGGTCGAAGCCTCCAACGATCCCGCCTTCGGCACCACGCCCGCAAAGCTGCGCGAGGCGCTTGCAGCCTTGATGCGCACCAGCAAGTGGCTGCTGGAGCGGGTCGCCTCCGCGCCGAACGATGCACTCGCCGGCGCCACGCCCTATTTACAGCAATTCGGCGCCACGCTCGGCGGCTGCATGCTGGCGGCCGAGGCGCTCGCCGCCAAGGGCGACGGCAATACGGAGGCGCCGCGCTACGTCTCGCTCGCCCGCTTCTTCGCCGAGAACATTACCGTGCAGGCGGGAGCGCTCGAGCGCACGGTGACGGAAAGCGCGGAGTCGGTTGCGGCGGCGGATGCGGTGTTGTTGGGGTAAGGCGGGCGCGCTGCCGTCCCGTCGTCACCGCGACGCTAGGAAAGCCGCGAGCCCGTTCTCCGCTGTCATTCCCCGCGAAAGCGGGGAATGACAGTACGCCGCGGCTTCTCAAGGGACGACAGACGTCTCGGAGTACTGGATCGCCCGATCAAGTCGGGCGATGACGCCGAATGTGCGGAGCGCGCGTGCCGCACTCTCGTGCGGTCCCGGATTACGCTTCGCTCCACCCGGGCTACGGACCTACGATCCCTGCATGCCCTGCCCAGGCCGCCATAGTACGATTCCCGCGGCGACCAGGTCGAGCACGACGCAAAGTGTGAACGCCATCGTGTAATCGCCGGTGAAGCTGCGCGCGAGGCCGACGATGCCGGGGCCGAACGCGCTGACGATGCCACTGATCGAGGTTCCCAGTCCCATCGCGGCCGCGAACGCATCGCGCCCGATCTCGCGCTGGATGATCAGCGGCGGGAAGGTGATCATGTTGCCGATCGAGAAGCCGTAGACGGCGCAGCACACGAGCAGCACCGTCGGGCTCGTGCTTTGCAGGAGAACGAACAGCGCCGCCGCCTGGCTCGTCATCGACGCCGCGCTTGCGAGCCGCGGATCGAGCCGGTCGACGAACAGGCCGAGCGACAGGCGGCCGACGACGGCCATGGTCGCCATGATGGTCACCGCGAGCCCCGCAGCCGAGCGGCCGATGGCCGGCTCGAGGAACGTCACCTGATGGATGATGAAGCCCATCTGCGCCAGCAGCGCGATCGCGATCGGCAGCACCATGGTCCAGAACGCCGGGTTGCCGAGCAGCGCCTTGCGGGAATGCACCGCAGGCGCGCCGCCCGCGGGCCCACCTCCGCCGGCGGCCTGCGTCATGTCCGCCGGCCAGGCGACGAAGGCCACGATCACCGGCAACAGCAGCACCACCATCGCGGTGGTGGCCGCCAGCATCGCGGAGCGGAAGCCGATGCTGCCGGTCAGCGTCAGCAGCACGGGCACGAGCACGATGCCGCCGCAGGTCGCGCCGTTGAAGGCGAGGCTGAGCGCGAGCCCGCGCCGCCGCTCGAACCAGGAATTGAGCACGGTCGCGATCACCACGGTACCCATCCCGGTCCAGCCGAGCGACATCAGCGCGTAGGCGAGATAGAGCTGCCAGGGCGCCGCCATCAGCGCCAGCAGGATCGTCGATGCGCCGAGCGCCGAAAGGCCGCACAGGGTCAGCGAACGCAGCCCGAAGCGAGCCAACAGATCGTCGGTGAAGATGACGAGGACGGAGGTCAGCAGGAACGAGAAGGTGCTGGCCGCGGAGACGAGCGTGCCTGGCCAGCCATGTGCACGCTGAAGTTCCGAAAGATAGACGCCCTGCCCGTACAGACCGAAGCCGAACATGAAGAAGGCCATCAGAAAACAGGCAAGCACGACGCGCCAGCCGCGATAGTGTGGCGAGGACTCGTTGATGCTCTCTGCGGCAACCATCGATCGCGCAATCAGCCAGATGGAGCGGGACGGGTGATCGTGAGCCACAACCACCGGTTTTTCAAATGAAACATTGTAGCCGATTGTTGCAACGCGCAACAGGGCATGCGGAGTAGCCCGGTGCAGACCCGGCGCGGCTTTCGCGGCGAACACGCCCCGCGCCAACGTTATACGCCGAGGGCACGCGGCTCACCGTCGAAAAGGCTGAACCCGGGATTGGCACGCCCGTGAGATCATGTAGGCTGAGACGGCGAGACTCGGCAATGGCGCGCGGGGGATCCTTATGGCGAACGGCAACATCATCGTGACCGGGGAACACGCAACGCGCGTGATCACCTTGCGCCGGCCGAACAAGAAGAACGCGATCACGCAGGACATGTATCGCGAGATGAGCCACGCGATCGACACCGCGCAGAACAATCCCGACATCCGCTGCATGATCATCACCGGAGGCTCCGGCGTGTTTACCGCCGGCGACGACATCGATGATTTCCTAAGGGCCGACAAGTCGGGCGGAGAAACGCTGACGGAAGGAGCAAAATTCCTCTACTCGCTTGCTCTCAACACCAAGCCGATCATCGCCGCGGTGGACGGCGTCGCGATCGGCATGGGCACCGCGCTGCTGTTCCATTGCGACTATGTGCTGGCCTCGACGGCCGCGACCTTTTCCGCGCCTTACATCCATCTCGGGCTCGTCCCGGTCGGCGCAGCCAGCCTGTTGATGCCGCAGACCATGGGCTATCAGCGCGCTTTTGCGATGCTGGTGATGGGACGCACCTTCACCGCCGCCGAGGCGCACGTCGCCGGCTTCGTCAACACCGTGGTCTCGCCGGGACACACCGAAGTCGAGGCGCGCAAGGTGGCGCGCGAGATCTGCAGGCTGCCGGCCGAGGCGGTTGCGATCTCACGCAAATTGCTGCGCGTGCCGCCGGAAGAGCTCACCCGCCGCATCGACCAGGAAGGCCATCTGTTCGGCGAGCGGTTGAAGTCCGCCGAGGCCGTAGCCGCCTTCAACGCGTTTGCGAACAGGAAGCGGCGGTGAAGACGAGCACGCTGTGACCCTCTCCCCTTTGTGGGAGAAGGAAGAAAGCTTCGTGAAATCTTCGCCTGGAGCGTCTAGTCTTGTTCCATGCGACACACGCTCCGACTCATACCGATCGCCCTCACACTGGCGCTCTCTACCACCCTGCCCGCCGCCGCGCAGAGCGCGGCGCCCGTGGAGCTGCGCATCCTGGCGATCAACGATTTTCATGGCAATCTGATGCCGCCGCCCGGCGGCATCCGCATCGGCGATCCCGAGGACAAGGCCAAGAAGGTGCCGGTCGCGGCCGGCGGCGCCGAGTACATGGCGACGCTGGTCAAGCAACTGCGCGAGGGGCACAAGAACACGATCTTCGTCGCGGCCGGCGACCTGATCGGGGCAAGTCCGTTCCTGTCCGCCATGTTCCACGACGAGCCATCGATCGAGTCGCTGTCAATGATGGGGCTTGCGATCACCTCGGTCGGCAACCACGAATTCGACGAGAGCAAGGCCGAGCTCTTACGAATGCAGAATGGCGGCTGTCATCCGGAGGATGGATGCCAGGGGCCGCATCCCTTCCTGGGTGCGAAATTCCACTATCTCGCGGCCTCCACGATCGAGACCGCGACCGGCAAGAGCATCTTGCCGCCCTTTGAGATCAGGGAGTTCGACGGCATTCCCGTCGCCTTCATCGGACTGACCTTGAAAGATACCGCCGGCATCGTCTCGCCCAAAGGCATTGCCGGCCTCGAATTCCGCGACGAGGCCGAGACGGTGAACGCGCTCGTGCCGCAACTGAAGGCGGGTGGCGTCGAGGCGATCGTGGTGCTGATCCACCAGGGCGGCGAGCCCTCAGGCGACTACAATGAATGTCCGGGCATAACAGGGCCGATCGTCGAGATCGCAAGGAAATTCGACCGCGCGGTCGACGTCGTCGTCAGCGGCCACACCCATCGTGCATACGTCTGCAACATCGACGGACGGCTCGTCACCAGCGGCGACAAATACGGCACACTGGTCACCGCGATCGACCTCACACTCGATCCGGCGAGCCGTGACGTCGTCAGCGCCAAGGCCGAGAACGTCATCGTCGCGACTGCCTCGCTGGCAAAGGATCCAGAGCAGACTGCGCTGATCGAGGCTTACGACAAGCTGTCGGCGCCGATCGCCAACCGCCCGGCGGGATCGGTGACGCAGACGCTGTCGCGGATGCCGAACGAGGCCGGCGAAAGCGCGCTCGGCGACGTCATCGCGGATGCGCAGCTCGCCGCAACGCGCGACGCAAGGGACGGCGCCGCCGTCATTGCCGCCACCAATCCGGGCGGCATCCGCAGCGACATCGTGCCGAAGGAGAATGGCGCGGTGACGTTCGGCGACGTGTTTGCGAGCCAGCCGTTCCGCAACCGCCTCGTCACCATGACGCTCACCGGCAGCCAGCTCAAGGACCTGCTCGAGCAGCAATGGCTCGATCCGAAGCGGCCGCGCATCCTCCAGGTCTCGAACGGATTCAGCTACACCTGGGATGCGTCAAAGCCGTTCGGCGAGCGCGTGGCCGCGGACAAGATGACGCTCGACGGCAAGCCGATCGAGCCGGCGCAAGGCTATCGCGTCACCGTCAACGACTACCTCGCCGTCGGGGGCGACGGCTTCACCGTCGCCAAGCAGGGCGCATCGCCGCAATATGGCGGCTACGATGTCGACGCACTGTATGCGTTCTTCCGGGCACATGGTCCGATCGGTCCTCTGCCGCCCACCCGCATCCTGCGCGTGAATTGATCCGGATCAAACGGGCCGAACCGGAACCACCGTTTGCCATTCCCGGCCAAACGCATAGATTGGGTTTTGCATTGCGTTTTGGCGCAGGATGCGCCAAGCGACATCGAGAGCCCGTATTGACGTGAGCACGATCTGATGAGCACGCTCCTCCTCTCCCACAAGGCCTGCCTCGACCACGTCACGCCGCCGGGACATCCCGAGCGGCCGGACCGCTTGCGCGCGGTGGAAGAAGCGCTGTCGCATGAGCGATTCCAGTATCTGGTGCGCGACCAGGCGCCCGAGGGCGATCTCGATCTCGTCACACTCTGCCACAACGAGCATTACGTCACCGAGCTGCGCCACATCGCGCCAACCAGCGGCCAGGTCTATATCGACGGCGACACCTCGATGTCGCCGGGTACCTGGGAAGCGGTGATGCGCGGGGTCGGCGGCGCCGTCGCCGCGACCGAACGGGTGATGGCGGGCGAGCATCGCAACGCCTTCGTCGCGGTGCGCCCGCCCGGCCATCACGCCGAGATCGGCAAGCCGATGGGCTTCTGCTTCTTCGACAATGTCGCCATCGCCGCGCGCCATGCGCAGCGCAAATACGGCATCAAGCGTGTCGGCATCATCGATTTCGACGTGCATCACGGCAACGGTACGCAGGATATCTTCTGGTCGGATCCGACCGTGATGTACTGCTCGACCCACCAGATGCCGCTGTTCCCGGGCACCGGCGCCCGCTCCGAGCGCGGCGATCACGACACCATCGTCAACGCGCCGCTCGCCTCAGAGGACGGCGGCGTGGAATTCCGTGCCGCATTCGAGAACCTGATCCTGCCGCAGCTCACCAAGTTCAGCCCTGAGCTCCTGATCGTCTCCGCGGGCTTCGATGCGCATTATCGCGATCCGCTGGCGTCGCTGAACCTGCGTGCAGAGGACTACGCCTGGGTGACGCGGAAGCTGATGGACCTTGCCGACAAGACCGCAGGTAGCCGAATTGTTTCGGTGCTCGAGGGTGGCTATGATCTGCAAGGACTGAAAGAATCTGTTTCGGCGCATGTCGGCGCCCTGATGGGCGCTTGAAGACACCCGCCACATTACGCCCGCAAAACTCTGCTTTCTCGGTGAGGAACGCGAGTCGGGCAATCGGAAATGGATATGGCCGAAAATACCCAAGTCGACGTCTCCAGGCTCACCTTCGAGCGCGCGATCGAGGAACTCGAAACGATCGTGAAGCGGCTCGAGGACGGCAAGGTGCCGCTCGAGGAATCGGTGACGATCTATGAGCGCGGCGAGGCGCTGAAGCGCCGCTGCGAGGAACTTCTGCGCCAGGCCGAGGCGCGCGTCGACAAGATCACCACGGACGCCAGTGGCCAGGCCGCCGGCACCGCGCCGCTCGACGTGCAGTAACCCTGTCCTCTTTTCCACCCTCCAAAAGCCATTTGAGAAGCCATTTGGAACCTTGAGGCCCTTGCCGGAGCGGCGAAGGGCCAAAAATATCCTCAATTTCGCCCCCGAAAGCCTGCCAGGGAACCGGGCGAGAGGAACGTTCCGCCCGGGGCCGTGGTTAACCAAGCCGGCCTGCCGGGTGCGCCTGCATACCCCTAATCGGCCCAGCGGGTTGGCTTTGGTCCAAGGTTTGGTGTAAAGCTGCGCGGACTGTGGCTTTTTGCAAGCCTTTCGTAAGCACCGATTGCTGGCGATAAGTGCTTCAAATCGCTAATGAAATTGGCTGGGACGGACGAAGCCGATCTTCGTGACAGGGATCACAGAGACTGAACCGGAGCGCACTTAAGCTCACTTAAGCTTGAAGACGGGGCTGTGCCCCTCGCAGGTGGCTCCGACGGTTGAGGACTCGCGCTGCGCCTATATTGTGCAAACCCATCGCGCGCCGGAATGACCTTCCGGCGCTGAAAAATTGGAAATCGCCGTGAACGCATACAGTAAGACGCCGCTTCTCGACACCATCCGGACACCGGAAGACCTTCGCAAGCTCAAGATCGAGCAGGTCCGTCAGGTCGCCGACGAGCTGCGGCAGGAGACCATCGACGCCGTTTCCGTGACCGGCGGTCACTTCGGCGCGGGCCTCGGTGTCGTCGAGCTCACCACCGCGATCCACTACATCTTCGACACGCCGCGGGACCGGCTGATCTGGGACGTCGGCCACCAGGCCTATCCGCACAAGATCCTCACCGGCCGGCGTGACCGCATCCGCACGCTGCGCACCGGCGGCGGCCTGTCCGGTTTCACCAAGCGCAGCGAGAGCGATTACGATCCGTTTGGCGCCGCGCACTCCTCGACCTCGATCTCGGCCGGCCTCGGCATGGCGGTGGCGCGCGACCTCGCCGGCGGAACCAACAACGTCATTGCCGTCATCGGTGACGGCGCGATGTCGGCAGGCATGGCCTATGAGGCCATGAACAATGCGGGCGCGATGAATTCGCGCCTGATCGTCATCCTCAACGACAACGACATGTCGATCGCGCCGCCGGTCGGCGCCATGAGCGCCTATCTGTCGCGGCTCTATTCCGGCAAGACCTACCGCACGCTGCGCGAGGCGGCCAAGCAGATCAACAAGCGCCTGCCGAAGATCATCGCCAACCGCGCCAACCGCGTCGAGGAATATTCCCGCGGCTTCATGATGGACGGCGGCACGCTGTTCGAGGAGCTCGGCTTCTACTATGTCGGCCCGATCGACGGTCACAACCTCGACCATCTGCTGCCCGTGCTGAAGAACGTCCGCGACATGGAGACCGGCCCGATCCTGGTCCACGTCGTAACGCAGAAGGGCAAGGGCTACGGCCCGGCGGAAGCCTCCGCCGACAAGTACCACGCCGTCGTCAAGTTCGACGTCGCGACCGGTACGCAGGTCAAGGCCAAGCCCAACGCGCCGGCCTATCAGAACGTGTTCGGCCAGAGCCTCGTCAAGGAAGCGCAGAAGGACGACAAGATCGTCGCCATCACTGCGGCGATGCCGTCGGGCACCGGCGTCGACATCTTCAACAAGGCGTTCCCGGACCGCACTTTCGACGTCGGCATCGCCGAACAGCATGCAGTGACCTTCGCCGCGGGTCTTGCGACCGAAGGCTACAAGCCGTTCTGCGCGATCTACTCGACCTTCCTGCAGCGCGGCTACGACCAGGTCGTGCATGACGTCGCGATCCAGAACCTGCCCGTGCGCTTCGCCATCGACCGCGCCGGCCTCGTCGGCGCCGACGGTGCGACGCATGCCGGCTCGTTCGACAACGCTTATCTGGGCTGTCTGCCGAACATGGTGATCATGGCGGCTAGCGACGAAGCCGAAATGGTGCACATGGTCGCGACTCAGGTCGCGATCAACGACCGCCCCAGCGCGCTGCGCTATCCTCGCGGCGAAGGCCGTGGCGTCGAAATGCCCGACGTCGGCGTTCCCCTCGAGATCGGCAAGGGCCGCGTCATCCGCCAGGGCAACAAGATCGCCCTGCTCTCCTTCGGCACGCGCCTGGCCGAGTGCGAGAAGGCGGCCGACGAACTCGCCGCGCACGGCCTCTCCACCACCATCGCGGATGCCCGCTTCATGAAGCCGCTCGACACCGACCTGGTGCTCAAGCTCGCCCGCGACCACGAAATCCTGATCACGATCGAGGAAGGCTCGGTCGGCGGCTTCGGCTCGCATGTTGCGCAGTTCCTGACCGATCAGGGCGTGCTCGACAGCGGCATGGTGAAGTTCCGCACGATGGTGCTGCCCGACGTGTTCCTCGACCATGACACGCCGGCCGCGATGTACGGCCGCGCCGGTCTCGACGCCAAGGGCATCGTCGCCAAGGTGTTCGAGGCGCTCGGCAAGGACGCCAAGACCGAGACGGTCAAGCTCGCCTGACGGCGAGCTTCGACCTTCGCGAAGCAGCACCGCTTCCATGAAAATCTATCTGGCAGGCCCCGACGTGTTCCTGCCGGATGCGGTGGAGATCGGCCGGCAGAAGGCTGCGATCTGCGCTCGCTTCGGGCTCACCGGCCTTTATCCCCTCGATAACGAGATCGACCTCACCGCGCCCGACGCCTCGCGGCAGATCTTCTGCGGCAACGAGGCGATGATGGACGCGGCCGACGCCATCATTGCCAATTTGACGCCGTTCCGCGGCGCCGGAGCAGATCCCGGTACCGTCTACGAGCTCGGCTACATGGCCGGCCGCGGCAAGTTTTGTCTGGCCTATTCCAACGATCCCGCTATCTACGTCGACCGCGTCGGCCGCTTCATCGATGTTGCGTCCGAGAACGGGCGGCTGGTCGATGCGCAGGGCCTGACCGTCGAGGATTTTGGTCTGGTCGACAATCTCATGATGATCCACGCGCTGGAGCTGCACGGCTGCCCGCTGGTGACGCCGGCAGAGATGCCGGTCGACGTCTGGCACGATCTTACCGCGTTCGAGGCTTGCGTCCGGATGGCGGCCGCGCGACTTATCGCTACATAAGCGCCAGTCGCTTCCCGGAGAGCGTGATGTCCCTTGCCCGCAAGCGCGCGGATGTTCTTTTGGTCGAGCGCGGCCTGTTCGAGAGCCGGGCACGGGCGCGCGCGGCGATCGAGGCCGGCCTCGTCACCGCCGACGACAAACTGGTGGCGAAGCCCTCCGAGACCATCGCCGAGGACGCGGTGATCCAGGCGGAGCCGGCGCATCCCTTCGTCTCGCGCGGCGGCGTCAAGCTTGCGGGTGCGCTGGAGCGCTATCCCATCGATATCGAGGACCATGTCTGCCTCGACGTCGGCGCCTCTACCGGCGGTTTCACCGAAGTGCTGCTGGCCAACGGCGCGAGCCTCGTTTTCGCCGTCGATGTCGGGCGCGAGCAGTTGCACCCCTCGCTGCGCGGCCACTCCAAGATCGTGTCGATGGAGGAGACCGACATCCGCAGCTACGAGGGCAAACGGCTGCCGGCGCGGCCCGATATCGTCGTCATCGATGTCAGCTTCATCTCGCTGAAGACGGTGCTGCCCGTGGCGCTGTCGCTCGCGGCCGCGCCGATGAGCCTGCTCGCATTGATCAAGCCGCAGTTCGAGGCGAAGCGGAAGCACAACAAGCGCGGCATCATCCGCGACGCCGCCGTGCACAAGGAGATCTGCGACGACATCGCGGCGTTCGCCGCCTCGCTCGGCTGCACCGACATCGAGGTGTTTCCCTCACCGATCAAGGGCGGCGACGGCAACATCGAATTCTTCCTGGGCGCGCGCCGTGGTTGAGAGCTTGAGGATCGATCACGTCGGCCATCGCGGCGACGGCGTCTGTCTCGACGCACGCGAGGCGATTTATGTGCCTTTTGCGCTCGGCGGCGAGACCGTCGAGGTCGAGCATGTCGCGGGCAACCATCCCGACCGCCGCAAACTGCTTGCGGTCGACGTCGCGAGCCCCGAGCGCATCGAACCGTTCTGTCCGCATTTCGGCATCTGCGGCGGCTGCGCGATCCAGCATTGGGCGGCCGCGCCCTATCACGCCTGGAAGCGCGGCCTCGTGGTCGAGACACTGGCGCAGGCTGGCATCGAATGCGAGGTGGCACCGCTGGTCGATGCTCATGGCGCCGGCCGTCGCCGCATCACGCTGCATGGCCGGTTCGGCACGCACGACATCCTCAAGGTTGGCTTTGCCGCCGCAAGCTCGCACGACGTCATCCCGATCCATCGCTGCCCGATCCTCGATCCCGCGCTCGAGGGCGCGCTCGATGCGGCCTGGGCGATCGCGGAACCCTTGACGTCCAAGATGCCGGTGACGAAGCCACTCGACATCCAGATCACGGCCACCAAGAACGGCCTCGATGTCGATGTGCGCGGCTCCGGCCGGTTGCCGGCAGCGATGGTGGCGGTGCTGTCGCGCATCGCCGAGCAGCATCGCCTGGCGCGGCTGTCGCGGCACGGCGAACTGGTGCTGCAGCGGCTGCCGCCGACGCTGCAGATGGGCCGCGCCGAGGTGACGCTGCCCCCGGGGTCCTTCCTGCAAGCAACCGTGGCGGGCGAGGAGACGCTTGCCGCGCTCGTCGCGATGCGCGTCGTCAAGGCCAAGGAGATCGCCGATCTCTTCTGCGGTGTCGGCCCGTTCGCGCTCCGGCTTGCGGAAAAGGCGCGCATCGCCGCCTATGACAGCGATGCCGCCGCAATCGCAGCGCTATCGAAGGCCGCGCGCACCCCGGGCCTGAAGCCGATCAAGGCCGAGCCGCGCGACCTGTTCCGCCGACCGCTGATGCCGCAGGAGCTGCGCGACTTCGACGCCGTCGTGTTCGACCCGCCGCGCCAGGGCGCGCAAGCGCAGGCGCTGAAGCTCGCCGCAAGCAAAGTGCCGGTCGTGGTCGCGGTGTCCTGCAACGTCGCAACCTTCGCCCGCGACGCGCGGCTCCTGATCGACGGCGGTTACAAGATCGAGGCTGTGGTGCCCGTCGACCAATTCCGGCACACGCCGCATGTGGAGCTTGTGGCGCGGTTTACGCGGTAAACTCTTAGCGCCGAAGGCCGCCGAAAACCGGCGACTCGCCCGGCAGCATGGACGAATTGATGTCGCTGTCCATGCGCCCCGATTGCTGCTGGGTGTAACCGGCCCCGAACGACAGGCTGAGGTTGGAGGTCGGCTTGAATTCGACACCCGCGAATGCGCCGTAGCCGGGTGTAGCGCTGGAGGTGAGCGGCGCAAGCGAACCACCGAGGCCGTTGCCGTATTTCAGCGTGTCAAATCCGGCAAAGAACGTGACGGGCATGCCGCCCGCAGTCTTGTAGTTGTAACCGAACTGCGTGCCCTCATAAGAGAGCGCACTGAAATTGCTGGATGTCTGGACCTGGCTGAGGCCGTTCCAGCCAACGTTGCCGCGTGCACTTCCGACAAAGAATCCATTCGCAAAATCGTAGCGCCCGCCTGTGTCGCCGGCCTTGAAGCTCGGAAAGTTGCCGTAGGTATCGCCGCTCTGGCTGACACTGTCACCGAAGCCGAACGGCCCGCCCGGTATCCAATACCTCAGGGGCGCCACTTGCGCGTCAACCGGCGCTCCGCCGAGACAAAGCGCTGCGAATAGAACTGCGAGACCAGATGAATCTGCGAGCTTGGACATTCAGCTACCGTCAAAAAGTGCGCAAATTATACTCTGGGGATGTCACGAATGCCAGCGATGGCGACCGGTCATCGCTTGATCCAGTTCCAGGAATACGTCTTCCGCGATTTCAAGAACACTCCAAGTCACAAGGTGCTGTCGTTGTCGTGAGGCGTTGAACCTGCCGCGCGCCGGCCTGACCCACATAGAGGAACCGCGGAGTTCTGGGACTCGTCCCCTCCTGCGGATAAGCGGCCGGTCCGGCAGCACGCAAGATTTGTAAATGCCCCGACATTGCATGGAGGCTCTCGTGGAGGTCAATTCCGACAGGTTGAATGCCTTTATGGGCAAGATGGTCACTGAGCTCGGCGCGGCGATGAATGCATCGCTGGTCTTGCTGGGCGACAAGCTCGGTCTCTACCGCGCCCTCGCCAAGGGGCCGATGAACTCCGCTGAGCTCGCGAGCGCGACCGGAACGAAGGAGCGCTACGTCCGCGAGTGGCTGGCGAGCCAGGCGGCTTCCGGCTACATCGAATACGATTCCGCGACCGGCAAGTTCTCCATGCAGCCAGAGCAAGCGATGGCGCTTGCCGACGAGGACAGCCCGGTGTTCCTCGGCGCATTCGGCAGTGTCGTTGCCTCGACGTTTCTCGACGAGCCGAAGGTTACGGACGCCTTCAAGAGCGGCAAGGGTGTCGGCTGGAACCGCCGCAGCGAATGCCTGTTCTGCGGCACGGCGCGCTTCTTCCGCACCGGCTACAAGCATCATCTGGTGCAGGAGTGGCTGCCGGCGCTCGAAGGCGTGGTGGACAAGCTCAAGCGCGGCGCCAAGGTCGCCGATGTCGGCTGCGGGCACGGCGTCTCGACACGGCTGATGGCAGAGGCCTTCCCGAATTCGCGCTTCTACGGCTTCGACTATCACGAGGGCTCGATCGAGGCCGCGCGAAAGTCTACCGCCGAGGCGAAGATGGACGATCGGGTCTCCTTCGCCGTTCATTCGGCGAAGACCTATCCGGCCGAAGGCTATGATCTCGTCTGCTTCTTCGATTGCCTGCACGACATGGGCGATCCCGTCGGCGCCCTCAGTCACGTGCGCGAATCCATGGCCGAGGACGGCACCTGCATGCTGGTCGAGCCGTTCGCGGGCGACCGCCTCGAGGATAACCTCAATCCGGTCGGGCGGGTCTACTACGCAGCGTCGACCATGATCTGCACGCCGGCATCGCTCGATCAGGAGGTCGGCCTGGCGCTGGGCGCGCAAGCCGGCGAGGCAAGGCTGCGCAAGGTCGCGCGCGAGGGTGGCCTGACGCGCTTCCGTCGCGCCGCAGAGACGCCCTTCAACCTGATCCTGGAGGCGCGGATCTGATCTCCGTTACGCCGGGGGCGCGGGCCTGTGCGCGACATAGCCGACCCGCAAGCCCGGCACGAAGCCACAGGCCTCATAGAAGCGATGCACGCGCGGATCCTTGCGGCCGCTTTGCATCAGCACGTGGTAACAATCCCGGCGCCAGGCTTCCGCGAGCGCGCCTGCAACGACGGCGCGCCCGTGGCCGCGTCCCTGATAGACGGGATGGGTCACGACATTCTCGAGAAAGCCGTGGCGCCGGCCGCCGCGCAACAGATTGGGCGCGGTGATGAGCATGCAGGTGGCGACGATTTGGCCGTCGGCTTCCGACACGAACACGGCGAGGTCGCCACGAGCCAGGGTCTGACACCAGATGTCTGCGGCCTCCTCAGGCGCAGCGCTCGCACTGACGTCGGAGGCGCGGAATAGCGCGAGCAGCCCCGCAAGGTCGGATGTTTCGGCAAGTCTGGCGTTCGCCATCGATTTCACCCAGCTCGAACGATGTGCCAGTCTTGCCTGCCGCCGGCCGCGTTGGCAACGCGAACCATCAGTCAGTCACTCGTCCGGGAGTTGACCATCCCCCACAAGAGGACCATACCCGCGGCCGGAAGCACACAGCACCGTGCGGGGCTTCGCCCGATGGCAGCGCAGACGGACATCCAGCACGATCCGCTCATCGAGCGGCTGACATCCACGCTCGGCGGCGTCGCAGGCGTCGAGGCCATCGTGCTCGGTGGCTCGCGGGCGCGAGGGACGTCGCACGAAAACTCCGACTACGACATCGGGCTGTATTTCTCTGACAACCGCAAGCTCGACACTGATCGCCTGCAACAGGCGGCGCGGCAGCTCGCCGACGATCCGGAGGCGACGACGGTCACCTCGGTTGGCGAATGGGGACCGTGGATCGTCGGTGGCGCCTGGCTGACCATCGAGGGACAGAAGGTCGATCTGCTCTACCGGAACATCGATGCGGTCCGGCGCACGATGGAGGCCTGCCGGGCGGGACAGATCAGCATGGACTATCAACCCGGACATCCGCACGGGTTCTGCTCGGCGATCTGGATGGGCGAGATCGCCTGCTGTCAGGCGCTGCGCGATGAGCGCGCGGTGATTGCGGAGCTGAAGTCGATCGCACTTCCCTATCCGCAGCCGCTGCGCGACGCGCTGATCCAGCGATTTCGGTGGGAGATCCTGTTCAGCATCGAGAATGCCGAGCTTGCCGCGCTGCGTGAGGATCAGGTCCATGTCGCGGGCTGCGCCTACCGCGCGCTCGCCTGCATCGCCCAGGTCCTATTTGCGCTGAACGGGGAATATCTCATCAACGAGAAGGCGGCGTTGCAGCAGGCGGCGGAGTTTCCGCTGACGATTCCGGACCTGATGGAGCAAACGTCGGCGATCTGGCGACGCATCGGAAACCACGCGTTCGGGACGGCGCTTTTGAACCTGCGCACGATCGACCGGCAATTGAAGACGCTGACGCAATCCTGCGTGGCTCGGCTTTGAGCCGCTACGCCGTCTTGTCCACCGCTGATGACGAATCCGCTGGCGGATATTTCGTCACCGGTACCACGAAGGACTTGGTGCCAAACTGATAGATGATCTTGCCGTTCTTGCCGTCATCCGTCGAAATCTGTGCCTGCCCGAACATGATGACGTTCTGGTACACGATACCGGTGCCCTGGCGGGTGATGCCGTCGGTGGTGACGCTGACCTGCGCTTCCTTGCCGTTGACGGAGAGCACGCGAAAGCTCGCGCTCTTGCCGTTGTCGGCTGAATAGCCGCCCCAGCTTCCGATGAGGCGGTTGTCGTCGGCCGGCGGCGCCTGCTTTTCCAGATACGCGCTCGCCTTGCCGCCGCCCGCGGAGAACACGAGCGCCGCGCCCTTGCCGTCCTTGGTTCCGATCGTGACGGAGCCGAAGCTGATGGTCGCGCCGTCGACCTGGCCGAAGCCGCGCTCGGTATGTCCGTTATGGGTGTATTCGACCTGCGCCCGGGCGCCGCGGATGTTCACCACCTTGAAGGCGACGGCCTGGCTGTTTCCTGCCCACGTGCCTTTCCACTCACCGAGCAGATTGCTCTGGTGATAGACCCGCTCCATGGCGGGCGAAATCTGGCTGGTGCTTTGCGTGACGATGGCCATGGGACTGCGAGACGGATCAGTTCGACAAAACCGCTTTCGTTGGGACGGGCAATAGCAATATCAGGACACAGCCCGACACGACTGGAGACGGTCGGATTAGGGCCGTGCGGTGGTTAACGAGCCGTTAAATTCAACCGGCGGCTGAGATGGGGCAAATGGTCTCATCTTACGGTAACGCCTCAGCGTCCCCAGCGGTCCTGCCAGATCTTTTCGCCGATCAGGCAGTTCACCCGCGGCTCCTTGTCGGCGACCCTCGTCACCGGAGGCTCCGGCTTGCGGCCGGCGACCTCCATCAGCAGCTTGGTACGGATCGCCTCCTTGAACTTCTCGCGATCCTTGATCGCGATCACGAAGGAGCCGGGGCCGCCGACGACGCAGTCCTCGTAGTAGTAGTCGAGATTGTCGATATCCATGGTCGAGTAGGACGGCTCCTTGACCATGATCGGCAGGCCATTGATGACGATGCCCTTCTCGAGCGCCGCGTCGCGCGCCACCGTGACCGGACCGCCATTGTTGTTGGGGCCGTCACCGGAAATGTCGATCACGCGGCGAAGCCCGTGATAGGGATTCTCGTCGAACAGCGGCATCGCAAAGCCGATCGCGCCTGAGATCGAGGTGCGCGAGGCGCGCCGGATTGGCGTCTTCAAGATCTCGGCGGCGACAGCATCGGCCGTTTCGGGTCCATCGATCAGTCGCCAGGGAATGATGATCTTCTGGTCGCTGGAGGCGGCCCATTCGAAATAGGTCACCGCGATCCGGCCGTTCGGACCCAACTTGAGCGCCTGCAAGAACTCCTTCGACTGGATTGCCTGCGCGTAGCCTTCGCGCTGGATCGCGAGCTCGTCCATGTCCATGGAGTAGGAGACGTCGACCGCGAGGATCAGCTCGACATCGACCGACTGGGCATCCTTGTCGGCCGCTTGCCGCTGCGGCTGATATTTCGGCCCCGGCGCCGCGACGCTCGCGACATCCCAACCGGCAAGCACGCCGGCAACCAGCACAGCCCCGATCGAGAATAGCAAGCGCATCGCGCCCTCCCGTCGTATGACGCGATGGTGACATGCAATTGCGCGGCCGAAAAGCGCGAAGATCGCCTGGGCTTCACATTCGAGTTAAGGATGTGCGCCGTTGCGCAAAGCTGCCGCAGCTCTGCCATGGTCGTGCCGCGAGACCGCGCACGCGATCGTACATACAGCGTCATTCCGGGGCTCGCGAAGCGAGAACCCGGAATCTCGAGATTCCGGGTCTGGCGCTGACGCGCCATCCCGGAATGACGGGGCGTGATTGATGCGCGCGCGGCGCCAACTCTTGTCCGCCGCAATTTCCATGCTAGGCTTGCGCTCGCAGATGGGGATGGAGTCCCCCGATAACCGCCCGGCGGCAGACGACCGTAATGGGCTGATGACTCCTGCTCGAGGTGGGGCAATGCGAAGCCCTGCCTTCGGCGGGAGCATGGACGAGCCCGCCGATGGCGGGTTTTTTGTTGTCTGGTAACGAAAGGCACGACGTGACGACGACGCCACATGCCGCGCTCGACCGGGTCCCGAAGGGGGTCTGGATACTCGGCTTCGTTTCGATGCTGATGGATATCTCCTCCGAGATGATCCACGCGCTTTTGCCGGTCTATCTCGTCACGGTGCTCGGCACTTCGACGCTCACGGTCGGTTTCATCGAGGGCATTGCGGAGGCGACCGCCTCGATCACGAAGATCTTCTCGGGCGCGCTGTCGGACTGGCTCGGCCGGCGCAAGCTGCTCGCGGCCCTCGGCTATGGGCTGGCCGCCTTCACCAAGCCGCTGTTCCCGCTGGCGCCAAGCGCCGGATGGCTGGTCGCGGCACGCTTCATCGACCGGGTCGGCAAGGGCATTCGCGGCGCGCCGCGGGACGCCCTGATCGCCGATCTCGCCCCGCCCGGCCTGCGCGGCGCGAGCTTCGGCCTGCGCCAGTCGCTCGATACCATCGGCGCCTTCGTCGGGCCGCTGGCGGCGATCGGGCTGATGTGGTGGACCGCGGACAATTTTGCTGCGGTATTCTGGGTGGCGGTGGTGCCGGGCTTCCTGTCCTTCGGACTGATCGCGCTCGCGGTGAACGAGCCTGAGCCGGACGCAAAGGGGGAGCCCGCGAAAAATCCGCTCAACCTCGCCGCAATGCGGCAGCTTGGCGCGGTCTATTGGCGCGTGGTGGCGGTCGGCGTCGTCTTCACGCTCGCACGCTTCAGCGAGGCCTTCCTGATCCTGCGGGCGCAGAGCATCGGGATCAACGCGATGTGGGTCCCGGCCGTGCTGGTGCTGATGAACATCGTCTATGCGCTCTCTGCCTATCCGGCCGGCGTGCTGTCGGACCGGATCAACCGCACCAGCCTGCTCGCACTTGGCCTCGTGGTTCTCGCCGCGGCCGATCTCGCGCTCGCATTGCTGCCGAGCATGGCCGGCCTCGCGCTCGGCATCGTGCTGTGGGGCCTGCATATGGGGCTGACGCAAGGCCTGTTCGCGGCGCTCGTGGCCGATGCCGCACCGCCAAGCTTGCGCGGCACCGCGTTCGGCTATTTCAACCTGTTCACGGGGCTTGCGATGCTGGCGGCGAGCATCATCGCCGGCGCGCTGTGGGACGCTTACGGCCCGGCCGGTACGTTCCTCGCCGGGCTCGGCTTCGCGCTGGTCTCGCTGGCGGGCCTGCTCGCGATCGGCGACGGCATCACGACACCAACGACGACGTCAAAGGGGCAACGATGAACACAACGACGCATGAGGATCGGACGTGCTGAGCGGATTGGTCGCAATCGTGATCGGCTGCGCGCTCGGCGGATGCGCGCGCTATTTCATCTCCGGTGCGATCGCGCGGCGGCTGGGCGAGACATTTCCCTGGGGCACCATGACCATCAACGTCACCGGCGCGTTCCTGATCGGCATCCTCGGCGCGCTGGCGACGCATCCGGGCTCGGTCTTCGCCTCGCCCACCCCATGGCTGTTCGCGGTTACCGGCTTCCTCGGCTGCTACACCACCGTGTCCTCCTTCAGCCTGCAAACGCTGACGCTGGCACGCAGCGGCGAGCAGCTCCATGCGCTCGGCAACGTGGTGTTCTCGGTCGGCCTGTGCCTCGTGGCCGTCAGTTGCGGCTTCCTCCTTGCGGATCGGTTTGGAGGTTAGCTGCGCATGAGCGTCCCCACCTCCGCCGACCGCTGGCGCAGCGCGGTGCTCTATGCCTGGGTCGCCGCCGGCAGCATTGTCGGCGGGCTGACGCGCTATCTGGTCGGGCTCGCGCTCGATACCGGCCCCGGATTTCCCTTCGCGACGCTGTTCATCAACGCCACGGGCTCGCTGATCATCGGCTTCTATGCGACGCTGACCGGCCCTGACGGCCGCCTCCTGGCGCGGCCTGAGCACCGGCAATTCGTCATGACCGGGTTCTGCGGCGGCTACACCACCTTTTCGACTTTCAGCCTGGAAACCTTCCGCCTGTTGCACGGCAGCATGAAAGCGACGGCACTGGCCTATATTGCGGCGTCCCTGATCTGCTGGCTGGCCTCGGTGTGGCTCGGCCATATGATGGCGAGCCGCTATAATCGCTTGAAAAGGAGCTGATCATGCAAATTCCCAATCAGGCAGTGTTGCTCCGGATCTTTATCGGCGAGAGCGACCATTTCGACGGCAAGCCGCTCTATGAAGCGATCGTGATGACGGCGCGCGAGCGGCACCTTGCCGGCGCCACCGTGCTGCGCGGACCGATGGGCTTCGGCAAGTCGAGCCGGCTGCACACCTCGAAGATCCTGCGGCTGTCGGAGGACCTGCCGCTGCTGATCGAGATCGTCGACAGTGAGGACAACATCAACGCATTCCTGCCCATCCTGGACGGCATGATGTCGAGCGGCCTGATCACCTTGGAGAAGGTCCAGGTCCTACAATATGGTGAGAAGGCCGCGACCTGACCGTCGCGGCTGGAACCCGAAGCCCGCCGTTTCAGGAGGCGGAATGAGCGACACCGTCACCGCGCCGAAGACGCGGACCAAAACCAAAGTCGAGCGGCCGCGGCTGCACAAGGTCATCCTGATCAACGATGACTACACGCCGCGCGAATTCGTCACACTGGTGCTCAAGGCCGAATTCCGCATGACCGAGGATGAGGCCTACAAGGTCATGATCACCGCGCACAAGCTTGGCGCCTGCGTCGTCGCCGTGTTCACCAGGGACGTCGCCGAGACCAAGGCGACGCGCGCCACCGACGCCGGCCGCGCCAAGGGCTATCCGCTGCTGTTCACGACCGAGCCTGAGGAATAGACCTCAAGGCGGCTTTCCGGCTTTGCATTCCCGCCACAGAGCATCAGCAATAGTGCAGAACCGGCGCACGCTGGACAGCGAAGCAGCCGTGCACTAAAGCGCGATGAGATTAGGATAAATCGTCATCGCGCTTTAGGTTATTGTTTGAGCATGATCTTTTCGGAAAACCGCTGCACACTTTTCCGGATCATGCTCTAGGCGCCCGCCAACGTGTCACGCACGCTGACGCGATCGCCGTCCGGCTTGCTGACGTAGAGATGGCTCTCCAGTACGGATTGCATGTTCTCGAACATCGAATAGAGATCGTCGCAATAGACCGAAGGATTGTCGTAGCCGTTCGTCCTGGAGAAGCGGTGCGGAAGATAGCCTCCCCCGCAGGCGTTCATGAATTTGCACTGGCGACACTTCGCGCAAAGATTGATCGAAGCATCGCGGGCGGCCTTCCAGCGCGGCTCATTCCGGACCTCGTCGATCGCATGATCGAAGATGTTGAAGCTGGTGTTGGTGAAGCCGTCGCCCGCAATCCGCAGCACGTCATGGGCCTCCACAGTGCCGTCGGTCATCACGGTGCAAAGCTCGACGGGTTTGTGGCCCACGCCCTCGGTCGGCGCATTGTTGCCAAGCAGGGCGGTGATCATGTCGGATATGATGCGGATATCGGTCGCCGCAGTCGTGCGATTTGCCTCCAGCCAGATCTCGAACAGCCCCTTGTAGAAGGCGGCAATGGATGGCGGCTTCTCATCCACCGTCGCGTCGGGGATCATGATGTCGTAGTTGGAGATTCCACACGCGGCGAAAAAATCGGCGTATTCCTGCGGCGCGTAAGCGGGATTGCAGACGGCAAGGGCAATGACGCCAATGTTGCGCGCCACCAGCATGCGGGCGGCACGCTCTACGGCGGCATGAGTGCCCGTACCCTGAAACGTCTTGCGATGGAGGTCGTGAATATGGGCCGGCCCGTCTACGCTGATCGCAACCGAAATGTTGCGAGCCTCGAAGCAAGCCAGCCACTCGTCGTCGATCAACACGCCGTTGGTCGTGACCGCGATGGGTATCTCGCAGCCCGTGCGCGATGAAATGCCCTCGCAGGCCTCGGCAAAGCGGTGGAAGTTCTCGACGCCCCACAGCAGCGGCTCGCCGCCGTGCAGAATAATGGGAAAATCGGCGAGGGAATATCTGACGACGTGCTCCTCGATCCGCAGCAGCAATCGATGCTGCACCTCAGGGCCCATCAGCTTCGGCTTGCTATAAACGGACGCGTCGCGGAACCAGTAACAATAGGAGCAGTCGATGTTGCATCTCGCCGCGACCTTGACCAGCAATTGCGTGATCGGCTGATCGTGGAAGGCGGCACAATCTGAACCGTCAGCCGACATACCGATTACCGAGACGGGCTGGAGGACACTCAGCTAGTAGCCTCGAACAAATCCCCCTCGGCGGAATGCGCCGACGCCCGGAGCATATGCCCCCCTGCGAAAGGCACCTGCATTGGCACCTTTGGCAAAACCGCCTCGTCTGAACGCGGCCTCGGTCGCCACGGGCTTGTCGGAGACAACGCCTTGCTCCGTACCTTGTCCGCGCAGATCGTTCAGCAATGCGTCGATCCCCTGATGGTCGCTCTGAATGGTTGCGCCCGGCCCATGCAATTGAATGAGGCTTGCCAAAACCTTCAGCGTCGTAATCGGCATGATCGTGCTCCTGTTTTTCGCGACGCAATGCAGGATCGAACGAAAGACCGGCATGTGGAGCCGGCCGAGCAACGCCGAATATTATACCGTTTTGATTGCAGCGGCAATGTGTCGGGGCCGGTCGGACGTCTGCCTGGTCTGCTTCACTCAAAGAGCCAATATCGGTCTTTGACCGAAACACGCCTTACGCCATCACCACCGGTGCCTCCTCGGCGAGCCCGTACACGCGCTGCGCCTTGGAAAACCCCGCGATCGGAAACTCGCCGAGTTCGCGCCAGCCATGGTGGCAGACGTTGGCGAAGCCTTCCGAGGCCACAACGGTCCGCCCCATGCGGCCGGCGATCTTCTCCAGCCGTGCCGCAAGATTGACCGCGGGTCCGATGCAGGTGAAGTCGAGCCGGTTGCCCCCGCCGATATTGCCGTAGAGGATGTTGCCGACATGCAGCGCAACGCCGAAGCGGAAGCGCTCGATGATGTCGCCGACCGGGAAGGCGAGCGCTTCGACACTGGCGCGGGATTTGCGCGCGGCTTCCAGCACCCGCGAACAGACATGCGCGGCATCGCCGACATATTCGTCGATCGGAAACACCGCGAGCAGGCCGTCGCCCATGAATTTCAGGACCTCGCCGCCGTGGCCGCGGATCGCGGTCACCTGACAGTCGAAGTATTGGTTGAGGATCTCGACCACGGTCTCGGCAGGCAGCCGGTCGGACAGCGCGGTGAAGCCGCGCAAGTCCGACAGCCAGATCACCGCCTGCATGGTGTCGGTGTGGCCGCGGCGGATCTGGCCGCCGAGGATGCGCGCGCCGGCGCGATTGCCGACATAGGTATCGAGCAGCATCGCGGCGGTGCGGCGCAGGCTGACGATCTCGCTGACGCGCGCGAGCGGCGCCATGACGGCCCGGATCGTCGCAATGTGGTCATCGCTGAAGCCGCCGGGATGCCGTGTCATCCAGCTCGTCGCGTGGATCGATCCGTCGAGAAACGGCATCGGCACCGCGACGTAGTCGGTCGCGCCTTCGGCGCGCATGTCGTTGATGATCGGAAACCGCTTGCTGTCGGGGTCGTCGACGCGTCCTCTGACCTCCAAGCCTTGCTCGAACACGATCCGAAGCGGGCTCTGAGCGAATTCGGGCGTATCCAGGATGTCGAAGTCGACGGTGCCGACCTCGACCTCCTCGCCCTGCCGCCAGATAAAGTTGCGGCCGAAGATTTCGGGATGCAGCGTGCGAATGAAGATGCCGAACCGCCACACCGGCAGGCCGGCTGCGACCAGGCGTTCGCAGACATCGGCGATCATCCTGGCGGGTTCGCCCGATGACCTCGCGCCATCGATCAGCCAGTTGGTGATCCGCTGCAGCTCGGGGCTTTCCATGGCCGCATTTGCGGACGAAGTTGTGGGGCCGTCAAGCCGCGCGTAGGGCTAGTGGCGCGACCTCAAGGCGCGATGGCTTTAACGCCCCACCTGCCCGCGGTCGCGCAGGAAGTGGTCGGCGAGAACGCAGGCCATCATGGCCTCACCGACGGGAACGGCGCGGATGCCGACGCAGGGGTCATGCCGACCCTTGGTCATGATCTCGGTATCGGTGCCCTTGCGATCGACCGTCAGGCGCGGCTGCAGGATCGACGAGGTCGGCTTCACCGCGAAGCGCACCACCACCGGCTGGCCGGTGGAGATGCCGCCAAGAACGCCGCCGGCATGATTGGACAGGAAGCGCGTGACGTCATTGCCGGTACGCATCTCGTCGGCGTTCTCTTCGCCGGTGAGCTCGGCCGCGCCGAAACCGGCGCCGATCTCGACGCCCTTCACGGCGTTGATGGTCATCATCGCGGCCGCCAGATCGGAATCGAGCTTGGCGTAGATCGGTGCGCCAAGGCCAGCCGGCACGCCTTCGGCGACGACCTCGATGACGGCGCCGATCGAGGAGCCACTCTTGCGGATGCCGTCGAGGTAGGTCTCGAAAAATGCGGCCTTGTCCTTGTCGGGACAGAAGAACGGGTTCTTCGCAATCTCGTCCCAGTCCCATTTGTCTCGGTCGATCTTGTGCGGGCCGATCTGCACCAGCGCGCCGCGCACGGTCACGCCGGGTAGCACCTTGCGCGCGATCGCGCCGGCGGCCACCCGCATCGCCGTCTCGCGCGCCGAGGAGCGTCCACCGCCGCGATAGTCGCGCAGGCCGTACTTGGCCTCATAGGTGAAGTCGGCATGACCGGGCCGGAACTTGTCCTTGATCTCGGAATAGTCCTTCGAGCGCTGGTCGGTGTTTTCGATCAGAAGCCCGATCGGCGTACCCGTCGTCACCTGCACGCCGGTCTCCGGATGCGCCATGACGCCGGAGAGGATCTTGACCTGGTCCGGCTCCTGGCGCTGGGTCGTGAAGCGCGACTGGCCGGGCCGGCGGCGATCGAGATCGCGCTGGATGTCGGCCTCGGTGAGCGGGATCAGCGGCGGACAGCCGTCGACCACGCAGCCGATCGCCACCCCGTGGCTCTCGCCAAAGGTGGTGACGCGGAACATGTGGCCGAAGGTGTTGAAGGACATTCGTCTCTGGCTCGTAAGTCAGTTCTGACTTGTGTTGTGGTAACGCCCAGGGGCACAGCGTTCAACCCTGTTGCCGTCATTCCGGGCGATGCAGAAGGGCGACGACCCCGGAATGATGGCGTGCGGGGTTAACTATACTTCTCCAGCCGCCCGTCACGGAACACGTAGACCGCGCCCTGCTCGATATAGAGCTCGGCGGCGCTGGCCGGGGTCTCGATGCCGAGGGCGACCATCAGGGCCCGGGCGGTGCCGCCATGGGCGACCGCGACGGTGTCGACGAGCAGCGACTCGTACCAGTCGAGCATGCGGAGCTGCACGGCAGCGTAGGTCTCCCCGCCCTGTGGAGCCACCGACCATTTATCGGCGAGGCGGCGGGCATAGACTTCGGGATCGGAGGCTTCGCTCTCGGCCAGCGTCAGGCCTTCCCACGTGCCATAGCCGATCTCACGCAGGCGATCATCAAGTGAGTAGTGCGTGGCCGGCAATGCGAGCTTGGCGCGCACGAGCTCCATGGTCGAGCGCGCACGACCGAGCGGGCTCGACACAAAGGGCAGCGCGGTCTTGTCGCGACCATCGCGCTTGAACAGATCGGCCAAAATGCCGGCGGCCTGCACCGCCTGAACGCGGCCGCGCGCGTTCAATGGAACGTCCTTGGTGCCCTGCAGCCGCCCGAGCGCATTCCATTCGGTCTCGCCGTGGCGAAGAAAGTAGATCGTGGGCACGAGCATTGCAGTCGGCGGCTAGCTCTTTTCTTCGAGCATGATCTTGTCGGAAAACCGGTTCCCACTTTTCCGGATCATGCTCACTCCTTCCCGCCCAGCGCGATGTCGGGCGCATCGGGGCGCTTCATGCCCAGCACATGATAGCCGGAATCGACGTGATGCACTTCGCCCGTGACGCCGCGCGACAGGTCGGAGAGGAAATACAGCGCGCTGCCGCCGACGTCCTCGGTCGACACGTTGCGCCGCATCGGCGCGTTGTACTCGTTCCACTTCAGGATATAGCGGAAATCACCGATACCGGAAGCGGCGAGCGTCTTGATCGGCCCGGCCGAGATCGCGTTGACGCGGATGTTCTTCTCGCCGAGATCGGCGGCAAGGTAGCGCACGCTGGCCTCCAGCGCCGCCTTCGCCACGCCCATCACGTTGTAGTGCGGCATCCATTTCTCGGCGCCGTAATAGGACAGCGTGATGATCGAGCCGCCGTCGGTCATCAGCTTCTCGGCGCGCTGCGCCACCGCGGTCAGCGAGTAGCAGGAGATCAGCATCGACTTGGTGAAGTTCTCCTGCGTGGTGTCGACATAGCGGCCGTCGAGCTGCTCGCCATAGGCGATCGCGTGCACGAGGAAGTCGATCTTGCCCCACTTCTCCTTCAGCACCGCGAATGCGGCATCGATGGTTGCAGCGTCCGTGACGTCGCAATGGCCCAGCACGAGGCCACCGATTTCGGCAGCGAGCGGCTCGACACGCTTCTTCAGCGCATCGCCCTGATAGGTGAACGCGAGCTCGGCGCCGGCCGCGTGGCATGCCTTGGCGATGCCCCAGGCAATCGAGCGGTTGTTGGCAACGCCGAGGATCACCCCCCGCTTGCCCTGCATCAGACCTGAATTCTGCGCCATTTCCTGTCGTCCCATCGAGCGGGTTGAAATCTGGAGGTACACCAGCCCTCCTTCGCGGTACAGTCCTAATACGCGGCGTTAACGCTGTTTCGAAGGCCGGAATAGCCGTTCCGCTCGGGTGTTATGATGATCGAGGCGCTCGCGCCGAACGGCAGGACTTCAAGACGGCATGAGTGCATTTCGCCAGAGCGTGGAAGCGATGATCCCGGCGCTGCGCCGCTACGCCCGCGCGCTGACGCGCGATGCGGATGCGGCCGACGATCTGGTGCAGGATACCCTGGTACGGGCGCTGCGCTCGGAACGGCTGTTCCTCGGAGGCGACGTCAGGAGCTGGCTCTACACCATCCTGACCAACCTCAACAAGAATCGCAGACGCTCGCTGGCGCGACGGCCGCAGTTCATGCAGCTCACGGAGAACAATCCGGATGCCAGCGGGACGGAGGCCGAAGGGCGCGACATCGAGAAGGCGCTGTCAACGCTCGTCGAGGAGCAGCGCTCGGTGCTGCTGCTGGTGATGCTGGAGGGCCTGAGCTACCGCGAGGTCGCCGATATCCAGGGCGTGCCGATCGGCACCGTAATGTCACGCCTGGCGCGAGCCCGGGCTCACGTTAAAGCTTCGCTGGAAGGTGAGCGTCCGGCGCTCAGGCGGGTGAAATGATGGCAGGATTAATGCATCGCGCATGTCGCGTGCCCCGCATGCAGCGGGACAAAGCGCAGGCAAGTCGCGAACTATATTTTGGGCCGCGGAGCCAGAGACGACCGATATGAACGACCGCAAGATTGCAGTGACCGAGGACGAATTGCACGCCTATATCGACGGCGAGTTGCCGGTGGAGCGCCGCGCCGACGTCGAGGCCTGGCTTGCCGCCAACCCCGAGGATGCCGAGCGGGTGCAATCCTGGCGCGCCATGGCCGAGATGCTGCACGCCCGCTACGACTCCGTCGCCCAGGAGCCGGTGCCGGCGCGGCTGGAGCTCGAGCGGCTCGAGCGCCGTCCGCGGCAATGGCTCTACGGCGCCGCCGCGGCGGTGCTGGTGGCTTTCGTCGCCGGCGGTACGGCCGGCTGGTTCGCGCATGGAGCTGCGGCCGTGCCGTCGACCTTCCAGAGCTTCACCGAGGATGCGGTCGATGCCCACCGCCTCTACGTCGTCGAGGTCCGCCATCCCGTCGAGGTCCCCGGCAACGAGCGCGACCATCTCCAGGCCTGGCTGACCAAGCGCTGCGGCTGGACCGTGTTTGCGCCGAACCTGGAAGCGAGCGGCCTCAAGCTCGTCGGCGGCAGGCTGCTGCCGGGGCCGAACGGACCGGCGTCATTCCTGATGTATGAGGGCACGTCGGGCGAGCGGTTCACGATCTACACCGCCAAGACAGAGAGCGGCGCGACACAGATGCGCTATGCCAAGACGGACAAGGATGGATCGCTGTTCTGGGCCGACCGCGGCGTCGGCTATGTCGTCACCGGCGGCAGCGACCGTGACCGGCTGACCAAGGTGGCGCAGGCCGTTTACGACCAAGCCGAGAAACACGGCACGTAAACAACTGCACAAGCGCCGTGCCTCGATTCCGACATTGAAAATTTGGAATCAGGACATGCGTGCGTCTCATTATCGCACCGGATGATCACGCGAAAATGAGTGGCGTTCGATCCGCCGATCGACGCGGGCGGCCTCGATTGGGGTTTTTGGTACCGCGCTGGTCCCCCTCTCGAGGCCGCACCTTATCGGCGGCTGCCCCGCCGGGCAGCCGACACGCCGAGCACGCTTAGCGTCGAAGCGCTCACAGCGCTTCAGGCGCATATTCGGGCATCATCTGTCGGGAAGAGAATGCTCCGATGGTCTCATCGGTCTCGGCCAGCGCCCTAGCCGAGCCCGCTACGCGGATTATAGGGATGTTGGTCCCGCCACTTCTCCATCAATGCCTCAAGCTCGGCGTCGTTCCCGTCCGGTAGCATAATCCTGATGGTGACGAAGAGGTCGCCGGTTCCGCCCGCCTTCGGCAGGCCCTTGCCCTTGAGGCGGAAGGTTCGGCCACTGGAGGTGTTCTTGGGGACCGAGAGCTCCACGGCATTGCCGAGAGTGGGCACGCGGACCTTGCCGCCGAGCACGGCCTCGTAGAGCGCGACTGGCAGATCGATTCGCAGGTCGGCGCCCTCGACCTTGAAGAACGGATGCGGGGCGATGTTGATGGTGATCAGGAGGTCGCCGGGCGGATGACCCTGTGCTGTCTCGCCCTGTCCCCTCAGCCGGATCTGCTGGCCTTCGGTGACGCCGACCGGGATCTTGACGTTGAGTTCCTTGCCGTTCGGCAGCCGGACCCGCTTGTCCCCGCCCTTCACCGATTCTTCCAGCGAGACGGTCATGGCGACCTTCAGGTCGAGATCGAGCCCGATCCCGCCGGTGTCGAATTCGAACTGGGCACCGCCGCCGGCCCCGGGCCGCGCGCCGCGCATTCCGCCGCCGAACATGCTGTTGAGGATGTCCTCGAACGCGCCCGCCCCGGCTCCGCCGCCACCGCTGCGGAACGTATAGCTCTCGAAGCCACCCGGACCTGACCGCCCGCGCGGGCCGCCGCCGCCCGGAAAACCCTGGAAGCGCGGCTTGCCCTCGGCGTCGATCTCGCCGCGATCGAACTGCTTGCGCTTGTCCTCGTCACCAAGGATCTCGTTGGCCGTGTTGATCTCGGCGAAGCGCTCGGCAGCCTTCGGGTCGTTCTTGTTGCTGTCGGGATGATGCTTCTTGGCAAGCTTGCGATAGGCGCTCTTGATCGCGGCAGCGTTGGCGCTCCGCGGCACCCCCAAGACCTCATAGGGGTCGCGCATCCGTCACGTCTCCTCTTGGGAAATCGATGTGTTCAAAGGGCTCCCCGCCCCACCTGCACTTCATGTGGTGGGCGCGTGGCATTTTTGCAACTAGGGTCGCGACGCGATTCCTAGCTCCGCCACGGCTTTAGCGTATGAATCTCCCAGCGGCCATGGCTGCTTTCGCAGCCGGCCCCTTGGAGCCAGCTTTCGGTATTGCCGTTGACATAGCTTGCCAGGAAATCGCGGCACTTGCGGCCGTCCTCCGCCGCGTAGGACTGCGCGATCGGCGTCACCGAGCCGCGGGCCCCCGTTTCCGGATTCTCCCAATGCTGGCTGGAATCCTTGTCGCCCTTGCTCAGGACGTCGGAGGCGGCGTTGCGGGCAAAGGCGAGATCGGTCTCGGTCGGTGCGGCGTCCTTCGCAGAGCGCGTAATCGAGCCGGTGAGATCGCCCTCGTCGGCCTTGGCGAAGGGGCCGCCAGTGTCATTGCGGGAGAAGCTGCAGCCACCCGTGCCCAGGCCGATTAGAATCATTGTCATGAGAAGGCCGGACGGGCGGATCGCCGATAGGCCAACGCGTCCCCATGCCCTATATAGGGCGGAAGCGGACAACAACGCGCTTTGGGCCGCGGGACGCAACTCGGACTCCGGACATGACCGACACGACCTCGATGAAACACCAGACACCCTTAACATCCGGTGATTTCACCGCCGCCGACGAGCCGTTCGCGCTGTTCGAGACCTGGCTGAACGAGGCGATCAAAGGCGAACCCAACGATCCGAACGCGATGGCGCTCGCAACCGTCGATCCCGACGGCCTGCCTGACGTGCGCATGGTGCTGATGAAGGGCTTCGATTCCGACGGTTTCGTCTTCTACAGCCATATTGCGAGCCAGAAAGGCCGCGAACTCGCCGCAAATCCTAAGGCCGCGTTGCTTTTCCACTGGAAGTCGCTGCGCCGCCAGGTTCGCATCCGCGGCAACGTGACGCCGGTGACCGATGCCGAAGCCGACGCCTATTTCGCCACCCGTCCCAAGCAGGCCCAGATCGGGGCCTGGGCCAGCAAGCAGTCGCAGCCGCTCGAAAGCCGCTTCGCCTTCGAGCAGGCGATCGCCAAAGTCGCCGCCAAATACGTCATCGGCGAGGTGCCGCGGCCGCCGGGCTGGAGCGGCTGGCGCATCACGCCGATGCGCATCGAGTTCTGGCACGATCGCCCATTCCGTCTGCACGACCGCATCGAATTTCGTCGTGACGCCGTCGGCCAGCCGTGGTCCAAGACGCGGATGTATCCTTGAAGTGAAAGATCTCCATGCCGCATCCAACCAACGTGCCGCGACGTACGCTGCTCCTCACTGGCGCGAGCCGCGGCATCGGCCACGCCACCGTGATCCGCTTCTCCTCGGCAGGCTGGCGCGTCATCACCTGCTCGCGGCATCCATTTCCGGAGGACTGCCCCTGGGACGCCGGCCCTGAGGATCACATCCAGGTCGACCTCGGCGACCCCGAGGACACCACGCGCGCGATCTCCGAGATCCGCCGCCGTCTCGAGGGCGGCACGCTGCATGCGCTCGTCAACAACGCCGCGATCTCGCCGAAGGGTCCCGGCGGGACGCGGCTCGGCTCGGTCGATACCGACCTCGACACCTGGACGCACGTCTTCCACGTCAATTTCTTCGCACCGATCATGATGGCGCGCGGGCTGATCGAGGAGCTGAAGGCAGCCAAGGGATCGGTCGTGAACGTCACCTCGATCGCGGGCTCGCGCGTGCATCCTTTCGCGGGCGCGGCTTACGCCACCTCGAAGGCCGCGCTCGCGTCGCTGACGCGGGAGATGGCTTCCGACTTCGGCCGCGTCGGCGTGCGCGTCAACGCGATCGCGCCGGGCGAGATCGACACCTCGATCCTGTCGCCCGGCACCGAGAAGATCGTCGACCAGCAGATCCCGATGCACCGGCTCGGCACCCCGGACGAGGTCGCCAAGATCATCTACGTGCTGTGCACGGACACCTCGTCCTACGTCAACGGCGCCGAGATCCACATCAACGGCGGCCAGCACGTTTAGACGCCCATCGTCATTGCGAGCGGAGCGAAGCAATCCAGGTTGCCTTCGCGGCGGCAATCTGGATTGCTTCGTCGCTTCGCTCCTCGCAATGACGGAATTGGAAATGGCGATCGCGTGCAACCAACGCTAGGGAAGCAAGGCGATCCAGACAACGCCGCCGCAAGACCTGGATCGCCCTTACCTTCCGTTCCTCAATCGACTCGAATCCGACGCGACGTCTCGCGCAGCCGCGGAGCGGCCCTGCTGAACGCAGTCGAGCAGTCGTCGTCATTCTCGCCATCGAGCAGCGGAGCACCACAGTGCCGGCACAGACGTGCCGACATCGCCTTGCCGCTCGCCAGGACCTGACGATAGCTCGCCAGATCGATGACGTTGCGGGGCGACGTTATGCGTTTTTCAACCATGGCTGTTCCTCGCGGCTACCCCTGTCTTATCGCAGACAAGTTTCGCCCAAACGTTCAGCCCACCGCTCAAATTTTACCGGAGGAATTGGGGCAGAGCGCACGCACCACGTCGCGGCCAGAATCCCGATCTATTCTGCGACACCAACCGGCGTGTCTTTGCGCACAGCGTAAGGTCTCGGTAGGTATCACAGCCACTTCTTGAACTTGAAGATCCAGTACGGGACGATCGCCGCGACCAGCATCATCACCAGCGCCATCGGATAGCCGTGCACCCATTCGAGTTCCGGCATCACCTTGAAGTTCATGCCGTAGATCGAGGCGATCAGCGTCGGCGGCATCAGGACAACGGCCATGACCGAAAACAGCTTGATGATGTTGTTCTGCTCGAGATTGACGACGCCGAGCATGGCATCGAGCACGAACGTGATCTTGTTCGAAAGATAGGAGGCGTGGTCGGTCAGTGACGCGACGTCACGCTGCATGGTCTTGAGCTGCTCACGCATGTCCTTGGACCATTTCACGCCTTCGACCACCGCCGACAGGAAGGTGACGACGCGGCCGATCGACACCAGACTCTCGCGAACCTTCGAGGTCAGGTCGCCCTTACGGCCGATCGAGATCAGGATCTGGGAATATTGCTTGGCGTGACCGTGACGTTCGCTCTCGGGCTCGAAGATGTCGTGCGAGACCTGGTCAATCTCGGCGCCGCAGCGCTCCAGGATGTCGGCGCAGCGGTCGATCACCGCGTCCAGCAGTTCCATCAGCACCATCTCGCCGGTGATGGCCGGGGTGCAGGAACGGGCGAGCTTGGCCTCCACCAGCGAGAACGGCTTGGGCAGGTCGTAGCGGACCGTCACCAGCCGATGGTCGCCGAGGATGAAGGTCACCGCCGTGGTCCGGGGCATGTCGGTATCGGAGTTGCACATCAGCGTCGCGGTCATGTAGCGCGCGCCGTTCTCGATATAGAGGCGGCTGGAGATCTCGATCTCCTGCATATCTTCCCGGGTCGGGATCGCGATCCCCGCCAGCCGCTCCACCGCCTTGTCCTCAACGGCGGTCGGGTTGACCAGATCGATCCAGACGGCGCTCTCCGGCAGCACCGAGAGATCGTCGATGACGGCCTTCCTCAGGGAGGACTCGAACGGAACAAACACGGAAAACATAAACTACTCCAGTAGAGGCCTCTGACCCGACCAAGAGTCCTTAGCGCGATTCTGACAAGTTCATGATGACACGCAGATTAACGGAGTCTTCGTATTTGCAGCCGTCCTGTGGCTCAACCGCCGCACGGAATCGACGGTTGGGCAGCTCTTGCCCAAAAATCAGCCCAAGGCCGCAAAACTTGCGGCAAAAAAGCCACAGCTTCGGTCTTGCAGCGCGGGAAAAGGCCCTAAACGCTGGAATTGTGGCAGATTTCAACGATAATGGGACCAACGGAGTCGAGGAACTGCGGCGATAAGCTCAGGACCTGCGCGGTATAGTTTTGATTGGAACCAAACCATGTCGTCGCTGAAAGTTAAGCTGGGAATTTTGGCCGCCGGCCTGATGCTGTCGGGTTGCATGCAGGCAACACATTACGAGGCGACCGACACCAAGGCCTTCAAGCCGAAGGACAAGGAACTCCTTGCCAAAGTTCGGTACGAGAACACCCCCGTTGCGGAACCGTTCCGCCGCGCCATCGTCGACTATCACCGCAAGGAGTCGCCCGGCTCGATCGTGGTCGATTCCGACAATCACTACCTCTACTACGTGCTGGATGGTGGCAAGGCGATTCGTTACGGCATCACCGTCGGCGAAGAGGCCATGGCTTGGTCCGGCATCGCCAAGGTCGGCAGCATGACCGAGTGGCCGGCCTGGCATCCGACCCCCGGCGAGATTTCGCGCCTGGGCGTGCCGACTTACGTTGCCCCGGGCCCGGACAATCCGATGGGCTCGCGCGCGATGTATCTCTACTCGGGCGGCAAGGACACGCTGTTCCGCATCCACGGCACCAACCAGCCGGAATATATCGGCGCCTCGATCTCCTCGGGCTGCATCCGCCTGACCAACGAGGACGCGATCGACCTCTACAACCGCGTCAAGGTCGGCACCATCGTGGTCGTGCTCGAACCGAAGCACGGCGACTCCCCGTACAACTCGCGGCTCGCGCTGCAGGGCGGCGGTTCGAACGGCCAGGCGGGCAGCTACTGATCTGCTCTCGATCTGAAGACCACCAAAAGCGCCGGTTTCACTGGCGCTTTTTTGTTGCGCGCTTGTTTGCTGAGCCCTTGCGCGGCGGCGGGCTGGCGTCGGCATGAGGCGGCGACTTGTCCGCCGGTGCGGCCGTCTTCTCCGTCTCGGCCTCGTCAGCCTGATCCTTCGCCGTCTCGGACTTGGCCGCGACCTCGCGCGGCGGCGCCTCCTCGGGACGCTCCGCAGGCAATAGCGGCGCGACCTGTGGCAGGGGATCCCAGACGTTCCACTGGCAGATGCGGTAATCATTGCGCCGCTGTGCGAGATCAAGATGGATGTGATCCTCGTGGTACCAGTCCGAACCCGGCCCGAGCACCGTGGTAAAGCGCGAGCAGACCGAATGCAGGATCCGCTCGCGCACGTCACGTGAGACGGTGCGCTCGGTCAGGCCGATCGACTGGCCATTGGCGAGCTTGAGCGACCGCACGTCGAGCGCATTCGCCTTGCCATGCTCGGACAGCATCGCGCCGGCAATGCGATTGCGGCCACGGCACTCGAAGGAATCGAAATTATCGAGATCGCTGATGGTCGAGCCGAGGCTCGCGGCGAGCGGCACCATGTCCGAGCGCACCCAGGCGGCGATCGCGGACGCCATGGGGCAGCGGAGGATCGCCGCCGGCTTCACCGCCACCTTGCGCTTGTCCGGCAGCACGATCGCTTCCAGCCGCACCAAATCCTCGCCGCCGCAGCCGCCCGGACCGCGGATCGCGGGAATGGACGGCGCAATCGCGATCTCCTCGGTTAGCGCGAGCCGACAGGCCGAGGGTTGGGGCTCCGCCGGCGGGCGCTCGGCCGCTGACGGTTCGCTCGGCTTGCCGGCGGGGGTCTCCGGCTCGGTCTTGTCCGATGCCTTGTCTGATTCCTTTTCTTTGTCTGATCCTTTGGGGGCCTCGTCCGGACGTGGTCGCGGCAAGGGGATTTGCAAGGGGATTTTCTTGGCCGCATGAACCGTTCCGCGCGGCCGTGGTGTACCAATGCCAAAGATATCCAGCGGCGTAGCAAATTTTCGCGCCTCCGCCGTGCCGGTGAGCACGAGCGAGACCCCGAGCGCGACGGTAACCATTGCCGCGCCAGCGGACATATAGCCGCGACAAGACCATTTGCGGCGAAAGTCCGGCAGGCTAAAACTCATGACAATTCTTTGGCCCAGCGCTGAGAGCGACAACCCGCCCAGCAAATTCTCGGAGGAACGTCGGAATGCTTGGTTTGATGCAAGATTGGCCCCTGCTCTGCCACCGGATCATCGAACACGCCGCCAGGATTCATGGCAAGCAGGAGGTCGTCACGCGATCGGTCGAGGGACCGATCCATCGCACCAACTATGCCGAAATCCACAAGCGTGCGCTCAAGGTCTCGCAGATGCTGGAGCGCGACGGCATCAAGCTCGGCGACCGTATTGCCACCATCGCCTGGAACACCTGGCGCCATCTCGAAGTCTGGTACGGCATCATGGGCATCGGCGCCATCTGCCATACCGTCAATCCCCGTCTTTTCCCCGAGCAGATCGCCTGGATCATCAACCATGCGCAGGACCGCATCGTGATGACCGACATCACCTTCGTGCCGGTCCTGGAGAAGATCGCCGACAAGCTCCCGAGCGTGGAGCGCTATGTCGTTCTCACCGACAAAGCGCATATGCCGGAGACCACGCTGAAGGATGCCGTCGCCTACGAGGACTGGATCGCAGAGGCCGACGGCAAGTTCAAATGGAAGGACTTTGACGAGAACACGGCAGCCGCGATGTGCTACACCTCCGGCACGACGGGCGATCCCAAGGGTGTGTTGTATTCGCATCGCTCCAACGTGCTGCACGCGCTGATGGCCAACAATGTCGACGCGCTCGGCACCAGCGCCTCCGAGACAATGCTGCCGGTGGTTCCGCTGTTCCATGCCAATAGCTGGGGCATCGCTTTCTCCGCACCCTCGCAGGGCACCAAGCTGGTGATGCCCGGCGCCAAGCTCGACGGCGCTTCGGTCTACGAGCTGCTCTCGACCGAGAAGGTGACGCACACCGCCGGCGTGCCGACGGTGTGGCTGATGCTGCTCCAGCACATGGCCGCCAACAATCTGAAGCTGCCGCATCTGAAGATGGTGATCTGCGGCGGCTCGGCGATGCCGCGCTCGATGATCAAGGCGTTCCTCGACATGGGCTCGAACGTGCGCCACGCCTGGGGCATGACCGAGATGAGCCCGATCGGCAGTGTTTCGGCGCTGAAGCCGCCGTTTAATGATGCGACCGGCGAGCAGCGGCTCGACGTGCTCCAGATGCAGGGCTATGCGCCCTTCGGCGTGCAGATGAAGATTACCGACGACGCCGGCAAGGAGCTGCCCTGGGACGGCAAGACGTTCGGCCGCCTGAAGGTCTCCGGCCCCGCCGTCGCCAAGGCCTACTACCGCGTCGACGCCGACATTCTCGACGAGGAGGGCTTCTTCGACACCGGCGACGTCTCGACCATCGACGAGGGCGGATACATGCGGATCACCGACCGCTCCAAGGACGTGATCAAGTCGGGTGGCGAGTGGATCTCCTCCATCGACCTGGAGAACCTCGCGGTCGGTCATCCGGCCGTGGCGGAGGCCGCCGTGATCGGCGTCTATCATCCCAAATGGGACGAGCGTCCGCTCTTGATCGTGCAGCTCAAGCAGGGCCAGCAGGCCACGCGCGAGGACATCCTGAAGTTCATGGACGGCAAGATCGCCAAATGGTGGATGCCCGATGACGTCGCCTTCGTCGACGGCATTCCGCATACGGCGACGGGCAAGATCCTGAAGACCGCGCTGCGCGACCAGTTTAAGGACTACCGCTTCCCGAACGCGGCGGCGTGAGCCGGATAGCTTGCCCTAAAACCTGTTCGGTCCTGCGGTTGCTCCCCCGCGCGGACAGGGCAATCGCATACGCATATAAGCCGTCACCAGACGCGTCATGCCCGCGACAAGCCCGGGCATGACGACGTCATCACGAACGCATTCGATCCTATGTCGTGAGGGCCTCTGGCGCTCCGGGAAGTATCGAGATCAGGCAGGCAGAATGGTCATGATCTGATCCGACCTTCTGCGGATCATGCTCTAACGCTTTGCCTCCGCCTGACCCGTGGTCGAGATTGACAGGCACGCGCGACGCGCGGTGCTGGGATCAGCGGGTGGGCGTGAGCGCATCAAGCTGTCGCTGAGCCTCGGGGTCGCCCCGTTCTTTTGCCCTCTGGTACCAGTTGCGGGCCTGCGCGAGGTCCGCGAGCGGGCCACTGGCGCCCAACTGCTTGAGCACGGTCGGATCGTATGTCCTGGCCACCAGCAGCGCGGCGCGCGCGTCTCCTCCTTCGGCCGCGCGCAGCAGCAGTAGCCTCGCCGCCGAGACGTCGCCGCTTGTGAGCAAATCCTGTCCACGTTTGACGAGGCCAGAAATTTCCTTCGGATCCAGGTTGCGCACGGCGTCCGTCTGCGGCGGTGGGGCGGTCACCAAGGAGCGCGCCGGCGGTACGGCCGTAACGGCTGTCGACGGCTGCGGAGCGACTCTGGCGGCGGGCTTCCAGGAAAGTCGGCTCGAGCCAACCGCGAGCACGGCGCCGTTGCTGTCACGCAATTCTGCCATCGCGACCATTTGGCCTACGAAACCGTCTGGCGGAACGACTGACAAGGCGGAAATTTCCGACGCGGGCACGCGCCACTCGTTGGCGACGCGCTTGCCAGAGGTCAACCGTGCGTCGGTTGGCAGTCCGTTGATGGCAACGATGGCGCCGGAAGGGGGCGCACCCACGCGCATCCTGAGCGGCAAGGGGACGTCGGCAAGCCCGCTGCTGTCCTCCACCGCAAGCGTCGCGGCCTGCTTGCGTTGCGGTGCCGGCCCGATCGCGGCTTTCACCGATTGCCAAAGCGACGAGATCGATGTGGCGTCGTTCGATTGAACGCCGGGCCTTTGCGACGCTGGAATGATCATGACGAGAATCAGCGCGATGCCTGCTGCAACTGATGTCGCGATCGCGAACCTGACCCCTACGCTGAGCAGCGCGCGCCTTCCCGAGTTACGGAGGGCGACCGGCACCTCGATGGGCCCCATCGCCTCGTACATGGCTTGGGCGACGGCTTTGGAGAATACGTCCGAATGGTCACTGCGCCGCGGGTTGCCGGGGCCATCGGCAGCCAACGGTGGATGCTCCGCGGACCGTTTCGGCGCCGCCGTCGGCCGCATAGTCCGCTCGCGCAAGTCGCGCGGCGCGTAGTACATCGGATCGTGCGGATCGATATAGCCTTCGTGCCGTCCACCACTCATACTGAACACTCGCCCTGATGGGGGCTGCCCACCAGCCGCGCTGGTCGGCACCGGCTACGCTGTCAGCGATCCATGCAGCTCATGAGCGCAACCGCGCACGTCCGGTCAGCCTTTGCTGCGACAACCGGGAGCTGTGGTCACTCTTGCAACGTTTCCGGCTGACGCCCGCCGTTGTTCCTGCCGTTGCTCTTTTTTGATTGCGGTTCGCCGACGTCCCTTTCGCCGGATAGTCCCTCGCTTCGGCGGTTCCAACAACCTGCAGTAGAGCCTTGAGGTGAAATTGCGACCAAGTCAATCTACAACTAAAGATCATTTAGATTGAATGGTTAATCAATCAAGTTGCCGAATCCGCCGGTTCTCGGTGCCATATCGCCCGCAAACCTTGAAATTGTCGGGCCGCCGTGATCTCAAGCAGCCAGTTTTCAACCAAGCCCCCCTGGCGGCGGGGCAAGCCCCAACCCGGCAGTTTCATCGATGGCCCGCAGGTTTTCCGCTCCCTATCAGTCGGAGCCCGTATCCAGCCTCGCGAACTGGGCGCGCAATCTGGCCGTGTTCGCGGTGGTGGCGGTCGTGGTGTCGATCATCATCGTCCGCTTCGACTTTCTGGAGATGAAGCCCGCGCTCGTCACCTTCTTCGGCGGACTTGCAATCGCCGGGCTTTCGATCCTGTTCGGGCTCGCTGGCTTTGCCGCGATCTGGCAGAACGGCTCGCGCGGCATGGCGCGCATCCTGTTCGCCTTCCTGATCGACGCGCTGATCCTCGCCTATCCCGCCTATCTCGCCCTGCAATATCGCAGGCTGCCGGCGATCCACGACGTCACCACCGATCCGATCGATCCGCCGCGTTTCGACGCATTGGCGCGCTTGCGCACCGGCGACGGCACCAACACTGCGGTCTATGCCGGCCTCTATTCGGCCGAGCAGCAGCGCCACTTCTATCCCGACATCGAGCCGATCGAGCTCGAGATCCCCGCCGAGCGCGCCTATGCGATCACGCTTCAGCTCGTCCACAAGCGCAAATGGCTGGTCATCGACGAGCGCGCGCCGCAGCCGCCGCGCCGCATTGGCCGCATCGAGGCGGTGGCGCGCACGCCGATCATGGGGTTCCGCGAGGACATCTCGATCCGGGTCGTGCCTGACAGCGACGATTCCCGCGTCGATATCCGTTCCGCCTCGCGCTATTTCGACAGCGACCTCGGCAGCAACGCCGCACGCGTCACCAAGTTCATCGATGATCTCAATACCGCCGCCGATGCGGATGCACTGAAGCCGGTCAAGAAGGCGCCGGTCATTCCGCCGAAGACCCCGGCGAAGACGGTGAAGAAGTGAGATTGGCGAATAGGGAGTAGCGAATGGAAAAAGGCGCCTATTGGCTACTCGCCATTTCGCTATTCGCCCTCAAGCCATCCTGTAGGTCCCCGTAATCACGGGATCGCCGTCAGTCGCCACCACGCCGCGCGCAACCAGGTCTTCCAGATGCGCCAGCACGGAATAGCCGGCGGCCGTTGTCAGCCGCGGATCGATGCCAATATAGATCGCCCGCACCATGGTCGGGATATCGGCCTCGCCCTTGGCGAGGCGATGCAGGATCGACGCCTCGCGCGCCTTGCGGTGACGGATCAGGAACCGCACGAAACGCGGCCCGTCCGGAATCTCGGGCCCATGGCCGGAGAAATAGAGATCCTCCTCGCGGCCGGCGAGCCGTTCGAGTGACTCCATGTAGTCGATCATCGAACCGTCGGGCGGCGCCACGATCGAGGTCGACCAGCCCATCACGTGATCGCCGACGAAGTTGAACTTTCGCTCGGGCCAGGCGAACGCAAGATGGTTGGCGGTATGGCCGGGCGTCGCCACCGCCTCGAGCTGCCAGCCGGCGCCCTCGATGACGTCGCCATGGGCGATCCTGACGTCGGGCGCGAAGTCGCGATCGGCGCCTGACTCCGGATTGTGCTTCTCGCTCTCGAAGCGCGGCCGCGCGGCGCGGTGCGGCCCCTCGGCATAGACGGTAGCGCCGGTCGCCTGCTTGATCCGCGCCGTGTTCGGCGAGTGATCGCGGTGGGTGTGGGTGACGAGGATATGGCTCACGGTCTCGCCGCGCACGGCATCGAGCAGCGCGGCGGCATGGGCCTCATTGTCCGGACCGGGGTCGATGATCGCAACATTGCCCTTGCCGACGATGTAGCTGACCGTCCCGGTGAAGGTGAAGGGGCTCGGATTGTCACACAGCACGCGCCGTACGCCGGGGCGGACTTCCTCGACGATTCCGGGCTTCAGCGGAAAGTTGCGGTTGAACGGGACGTCGTCGTTGTCGGACATTGGACTTCCTGTACGCTGCTGCCCCAACCCTCTCCGTCATACCCCGCGAAAGCGGGGTATCCAGTACTCGGCGGCGTCTGAGGCGAAGGCAAGGTCTCTGGAATACTGGATCGTCCGCTCCAGTGCGCTATTGCGCACAAGGCGGACGACGACAGCGGAGCACATCAACCACGTCCGAATTCCGTGGCGCTCAGAAAAACGCCTGAATGCCCGTGATGGCGCGGCCGAGGATCAGGGCGTGGACGTCGTGGGTGCCCTCGTAGGTGTTGACCGTCTCGAGGTTATGGACGTGCCGCATCACCTGGTACTCGATCGAGATGCCGTTACCGCCGTGCATGTCGCGCGCCTGGCGGGCGATGTCGAGCGCCTTGCCGCAATTGTTGCGCTTGACGATCGAGATCATTTCAGGCGCGAACTTGCCCTCGTCCATCAGCCGGCCGACGCGCAATGAAGCCTGCAGGCCCAGCGCGATCTCGGTCTCCATGTCGGCGAGCTTCTTCTGCACGAGCTGGGTCGCGGCAAGCGGCTTGCCGAACTGCTTGCGGTCGAGCGTGTACTGGCGGGCGCGATGCATGCAGTCCTCTGCGGCGCCAAGCGCGCCCCAGGAGATGCCGTAGCGGGCGCGGTTGAGGCAGCCGAACGGGCCCTTCAGACCGCATACGTTGGGCAGCAGCGCGCTCTCGGGAACCACGACGCCGTCCATCACGACTTCGCCGGTGATGGAGGCGCGCAAGGACAGCTTGCCGCCGATCTTCGGGGCAGAGAGGCCCTTCATGCCCTTCTCCAGCACGAAGCCGCGGATCTGGTTGTCGTGCTCGGCCGACTTGGCCCAGACCACGAACACGTCGGCGATCGGCGCGTTCGAGATCCACATCTTGCTGCCGGTCAGGCGATAGCCGTCCGAAACCCTCTCGGCGCGGGTCTTCATCCCGGCCGGGTCGGAGCCGGCGTCCGGCTCGGTGAGGCCGAAGCAGCCGACCCACTCGCCGCTGGCGAGCTTCGGCAGGTACTTCTTGCGCTGGCTCTCGTCGCCATAGGCGTAGATCGGATACATCACCAGCGAGGACTGCACCGAGTTCATGGAGCGATAGCCGGAATCGACCCGCTCGATCTCGCGCGCGACGAGGCCATAGGCGACATAGCTCGCATTGGCGCAGCCATATTCCTCCGGCAGCGTGATGCCGATCAGGCCGAGCTCACCCATTTCGTTGAAGATCTCGCGGTCGGTTTTCTCTTCCAGATAGGCCTTGGTGACGCGCGGCAGCAGCTTGTCCTGCGCATAGGCGCGCGCGGTGTCGCGCACCATACGCTCGTCTTCGGTGAGCTGTTCATCGAGCAGGAACGGATCGTCCCACTGGAAAGAAGCCGCAGCCGGCTTGTCCTTGGCCTGAGGGCGCACGCTCATGAAACGTCCTTTCGCGTCTGGTTCCGTCTAAAAATTGCCCGACAAATTAAAGCGCCGGGACAACAAGTGCAAATGCATCCTGGTTTCGGTCGTTCCGGGACGCGCGATGCGAACCCGAAATCTTGCGACATCAACCAACATCGACGTTCCGGATCTGGCGCTATCGCGCCATCCCGGAATGACAACGCCTCAGGTCTCGAGCTGTTCGTTCGCAACGATCTCGATCCCGAAGCCGGACAGGCCCTTGTAGTCATGCACCGAGGAGGTGAGATGCCGGATCGAGGTGACGCCGAGATCGCGCAGGATCTGTGCGCCGACGCCGACCTCGCGCCACTGCCGGTTGCGGTCCGCCTCCGCCGAGGTCTCGTCCGGCAGCGGCTCGACAGGGACACCGGCCGCGCCATCGCGCAAGTACACCAGCACGCCGCGACCCGACTTCTTGAAATGCTCGAGCACGGCCGCCATGCGCTTGTGGCCGGTGAAAATGTCCTTGACGATGTTCGGCTTGTGGAAGCGCGTCAGCACGTTCCTGCCGTCGCCGACCCCATTATAGACGAAGGCGACGTGAGCGATGGAATCGAAGGGCGAACGGTAGGCATAGCCCTGCAAGGGGCCGATCGGGCTTTCGGTGACGAAGGTCGCGACCCGCTCGATCAGTTTTTCGCGCGCCTGACGGTATGCGATCAGATCCGCGATGGTGACGTGCTTGAGCTTGTTCCGGGCGGCGAAGCGCGCAACCTGCTCGCCCTTCATCACGCTGCCGTCGTCGTTCATCAGCTCGCTGATCACGCCGACCGGCGGAAGCCCCGAGAGCTTGCAGAGATCGACCGCGGCCTCGGTATGGCCGGAGCGCAAGAGCACGCCGCCGTCCTTGGCGATCAGCGGGAAGATGTGGCCCGGACGGGCAAAGTCGTTGGCGCCAACGTTGGGATTGGCGAGCGCGCGGCAGCACGAGGCGCGTTCCTCCGCCGAGATACCGGTGCCGCCGTCGGGCTTGTAGTCGATCGAGACCGTGAACGCGGTGGTGTGGGCGGAGTCGTTGTGGGCGACCATCGGGTCGAGCCGCAGGCGGCGCGCGTCCTCGGTGGTAACAGGCGCGCAGACGATGCCGGAGGTGTGGCGGATGATGAACGCCATCTTCTCAGCGGTGCATAGCGAGGCAGCGACGATCAGATCGCCCTCGCCCTCACGGTCCTCATCGTCGGTGACGACGACGAGCTCGCCCCGGGCAAAGGCCTGCAAAACTTCCTGAACGGTATCGGGCATTTCCCAATCTCTATCGGTTATGGGCCGGAGGCTTAGCCGGACTTGCGCCGGCGCGCTAGTGTCCTGGACGCAACCACATATGCCGGGGGGCAGGCCTGCTTACGGGTTTCAGGCTTGCACCGAAGATACCAGCGATATAGGCGCGGCCCGATCGGGCGGAAGATGGCCGGTCGCCTCAGGGCAGCACTTCGCGCCGCTCGCTGAGCCTTACCTCGAGCTCCGCGCGCTTGTCGGTCAACAGGCCGGCCTGGGCGGCCTCGATCACCGTGAACAGCTCATGGGCGTCGCTAAGCCGGGTTACCGTGACGTAGCTGGCGCCGGCCTTGTAGAGCTCGCCGACATCGGCCAGCAGATCGGCGGTCGCCACGACCAGGGCGTTCGGGTTGAGCGCGCGGACGTGGCGGACCAGCTTCTCGTTGGTTGCACCTTTCAGGAGCGAATCCGGCACGCTGAGGATGATCATCTCGGATTTGGCGACGCCGGCATGGACCAGCGTATCGACGTTGCTGATGTCGCCATAGATCACGTGCAGGCCGCGCGAAAGCAGCGTCTGGTACACATTGGGGTTGAAATCCACGACCGTGATCTGCTCCAGCAGCACGGGCGCCTGTCGCTCGATCTCCGCCAGCAGCGCGCTCGCCGCGCGGAAAAAGCCGAGGATGACGATACGGCGGGCCTCGCCGTGTCCGCCCCCATGCCCCTCTTCGGCGTGCGCGTGGCCGTCATCGAGGTCGCGCAGGCCGATCCGCTTCAACGGGCCGATCGCCCAGCGGGTGATCTCGTCGCTGCGCACCATCACGAAGGTCGAGAGCACGGCCAGCACCACGAAGGCGAACGAGGCCGCGTTCGCCGTCTCCGGCGCGATATGGTGGTCGGCGACGCCAGTCTGGATCACCACGAGCGAGAACTCGGAGATCTGCGCCAGGTTGATCGCCGGCAGCAGGCCCGCGCGCAGCCCCTGCTTCATCAGATAGAGCGGCGCGAAGGTGGTGATGATGCGGCTCACCACCGTGAAGGCCGCGATCATCACAGCGAGCCCGATGACGGAGAGCCCCGGCACCGGAATGGTCATGCCGAGCGCAACGAAGAACAGGGTGATGAAGAAGTCGCGGAGCGTCGTGACCTTGGCCGTGACGTCGAGCGCATAGGGGAAGGTCGAGAGCGAGACGCCGGCGATCAGGGCGCCCATCTCGCGCGACAGCGACAGCCGCTCCGCGGTCTCGGCGACCAGGAAGCACCAGGCGAGCGCGCCGAGCAGGATCAGCTCGGGCCGGCGGGCGATCTGGTGGAATAGCCGCGGCAGCACATAGCGGCTGATCAGGAGCGCGGCCGCGACCAGCACGGCGACGCGGCCGATCGAGAGCAGGATGACGCTGACCTGCAGATTGGCGAGGCTCGGCTGCACCGCCAGGAACAGGATGGCGAAGATGTCCTGGAGCACCAGGACGCCGAGCGTGATGCGGCCGGGCAGCGTGTCGAGCTCGCGCTTCTCGTAGAGCACCTTGACGATGATGACTGTGCTGGAGAGCGCGCAGGCGACGCAGAGATAGAGCGCATCGAAATGCCCGCCCCCGAGCGACAGGCCGATGCCGACGAAGAATAGGATGCCGAGCAGGCAGCCGCCGAGGAGCTGGCCCCCGGCCGCGAACAGGATCACCCGCCCTGCCCGCACGATCTTCTTAAGGTCGATCTCCAGCCCGATCATGAACAGCATGAAGATCAGGCCAAGCTCGGAGATGACGGCGATCGATTCCTGCGACTTGACCCAGCCGGCGCCGAATGGACCAATGCAGAAGCCGGCGATAAGGTAGGCCAGGATCAACGGTTGCCGTGAAAAATGGGCCAAAAGGCCCAGCATCCAGGCAAACAGAATACAGAGAGTGATGTCGCGAATGAGCTCGTGCATGCCAAATTGGTCCGTTTTGCCGCACCGTAGAGACGGGTTGCGGCGCGGCAAGCGAGCAATTCGTCACATGCGAATGGCGTTAGCCGCTGCAATCCTGCTATGTCCAATCGTCTCCGCGCCCCTGGCAACCGCTCAGCCCAAGATCAATCTCGACAAGGTGAATCTCGAGCAGAGCTTTGCCGATTCGCTCACCGCGCTGCCGAAGGAGGAACTCAGTGTCTCCGGCGGCTTCTACGTGCCGGCCTATTCCAGCGTCGCGATGAGCCAGGGCAAGCTGCGCGTCGACTTCTCGGTGACGTTGAGCGTCCACAACGCCTCAGAAACCCAGCCGCTGGTCGTCAAACGCATCGCCTATTTCGACACCGCAGGCAAGCAGGTCGAGAGCTATCTGAAGGCGCCGGTCGCACTGAAGCCGCTCGCCACAGTCTCGATCTTCATTCCCACCGACGACGTACGTGGCGGGACCGGGGCCAATTTCATCGTCGACTGGGCCGCCACCAGCGAGATCGCCGAGCCGGTCGTCGAAGCCTTGATGGTTGGCGGCGTCGCCAACGCGCATTACGCTTTCGTCAGCCAAGGACGTCCGACCCGGACGGCCAGCAAGAAGTAACCAGCCAGCCGGTGCAACGCCGGCCGGCTCAACAAGAACAGAACGAGGAACATCCATGACGTCCAGCTTCGATTTCGCGCCCCTGTTTCCGCCGGGGCTGCCGGCCCCCACTGCGCGCTGGACGGGCCTTGCCAAATACAGCTTTGTCGGCGGCAACAATGATCCCGAGCAGGTGCCCGTCGATCGACTGGTCGAGGCGGTCGACGCGGTGTTGCGGCGCGAGGGCCGGACGCTTGCGACCTACGGCCTGGCGCACGGGCCCCAGGGCTATCTGCCCTTGCGCGAATTCCTGGTGACAAAGCTCAAGCGCGATGCCGGCATCGCCTGCACCGTCGACGATCTCCTGATCGTCTCGGGGTCCCTGCAGGCGCTCGACCTCGTCAACCACACGCTGCTCGCGCGCGGCGACACCGTGATCGTGGAGCAGGAGACCTATCAGGGCTCGCTCAACCGCCTGACGCGGCTCGGGGTCAATACGATCGGCATCCCGCTCGACGAAGACGGCATGCGCATGGACGTGCTGGCCACGACATTGGCCGACCTCAAGAGCCGCGGCATCCGACCGAAATACATCTACACCATTCCGACCGTGCAGAACCCGACCGGCAGCATCATGCCCGAAAGCCGACGTGCCGAACTGCTGCGGTTGTCGGCCGAGTACGGCGTGCCGGTCTTCGAGGACGATTGCTACGCCGACCTCGTATGGTCGGGGCAGCGCCCCCCCGCGATCCACGCGATGAGCCCCAGGGGCGGCGTGATCCATATCGGTTCGTTCTCGAAATCGATCGCGCCGGCGCTGCGCGTCGGCTTCATCGTCGCCCCCTGGGAGGTGATGTCGCGGATGCTGTCGCTGAAGACGGATGCCGGCTCCGGCGCGCTGGAGCAGATGGTGCTCGCCGAATATTGCAAGCCGCATTTCGCAACCCACGTGCCGGCACTGACGAAAGCACTGCGCACCAAGCTTGATACGTTGATGGAGGCCCTGAACGAGCAGTTCGGGACGGCCGCGGAATTCGAGGAGCCGAAGGGCGGCATCTTCCTGTGGGTGAAGCTGCCGGACCAGGTCGATACGCTAAAACTGTATCAGGCCGCGCTTGCCGCCGGAGTCTCGATCAATCCAGGGCCGGAATGGTCGACCGACAAGGGCCATTCGCGCCCGCGCCTGCGGCTATGCTTTGCCAGCCCGACGCATCAACAGATCCGCGAAGGCGTCGCCGTTTTGGCCGAGGTCTGCCGCAAGGAGTTCGGCGTGCCCTCGCGCAGCGCCAATGTGGAGAAGGCGCGCGCCTAACGGTTAGACGTCAGGCCGCCTGGGGCTGGCTGCCGTGAATCGCGGAGGCCAGCCGCAGCAACAGCACGATCGAAACGTTGCCCTTGCCGGCCTCGATCTGAGCGATGTAGCGCTCGGAAATCCCCGATCTGCGGGCAAGCTCGCGGCGCGACAGCTCGCAGCGCAGGCGCGATGACCGGAGCCGGTCGCCCAACTCGGCCAGGAACGCGGTCTCGGAATAAGGCGGCGCGGCGCGGCCGCCCGGCAGCACCTCGCCCGCGAACTCGACGACTTCATCCAGCATTGATCTATCCACGATCGCCCTCCGGAAATTCCATCCTATCCGAGAACCGGGCGGCCTCATTGATGCGGATCAAATTGGGGGAGCGTTGGTAGACTGGCGGGCCGGAGATGCTAGACTTCGGCCTCGATCGAGGGCGGGGCTTTCTCCGGATATGATATGTTGCTTGAGCCGCTGGACCGCAGCCGCGCTGCTTTGCGCTGCGCTGACGTCTACAGCACAGCCGAAACGCTGGCGACGACGGTCGAGCAATGGGGTCTGCTCGGCTCATGGTCGGTCGACTGCTCGTTGCAGCCCGACCGCGACAAGGGCGCCGTGCTGAGCTACGAAATCAGGCCAGACGGCCGGGTGATGTACCGGCGCAATTTCGGCGAGGCCAGGGACGAGAACGAAGTCGTGGCGGCCGCGATCGATGCGGAGGGCCTGCTCGATCTGATGGTGTTCTTCCCGTCGCTGCATCAGACGCGTGAATTCGGCCTGCTGCTGTCGAAGGACGGCAGCCTGCGCGCGATCTACAATCGCAGCGAGCGCGGCCACTACACCATCAAGGACGGCAAATACGTCAAGACCGGCACACCGACTCCTGCGCAGTATCGCTGCGACTAGCGCACGAGCAGATTTGAGAGCGGTTGCGGACTGCTCACCTGAACAGCCATTCAGAATTCTCCCAGTTCCTCCGGAACGTTCATGTATACGCGCGGTTTAAATTTGCATTCGATTGGAGGAGGACATCATGAGGAAGATTGGCTACGTCGTTGCGGCTCTCGGTGCGCTTGCGATCGTGGCGCCGACGCTGGCGAATGCCGACACGGTGGTGGTCAAGCGCCACCATTACGGCCCTTACGGCGCCCGCGCCGAATTCCGCGAGCATCGCGACTATGGCTGGCATCGCGGCTGGCGCCATCACGGCGACAAGGTCGTGGTGATCAAGCGCAGTCATCGCCATTATGACTACTAATGCATGACTACTAATGCGCAACACGGAAATGGCCCCTTGCGGGGCCATTTCTTTGCGCATCTGGAACCGACGAACCTAGTCCCAGGCCGGTGCGAAGCCCGGATCGACGCAGCGCCTGTCCTTCGGCAGCGCGGCGATCTTTCGGCGGTCGGCATCGTCGAGCGTGATTTTCAACGCGTCGAGATTGGCCTTTTGGCTCTCGCGCCGGGATGCCTTGGGGATCGCAGCGACACCGTCCTGGTCGACCAGCCATTTCAGCGCCACCTGCGCGGCGGTCGCATTGTGCTTGGCGCCGATCTCGCTCAGCACCGGATCCGACGCGAAGCGCCCCTGCGCCAGCGGGCAATAAGCAACCAGCGGAATCGACTTGGCTGCGAGATAGGCCAACACCTTCGATTGATCGAGCATCGCGTGATATTCGACCTGGTTGCAGGCGATCGGGGCCCTGATGTCCTCGACGGCGGCCTTCAGCAGCGCAGTGGTGAAATTGGCGACGCCAATGGCTCGCGTACGACCTTCCTCCTTCAGCTTCATCAGCGTTTCGAACACCGCGCCCCAGTTCGCGGCGCTGGACGGCCAATGCACGAGGTAGAGGTCGACATGGTCGAGCCGGAGTTTTTTCAGGCTGGCGTCGAAGGCCCGGCGGATCGCGTCGGGGGTCAGATTTTCATGCCAGACTTTGGTTGTGACATGCAGCTCATCGCGCGGCACGCGGGCGCCGGCGATCGCGGCGCCGATCGGCTCCTCATTTGCATACATCTCCGCGGTGTCGATATGGCGATAGCCGAGCGACAGCGCGCTCTCAACCGCGGCGCGGCAGGCATCGCCCTGCATGCGGAAGGTGCCGAGGCCGAGCTTGGGCATGCTGATGCCCTGGGTCTTCAGATTGTCCATGAACAGGCTCCTGACGTACTCAGCCCGCCAGACGCGCGCCGGCGCCGCGTGAGCAGACTCTTCGGTGATGGAAAGGAGATGGCGGGAGACGACACCATAGCGCCGCAGCCGCGAGGCGGCCAATCAAGATCAGGTTAGGTGCTTCCCGTCGTCATGGCCGGGCTCGTCCCGGGCATCCACGTTCTTCGCGCCTTGGCGATAAGGCGTGGATGGCCGGGCCATAGGCGAGCGGAAGCGACGCTCTCCTTCGGACGGCTATGCCCGACCGTGACGCTTGGGCGATCGATTCGTGTCCCTCACGAATGCTGCGCCAGCACGGCTGGACGCGCTTGCGGCTGCGGCACGATGTCGACCGACCAGAGGTCGCGGTTGTCGACGTCCTTCAGCGTCACGGTCATCACTGCGGTATCGCCATCGATGTCGACGCGGCCGAAGAATTGGAGTCCGAAGCAGGGCGCCAGGTTCTCGCCCTGCGCTACGCTGCATCCGTTCTGGTACATCGCGACCGGGCCAAACGTGTTGTCGAGCTCGCCCGGCGCCCAGGTACCGGCATGCAGCGGGCCGGAGACGAACTCCCAGAACGGCTCGAATTCGCTGAATTGCGCCTTGCCCGGATCGTAGTAGTGCGCCGCGGTGTAGTGCATATCGGCCGTGAGCCAGACGACGTTGCGAACGCCGGCGCGTTTGATGGACGCAAGCAGATCGGCGATCTCGTGCTCGCGCCGGTCAGGTGGCCCATCGCCGAGAGCGACCGCATCGAGGCTGATCAGGCCGATCGGCAGGTCAGCCGCGATCACCTTCCAGGTCGCACGCGAAGAAGCCAACTCGTGCTTCAGCCACGCGAGCTGCTCGGCGCCAAGAATCCAGCCGCGATGGTCGTCGCCTCTGTTCCAGGTGTCGTCGCGAAAACTGCGCATGTCGATCATGAAGATGTCGAGCAGCGGCCCGTAACCGATGCGGCGATAGATCCGGCCCTGCCGCGCGCCGATGCCGCGGATCGGCATGAAATCGAAGAAGGCGCGGCGGGCGCGCGCGACCAGGCGCGGCGTGCCGTCGGCATCAAAGCCGGCGTCATCGTAGCTGCCGGTCGGCGACCAGTCGTTGGTGACCTCGTGATCGTCCCATTGCGCGAACATCGGCACCTGCGCGTGGAAGGCGCGAAAATGCTCGTCGAGGTGATTGTATTTGTAGTTGCCGCGAAACTGCGCCAGCGTGTGCGCGACCTCGGATTTTTCCTCGGTGACGACGTTGCGCCAGGTCTCACCATTCGGCAGCTTCAATTCGGACGGAATGGTGCAGTCGGCGTAGATGTGATCGCCCGAGTGGATGAAGAAGTCCGGGTGATTGTCGAGCATGGTGCGATAGCTGCGATAGCCGCCGCGCGAAATATCGATGCCCCAGCCCTGCCCCGCCGTGTCGCCCGACCACACGAACGAGATCGACCGGCCCGCGGCCGGCGCGGTGCGGAAATGGCCGATGCGGGCTTCGCCGGCAACGCCGGTCGCGATGTCGTCGAAGCGCACGCGATAGAAGATGTCCTGCCCTGGCGGCAGGTCGCTCAGCAGAAGCCTCGAGGTGAAATCGGTATCCGGCAACGCGTCGCCTGACGCGGTCGCCATGATTGTCCTGAAGCTTTCCACGGTCGAATACTCGACCTGCATGCGCGCGGGGCGGTCGGCGCGCGCCCAGACCACGGCAGAGCCATCCGACACGTCACCGGACTGGATGCCACCCGCAATCTGCGGGCGGTCGGCAGCGCGGCTGATATAGGGCTTCGCGAGCGTGCCGAGCGAGGTGATGGCGAGGCTGGAGGTGGAGCGGACCAGGAACTGCCGCCGGGTCCATGCGCGCGAGGCGCGGAGCGTTGCCATTCAGGAGACCTTCGTCGAATCGCGACGGAAGGTGCCTGCGCTCCTTGACTCCTATCCTTACGGTTTTTTGACTCCGCGCCTACGGTTTTGCGACGCGCGGATGACGCTCCAGGACCAACTAGCGCTTCCAATTGCAGATGCCGCCGGAGCGGCACGGCCAGGTCTGGATGCGGGTATCCATCGCCTGCGCGTCGAGCGGATTGCCGTGACGATGCGCGAGCTTGGCACGCGCGGCGCCGCGCGGCGCTGCGCTCCTCGTGTGAGCAAGCTTCGGCTGAGCGAGCTTCGGCGCCGGCACGTGCACGCGCTCGGCCGCAACCTTCTTCGGCACGTCCATCGGCCGGGCGCGCGCCTGCGCGTCGTTGCCGCCGCGCGCTTCGAGCGCGACCGGCGCGAACTGCGTCTCCGGTCCGAGCCGCTTCGGCGACAGCACGGCCTTGGACAGATCGAGGCTCAGATAGTCGTCGGGTTTGTATTCGTCGGCGCGCGAGATGTTGCTCCACGCGAGCGCGGCAACAACTGCAAAACGAACGCCTTTCAGGACCAAGGACGCCTCCTGAAACCTGATTATAGGGGCAATTTACCCCTATTTAGGAGGCGCCGCGGGCAATTCCAGCGACCGATTGCCGCCAAGGTTAAGACTGTACGGACGGATCAGGCGACCTTTCGCGCGGTAGCCGCCCCGTCCAGGAACCCCATCAGGCGGTTGCGGATGATGGTTTCCGCCTCGTCCATGATGCGATCGACGAGTTCCTTGCAGGAGGGAACGTCACGGATGAGCCCTGCGACCATGCCGCAGCTCCAGGCGCCGGCATCCATCGCGCCCTCGATCATGATCTTTGGATAGACGCCCGCGACTTGATCGTGGATGTCGTGGATCTTGAGTTTATCGCCTTTCTCGCGCTCGATCTCGAGCAGGCGATCGACATTGGCGTTCTTCAGCACACGCTCGGTGTTGCGCAGCGCGCGCATGATCAGGCGGGTGTCGAGCTCGGTGGCCGCGACCAGTGCGTTCTTCACGTTCTGGTGCACCGGTGCTTCCTTGGTGGCGATGAAGCGCGTGCCCATGTTCATGCCGGCCGCGCCCAGCGACAATGCGGCGACGAGGCTGCGCCCGTCGGCCATGCCGCCGGAGGCGACGAACGGGATCTTCAACTCTTCTGCTGCGCGCGGCAGCAGAATCATGTTCGGGATGTCGTCTTCACCGGGATGACCACCGCACTCGAAACCATCGACGCTGACGGCATCACAGCCGATCCGCTCGGCCTTGAGCGAGTGGCGCACCGAGGTGCATTTGTGGATGACCTTGATGCCGGCCGCCTTCATCGCCGGCATGTATTGTTCGGGACTGCGGCCCGCGGTCTCCACGATCTTGACCCCGCCCTCGACGACGGCGGCGATATATTCCGGATAGGGCGGCGCCGCGAAGGTCGGCAGGAAGGTGAGGTTCACGCCGAACGGCTTGTCGGTCATGTCGCGGCAGCGCGCGATCTCCTTGGCGAGCAATTCCGGCGTCTTCTGCGTGAGTCCGGTGATGATGCCGAGCCCGCCGGCGTTGGAGACAGCGGAGGCAAGCTCCGCAAAGCCGACGAAATGCATGCCGCCCTGGATGATGGGGTGCTCGATGCCGAACAGTTCGGTGATCGCAGTCTTCACGTATTGGCCTCCCGGAGTTCTGGTCGCGTTTGTGACAGTCTAGTCGGACTTTTGCGCCGCGGTCACCATTTCTCTCCGAAGGGGCGGATCTCCATCTCGAAGGTCCAGGCGCTTTTCGGCTGCTGATAGAGCTGCCAATAGGCGTTCGCGACCGACGACGGCGGCATCAGGAGGTCGGGATTGTCGAGTGCGTTGGGGCCGAGCGCCTCGAGCCTGCGCTGCCGCACCCATTCGGTGTCGACCCCGGAATCGATGATGAGATGGGCGACGTGAATGTTCTTCGGTCCCAATTCGCGCGCCATCGCCTGCGCCACTGCACGAAGGCCGAACTTGGCGCTGGCGAAAGCGGCAAAGCCGCTACCACCGCGCAAGGAGGCGGTGGCTCCGGTGAAGAAGATGTTGCCGCCGCCGCGCGGCAGCATCAACCGCGTTGCCTCGCGGCCGGCGAGAAAGCCGGAATAGCAGGCCATCTCCCACACTTTCCGGAATACGCGTTCGGTGGTGTCGAGGATCGGGAAATTGACGTTGGCGCCGACGTTGAAGATGCAGACCTCGAGGGGCGCATGCTTGTCGGCATCGTTGAGAAAGGAGATGATCTCCTCTTCCTTCCGCGCGTCCAGCGAGCGAGCGTGGATCTCGCCGCCGGCGGCCTCGACATCCCTCACCAGCGGCGCGAGCTTGTCGCCGTTGCGGCGGCCGGCGAAGATCGAAAAGCCCTCTGCGGCGAACTTCTTGGCAATCTCGGCACCGATGTAGTCGCCGGCGCCGATGACGGCGGCTGTGGCGTTTCGCTTGGGCAAGGTCGCTCCTCCGGTGAATGCCGCCGCTTCGTCTAGGAGCTGCGGCTGATGCGATTGATCGAAGACTATAGTTCTAAAATAGAACTGTCAAATTTCGAACATGGATGTTAGAGTTCGCCAGAAATCCTCTTTATCCTTCAGATAAGTTCCTTTTTCAGACTAACACGCACCGGAGATATCCGATCATGAAATGGGACACGCTCGAGGAAGAGCCCTGCTCGCTGGCCCGCACCGTCGCTGTGGTCGGTGACCGCTGGACGCTTCTGATCCTGCGCGAGTGCTTCCTGCGGGTGCGCCGTTTCGAGGGTTTCCAGTCCGCGCTCCAGATCACGCGGCATTTGCTCTCGGAGCGGCTGAAGAAGCTGGTCCGCTTCGGTATCCTGCGTCGCATCCCCTATTCGGAGGCGCCCAAGCGCTACGAGTACATCCTCACGCAAAAGGGACTCGACCTCTATCCGATCATCATGGCGATGGTGCATTGGGGCGACATCCACATGGGTGACGAGCGCGGCCGCCCGCTGCTGCACGAGCACAAGGGCTGCGGCAAGCTGTTCGATCCCGTGATGGTGTGCTCCGAATGCGGCGAGGTGCTGCACGCCAAGCAGGTGCATGTGCATGCGGGGCCGGGACGAAGGGGGGCGGCGGGTTGAGCAATGTTGGGGCTTCGCCGAACGTTGGAATTTTAAGATCTTCTGGTGTCGTCCTGGCTTTCGCCAGGATGACGTTGTTGATGCACGAGTACGCAACGGCATCAGCATCGGGCGTTGCAGCCCGCTTCCTCAATGCCCCCGCGCCGGCGCGTGCAGGTCGATCGGGCGCAGCACCGCGGCGGTCGGGATCATCAGCGCAGCGATGATGGCGAGTGTCCAGAACACGTCGATATAGGCGAGGAGGTCGACCTGCTGCTGCAAGGTCTTGCCGACCCAGGCGATCGCTTGCGACGCGGCGTCCGTCGCGCTGGAGCCTTGCGCCTGGAAGAAGCGCGTCATCGCGTCGATGGTCTGCTGGTAGCCGATATCGGACGGCGCGACGTGCTCGATCAGCCGGCTTTGATGGAATTGCTGGCGTTGGGCCAAGAGCGTCTGCGCCAGCGCAACCCCCATCGAGCCGCCAATATTGCGCGCGACATTGATCAGGGCGGAGGCCTGGTTGGTCTTCTCGGGTGGCAAGCCGTCATAGGACGCCGTCGTCACCGGAAGGAACAGGAAGGGAAGAGCGACCGCGAGATAGATCCGCGCCATCGCGGCATAGCCGTAGGTGATGTCCCCGGTTAGCCCGGTCAAATGCCACATGGAAACTGCGGCAACCGCAGCGCCGAACATGATCAGATATTTCGGCTGCACTATCGTGACCAGTCGTCCCGCCACCGGCATCAACATCATCGTCACGACGCCGCTCGGTGACAGCACCAATCCCGCGAGCATGGCGGTATAGCCGAGCTCAGTCTGCAAAAGCTGCGGCAATAGCTGCGTCGTTGAGATCAGCACCGCAAACGTAGCGAGCATAACCAGGAAACAGGCTCCGAACTGCCGCCTGCCGAGCAGGCGGATGTCAATTATCGGATCATCCCGCATCAACTCCCATGGGATCAACGCGAGCAGGCAGAAAGCGGCAAGCAGTGCAAAGGACAGGATCATGTTCGATCCAAACCAATCATTGCGTTGGCCTTCGTCGAGGACGAATTCGAGCGCACCGAGGCCGATGGCAACCAGAATGAACCCGACATAGTCGACCCGAAGCCCCCTGCTCAACAGCTCCGCTCTCTCCTCTTCCGCGCCTGACGGCTCCTTGACCAGCGCGCCGACCAGGAACAGCGAGACGAGGCCCATCGGCACGTTAATCAAAAACACCCAGTGCCAGGAGTAGGTATCGGTGATCCAGCCGCCGAGCGTCGGACCGATCACCGGCGCGACCACGACTGCGACGCCATAGATCGCAAACGCCTGACCGCGTTTTTGCGGCGGAAACGAATCAGCGAGGATCGCCTGCTCGCTGGTCGCCATTCCGCCGCCGCCCAGCCCCTGCAGAATGCGGAACAACACCAGCGCCTGCAAATTCCAGGCAAGGCCGCAGAACAACGAAGCAACCGAGAAGGTCGCAACGCAGATCATGTAGAAGCGTTTGCGCCCCAGCACGGTCGAAAGCCACCCCGAGATCGACAGCACGATGGCGTTGGCGACGAGATAGCTGGTGATGACATAGGTGCTCTCGTCTAGACCGACGGCGAGCCCGCCCGCGATGTGGCGCAGCGCGACGTTGGCGATCGTGGTGTCGAGCACCTCCATGAAGGTCGCGATCGAGACGACGAAGGCGATCAGATAGGGATTGTGCCCGCCGGCCGCCGAGCGCTCCGGCGACCAGCCGCCGGCGGACGCGCCGCCTTGCGAGATATCCGTCATCGCACCTTCGTCCAGGGCACGACCGACATGCCGGGACCGACCGGCAGGTCGGCCGGCCAGTTGTCGACCACAATCTTCACGGGCACGCGCTGCACGACCTTGACGAAATTGCCTGTGGCATTCTCCGCCGGCAGCAGGCTGAACGCAGTGCCCGAGCCGGGCTGCACCGATTCCACGTGGCCCGTCAGCTTGTGCCCGGGATAGGCATCGATGCGGATCTCGACCGGCTGGCCCGGCCGCATGTCGTCGAGCTGGGTTTCCTTGTAGTTGGCGACGATCCAGACCTCGTCGGGCACGAACATCATCAGGCTCTGCCCCGCCGCGACGAACGTACCCTTGGCGCCGCTGAGCTTGACGACGCGGCCGGACTGCGCCGCGACGATACTGGTATATTCCAGGTTCAGCTTGGCCTGATCGAGCTGCGCCTGCGATTGCTGGAGCTGCGCTCTTACGCCCTCGAGCTGGGCCTGAAGAGTCTTGATGCCGACTTCCGCCGCGGTCACCGCTGTCTTCGCGCGCTCGGTATTGGCCTGCTGCGCCAAAAGATCGGAGCGGGTCTGTTGCTGGCGCTGTACGGTGCCGGCGCCCTTCTCGACGAGGTCTTCAGCGCGCGAAAACTCTTCCTGGGAGAACTGGAGCTGGGCCTGCGCCTGTTCGAGCTGGGCCTTGGCCTGCTTGATCTGCTCCTGTTGTGAATCGATCTGCGCCTCGACATTGGCGATGTTCGCTTTCGAGACCTCCACCTGCGCCGCAGCCTGATCGACGGCGATCCGGTAGTCGCGCTCATCGATCTTGGCCAGAAGATCACCGGCATTGACATGCTGGTTGTCCGTGACCGGGATATCGGTCACATAGCCGCCCACCTTCGAGGCCACGGAAAAGCTGCGCGCCGCGACGAAGGCGTCATCGGTGGATTCATAGTGGCGGATCTGGAGCCAGTAGACCAAACCGCCCGCCAGCGCGGCAAGCAGAACGATCGCGCCGACCGTGGCGAGCAGCCAATTCTCGCGAAGCCGGTCGCGCAGCGATGGCGTCTTCGCCTGCTCTTGCGACCGGTCTGCGCCCTCGCGGGATCTATCGGATACAGTCCTTGGAGCTTCCTTCGTCCTCTGCGGCTGCTCCGCGGACGGCCCATGCTCCCGGGTTTGAGCATCCACGGTGAACACCTCTATCGGGGATTGAACCGGCGCCAACCGGGCTGAACCAAGCTCGCGCCCCCGGGGCGTAACCGCAACGCCAAAACATCGTTCCGACGTCTGGAGCACCGCAGGCATTCGTGAATGCGCTGCTCAAAAAAAGCGCGACACTCTGAGTGCCGCGCTGTTCATGCCATGAAGACGCCTTGCGTCAATGCGTCTTGCTCTCATGCCACTTTTCGAGGTCCGGTTTTGCTTTCGACCTCTGCTCCTTCTCCGGCTTCTCCTCCCAGGGCTTATTCGTCTGGGAGTGCGATCCCCAGTCGTTCTGCTGCCGGGGATCGTCGTTGGGCCGTTCCTTGCTCATCAGATCCTCGCACTTAGCCCTCAAGCGCTATGCGACCGGAACACCATAATAGGCGTTGATGCCGCGCAGCGCAGCGTCATCGCCCCAGTTCCAGTCGCTCCGCTCTCCGTATTTCGGCGCGCCTTCCAGCGCTTTGGCGGTGATTCCGGTGACGTAGCCGCCGAGCTCGGGATCGTATTTCAATGATTGCCAGGGCAACGGATAGTGATCATTGCCGAGCCCCAGAAACCCGCCGAAGCCAAGTACGGCGTAGGACACCTTGCCGCTGATCTTGTCGATCATCACGCGTTCGATCGAACCGATCTTGTTGCGATCGGCGCCATAGACCGATGTTCCCTCGACCTTGTCGCTGCCGATCAAGCGGCCTGTCTCGCTTCGGTCCAGTTCGCCTTGGTCCATCATCTCGATTCTCCACTCAGCCTTGGTGTGAACCAACCGGGTACACGCGCGATCGTTCCGAAAGCCGGTTCCATGCGCGATCGGGAACATCGCCGGGAAAGCGCGGTTCTCTGATTTCAATGGCGGAAAATCGGGAGCCGCCCGCGATGTCACAGGCGGTCTCCGACTTCATCGTTCAGCGTCTGCATCCGAGAAAGAAGTGAGGTGAACCATGAGCGATTTCCGCGACATCCAGCATGGCGTCAACGACCCCGTCGACGGTGTCGACGTGAAGCGGCAATTCAACGACAACAAGACGCCGCATGAGCGGGCACAGCGCCATGCCGACGTGCGTGCCGAGCCGACGGCCTCGCCGAGCGAGCCGTTTCTCCCCGAGGGACTTCGGCGCAAGCCGACCGATCCGATCAACCCGCGCACCGGTCGCAACCCGACGGACTAGGCGTTTGGAACATCGACCTCCGGTGCGTGTTGGTCGCCGCAAACATCGCGCGGCGCAGAGCGGCCGCGCCGCCGACCCGTGGAAGGATCGAGCCATGAAACGAACCATCATTGCCTTGAGCTGCGTGCTTCTCGCCAGCCCGGTGCTCGCCCAGTCGCTCGGCGAAAAGACTGGCGTCAATTCGGCGCTCGGCGTCGCGCCGACCACCACCGACTTCGTCAACGAGGTCGCGATCAGCGACGTCTTCGAGATCGAGTCGAGCAAGCTCGCCGAGCAGAAGGGCAATGCGCAGGAGAAATCCTTCGCACAGCAGATGGTGACCGACCACACCAAGACCAGCAGCGAACTAAAGGGCCTGATCGGCAACGGTAAGATCCAGGCAACGCTGCCGACGACGCTCGACAGCTCGCACCAGAGCAAGCTCGACAAGCTCAAGAGCGCGACGGGTAAGGATTTCAGCTCTGACTACGATTCCTATCAGGTCAGCGCGCACGAGGACGCGGTCTCGCTGTTCGACCGCTACGCCAAGGGCGGCGACAATGCCGAATTGAAGGACTGGGCCGGCAAGACGCTGCCGGCACTGAAGCATCACCTCGACATGGCCAAGGAGCTTGGCAAGGCGCCGACCGTCGGCCAATCGAACAGGTAAGCCGAATACGCAGCCCGCCCGCCTGGGAACGATCATTGTCTCCCGGGTTTACAAAATCGTCATGGAGGATATTTCGCCGACCGCAGACCGATGGCGCTCGCAACAGTCAAACCCACTCGGATTGATAGTGTGATCGCGAATGAGATCGCGGACCACACCAACTCAAGGCTCGAGCGCACCGCCCAGACGCTGACATGGGCCGCCGACGAGCATGTGCTGCTCGCGTCGGCCGCAGCGGGTTGGCTCTACACCCAGCTCCGTCGTCCAGACGATCGTCCCGTTGCAAATCACGTCCTGACGGTTTCATTGGCGGCAACGGTGCTGCCGCACGTGCTGAAGTCCGTGTTCGATCAGACCAGGCCGGACCGGCTGATGGTTCGTGCCCATTTGCGCGGTGTTCCCTTCTCCGGACGATCCCGCGATGCATTTCCCTCCGGTCATGCCGTACACATGGGTGCACTCGCTTCTGCCGCCGGCCTGCTTCCAACAGGACCGCGCCGACTGGTCCGCACCGTTGCGGTAGGGCTCTCGCTGACGCGCGTCACGCTGCTCGCACACTGGACGAGCGACGTGGTCGCCGGCTTTGCACTCGGCATCGTCGTCGAAAGGCTGCTGCGACCCTGGACGCTGACGAGGCCGCGCCGCGAGCACCCTATTCCGCGAGCAAGACCATGACCGAATATCTCTTACGCTTCATCGCCGGTGGCGTGATTGTCTCCGCTTTTGCGATCCTCGGCGATATGCTCAGACCCAAGAGCTTCGCGGGCCTGCTCGGCGCGGCGCCCTCGGTCGCGTTGGCGACGCTCGGCATCGCGGTCGTCCATCATGGCGCAGGCTACGCGGCGGCCGAAAGCTGGACCATGATCTATGGCGCCGTGGCGCTCGCCTGCTACTGCCGCGTCGTGTGCCAGTTGCTGATGCGATTTCGCCTCCCTGCGCTGCCCGCCACCATCGCCGCCTTTGCCGTGTGGCTTGCGATCGCCTTCGGCCTGCTCGCCGGCTTCGGAGGCGCCGCCTGATGCTCGTCAAGCTGTCATCGTCGTCGCTGAAGCAGACTCATTGGTACGAATACGCCACTCGCTTCGTACTCGGTGGGCTGGCGACGATCCTCGCCGGTGCAGTCGGCGCGCGGTTCGGCGTGTCGGTGGGCGGGCTGTTCCTCGCGCTTCCCGCCATCTTCTGTGCCAGCGCGACATTGATCGAAAGCCATGAGCGGCGCGCGAAGGAGAAGGCCGGGCTCAGCGGACGGCGCCGCGGACAGAAGGCGGCGGCGCTCGATGCCGCGGGTGCGGCCCTCGGCAGTATCGGTCTCGTCGCATTTGCCGCTGTTTTCCACATCACCGTCACGGCGAGCATCGCCGGTGCCTTCGTTGCCGCCCTGTCGACCTGGGCCGCGGTTTCGGTGACGGCCTGGTGGCTCAGGCGAAAACTGCGTACCGTCTCCCATCATCCGCGCCGATCGAACCATTGGTCCCGATCAGCGGACAACCCTCGCCTGTCCCCGTAGCGACAGGAATTTATGCATCTCCGCCGCAGCCTGGAGCTGCTCGATCCGCCTCGCCGCGGCGTCCCGCTCCTTCCCCAGTGGCAGGCTCGCAAGCTTGCGCTCGAGCCGTTGCCGCTGCGCGTCAAGACGCTGCTCGAATGTGTGTGGCTCAGACCGCTGTCTCATCTCGTGTCCTCGGGGGCTGCAGACCGGGACTGTTGGCCCAGCGCTCCAATTGCTCGATGACCTTTCGATGGCTTTCACGTAGCGGCTTCGGCGCTTCCGGTTCGTCGGAAAGCTTGCGGGGTAACCTGACTTCTTCCGTCATCACATCTCTCCCGTTACCCCAAAAGATGCACCTCCCCTCTCCTGTGTTGCAATATCTTAAGTTATTGATTTTCCTTTTATTTTTTACTAATTTAGCATCGCTATCGTATCCTGTGGAACTCCGGCCAAATTGGTTGGTTGAGTAAACCACTCAACCCGCACATTTTGCGTGATTGACGATGAACGATCTTCGCGCCGACCGTCTTCAGGTCATGCTCTCGCCGGACGAGCTGGCCGCCATCGACGACTTCCGGTTCAAGCATCGCATGCCGACCCGCGCGGCCGCCGTCCGCGAGTTGCTCAAGTTCGGACTTGCCGCCGCCAGCGTCGATGCGGCGGCGGGCACCAAGTCGAGTGATTTTGGGGTGTTCGGCCGAGGCCCCGAAGGACACACGCCGGCCAATGGCGATCACGACAGTAACGACGAGTCCGCCTGAGACGGAGCCCACGAATAGGAGCGCTTAACCAAACGGCCCCGGCACCGGGAGTGCCAGGGCCGCCCTTGGAGATTGCTTCCGGAGCACCGGGGGCATGACAGCCGGAAGCAATCAGTCGACTCCTGATGCGCGTAATTGTTCCTCGCAACTAGCCAGTCGGCGCGTCGCCCGAATCATCCGACGACATGCCTGAGCCCGGTGTCCTGTTGTTGTCATTGAGCTTGGGATCGCGTGTCGCCTCGCGCGACGGCGAACCCTTTGGATCGGACTTGGGATCGGACTTGTGCACAGTCTGTGCGCGCTGCTTATCGCGCGGCTGATCCTCCGCCCTCTTGTCCTTGACGATGCCGTGGTCGGAATGCGCCATGATGTTCTCTCTCGTCTCTGCTGATCTCTTGCAGCGCCCTACGCGCCGGGGCGTCGAAGGTTCCGGTCACGCCCTTCGCCGCGCTAACTATGCACCGCGTGCACCGGCGCAGGCGTATGCGCCAGATGCATCTGCCGGACCGTCGTTACCGTCGCGAAGGCGACCGAGACGCCAAAGGCGAGAACGAGGGAGAGAAGGGCCAGACGTGGAGCCATAAGGAAATCCTCCTTCTGGAGTCGAAAAATCAACGCGATCGACCATTCCACGATGATTGTCGGTTGGTCGCCGTCACTCCGTGCGCGGTCTCACACGCAGATTCACGAAAACGAGAGCGCTCAGGCATCCTGCTTTCGGGGGACGCGGACCGTCACGGGCGGGATTTCGCCATCGAGCCAATCCTGCTCTTCGGCCAGCGCCATCCAGGCCTCCGCCATGCGCGTATAGCGCTTATGGGCGGGTTGTCCTTCCGCACGCTCGGCAAGATGCAGGCAGTTCTCGGCGTTATCTCTGAAAATGTCGGATTGCTTCATGGAAAGCACGTGGGCACGGAACCCATGCTCCGCAACGGGTCTTACCGGATCGTAACGTTTGCGGGAACTTCGCGCGAGACGCGTCATTAGACATCCATGCGAATTCTCCTTGCGATAGTCCTGCTGTTCTTCAGCACTGCGGTGTTCGCCGACAGCACCGGCGAGCGGATGCGCGGCGATCGCACGCCGACTGCAACCGACGTCATCAGCGGTCTCTACGCATTCAGCCGCTTCCAGCAGGGTCTCCTGGAGAGTACCGATCTGAAGGGCAACGCAGAGGTCAAAAATCTCGCTGCGCTGCGCGCCGAAGAGGCGACCAAGCGCGACAGGACCCTGAAGGACATTCAACAGACGATCGGCGCCGAGCCGCACGTCGGCAAGACAACGCTCGCCGGTGCAAGCCTGGCCGCGCCCGAAAATTCAGACGGACCCGCCTACGTCAGAAGTTTCTACGCGGCCCAAATCCCTGAATATGAATCCGCCCTCGCCCTGCTCGAGCACTATCTGCGGGCGCCCGACAATACTGCGCTTGCAATCTTCGCCCGCGAGCACCTGCCGATCCTGCGTTCGCAGCTAAAAGACGCGGAGCGCACCATGGCCGACAAGTAACAGATCTATTTATCCTGCGGATGATGCTGCTGGCTCTCCGGCCGCATCCTACGGTCGGTCTCGGGCATCTTGTCCCGGCCCTGATCGGCATTGTCATCCTTGCCGCCGGACGTCGAAGTGCCGCTGCCGCTTCGACTCGGCTTGGTCACTGCGCCGGTGGTCGGGGATTCCGCCCGCGGGGTCGCAGAGCTGGCGGCGGGATCGCCGGTCGTGGCACCGCGACCGCTGGGTGTGCCCTGCGCGAGCACCGATCCGGCGGCAAGCAACGTAAGGACGAGAGCGGAAAATCCGGCTTTCATACGAGCTCTCCCTTTATCTTGCGGGCTAACAGCAGCCCCTGTTCCTACGTTCCGAACGCGGCAGCCCGGGCGGGCTCCGGTCCGAGGGCCGATTTTTGTTGGAACCGGGAAGGAACCAATTATGCGGACAGCCGTTAATTTCACCGGGCTGAGCGAGGCAGGTTCCATTTTCCTGCGACGCAAGGTTGCTGCTTGATTTGGAATTTGGCTGACGTTCTATTTCGGATACTGCGTCTGGACCGGATTCGGCGACGTAACCGGCGGGGGGAATTGAGAATGAGCGACCTTGATCCCGGAGCTACATCACGGTCCGGTCGTCGCACCCCGAAACGGACGTCCAACGGCACCTCGGAGCCCGACTCTCGGCAGGAATTGCTGCTCGCGCTGCAGGCCGTGCGCAGCGGCGATTTCTCGGTGCGAATGAGCGGCGACTATCTCGGCATCGACGGCAAAATCGCCGACACTCTTAATGAAATCATTGCTGCCAACCAGCGCATGGCGCAGCAGCTCGAACTGGTCGGGCAAGTGGTGGGGCGCGAAGGCAAGACGCGCCAACGCGTGAAATTTGGTCTCGCCAGCGGCTCCTGGGCCGACATGGAAGGTTCGGTCAACACGCTCATCGACGACCTGTTGTGGCCGACGCGCGAGGTAACGCGCGCGGTCGCGGCGGTTGCACAAGGCGACCTGCTACAGACCGTCAAGCTCGACGTCGAAGGCCGCCCGCTGCGCGGCGAATTTTTGCAGTCGGCGACCATCGTCAACACCATGATCAAGCAGCTCGGCGTGTTCACCTCGGAGGTGACGCGCGTGGCGCGCGAGGTCGGCACCGAAGGCAAGCTCGGCGGCCAGGCGCAGGTGCCAGAAGTGACCGGCGTCTGGAAGGACCTGACCGAGAGCGTCAACTCGATGGCGAACAACCTGACCAACCAGGTTCGCAACATCGCCGAGGTGACGATCGCGGTCGCCAACGGCGACTTGTCCAAGAAGATCACCGTCGACGTCCGCGGCGAGATTCTTCAGCTCAAGGAAGCCATCAACACGATGGTGGACCAGCTCCGCTCCTTCGCCTCCGAAGTCACGCGCGTCGCGCGTGAGGTCGGCACCGACGGCAAGCTCGGCGGCCAGGCAATCGTGCCCGGCGTCGCCGGCACCTGGAAGGACCTCACCGACTCCGTGAACGCGATGTGCGGCAACCTGACCGCGCAAGTGCGCAACATCGCCAACGTCACCACGGCCGTGGCGCGCGGCGACTTGTCCCGCAAGATCACCGTCGACGTGCGCGGCGAGATCCTGGAGCTGAAGGACACCATCAATACCATGGTGGACCAGCTCAACTCGTTCGCGTCGGAAGTCACGCGCGTCGCACGCGAGGTCGGCACCGAAGGCAAGCTCGGCGGCCAGGCGCAGGTTCCCGGCGTCGCCGGCACCTGGAAGGACCTCACCGACAACGTCAATTTCATGGCGTCGAACCTGACCGCCCAGGTCCGCAACATCGCCGACGTCGCCACCGCGATCGCCGGCGGCGACCTCTCCAAGAAGATCACCGTGAACGTGTCGGGCGAAATCCTTCAGTTGAAGGAAACGCTGAACACGATGGTCGACCAGCTCAACGCCTTTGCCGGCGAAGTCACGCGCGTCGCGCGTGAGGTCGGCACCGACGGACGGCTCGGCGGCCAGGCCAACGTGCTCGGCGTTGCCGGCACCTGGAAGGACCTCACCGAGAGCGTCAACTCGATGGCCTCGAACCTCACCGCGCAGGTCCGCAACATCGCCGAGGTGACGACGGCAGTCGCAGGCGGCGACCTCTCCAAGAAGATCACCGTGGACGTGCGCGGCGAGATCCTGGAGCTGAAGGACACGATCAACACGATGGTGGACCAGCTCAACGCCTTCGCCGGCGAAGTCACGCGCGTCGCACGCGAGGTCGGCACCGAAGGCAAGCTCGGTGGTCAGGCTCAGGTGCGCGGCGTCGCCGGCACCTGGAAGGACTTGACCGACTCGGTCAACTCGATGGCCTCGAACCTGACCGGCCAGGTCCGCAACATCGCCGAGGTCGCGACCGCCGTGGCGAAGGGCGACCTGTCGAAGAAGATCACCGTGAACGTGTCGGGCGAGATCCTTCAGTTGAAGGAAACGCTGAACACCATGGTCGACCAGCTCAACGCTTTTGCCGGCGAAGTGACGCGCGTTGCTCGCGAGGTCGGCACCGAAGGCAAGCTCGGCGGCCAGGCCGAGGTGCCCGGCGTCGCCGGCACCTGGAAGGACCTCACCGACTCCGTGAACTCGATGGCGGGCAACCTCACCGCCCAGGTCCGCAACATCGCCGAGGTCGCAACAGCGATCGCCGGCGGCGACCTGTCCCGCAAGATCACCGTGGACGTACGCGGCGAAATCCTTCAGCTCAAGGACACGCTGAACACGATGGTCGACCAGCTCAACCGCTTCGCAGGCGAGGTGACGCGCGTGGCGCGCGAGGTCGGCACCGAGGGTCGTCTCGGCGGCCAAGCCAACGTGCCGGGCGTCGCCGGCACCTGGAAGGATCTCACCGATAGCGTGAACTCGATGGCGGGCAACCTCACCGCCCAGGTCCGCAACATCGCCGAGGTGACGACCGCCGTGGCGCGCGGCGACCTGTCGCGCAAGATCACCGTCGACGTGCGCGGCGAAATCCTGGAGCTGAAGAACACCATCAACACGATGGTGGACCAGCTCAACGGCTTTGCCGGCGAGGTGACGCGCGTTGCCCGCGAGGTCGGTACCGAAGGCAAGCTCGGCGGCCAGGCCGAGGTGCCTGGCGTCGCCGGCACCTGGAAGGACCTCACCGACAACGTGAACTTCATGGCCTCGAACTTGACGGCCCAGGTCCGCAACATCGCCGAGGTCGCGACCGCGATCGCCGGCGGCGACCTGTCCAAGAAGATCACCGTGGACGTGCGCGGCGAAATCCTTCTGCTGAAGGACACGCTGAACACGATGGTCGAGCAGCTCCGCTCCTTCGCCGCCGAAGTGACGCGCGTCGCCCGCGAGGTCGGCACTGAAGGCCGCCTCGGCGGCCAGGCCGTCGTGCCCGGCGTCGGCGGCACCTGGAAGGACCTCACCGACAACGTCAACCTGCTCGCCGCGAATCTTACCACGCAGGTCCGCAACATCGCCGAGGTCACCACCGCCGTGGCACGCGGCGACTTGTCTCGCAAGATCACGGTCGATGTGAAGGGTGAAATCCTCGAGCTGAAGAACACCATCAACACGATGGTGGACCAGCTCAATGCGTTCGCCGGCGAAGTGACGCGCGTTGCCCGCGAGGTCGGCACCGAGGGCAAGCTCGGCGGCCAGGCGCAGGTGCCCGGCGTTGCCGGCACCTGGAAGGATCTGACCGACACCGTCAACTTCATGGCGGCGAACCTGACCGAGCAGGTGCGTGGCATCGTCAAGGTCGTGACCGCGGTAGCCAACGGCGACCTGAAGCAGAACCTGACGGTGAAATCGAAGGGCGAAGTCGCAGCACTCGCCGACACCATCAACAACATGACCGAAACGCTCGCGACCTTCGCCGACCAGGTGACGTCGGTGGCGCGCGAGGTCGGCGTCGAAGGCCGGCTCGGCGGTCAGGCCAACGTGCCCGGCGCCGCCGGCACCTGGAAGGATCTCACCGGCAACGTCAACCTGCTCGCGGCCAACCTCACCTCGCAGGTGCGCGCGATCGCGGAGGTGGCGACCGCAGTGACCAAGGGCGACCTGACACGGTCGATCCAGGTCGACGCCCGCGGCGAGGTCGCGGAGCTGAAAGACAACATCAACACGATGATCACGAACCTTCGTCTCACGACGGACGTGAACACCGAGCAGGACTGGCTGAAGACCAATCTCGCCAAATTCACCAACATGCTCCAAGGCCAGCGCGACCTGACCACCGTCGGCCGGTTGCTGCTGACCGAGCTGTCGCCGCTGGTGAACGGGCATACCGGCGTGATCTACCAGGTCGAGAACGAGGACAATCCGCAGCTCCTGCTGCTCGCCTCCTACGCCAGCGACGGGGTCTATCCGTATCAACGCGCGTTGCAATTCGGCGAAGGCCTAATCGGCCAGTGCGCACTCGACAAGCGGCCGCGCTTGGTCGCTGACATTCCCGCCGACGTGGTGCCGATCAACTCGGCGCTGTTCCGCGTCGCGCCGAAGAATCTCGTCGTGCTGCCGGTGCTGTTCGAGGGCCAGGTCAAGGCCGTGATCGAGCTTGCCTCGCTCACCTCGTTCACGACGTCGCAGATGACGTTCCTGGAGCAGCTCACCGACTCCATCGGCATCGTGCTCAACTCGATCGAGGCGACGATGCAGACCGAAGGTCTGCTCAAGCAGTCTCAACAGCTCGCCGGCGAACTCCAGACCCAGCAGCGCGAGCTGCAACAGACCAACGACCAGCTCGAGCAGAAGGCGCAGCAGCTCGCCGAGCGCAACGTCGAGGTCGAGCGCAAGAACCAGGAGATCGAGCAGGCCCGCCGCGCGCTCGAGGAAAAGGCGACCGAGCTCGCGCTGACATCGAAGTACAAGTCCGAATTCCTCGCCAATATGAGCCACGAGCTGCGCACGCCGCTGAACTCGATCCTGATCCTCGGCCAGCAGCTCACCGACAATCCGGACGGCAATCTCTCACCCAAGCAGGTCGAATTCGCCCGCACCATCCACGGCGCCGGCACCGATCTGCTCAACCTCATCAGCGACATTCTCGACCTCTCCAAGATCGAGTCCGGCACGGTGACGGTCGAGGCCGAGGAGATTCTCACCGCGAACCTGCTCGAGACGGTTGGGCGGCCGTTCCGGCACGAGGCGGAGAACCGCAACCTGTCGTTCAACATCGACGTCGATTCGAACCTCGCGCGCAGCATCGTCACCGACTCCAAGCGCCTGCAGCAGGTCTTGAAGAACCTGCTCTCCAACGCCTTCAAATTCACGGCAGAAGGCGGCGTGCGGCTGAAGGTTGCCGGCGCACTCGGCGGCTGGAGCACGGATCATCCCTTGTTGAACGCCGCGCCGGCGGTGATCGCGTTCGAGGTAACCGATAGCGGCATCGGCATTCCGCTGGAGAAGCAAAAGCTGATCTTCGAGGCGTTCCAGCAGGCCGATGCCGGCACCAGCCGCAAATACGGCGGCACCGGCCTTGGCCTTGCGATCAGCCGTGAGCTCGCAAGCCTGCTCGGCGGCGAGATCCACCTGCGCAGCGCGCCCGGCAAGGGCTCGACCTTCACGCTCTATTTGCCGCTCAAATATTCTGGCCCGACGCTGGCGCCGCGCGCTGCCGCGCCTGCACCGCAACAATACAGCCAGCCGCCGGCGTTGCAGCCGACGGCGCCCGAGCAGCAGCGCGCCATCGAGCAGCTTCCCGACGACCGGCTCAATCTCGAGCCCGGCGATACCATCCTGCTGATCGTGGAGGACGATCCGCACTATGCGCGCGTACTGGTCGACCTCGCCCGCGACAAGGGCTTCAAGGTGCTGGTCGCCGCCCGCGGTGCCGAGGCGCTCGAGCTTGCCAAGCAGTACCAACCGACGGCCGTCTCGCTCGACGTGTTCCTGCCGGACATGCTCGGCTGGACGGTGCTGAGCCAGCTCAAGCACAACCCTCTGACGCGCCATATTCCGGTGCAGATCATCACGCTCGACGAGGACCGCCAGCATGCGCTGGCTCGTGGCGCCTTCTCCTTCGTCAACAAGCCGACGACGACCGAGGGCGTCTCCGCCGCGCTGACACAGATCAAGGAATATGCACGGCCGCGGCGCAAGCGGCTCCTGATCGTCGAGGACAACGAGGCCGAGCAGCTCTCGATCCGCGAGCTCCTGCATCACGACGACATTGAGATCGTGGCGACCGACACCGGCGCCGGCGCGCTCTCGACGCTGCGCGAGCAGCCCTGCGACTGCGTGGTGCTGGACCTGCGGCTGCCCGACATGAGCGGCTTCGACGTGCTGGACGAGATCCGCAACGACCAAATGCTGTCGAACATCCCCGTGGTCGTATTCACCGGCCGCGAGCTCTCGGCGGAGGAGGATGCGGAACTGCACACCATGGCGCGCAGCATCGTGGTCAAGGGCGTGGAGTCACCGGAACGCTTGCTCGACGAGACCGCGCTGTTCCTTCACCGCGTCATCACCGAACTTCCGGTCGAAAAGCAGCGCATGCTGGAGAAGCTGAACAGTTCCGACGAGGACCTGGTCGGCAAGACCGCGCTGCTCGTCGACGACGATGCCCGCAACATCTTCGCGCTGTCGAGCGTGCTCGAACGGCGCGGCATGAAAGTGCTGACGGCGACGACCGGCAGCGAGGCGGTGACGCTGGTCGATTCCAACCCGGAGATCGCGATCGTGCTGATGGACATCATGATGCCGCAGATGGATGGCTATCAGACCATCGGCGTGATCCGCGAGAACCCAGCCTTCTCCCGCGTGCCGATCATCGCGCTCACGGCAAAGGCGATGAAAGGCGACCGCGAGAAATGCCTGGAAGCCGGCGCGTCCGACTACCTCGCCAAACCCGTCAATACTGATCAATTGCTGCTTGCGATCCGCATGTGGCTGCATCGCTGAGTGGGATCCGCGAATGGACCACGAAAAGGTCAACATCCTCCTCGTCGACGATCAGCCGGCCAAGCTGCTCGCCTACGAGGTGATCCTGAAGGACCTCGGTGAGAACCTCGTAATCGCCTCGTCGGGCCGCGAGGCGCTGGAAGTCCTACTGAAGACCGAGATCGCAGTGATCCTGGTCGACGTCTGTATGCCTGAGCTCGACGGCTTCGAGCTTGCCGCGATGATCCGGGAACATCCGCGCTTTCAGAAGACCGCGATGATCTTCATCTCGGCGATCCAGGTCTCCGACATCGACCGGCTGCGCGGCTATGAGATGGGTGCGGTCGACTACGTTCCGGTGCCCGTCGTGCCGGAGGTGCTGCGCGCCAAGATCAAGGTATTTGCCGAGCTCTACCGCAAGACGCGCGAGCTCGAGCGGCTGAATCAGGAGCTCGAGGACCGCGTTCGCGCCCGCACGGCCGAGCTGGAAAACTCCACCGCGAAGCTGCGCGAGAGCGAGCAGCGGCGCAGCATGGCCATAGCCGCCGGCAAGATGGGATCCTGGGACTGGGACTGGATCAACGGCGACTGGATGTGGGACGAAGGCCAGTACCGCATCTTCGGCGTAACGCCAGAGACGTTCAACGTCAGCTCGGCGAACATCCAGGCCCTGCTCCACCCCGATGACGTCGATCAGTTCCGCCAGGCAATTTCTGCATTCAACACCGGTGCGCGATCCTATGAGGGCGAGTTCCGCGTCAGCCGGCCCGACGGCGAGGTGCGTTGGTGCGTCGGCACGGCGGCCGCGACGGTCGACGCAAGCGGCCGGGTGGTGCGCGTGAGCGGCGTCACCGTCGACATTACCGAGCGCAAGCTCGCCGAGGAGCGGCAGAATCTTCTGGCGCGGGAAGTCGATCATCGCGCCAAGAATGCTCTGGCGCTGGCGCAGTCGATCGTGCGCCTCACCCGCGCCGACGAGGTCAAGGCCTATGTCAACGCGGTCGAGGGGCGCATCAATGCACTGGCGCGCGTGCACACCATTTTGTCGCTGTCGAGCTGGCAGGGTGCCGAACTCTCCAAGCTGATCGAGGAGGAGCTCGCGCCCTACTCGCTCGGCGGGCAGATCAAGCTCGCGGGCCCCGAGGTTCAGTTGCTGCCTGCCACCGCACAGACGCTGGCGCTGGCGCTGCATGAGCTGTTCACCAATTCAGCGAAGTATGGCGCGCTCTCGACACGCTCGGGACGGCTCGCGATCGGCTGGCAGGTCGAAAACGACGTCCTTTCATTGACCTGGGAGGAATCCGGTGGCCCAATGGTCAGGACGCCGAAATCTCGCGGCTTTGGCACGCGGAGCCTGCTCGCCAGCGTCGAATCCCAGCTCGGCGGACATGCCCAATTCGATTGGCGTGCCGAAGGACTGCTCTGCCGGCTGGAGGTACCGCTGACGCCGAGGGCTGCAACGTCGACCTCACCAGCGCAGCTCGACGCGGCCCCCTCCGGCCAGCTTCAACGCGCGTCGGGTTAGCGCGAGGCGGCCGTCCTCATTCGCTGCACCGGACGCGGTTCGTCCGCGACGCGTCCTTCGAGCCAGGCTTCGGTTTGGGCCAGATCGCGCAACGCCTGCGCATAACGCCTTGCCGCGCGCTGCTCCGCGCCACGCGGCAGCTTGCGCGCCTTTCGCAGCATTTCGGCGGCCGCGTTGCGATAGGCTAGCGAGCGATACAGATAGACCACCTTTCCCATGATCACATGTCCCTTTTCTTTCTCCGGGACATCCTCGCAAGCCCGGCATGAACGTCGGATGAAGCCTCGCGTGACATTTCGTTCATCGGCCGGGAACTCGCCATCATCAGCCGCGTTTCCATGATCATCAGCCGCGTTTCCATGCAGTTCATGGTGGCGGTTCCATGCGCACGAAGAAAAAGCCGTCCGGCCTGATTTCCCCCACCGGTGCCATCAAGGTGATGACACATGCGATGATGGGCGCCGCGCTGGGACTGCTCTTTGGCCTGATCCTCATACTGGCGAATCCAGCGGTAGCCACCCTGCTCAACAATGGTGGAAGTCCGGCGATTTTCGGCTTCGTCATCACGCTGGTGACGACATTTGCGATCGGCGCAGCCCTGACGGGAGCCGTGTTCATTCTCGTCGAGGACAAGGAATTTTGAAGCGCACGTGGAGGGTGCGAACGCGCTTTGATCGGAACTCTTGCGAAGTGCGGAGGTTGGCTGCCTGCGTCAATCTAACTCAGGGAGTTCCCACGCATGAAGACGACCAAGCTCGCTCTCGCCGTGATGTTGGCAACCGGCCTCGCCGCCGCGCCGTTCGCAGCGCAGGCCAAGTCGCACAAGGCCAAACATCAATCGTCGACGACGTCATCGCAGACGACGGGCGCCAACATGAAGTCCAAGGGTGGCGACGTCTCCGGCCAAGGCGGTTCTGGTCCTGGATCCGACCAAGGCGGCACCATGACGAACAAGGGCATGAGCAACACCAAGTAAGCTCCTGCCGGAAAGACACGCAAAAGCCCCGCGATGACGCGGGGCTTTCCCGTTGAGCAATCAGCCGGTCTGCATCTCAAGCGGCGCTGCGCTGGAAATCGCGGATGGAGCCATCGTTCCCAATCGGGCGCGCACATGGATGTGCAGGAGTTCTCAGCGCCACATCGTCGGCGCTGCGGTCAGAGCATCCCGACCGGCCTGCCTCAAATCCTCCGGCGAGCAACGATCGCTTTGCACGGCTTCGCGCAGTTTCGCGGCGACGCGCTCGCGCGTCGCGATCGCGGAGAGCGGTACGTCGGCGCAGACCTCGTCGAGAACGGCCTGCAGCAGAGATGTCAGTTCGGCATCCGGCATCAGCGAACTCCGACGTGTCGCGTTGCGCGCACGCTTTAGCTGCTTCGGATGTCAGTGATGTTAAGCCGGGCGCCTTTCGGGATTTGTCTTGACGAGCTGATCGAGCTGCGCCCGCTTGCGCGAGATCAGGAGCTGGGCCGCCGCATGGTCCAGGCCCTCGCGCTGCAATTGGCGGACAGCGGAGCCCAGTTCGAGAATCTCCGCGCGCAGTTTCAGAATCCGGTACGTGTCCGGGTCTTCGTCCATTGCGCGCCTCCAAAGTCTCAACGGCGCGCAATCGCGCGTGCCGCTTTACCATCCTTCATCGGGCGGTGACGCATTCGGTTGGCAAGGTCGGGCAAGACATCTCCGCCGCCGGCCGCCTTCCACTCGCTGATCAAGAGATTGATCTTCCGCCGTAAGCCGATCTGCTCCAGCGCCCGTTCAGTGCAATCGCGATCGCGATTAAGGAGCTCGCGAACGGACGCCTCAACATCGGCCATCTTCAGCCTCAAGGCACTGATTTTACGTCGAATTTCATTAATTCTGTTGTCCACGGCTTGTTAGAACAAAATAAGAACATATAGTCAAGTCACGATTCAGGACGGAGAATGGACATGCAGCTTCAAGGTAAATACGACGCCAAGATCTTTCTCACGGAGCAGATGACGCGGGCTCAGGGGCTCAAGCTGAAACGGCTGAGCGAAGAGGCCTACCAGCCCGCACAATATGCGCGGGACCTCTCGTTCGCCGAAGCCGCACGACGCATTCACGCGCTGGAGGCGGAGATCGAGCTGGCGAATTCGTTCTAGGCCGCTTGCGCTTGTAGACGCTTTACGCACGCTTTCGGAACCAATGTCTGCCGCGAACGGTTCTCCCTCTGCCGAAGGAGGACATTCATGGCACGCAAGGCAAAGAAACGGCGCTATTCGCGCAGCTCCGGCCAAGACGTCGAAAGTGAGGTGCGACGCTACAAGAAGGGTACCGCGAAGAGCGGCCGCGGCGGTCGTGGCGGACGCGTGAAGAGCCGCAAGCAGGCGATCGCAATCGGACTCTCGAAGGCGCGCAAGAAGGGCAAGAAGGTCCCGAAGAAGAAGACCACGAGGAAGACATCGAAGACGCGGAAGTCGTCAAAGAAGAAGCGCTCACGCTAAGACGAGATTCGGCAAGGCGCGTGAGCAGCGCGCCCCTCGCCCAAGATCGACAATCCTTCAGATCAATCGCTCAGATCACGCTGTCAGATCATGCTGCCCGGCATGAAGCAGCGAATCGAGATGCCGAATGCAGTCTTGACCGGCCACACCATGGTGCGACCGGCGAGGTTTGGCTCGGTGATCACGGCCTCGTCCGGCACCTCGACCCATTGCCCCTCGAGCCGCACCCGATAGTGTCCGTTGTGCGATTCCCAGTCGGGGTCGGCGACGGCGACACCATCGGCATCCGAACAACAGGGACCGAGATGGCTGCGCAAGCTGTCAAACCACGGCTTGAGCGGAGAATCGGTGTAGCGGCCATCGTCGCGGCTCAGCGCGCCGTGGGTACTGAGCACCACCAGCGCGATCAGCAGCGCGCCCCTGCCGAAGCCCCGCAATCGATCCATTGTCGGCACCGATCTATGTAGAAGTCCGGTTCCACAAAGCGGCAGTTCGACCGAAGTTCCGCTGCAGAACCGTCGTTCGCCCGCGAGCCGCGGTCGCAGCTCGCATCATCGCTCAAGTCAACGTGCTGTTTTGGGCGGAACCCTGTCTGAGGGGTTCCGTTAACGCGAATGTTATCGGTCCGCGCCGCCTTGCCCCGGAATTTCGACCCTGCGCCACGTCCATCACCGAGCAGGACGAATACGAAAGAGGCGGCCGTCCGGCCGCCTCCTCTTTACGATCGGATTCGTTCAGGCGAGCGGCACGGCGACAAATCGCGTGGCGTCGGCGCTCTTCACCTGCAGCAGCACACTGCGCTTGCCGGACGACTTCGCCTGCATCAGCTCCGAGCGGACGTCGCCGACATTGGCGACGGCCTTGCCGCCGACATTGAGAATGATGTCGCCGGTCTGGATTCCGCGCTGCGCCGCCGGCCCCTGCGGGTCAACCTCGGTGACGACAACGCCCTTCTGGCCTGCACCCTGCACGTCGCCGGCCGGCGCCAGGCTGAGGCCAAGGCGCGGCGTGCCGGCATTCGGCTGGGCCTTGCCTTCATCAGCTTTGTCGTTTCCGTTGGCCTGCCGCTCGTTCGGCAGCGCGCCGAGCGCGAGCGTCACCGTCTTGCTCTCGCCCTTATGCCAGACGTCGAGCTTCACCGAGCTGCCTGGCGCCATCGTGCCGATGGTACGGGCGAGGTCACGGGAGTCCTTGACCGCAGTGCCGTTGACGGCGGTGATGACGTCGCCCGCCTCGATGCCGGCCTTCGCCGCGGGGCTGCCGTCCTGCGGATTGTCGACAATGGCGCCGCTCGCCTCCTTCAGGCCGAGACTGTCGGCGATATCAGCGGTCACCGGCTGCACCTGCACGCCGAGCCAGCCGCGGGTGACCGCGCCCTTGTCCTTGAGCTGGGCGACGACGAGCTTTGCGGTCGCCGCCGGAATGTCGAAGCCGATGCCGACCGAGCCGCCGGAGGGCGAGAAGATCGCAGTGTTCACGCCGATCACGTTGCCGTTCATGTCGAAGGCCGGACCGCCGGAATTGCCCTTGTTGATGGGCGCGTCGATCTGGATGAAGTCGTCATAGGGGCCGTTGCCGATGTCGCGGCCGCTTGCGGAGACGATGCCAGCGGTCACCGTGCCACCAAGGCCGAAGGGATTGCCGACCGCGACCACCCAGTCACCGATCCGCGGCTTCTGGTCGGAGAATTTGACGAACGGAAAGTCCCTCTTGCCCTCGACCTTGATCAGCGCAAGATCGGTCTTCGGATCGGTGCCGACCACCTTCGCGGTGTAGATCGTGCCGTCATCGGTGGTCACCTGCACGGACTCGGCATGGTCGACGACGTGGTTGTTGGTCACGGCATAGCCGTCAGCCGAGATGAAGAAGCCGGAGCCCTCGCCTGTGATCATCTGGTGGCGCTGGTGCGGCATGCCATTCATCCCATTGGGGAAACGGAAGCCGAACTGTCGCGAGAACTGGTCGAACGGCGTATCCTCGTCGGACTGCATCCGGTTCTGCTGCAGCATCGCGCTCTTGTCGTTGTCCTGGTCGATCTTCACCCGCACCGAGATCACGGCGGGCTTCACCTTGGCAACGAGATCGGCGAAGCCGGTTGGCGTCGCGGCCGTCTCCGCGGCCTGCGCCGGCGCAATCAAGGAAGCATGAAAGAAAGACGTGCCCGGAGCCGTGGCCAGCACGGCAAGGCCCAGCGCGCCTACAGTGCCGAGCAAGGCGAGCCGGCGCGGCCGGAGAATGGTACGGGTTTTGGTGCCGAAATTGACGGGATCGTTCATGTCGAAATGTCCATGTTGGAAGATGTCGCCTTGCATCCAACATGGACGCCGCAACCTTACGACGTCCCGTCCACGCGATTAAATCTTGGCAAAGAACGTGCGACCGGGAGCCGCGCGCTACCGTTTCGCGATCAGACCCCCTTGTCGTTCGGCTTGGCGACCGCATCCTTGAGCGAAGCCGGCATGGGGAAGTTCAGGTTCACGTTCTTGGGTGGAATGGGTTTCGTGAACCATTTCCCGTAGAGCTCCGCGAACTGATTGCTCTTCATCATGGCGACCAGCGCCCGGTCGACCAGCCCCTTGAACTCCGGATCGTCCCTGCGGATGATCAGCCCGTAAGGCTCGGTGCGAAGGCTGTCGTCGATGATCCGCCAGTTGTCGGGAGTCTGGCTGTTGGCGATGAGCCCGGCGAGCAGGATGTCATCCATGACAAATGCCTCGCTGCGTCCGCTCGTCAACGCGAGGAAGGATGCCGCGTGGTCGGGAGAGAGGACCTGCTTGACCTGGAAATTCTTCTCCTGTCCACGCGCCAGCAACAGGCCGATCGACGTTGATCCGGTGGTCAGCGAGACAGGCTTGTCGTTCAAGTTCTCGAAGGTCTTGACGGGAGAGTCCTTTCTGACCACCGCGCGAATGCTCGAGACGAAGATGGTGTTACTGAAGGCCACCACTTTCTGGCGCTCCAATGTGTTGGTCGCCGGACCGCAGACAATGTCGATGGTCCCGTTCTGGATCAGCGGAATCTGGGTGCTGAGCTGGATCGGCTGAAACCTGGTCTGAAGCGTCGGAAGCTTGAGCTCTTCCTTCACGGCATCGACGATCCGTGCACAGAGGTCCATCGCAAAGCCGACGGGTTTCTGGTTGTCGTCGAGATAGGAAAAGGGGACCGAGACGTCGCGATGGCCGAGCCGGATTTCCCCGGCGTCCCGGATCTTGGCGAGCGTACCACCGGGAGATTGGGCGTGGGCGGGGACGGCAACCGCGGTTGCTAAGATGAAAGAATAAATCAGTCCCTTCATGGCCTTACTCCCTGACGGATATAATATCGGCATATTTTATACACACGATTGCATAATCTGCCAAATAATTTTATACAATATATAGTCCCGAGGCAGTGGAAGAGACGCCGGATGAGATCAGCAGAAGCTGCAAGACAACGAGGTCACGGCTCGACGCCCGATGCTGTCCGCGAGGCCTTGCGGCGCGCGATCAGCGCAGGCGAGCTCGCTCCCGGCTTTCAGCTCAGGCAGGACGAATTGGCCGAGCGGTTTGGCACCAGCCGCATCCCCGTGAGGGAGGCGCTGCGGCAACTGGAAGCGGAAGGCTTCGTGACCTTCCTGCCCAACCGCGGGGCGGTCGTGTCGGATCTGTCCATCGACGAGGTCGTGGAATTGCTCGAGATTCGCATCGCGCTCGAATGTCATGCGCTTCGTCTCGCAATCCCGGCCATGGGTGACATCGATCTCGATGATGCAAAGAGGATCCTTCGTTCCTACGACGAGGAGCCCGACCCGGAGAAATGGGGCGCCTTCAACTGGCGCTTCCACAAGGCGCTCTACGCCCCCTGCAATCGCCCGCGCCTGCTTGCGATGATCGAGGCGAATTACGGCCATGTGAGCCGCTTCACCCGCGCTCTCGTGTCGCGTGCGACCGGCAAGGAGCGTCCCCAGCGCGAACATTACCAGTTGCTCGAACTCTGCCGGGACGGCGAGATTGAGAAGGCCGTGCGCCTCCTCCGCGAGCACATCGTTCAGACGCAAAAGACGCTGCGATCGGCGCAGCGCCATGCGTTGCGGGACGACAAGGCCGAAGCCTGATCCGAAGGTCGGCCGTTCCGTTGAGTTTGAAGGAGAGTGCGTTTGAAAGCGAACGACGTTGAAATTCTCGTCATCGGCGCAGGGATCGCCGGTCTGGCCACGGCCTACTTTCTTGCGGTCCAGCACAAGCGCTCGCGCCTGCTGATCGTGGATGAGGGGCAGCCGATGGCGCTCACGTCAGCACAATCCGGCGAGAACTATCGCAACTGGTGGCCACATCCGACGATGGCAGCGTTTACCGATCACAGCACCGACCTGATGGAGGATATTGCGCGCCGCACCGGCAACCGCATCAACATGACGCGGCGCGGATACTTCCTTGCGACCCGCGAAGAGAAACCGGAAGAGCTGCTCCGGCAGCTCTACACAGGCTACGGCGCTTCGGCATCGAAACTGATCCGCCTGCACGAGGGCGTGAGCAAGAATTATTCGCCGCCGCTATCCGAGGACTGGCAGACGGCGCCCGACGGCGTCGACGTGTTGCTCGGCCGCAACCTGATTCAGCAATACTATCCGGCCTTCGACAAGGATGTCGCCACGGGACTGCACATCCGCAGGGCCGGCGATATCAGCGGTCAGCAGCTCGGACAGTACATGCTCGAGACGATGCGCCCGCTGGGCGCGCAATTCCAGCAGGCCCGCGTGCTCGGCATCTCGAAGCCGGACCGCTTCGTGGTCGACGTCCTTGCCGGTGGCGATCGCCGGACGGTCAAGGCCGATATCATCGTCAACGCGGCTGGTCCTTTTGCGGCGCACATCTCCGCGATGCATGGCGAGAAGCTGCCGATCCAGAACGTCCTTCAGCAGAAAATTGCCTTCATCGATCGCCATCGCGCGGTCGATCGCCGGATGCCGTTTGCGATCGACCTCGATGGACAGACGCTGGCGTGGTCATCCGACGAACGCGAGGCGCTGGCGGCGGCGCCGGAACTCGCCCGCCTGCTCAAACCCATGCCGGGCAGCATCCATTGCCGTCCCGACGGCGGCGACCACGGTCAATGGATCAAGCTCGGCTGGGCTTTCAACACGGAGCCGGCCGAGCCGGTCCGGGAACCCGAGCTGAATCCCTTTTTCCCAGAACTCGTACTTCGCGCCGCGAGTCGGCTGCAGCCCGCGCTGGCGCAGTATCTCGGCGCCCTGCCACGGGGCAGGGTGCATTACGGCGGCTTCTATCCGATGACGAAGGAAAACTGGCCGCTGATCGGCGCGGCAAAAACGCCCGGCGTGTTCCTGACGACCGCGTTGTCGGGATATGGAACGATGTCGGCATGCGCCGCCGGCGATCTCTGCGCTCGGGCCGTGGTCGGCGCTCCACCTCCGTCATTCGCCGACACTCTGTCACTCGCGCGTTACGAGAACAAGGCGCTGATGGACGAACTCGAAGGTGCCGAGAGCCGCGGCTTGCTGTGAAAGCTACATCTGCTCCGACTTCGTCAGGCCGCAGCCGGAGCTTCCCATACCGGTGCGACTGCCGGCTTGTCTTCGCTCTTCGCATTGCACGCGTCGAAGTGAGCTCTCAGCTCGATTTCAGCAAGATGTTCGAAATGCTCGGCCTGGCCCAGGAGCTCCCAACTCTGGAGCGGCCGATAGGCCGCCTGCTGACGACAGAGGGATGCAAGTGCCCGGTAGCGACGTACGTTCTCCATCAGACCCTCCCTCGCGCTCAACCCGGCTTATTGCGTTAATTTGCGTCAGGCCGATGGCGATTGTGCAAAAGATTTTCTGCGAGCCCAACTCGCCAATCTGCTCGCCTAACCTGGGTTAATTTCTAGGAAACGCTTGAGGGGCTTTTAGTTCCAGTCCGCGCGCGAAACCCGACGACCCCGCAGCTATGCGTAAGGCCGGCGCTCCACGCTGACACCAATCGGATCGAGATACCGCTCGATCAGTCCGGCCGGCCGATGAGAGATAGCCTGCATCTCCTCGCAGGGCCGCACTGTTGCGGCAATGAACTCCCCGTAGTCTACCGGATGAGTGCCGCCTCGGCGGCGCGCGCCGGCTGCGCAGAGATATGTTGCGAGTTGGGAACCCGGCCGGCCTCCGCGGCGAGGCGAATGGCCGCGATGTTGCGGGCATAGTCGGCGCTGTCGTTGCCGCGAAACACCGCCGATCCCGCAACCAGCGTATCGGCGCCCGCGGCAGCCACGGCCGCAGCGTTGTCGCGCGTGATGCCGCCGTCCACCTCGATCCGGATCGGCCGGTCGCCAATCATGCTGCGAATCCGCCTGATCTTCTCGATCTGCGCGTCGAGAAACGACTGCCCGCCAAAGCCGGGATTGACCGTCATCACCAGGATGAGGTCGATGCGATCAAGGACATATTCGATCGCGGCTTCCGGCGTCGCCGGGCACAGGCTCACCCCGGCCTTCTTGCCAAGCGCACCGATCGCCTGCAACGAGCGGTCGAGATGCGGGCCGGCCTCGGCATGGACCGTGATGATGTCGGCACCGGCCTTGGCAAAAGCCTCGATGTAGGGATCCACCGGCGCGATCATGAGATGGACATCGAACGTCTTGCGCGTCAATGGCCGGATCGCCTTGATGATGTCGGCCCCGAAGCTGATGTTCGGCACGAAATGCCCGTCCATCACGTCGCAATGGATCCAGTCGGCGCCAGCCGCGTCGATCGCGGCGATCTCCTCGCCGAGTCTCGCGAAATTGGCGGCCAGGATTGAGGGCGCGATCACGATGTCCCTGGTCATGGTTTTGCACTCCTCGCGTCGGTTGCGGCCCCGCCGCTGAACACACGGCTCGCCAGCACGTCGGCGGCATCGATGGTTTCGAGGTCGGCGATGTCGAGCATGCGGTCGAGATCGGACACCAGGCGGTCGGCCTGGCGTAGCCGGATGCGATCAACGGCGTTGCGGATCGAGCGTGCATTGGAGAAGAACGGCTGAGTCCGGCGCAGCGCAATGTACTTCTCGAGCGCATCGCGCGCCGCGCTCGACAGGCGGTAGCCGCGCTCTCCGAGCATCAGCTCCGCGATGAAGAGCAGCTCCGCTTCGGAGTAGTCCGGGAATTCGATGTGATGAGCAATACGTGAGCGGAAGCCGGGATTGGAGGCAAAGAAGTTCGTCATGCGCTCGCCATAACCGGCGAGGATCACGACGAGATCCTCACGCTGGTTCTCCATCACCTGGAGCAGGATCTCGATCGCCTCCTGGCCATAGTCGCGCTCGTTGTCGGGCCGGTGCAGATAATAGGCCTCATCGATGAACAGCACGCCGCCCATCGCCTTCTTCAGGATCTCCTTGGTCTTCGGCGCGGTGTGACCGATGTACTGGCCGACGAGGTCGTCACGCGTCACCGATATCACTTGCCCTCGCCGCACGAAGCCGAGGCCGTGCAGGATCTTTGCCATGCGCAGGGCGACGGTGGTCTTGCCGGTGCCGGGATTTCCGGTGAACGACATGTGCAGGGTCGGCGGGGCAGAGGCCAGTCCCGCGCGCTGCCGCATGCGCTCGACCAGCAGCAGCGAGGCGATCTGGCGCACCCGGCTCTTGACCGGCTTGAGCCCGATCAGCTCCTGCTCGAGCTGTTGCAGCGTCGTCGTGATCCCGGCCGCTTCAGCCTCCTTGCGCAGGTCGAAGGCCGTCTCCGTGGTATTTGCGTTCGGCACATCAAGCATCGGCGTCTCGAAGAAAAGGGCTTCGCCGCGGGGGAGCGGCGAAGCAGTGGTCCGCCAAGGAAACGGAGCAGGGAGCGCTCCGCGCGGAAATGAAGAGGCTTACGGCGCTGCGTGCGGCGTGGCCTTGCGCACGGTCGTGTAGCGGATCGCGCGTCCGGCCACTTCCTGCCGCACCAGCTCGAACTCGGCCTCCTGCTTCGGCCGGTTCACGAGGAACGAGATCCGCACCGATTCCCAGCCATGGCTGGAATCGAAGCCGCTGATACGGATGTAGCGGTCGCCGTACACCCTGCGGCATTCGGCGAGCTCCATCATCACGCCGGCGGCGTCCTGCAGGTCGAACATCGGCAGGCCCCACATCTCCCAATAGGTATTGCGGGGATGCGGATCGTCGGTGAATTCGATGTTCACCGCCCAGCCGTTGGCGAGGCAGTACTGCACTTGGCTGTAGATCTGGTCGTCGGTCAGATCGGGCAGGAACGAGAAGCAGCCTTGAGTCAGCTTCATGTCAAAATCTCCTCAAGCGGTTTCCAGCGCCGTCGGCACGAAGTCCGGCGTGTCGGTGGATTGATAGTTGAAGGTGACGTCCTTCCAGACGTCGAGCGCGGCCTTCAGCGGCGTGCAGGTCTGAGCCGCCTTGGCGAGGATCTCCGGGCCTTCATGGACGTAGTCGCGACCCTCGTTGCGCGCGAGGATCATCGCCTCCAGCGCCACGCGGTTGGCGGTGGCACCAGCCTGGATGCCCATGGGATGGCCGATGGTGCCGCCGCCGAATTGCAGCACGACGTCCTCGCCGAGAAGGTCGAGTAGCTGGTGCATCTGGCCAGCATGGATGCCGCCGGACGCCACCGGCATCAGCTTGTTGAGGCTCGCCCAGGACTGATCGAAGAAGATGCCATGCTCGAGCTTCGTTGGGTTGAAATCCTCGCGGCAGACGTCGTAGTAGCCGCGCGTGGTGTTGGGATCGCCCTCGAGCTTGCCGACCACCGTGCCGGCATGGATGTGGTCGACACCGGCGAGCCGCATCCACTTGGCGATGACGCGGAACGACACGCCGTGGCTCTTCTGCCGCGTATAGGTCGAGTGACCGGCACGATGCAGATGCAGGATCATGTCGTTGCGACGTGCCCATTTGGCCATGGACTGGATCGCTGTGTAGCCGATCACGAGATCGATCATGACCACAACCGAGCCCAGCTCTTTCGCGAACTCCGCGCGCTCGTACATGTCTTCCATCGTCCCCGCGGTGACGTTAAGGTAAGTTCCCTTCACCTCACCGGAGGCCGCCTGCGCACGGTTCACGGCTTCCATGCAGTAGAGGAAGCGGTCGCGCCAGTGCATGAAGGGCTGCGAGTTGATGTTCTCGTCGTCCTTGGTGAAGTCGAGCCCGCCCTTCAGCGCCTCGTAGACGACGCGGCCGTAGTTGCGGCCGGAGAGCCCGAGCTTGGGTTTGATGGTCGCGCCCAGGAGCGGCCGGCCGAACTTGTCGAGCCGCTCACGCTCGACCACGATGCCGGTCGCGGGGCCCTGGAACGTCTTCACATAGGCGACTGGGAAGCGCATGTCCTCGAGCCGCAGCGCCTTCAATGGCTTGAAGCCGAAGACGTTGCCGATGATCGAGGCCGAGAGATTGGCGATCGAGCCCGGCTCGAACAGGTCGAGATCATAGGCGATGTAGGCGAAATAGGAGTCCGGCGAGCCCGGCACCGGATCGACGCGATAGCATTTCGCGCGATACTTCTCGGCGGCGGTCAAGCGGTCGGTCCACACCACTGTCCAGGTCGCGGTCGAGGATTCACCGGCAACTGCGGCCGACGCCTCGATCGGATCGACACCCTCCTGCGGCGTCACGCGGAACAGCGCGATGACGTCGGTGTCCTTCGGCGTATAGTCGGGCTCCCAATAGCCCATGCGCTTATATTCCATGACGCCCGAGCGATAGCGCTCTTTGCCGCGGACAGTGCCGGTATGTGCGTTCATGTCTCTCTCCTGCTCTTCTCTCTATTCTGATTGATCAGGCCGCGACGGGCTCGCGGGCATCGATCCGCGGGTCGAGTTCGCCGGCGCGGTACCGCCGCGCCATCTCGCTCATCGGGATCACCTTGATCTTGCTGGCATGGCCGGCGGTGCCGAACTGCTCGAACCGCTCGCGGCAGAGCTCGCGCATCGCGTCCATCGCGGGCTTGAGGAATTTGCGCGGATCGAACTCGGAGCGCGCTTCCGCTGCCACTTTGCGAAACACCGCAGTCATCGCCAGCCGGCAGTCGGTGTCGATATTGACCTTGCGCACACCGCTCTTGATACCGCGGACAATCTCCTCCACCGGCACGCCCCAGGTCTGCGGCATCTCGCCGCCGAAGGCGTTAAACATGTCCTGAAGCGGCTGCGGCACCGACGAGGAACCGTGCATCACAAGATGCGTGTTCGGCAGCCGGCGATGGATCTCCTCGACCACCCGCATAGCCAGGATGTCTCCGTCCGGCTTGCGGCTGAACTTGTAGGCGCCATGCGAGGTGCCCATCGCGATCGCCAGCGCATCGACTTTCGTTGCGCGGACGAAATCGACGGCCTGATCGGGATCGGTCAGCAACTGGTCGTGGCTGACCTTGCCCTCGACGCCGTGACCGTCCTCCTGCTCGCCGCCCCCATGCTCGAGTGAGCCGAGCACGCCGAGCTCGCCTTCGACGGACGCGCCGACCCAATGGGCGAGATCAACCACGCGGCGGGTGATCGCAACGTTGTAATCGTAATCGGCCGCCGTCTTGGCGTCGGCCTTCAGCGAGCCGTCCATCATCACCGAGGTGAAGCCATGGGCGATGGCGCTGGCACAGGTCGCCTCGTCATTGCCGTGGTCCTGGTGCATGCAGAGCGGAATGTCCGGATAGGTCCGCTCCAGCGCATCGATCATGTGCGAGAGCATGAGATCGCCGGCATAGCTGCGCGCGCCGCGCGAGGCCTGGATGATGACGGGCGCATCGACCTCGGCCGCCGCCTGCATGATCGCGATCCCCTGCTCCATGTTGTTGATGTTGAACGCAGGCACCGCGTAGCCATGGTGAGCTGCGTGGTCGAGCAGTTGTCGAAGGGTAATGCGTGCCAAAGGAGTTCTCCGTTTCTCGTCTTCCGTCAGCTCAGATCAGCCGGCCCGTCGCAGCGGCGGTGTCGGCCATTCGATTGGAAAAGGCCCATTCGTTGATGGCGACGTGCAAGCTCATGCTGCTTTTCCATCGTCCCGACGTGCGACCGCGCGCCTGGCTGCTTCCGCAATGCTCTGCGGAGTGATGCCGAATTCGCGGTACAGCACCGGCGCCGGCGCCGAGGCGCCGAAGCCGCGCATGCCGATGAACTCGCCGTCAGCACCGAGCCAGCGCGGCCAGTCGCCCGGCACGGCTGCCTCGATGCCGACACGCGGCGCGGTGCCGAGAACGGTGGCGCGGTAATCTTCCGGCTGCTCCGCGAACAGGGCGAAGCAGGGTGCAGAGACCACGGCGGCACGGATGTGCTCGGTCGCGAGCAGGCGCGCAGCTTCCAGCGCGATCGACACTTCCGACCCGGTCGCGATCAGCGTGACGTCCCGGCCGCCATCCGGCGTGACGATGAGATAGGCGCCACGCGCGACGCGATTTCTGCCGCGCGCATCGCTGCGGAAGGTCGGCAGGGCCTGACGCGACAGGCAGAGCACGGACGGACGATTCTCGGTCTCAAGCGCGCAGTCCCAGGCCTCCAGCGTCTCCACCGCATCGGCCGGGCGGAACACCAGAAGGTTTGGAATGACGCGCAACGCCGCGAGATGCTCGACCGGCTGATGCGTCGGGCCGTCCTCGCCAAGCCCGATGGAGTCATGGGTCATGACATGGATGACTCGCAGCCGCATCAGAGCCGCAAGGCGGATCGCCGGCCGACTATAGTCGGAGAAGGCGAGGAAGGTGCCGCCATAGGGAATGAAGCCGCCGTGCAGCGCGATCCCGTTCATCGCAGCCGCCATGCCGTGTTCGCGAATGCCATAGTGAACATAGTCGCCGGCGAACACGCCGCGCATGACCGGAGTCTGGCCCTTGGCATGCGTCAGGTTTGAATGCGTCAGGTCGGCTGAGCCTCCGACAAATCCGGGAATCGTCGCGGCGATGTTGTCGAGCACCTGTTGCGAGGCCTGCCGCGTCGCGATCTTCGGACGTTCGGTGGCAAAACGCTCGCGCAGCTTCGCCGACGCCTGGGCATAGGCGCTCGGCAGGGCAACAGCCTTGCCCTCGATGAACAATTCGCGCTGCTCGGGCGCCGCGCATTCGTAGCGATCGAGCCAGGCGAGGCGCGCGACCTGGCCGCGCTGCCCGATCATCCGCCATGCCTTCAGGACGGGAATCGGCACCACGAAGGGCTGATAGTCCCAGCCGAGCGTCCGTCGCGCCGCCGCGGCCTGGTCGGCACCGAGCGGAGCGCCATGCGCCTTCTCGGTGCCCTGCCGGTCCGGCGCGCCATAGCCGATGATGGTGCGGCAGGCGATCAGCGACGGCTTTGCCGTCTCGCGTTCTTCGGCAATCGCCAGTGCGATCGCCTCGGGATCATGTCCGTCGACGCGACGCACCGACCAGCCGGAGGCAGCGAAGCGCGCGAGCTGGTCATCCGAGGTCGCAAGTGAGGTCGGGCCGTCGATAGAGATGCCGTTGTCGTCGAACAGCACGATCAGGCGGCCAAGCTGGAGATGACCGGCGAGCGAGATCGCCTCCTGGCTGATGCCCTCCATCAGGCAGCCGTCGCCGGCGATCACGTAGGTGAAGTGATCGACGAGGCTGTCGCCGTGCCGCGCATTGCCCATGCGCTCAGCGAGCGCCATCCCGACGGCGGTCGCAATCCCCTGACCCAGCGGGCCCGTCGTGGTCTCGACGCCGGGCGTATGGCCATACTCGGGATGACCCGGCGTCTTCGAGCCCCATTGCCGGAACGCCTTGAGGTCGTCGAGGCTGACATCGCCGCCCGTGAGATGAAGCAGCGCATAGAGCAGCATCGAGCCATGGCCCGCCGACAGCACGAAACGGTCGCGATCCGGCCAGTTGGGGTGGGCCGAGTCGAATTTGAGGAAGCGCGAGAACAGCACGGTCGCGACGTCCGCCATGCCCATCGGCAGGCCGGGATGGCCGGACTGCGCGGCCTCGATGGCGTCGACCGCGAGGAAGCGAACGGCGTTGGCGAGATCGTTGTGCGTGACCGCCGTGAGGTCGGCTTCGGCGTGAACCGAGATGTTCATCGGGCCCTCCCGTTGTTGTCGTGGTTGCGCGTCACTTCAGGCCCCGCTTGCGCTCGATGAGCTGCATGATCAGCGGCGTCAGGATGAGCTGCATTGCGAGATCGAGCTTGGCACCCGGGCAGACGATCGAGTTCGCGCGCGACATCCAACTGTGCGGTAGCATCGAGAGCAGGTAGGGGAAGTCGATGCCGCGCGGATTCTTGAAGCGGATCACGACCATCGATTCATCAGGCGTCGGGATCCAGCGCGCGATGAACGGGTTGGAGGTGTCCACCGTCGGCACGCGCTGGAAGTTGATGTCGGTCTCGGTGAATTGCGGGCAGATGTAGTGGATGTAATCCGGCATCCGCCGCAGGATGGTGTCGGTGACGGCCTCGGTCGAATAGCCGCGCGCGCTGCGGTCGCGGTGCAGCTTCTGAATCCATTCGAGATTGATGACGGGCACAACGCCGATCTTCAGGTCGGCATAGCGCGCGACGTTGACCTTGTCGGTGACGACGGCGCCGTGCAGACCCTCGTAGAACAACAGGTCCGAATTCTCGGGTAACCGCTTCCATTCTGTGAAAGTGCCGGGAGGCACGCCATGAAGCGCCGATTCCTCAGCGTCGTGGACGTAGTGCCGCGTCGTCGCGGTGCCGGTCTCGCCATAGTCGCGGAACGCCCGCTCCAGCTCTTCGAAAAGGTTGGTCTCGGGGCTGAAATGGCTGAAATGCTTGTTGCCGCGCTCGGCCTCCTGCGCCATCTGCGTGCGCATCTCGGCGCGGTCGTAGCGATGGAACGCGTCGCCTTCGATGTAGACGGCGTTGACGTGCTCACGGAAGAATATCTGCTCAAACGTCTTCTTGACTGAGGTCGTGCCCGCGCCGGAGGAGCCGGTGATGGAAATGATCGGATGCTTCCTGGACATGCGCCACCTCGCTTAGAGCCGGAAGAAGCCGCGCCGTGCGAACAGCGGAGCGGAGACACTCGCCACCAACAGCGGATCGCAATGCAGTTCTTCGACGCGTCGCACCTCGTTGCTGGAGCCCATGATCAGCGGCACGCGCTGGTGCAGATCGCGCGCGGCAAGGTCGAGGATGCGCTCGCGCCCGGTTGAGGCAGAGCCGCCGGCCTGCTCGACGATGAAGGCCATCGGATGCGCCTCGTAAGTGAGGCGCAGGCGGCCGTCGCCGTAGCCGGGCCGCGCATCGGAGGGATAGAGGAAGACGCCGCCGCGGGTGAGGATGCGGTAGGCTTCCGCGACCAGCGAGCCGATCCAGCGCATATTGAAGTCATGGTTGGCCGGCCCTTCGACGCCGGCGAGGCATTCGTCGATGAAGGCACGCACGGGCGGATCCCAGTGCCGGCGGTTGGAGCCGTTGATCGCGAACTCCTCGCAGGACTCGGCGATCTGCACGTTGGTGCGCGCGAGGCGGAAGCAGCCGGATTTGCGATCATGGGTGAAGATGTCGACACCCTCGCCGAGCGTCAGCACCAGCGAGGTCTGCGGCCCGTAGGTGATGAAGCCGGCCGCAAGCTGCGCCGAACCGCGCTGGTGGAAGGCGAGAGCGATATCGTCCGGCGCCGGCAGGATCGAGAAGATCGTACCCACCGTCATGTTGATGTCGATGTTGGACGAGCCGTCGAGCGGATCGATCGCAACGCAGATCCTGCCCTCGCGATCGCCGAGCTGCGGCTCGCGCATCTCTTCCGACGCGAGCGCTGCGATCGGCAGCTTGCCGAGGCAGCGGCGCAGGATCGCGTCCGCCTGGACGTCGAGATCGCGCTGGAGATCGCCGTCGCTGTTGCGGCCCGTCGCCAAGCCGGAGGCGTCGGCGAGCTGCCCGGTGCTGGCGAGATCGGCGATCTCGAGCGAGGCGCTCGCGATGGCATCAACCGCCGCCGCGACAGACAGCGCGTGGGGCGCGGTCTCCGAGTACCGCTGAAGGTGGTCGTCCAACCTGAGTTGCCCGGTCATCTGCGTCCATCCCCTCGCTGGCGCCGCCTCCCTTTCCCTCCCCGTGGAGGTCGGTGCGGTCCGTCCCAGCACGATGAGATTGACAGGGCCGGCCTAATAAGGAAAATTTCTAATCATAATGAGCCTCAAAGAATTTTCTTATAACGGCCCTGGCCACGCAGCAGCCCAGCTCCGGCATCTCACGGTCCGGCAGCTTCGCTCGCTCGCGGCGCTCTCGGCCAAAGGCAGCGTCACGGCCGCCTCCAGCCATCTCGGGCTGACTCAGCCGGCGGTGACCCAGCAGCTCCGGCAGCTTCAAGACCTTGCCGGCCTGCCGCTGGTGCAGCGGACCGGCGACGGCATGCTGCTGACGGAGGCGGGCAAAGAAGTGCTGGCGCTGGCCGAGCGCGTTGAGGCCGCGATTGCGGACTGCCAGGGCGCGCTCGACCTGCTGGCCGGCCGGACCGGCGGCACGGTCCGACTAGGCGCCGTCTCCACCGCCAAATACTTCGTGCCGCATGCGATAGCGGCGTTCTCGAAGCGGTTTCCGAAAATCGAGATCAAGCTGACCATCGGCAACCGCGAGGATATTCGCGAGGCGATGCACGGCTACGATCTCGATTTCGCGGTAATGGGTCGGCCACCGGCCGACGTCAGCGTCGACGTGCGTCAGCTCGGGCGCAATCCGCACATCATCGTCGCGCGCAAGGGGCACTGGCTGGAGAAGGATGCCGGCCTCAGCCTCACCGATCTCGTCCACGAGACCTTCCTCACACGCGAACCGGGCTCGGGCACGCGGACGCTGATGGAAGGCATGTTCCAGAAGTCGGATCTCGAGCCGATCATCGGCATGGAGATGAGCAGCAACGAGACCATAAAGCAGGCGGTGATCGCCGGACTCGGCATCGCCTTCATCTCGGCCCACACCGTCGCGCATGAGCTCGCGGAGGGCCGGCTTATCGTGCTTGATGTCGCCGGCCTACCCATCGTCCGGCAATGGTACGTGATCCGCCGCAGCGACAAGGTTCTGCTGCCGCCGGCGCAGGCGATGTTCGATTTTCTCGGCTCGGAAGGATCGAACTATTTGCCCGACGTGCCGGAACTCGGCGGCCGGTAGCCTTCAGCTCATCAACTTCATGGCGACCGTTGCCGCCAGAATCACGATGATCTGGAGCAGACGCTGCGTCGTGAAGATGCGGTTGAAGGTGGTCATCGCTTGCCCCTGCCGACGTGAATGAGATTCGACGGAGGCGTTGCTATCACACGCGTGCGCCGGGGTAACTCCGTAGAGGTCACGGATTCTGCCGGCGTGCCGCCGCTCCTGTTGGTTAACACTTAGGCAGCGAGGGCCAGATCCGCGCGCGCCGCGAAATAGGCTTCCAGCTCCGCCAGCGCCCGCCCTTCCCATTCCCTGGCCTGCTCCAGCAGCGACCAGCTCTGGCGCGGCCGGAACGCAGCGGTCTGCCGGTACAGCGATGCGATTCCGCGGTAGCGGCGCACATTCTCCAAGATGGCCTGGCCGTTCATGTCCGAAAACTCCCTCGTCATTCCCGGGGGAGAACCTGCGGCCAAACGATTTTCGAAAAGTTAGCGGCGCGAGGTAATCGGGCGGATGGTTGCCGGACCGTTGCGCAGACGCAACGCCCCTCCCTGCAGAACGCGCGTACCTATCGCGAATTCGTTGCCGCGCTCTCACCTGTCCGGTTGAGTCCGCCACGATGGACGATCGCTATCGTCTCGCGGCAGAGATCGGCAAGGCCGATCAGGAGCACGGCGAACAAAAAGAACAGGTTGATGGAATCCGCATAGGCGCTGGTCAATTGGCTGAACTCGAAGAAGGGCGGAATCAACGCCCACCACACCAGCGGAATGGTGAGCAGCACCGCGAACACGGCTGCCGGCGCGCCGGCGACGATCCCGACCAGGAAGACGCTGGGGAGGAACGCCGCGAAATAGAGCCGCTCGCCGAGCGCGACCCAGATGCCCTGAAGCGCGGCCGACACCGCCACGATTGCAAAGCCGAGCAGAAATGCCTGCCACGACCATGGCCGTACCCGCGGTACGCCACGCAGTCCCGCACGCCTCATTCGCCTCCCCCTGCCGCCTGTTTCGACCAGGTCCTATTGTGACCAAAGTACTACAGCCGCGCCAAAACCGCGAGGCGGAAATGGCCCAGTCGGAGGCTTGGTAAATCGACCGCAGCGCACCATCGGGCGCGCCGTCGGAGGTTACTCCGTGGCGGCGTAGATCAGGGCCGCGACAGGCAAGGCGAGGCCGATCCAGGCGGCTAGCGTCCAGCCGCCTTGCGCGAAGGCCCAGGCGCCGAGCGCGGAGCCTGCGGCGCCCGCCGTGAAGAACGTCGCCATGTAGACGCCGTTGAGACGACTGCGGTGCTCCGGCCCGAGTGCGAAGATGGCACGGAAACCCAGCACGACATTGCCCTGCACGCCGAAATCGAGCGCGATGGCGGCGACGACGAGGCCAGCCAGACTGAGCCCCGATCCAGGCGCGCCGACATGGGCCATCAGGAACGCCAACGCGACCAGCAGCATCGAGATCAGGGTCGCGGTGCGGCTATGCCCGCGATCGGCGAGCCGTCCAGCAATCGGCGCCGCGGCAACGCCGGAGGCGCCGGCGAGCGCGAACAGCGCGATGCCACGCTGGGAGAAGCCGAATTCGGGGCTTGCGAGCAAGAGCGGCGTCACGGTCCAGAACAGGCTGAACGCGGCAAATAGGCAGGCCTGGTAGAGCGCGCGACGCCGCAACAGCGGCGTGGTCCGCACCAAGTGCGGCATCGAGATCAACAGCGCGCCGTAGTGCATGCGCGCCACGGGCCTGCGCTCGGGCAGCGCGATCCAGAGCACGGCAGCGAGCGCGATCATCAGTGCCGTCGCGCCGAAGAACACGGCGTGCCACGACAGCGCCGCGGTGACGAAGCTGGAGGCGGGCCGCGCCAGCATGACGCCGAGCATCAAGCCGGTCGAGACGTTGCCGACCACGCGGCCGCGAATGGCTTCCGGCGCGAGATGGGCGGCGTATGGAATGATGATCTGCACCGCGACCGAGCCGAGCCCGATGAAGAGCGCCGCGGTCAGGAACGGCAGCGCCTGCGTCGCGAAGGCGGCGGCGAGCAATGCCGCGGCCCCGAGGCCGATCACCGAGCAGATCAGCTTGCGGTTCTCGACGAGGTCGCCGAGCGGGACGATCAGAAGCAGCCCAAGGCCGTAGCCGATCTGCGTCATGGTCACGATCAGCCCCGCCGCGGCATGCGACAGGCCGAGCGCGGTGCTGATCGGTCCGATCAGCGGCTGGGCGTAGTAGATGTTGGCGGCAACCATGCCGCAGGCCGCAGCCAGCAGGAAGGTCAGTCGATACGACACCGCGCGCGAGTCCGGCGCAGCGTCGATCGTGGCATTCATCGTCATTCACAAATCTCCGAATATAGGGAACGATCATTCCCTAATTTGACAAAGGTTCAGGCCAGCAGCTTCATCGCGGCCGCGACCAGGCGGTCCGCATCGAGCGGCAGCCGCGCCTTGCCGACGACGCGCAGGCCTTGGGTGATGCAGATCATCAGCCGCGCGGTGTCCTCGGCCGCAACGCTGCGGGGAATCGAACCATCGGCCTGTCCCTCGCGGATGAGACCGGCGATGAAATTCTCGTTGCTCCTGAGCTGAGCGGTCACGCGCGCCCCGATCTCGGGATCGAGCGCCGACAATTCGACCGCGCTGCCGACGACGAGGCAGCCGCGGCGCCCTTCGCTACCCTGGGAATGCTCGACATAGGAGCACAGCACGTTGCGCACCCGCTCCCGGCCGTTCACCCCGATCGCCGCGGCGCTGCGGGTCTGCTCCTGCCGCCGTGCGGTGTAACGCTCGAAGGCGGCGAGGAAGACGGCATGCTTGTCACGAAAAGCCTTGTAGATGCTGCCGGTCGCCAGCCTCATCGCCGCGGTGAGGTCGCCGATCGAGGTGGCGTGATAGCCACGCTCGCGGAACACCCGCACCGCGCGGTCGAGGGCGGTATCCATGTCGAACTCCCGGGGACGACCGGGCGGACGGCGCGCAGATGGCGATCGGCGGGCGACTTTTTGCATTGCGACATAATAGGGAATGAACGTTTCCGAATAAAGACACGTGGTCGTGAACGGTGGGGTGGGCTTTCGCCAGGACGACATCGCGGATGCATTGCGCACAACTTCTCCCACATCATCCAGCTCTCACATCAATCGCAGGGCTGATTTCGCCGGAGCTTTGCTTCCGAAACAGGCTGCGGCCCGCAGCGGTTGGAGGCGAGCGATTGCGCCGATCACCACCATCCCTCCGACAGGCGCGGTCCAAAGAACATCGTCTGGTTGCTCGCGAATGCGCGCGGCACCGGATGCCGATGATGACGTTGTGCGACACGCCTGTTCGCAGCCCGCGGCGTCGCATGCTTCGACTCGGCCGTCGACTTTGCCGCCATCGCGAACGCCTCGCCCGTGCGGCCCCGCGCGGCTTGTATCTCCGATGGCGGCGAAGGCGGCGCTGCAGTCGCGGCAACGTCAGGTGGCGGAACTTGCGGCGCGCTGGTGTCCAAGATGATCTTCTCCGGCCATCGTTGCGCGGAATGAATCCGCACGACAGACACATCCTGCCCGTCTGGGGTGACCGTGCTCACCGGACTGCCCATGTAGTGGCCCGCGAGAAGCAGCAGAACTAGCAGAACGCCGCCAGTGAAGATGAAGTAGCGGATGACCAGCATGTGTCCCTCGATCACCTCGTCATCGAGGTCGGCACGGCAACCGGAAGGGATGGCAATGGTTCCGGGCGAGAGCCGACGCATCCTGCGTGATGGCGTTCGGACGCAACCGGCAAAAGGAACCAACATCCGCCAGCGCCATTCTCCATGAGAGCTAAGGAGCGGAATCATGACCAGGCACCTGACGCGAGCCGATCTCGCGCGCGGCGTGGCCGGCGCGGTTTCCACGCTGGTCCTTTGCGCAACGGCAGTGTTCACCATTGCCAGCCATTTTGCATCGTGAGGTAGACGTTCGCATGACATCCGACCCCGAGGAGTCGGTGAGATTGCAAGGCTACGGCGAGATGACGCTGCGCACCGCCATCGCGACGCTGATGGCGCTTGCGCCGCGCGACCGTTCCGATGCCGCCATCTTCCGCGTGCGCGACGGCTCGCGACTGGCCTCGAGCGAGATCGCCGAACTCGCATCGGACTGGGGCATCGATTCGAAGCCTCGGATCAGGTCACCGAGCCTCGTCCCCGACCAGCATTGGCCTGATATTGTCCGCGACATGGTGCGCGAAGCGCCGCTGCCTTCATTGATGGTGGCCTTTCTGCTAGGCGTGCTGGTGGCGCGGCGGTAATTTTCGACGAGCATCATCGTTGCCAAATTGCAACGGTTCCCGCCAATCAAACGCCGAACAAAAGAAACTCCCATTACGGCCACGAACCCTGCTCACAACGCCGTGAGACAAGCGGGGAATCTTCGATGCGTGCGCAACGGGTCTGGAAAGTGAATGGATCTGCCAACACCAACATTGGACAGCTTCAATCCAGATTGGACGATCTGAACAAACGTCTCACCCAACTCGAGAGTGAGCACCCCGAGAGCGCGAAAATCGAAGCCCTGAAATCGAATGCCGCGAACCTGTCGCGCGATATCGATGACATCCGATGCGCCGAGGCGACGGCAGCGCTGAGAGAATTGCTGCGGAAGTAAGATGAGAGTCGAGCCGCTGCGGCAGATTGCGCGGCGCTTCAACCGCACTATCATCATAGTTGCGCTATCTTCGAGCTGATGGAGATCGAGCTTTTCGATTTCATGGAAGCCAGGATCATGTTCGGGCTCGATGTCGACTTCGATCGCGATCGCACGACACTAAGCTTCGATTCCAGCTACGGCGTGCATGGCCGGATCAAGGCCAAGCGCGCTGCCATCTCGTTCAAGCCACGGCCGGCGGGATAGTCCTGCGGACCATATAGCCATGCCCCACCGACAGGCCCCTCTGTCCGCTCAAATCCGGCGTGGACCCATCCTCCAAATCGGTGCAAAAAGCCCCCCGGGCGCTGGCGGCCGATCCGCCAAGCCTCTGGAAAACGGTAACTTTTGGAAGAATGGTCGGAGTGGCAGGATTCGAACCTGCGACCCCTGCGTCCCGAACGTAAATAGCGGCCGAAAAGATCAACAAAAACAATGAAAATTGCTCGCGATTGACCACCTTTATCGCCGTTTGTTCCCGTCGTTTCGATGGTCAATCGGTGGTCAGATCCCGATCTCCTCTCACGCGACCATCTCGCCCTTGTCGACCGGTCGGGGGTTCGAGTCACAGCGGGGGTATGTCGACGCCCGAGCATCGCAATTTCCTTGGCACGAGCCACGCCGGCCCGCTGTGCGAGCCGGACTTCGACTTCCTGAGCCAATTTGCTCCGGGCGTTCCAATCATTCTGTATCGGCACGCATGAGCCAATCAGTGAGCGTCGAACAGGCAATGCTGGTCGCGAAGTCTGCTTAGCCGCCAGGAGCCCCCCAGCCGGCTGCAGGAGCCTGCGACGGGCATAAAGGCAGGCGGCGTTGGGCTGCTGCTTGGCGTCGGGGCGGCGCGGCAGACTCCGATTGAAGCGGAAAGATTCATATACTCTTCGTATCCTTGGAGCTATCGCCGGCAAACCAGCATTCCTTTGACCTTCAACCGCGCGACTTTTGCGGGCGCTTCATAGTCAGAAGGTTCGTCACATCATGCAGATCATCTGCCGATGCGACGGCAATCGTTAGCCATTTTCCGTCGATGTATGTTTTCGCGTCATCGTAGAGTTTGATCAATTGCGGGTGCCAAACATAGCGCCGCTCCTCAAACTTTTCTCGCTCTGCTCTACCCATGACCACCACAGCTGAAACTCGTCGGAATTCCGGCACCAGGTGGCAGAACGCCTTGGTCTTCTTGTAACGCAGGGACCAACCGCGGTTCTTTCCACCGTAGAGCCAATCCGGCGCGAAAACTTCGGGGTAGGATTCATCGATCCAGGACCGCAGCTTGGCCCAGTATTCGAAGCCATCTGCTCCGATCCAGTCGCGAACGCTGCTTTCATCGGGCGATGCTGATTTGTCGGTGATCCTGTCGCCGATTTGCGGAAGCGTACTAATCATCGGAAGACCTCGTGTTGATAGTCCCGCGGGGGGCCGGAGGTTAAACGGGCGCTTGTCAAGGCTGGCCATGGGCCCTCAGAATGCCGCTGGTGCGACTTTGTCCAGAGCACGGAGAGCATTGCGATACGGTCTGGCGATACTCGAGAGCACGGCTGATCAAGCAGCGACGTCTCGAAGCTCTCGCACGACTGTCAAGTCGATACCGTCAATTGCCTTCTCGCTCGCTAGCGAAGCTTGGCCCTCTTCAATAAACGCGGTGGCCTGCAGCGGAAGGAATTGCAGCGTCTTTAGCCCAATAGAGTTCAGTGCCAGCGTCAGATAGGGCGTGAGAAAATCAGGCTGATTTCCTCGCTCTGCGGTAAAGACGCCGCCGGAAGCGACGCCGATAAAAACCGGACGATCCGGAAGCATTCCCACCTTCCCGACGGGCGTTGACTCCATTGTGCGGCCGACGCGCAGGACCTGGTCGATCCACGCTTTAAGAACCGAAGGGATAGTGAAGTTGTGCATTGGCGTTCCAATGACAATCACATCAGCCGCCTCGACTTCCCGAATGAGTGTTTCGGCAAGGTCCAAAGCGCCCTTCAGCGGTGCCGCCAGTGTGGCCGGCGATGACAGCGTATCCGCGTAGTCAGCCGTGGCGTGAGGCAGAGGATCAGCTCCAAGATCACGCTGCCTGATGCTCGCATCCGGCGCAACCTGAAGAAGCTTCTTGACGATCGCCGCCGAAAGCTCACGGCTATGAGATTTCGGGCGAGGACTGCTATCAATATGGAGGATATTCATGCGAGGGATCCAAATGGCTAGGAAGCTCTTGCATCAACCGCCTCCATAGCTCCTTGGACGCGGTTGATACCACTGGCAGGCTCAGATCGAGCCGGCCGGTGCGACTGCGGGGAAGTCCTTGTCGGGATTGAACACGTTGTTGAAGAAGTTCGTCAGCGAGTACATGGCCACGAGCGCGACGATCTCCATGATATTCGCATCCGTGTAGCCAGCATCGCGGACGGCTTGCAGATCGGCGTCTGTGACATGGCCTCGGCTCTCGATGATCTTGCGTGCAAACTGGACGGCGGCATCCCGCTTCGGGTCGGTTGCGTGACCCTTTCGGGCGAGAACAATGTCCTCCGCCGGCAGCTTGGCCATATGCTCCGCCGTGAAGCTATGCACCGTCAGGCAGTAGTTGCAGCCGTTCACTTCGGAGACCGCAAGGCCGATGCTGTCGCGGGTCTTGACGTCGAGTGCCTTGCTCAAGGAGCCGAGCAGAGCGGCCCATGCGTTGAACGCGATCGGGCTTTGCGCGAAGGTCGCAAGCATGTTTGGCGTGAACCCGATGTTCTTGGTGAACATATCGAGGGTCGGTTTCGAATCGGCCGGAACGTGGTCCGGCTTCACAGCAACAGCTCTGGCCATGATATTTCTCCTTGGATAGTTGATTTCAGAGTTGGTTATGCGAAGTGCAGCACGTCGGCCACGGGCAGGCGCGGCTTCTGCGGCCAGTTGCCAGGCCGCTCCGGCCCGACGGTCAACAGCATGACCGGGATTTCGTTTTCGGCCAGGCCGAACTCTTTGTGCACGGCTTCTGCATCGAAACCGATCATCGGTGTCGACCCCAGGCCTAGCGAGCGGGCCGCATAGATGATGGCTGCGGCGCCGAAGGTCGCGGAGCGCACGGCCTCGTCGCGCTGGCGCTGCGGATGATCGTCGTAAAGACCGCGAGCGGGCCCCTCCCATTCCGGCACCATATGTGCCGGCATGATCCCGGCTTCCACGACCGGCGCCAGGCGCGCAGGAACGGTGCTGGCATCGGCCAATTGGCCGACGATGATGAAGGTAACGGCTGCTTCGGTGATTGCGGGCTGATTCCAGGCGATCGGAAGCAGCCGCGCCTTCGCTTCGGGTGAGCGCACAGCGATGAAGCGCCAGTTCTGCAGATGGAAGGATGTTGGCGCTGAAGTACCGATCCGCACCAGGTCACGGATCTGATCATCGCTCAGGGTGGCGGTCGAGTCATAGTACTTCGCAGCACTGCGGCTCAGAATGGTTTCGATGACGGCGTTTGTCGGCAGCGGCCCCGCGCGCCAGCGGGAGGTTTCGGGATCGGCGACGGTTGTAGCGGTGTTGTGCATTGGGTGACCTCATCAAGTGATTACGGAGCCCCAACTTACTGATGGAGTTGATAATTTCGAGCCTCTATTGGCTCAAAATGATGCTCGAAAGGATCATTGCGCCGGTCCCCTGTCGCCTACTCGCCGTTGTGCGCAAGTCGGCGCCATTCCCCTGGCGTCATCCCCATTCTGTCCGCAAACACACGCCGGAATGCCGAAACGGATTGATAGCCGACCGCTTCAGCCACAGCTTCCGTGCTGATCGTTGGCTTCTTGAGCTCGTTGGCGGCCATGCTCATGCGAAGATCGGTCAACAGGTCGAGGGCGGAGCGGCCTAACTTGTCCTGAAACTGGCGCATGAATGTCGCGCGTGACATGCCGCATAAGTCGGCCAGATCGGGAAGCTTCCAAGGTCGCGCCGGATCCGCGAACATCGCCGCAATGGCCGCTGCCAATCTCGGATTGCCGGCAAGCGCCAACAAGCCTTCGGTGGATTTGCCGGCTTCGCTCGCGGCGCGGAGAACCAGAGTGAACAGGACCGAAGAAAGCGCGTTCAAAATGGCGCGTCCTCCCGCTCTGTCACCAGCGGACTCCATTCGCATCAGGCCGACCAGTCCGGAAAGTTGACTCGATGCCGATGCGATGTCCCCTTCTCCATGGTTTGTCGCAGCCCGCACGACCAGATTTGCCGGCAGGTAGTTGCGGATCAATCGATCATGGGGTGGCATGACGAAAAATCGTCCGCACAGCAGATCGAGTTGCTCACCCGGTCCATCGTTCTCGCTCAACATCCATCCTGCGGTGCCCCTGCTTTGGTGCGTCCTGATCGGCGTTTCGCCGCTGCCATCGTGCAGCGTATGCGCCGAACCGTGAGGGAGCAGCACGATATCCCCGCTTCCAAGCTCCTGCACCGTTCTGGAATCCGGGTCCTCGAAAATGGCGCGGCCCTTGACTATGACATGGTACGGGATCTCGTTCGCCGCTGCCCTGGGCCAGATAATTCGCCATGGTGCGCCGTAGGCGCAGCGGACCTCAAGTTGGCCGGTAACGGTGATGATTTGCAGGAGATGACTCAACCAGTCGACTTGAGACATAAGACCTCGAAAACCTGAATTGCCACGCAGCATATCGTATTGCGCCGAGAGCGCTTCTGATTACTACGGCCCGGAGATCAGCTCGTATTTCCCACCGATATGTGTTCCTGATCTCATCCTGGCTCCCAAGGCGGACCAGCAAAGACATGAGCGGGAGAAAGAAGCCGTGAAATTGAAGTGGTTTCAATTCTGACGAGAAGATGGACAGAATACCCGGGGGCCATTCGTCGCACGGACCCGGTCGGCAATCATGGAAAACTCGTCATTCGCCGGTGGCGAAACCACGGCCCTCCATGAACCGGCATCCGCGGCGCTGGAACGTCGTGCTCGCTAAAGTGCACGGTTGCGTGCGATCGAGCACAACTGAAGCGTGAGCCGCACCAATCGCTACAGCTGCTCGTCGCCACACTCTTCGATTGCCGTGGACGGCACAGCAATTCAGTGCCCTTCGGCCTTGAGCCCGCCGACATGCTTCTGCGTGTAGAGCTCGAGGCCGATGCGGCCGATTAGATCGAGCTGGGTTTCGAGGAAGTCGATGTGATGTTCTTCATCGCTCATCAGCTCCTCGAAGAGGTCGCGCGTGACGTAGTCCTTTACGCTGTGGCAATAGGTCGCCGCTTCCTCATATAGGGCACGCGCGCTCATCTCTGCGGCGAGATCGCACTCGATAATCTCCTTGACGTTCTGGCCGATGCGCAGGGGATCGAGCACCTGCATGTTTGGGAAACCATCGAAGAAGATGATGCGGTCGGTGAGCTTGTCAGCGTGCTCCATCTCCTCGATGGACTCCTTGCGCCAGACCTTAGCCATCTCTAGGAGACCCCAATTATTCAGGAAGCGGTAGTGCAGCCAGTACTGATTAATTGCCGTGAGCTCGTGACGCAGTGCCTTGTTGAGATACTCGATGACTTTCGCGTCGCCCTGCATGATGAACTCCAAGACTTGAGGCCCGTTCTTGACCCTCGCAAGTCTAGAACGATTCTGACGAAGAACAAGCAGACAGGCATTTTCTGGGCATGAAACCGAGAGGCGCCTGTCCAGCAAATCAAGGGACGCTAGGCTGTTTTCGACGCGAATTTGAGCTCATTCATCCTTGGTCAAACGATGCGAGCAGCCAGCCTGACAGGCTAGTGCACGCTCCCTGTACGCCTCGTCGATAGTCGTCCTCATGGTGTGCGCGCAGCGGCCGCATTCGGCGCTGCAACCGGGGTGCCCATAGATCTGCTTGGCATTGCGCAGCGCGGCGTCAGCCGTGTTTTCACTGCGTGGCGTACATCCCGGTCGCTGAGGACATTCCAGGAGCATCATGAAACTCGAAGGAAGACCCTCAGTGATACGTCATCACCGATAGGAGACGAAGCCAGTGCGCGTCGGAGGCTCCAAACAAGGAGGAGATGGTTGCGTGTCGACCGCCATGGGAAGTCAGCCTTCACCTTTGATCTTTGGAGGTCGACCAAAGATCTGCTTGGTCAATCGGGGCGACCAGTAGCTGCAGATCGGACGGAGAACACAGAAGCACCGCTCCACGCCGGCCGAAGAATCAACGCTTTCGGTTAACGTAGATGACACAGCCGCGGCTAAGCAACTTGTCTTGATCTAAGAACGGGATTGAGGACTGTCGCTGCGCAATTCCCCTCGCTATGGAAACCATAAGTACTGGCTATTGGAAACTTTCGAGCCGCGCTGCGACCTTGACAGCCACTCAGTCGAATAACGACCAGGACAACCGTTTCAGCCAACACGAGCAGGAGACCCCTGATGTCCGGACCCAATCCGCTCGCTTCCAAACCCGAAAACATTCTGACGTCGCTGCTCGAGCGTTTTCACTCCGAAGGTCGGCGCGATGATGCCAATGTATGACCCAAAGCCCGTCTTCATTACGAGTGACGGACGAACTACTACCACCGAAATCGCCGCTCGACTCGAGTGCGATCTCAAGTACGGTTTGCCGCTCAAGGCCAGCGCGCGTCATGTGTACGTTGACGGCGATTTCGCGCTGATCGGGCTGGATCGGTCAATTGATGGCAACGGTCTAAGTCGCAAATACGTTGAAGGCTCAGCGAGCGGCGTCGTACGCCGCGCGGATCGACGATGGCAGTACCTGATCGACAATATCCAAAGGACGGATGTGGCAGCTCTCAGCGATGGGGCCACTCGTCAGCTTGGCACCAATATCACCGCCACCTAGTGAAGCAAACCAACCGGAGAACTCGGATCTGCGCGCCCGATTTCTTTGGAAGACGATCGATTCGCTACTCGATGCAAAACTTGCCACCAGTGATCAGCAAGTCTTACAGGAGCGGAATGCTCCCGCTGGCATTTTTATCAGCGGTAGTTTCCTTGGTGGTCTCATTCGCCGCTGCGGCCGCTCCGATCCCCCTTTACAACACCTACCGGACAGAAGACGGGTTCACTAACGCCGGTATTTCGATGGCCGTCGTTGCGTACGCCGTCGGCACCATATCCGCACTGTTGGTACTGGGACGGCTGTCCAATCATCTGGGCCGCCGGGTCACTGCGATCACTAGCCTCGGTCTTCTCCTGCTGGGGTGTCTGCTGTTGCTGAATGTGCACGACATCGACACTCTGCTGGCCGGTCGGCTCCTCGTCGGCCTCGGCACCGGGTTGGCTGGCAGCAGTCTGACCTCCTACATCGTCGATGCGGCACCCAGCAGACCGGAATGGTTGGCGTCCGTTGTCACTAGTCAAGGACCGATGCTCGGCGTCGCTATCGGCGCCATAGCATCCGGCGCGCTTGTTGAGTTCGGCCCCTGGCCGCGCGAACTCATCTATCTCGTCTGCGTTTGCTTCCTATTACTGTCTGTTGCACTCGTCGCAATCAGTCCGGAAACAGCAACTCCGACTCCGGGCGCTTGGCGATCGCTGTTACCCCAGGTCAGCGTACCGGCGCGGGTCAGGCATCTGCTCCCTGTCGCGGCGGCGGTGTTTCTGGCTACTTGGGCCAGCGGGGGCTTCTACCAAGCGTTCATGCCTGCGCTTGTACAAGATGAACTCCACACCCGCAGCCCGTTGATCCTCGGGCTAGTGTTCGCTGCCTATATGACCCCCAGCGTTCTCGGCGCTCCCATTGGTGGCTGGTTCACATCCGCGGTAGCCCAACGCGTCGGTATGATCACCTTCGTGGCCGGAATGATCGGCATCGGCACTGCAATCTTAGCCGGCGCACTGGCGTTGTTCATCACCGCGACCATGGTTGCCGGTGCCGGCCAGGGCATCGCCATCAGCGCCGCCACACGCGGCTTGCTGCACGGGAGCACTCTCGCCGAACGGGCACCAATCTTCAGCGCGATCTACCTTCTCTGCTACAGCGGCGCCGCCTTCCCGAGCCTCATCTCCGGGCAACTTGCCAGCCTGTTCTCGCTTCCGCAGATCACGCTCGGATACGGCGGACTTGCCGTCGTCGCCACCCTATTCACCCTTCTCGGTGCGCGCAATCCGCACATCGACAGGACCGGGAAGAGCACGTCCGACGGCTCGACCGCTAGCGGTTCACCAGTACAGGGAACAGCGTCATGAGAATCGTCGCTATTCTGGGCGCCGCTTTATCCGGATTGAAGCGCAGATTATCGCCGCAACATACCCAGCAATGAGACAAATGACAGAGGAGATCATTCTCATGAAAGCGATCGTTGTGACGGACCAGGCTGCGGGAACGGCGGGGATGAAGCTGGTGGAGCGACCCGAGCCGCAGGCAGCGATAAATGACGTCGTCGTTCAGGTTCATGCGTCTGGATTCACCTCGGGCGAGCTGACGTGGCCTTCGACCTGGACCGATCGTCTCGACCGTGACCGGTCGCCAACGATTCCCGGCCAGGAGCTGGCAGGTATTGTCACCGCTCTCGGCTATGGCACGACCGGACTGTCGGTAGGACAACGGGTGTTCGGTCTCTCGGACTCGTATCGCGGCGGCACTCTGGCCGAGTATGTGGCAGTGGAGGCACGCAATCTCGCACCGCTGCCAGGAGACGTCGAGTTCTCGGTGGGGGCGGCCGTGGCGATGCCGGGCCTGACTGCTTGGCAGGGACTGTTCGTGCACGGTCGCCTTCAGGCGGGGCAGAGCGTTCTCGTGCACGGCGCGGCCGGCGCGGTCGGCTCGATGGTGACACAGCTCGCACGAGAGGCCGGTGCCTACGTCATCGGCACGGGACGTGCCGCCGACCGTCAGAAAGCGATCGACTTCGGCGCGCAGGAGTTCGTCGACCTCGAGAACGACGATCTCGAAGGCGCCGGCGGTGTCCATCTGGTTTTCGACGTCATCGGGGGCGAGATCGGTAAGCGGTCCGCCGGCCTGGTTCGAACCGGAGGAACGTTGGTAACCATCGCCGGGCCGACCGAAGCGCGGCCCGCCGACGGCTTGGCGATCGACTTTGTTCTGGTGTCCGATCGCGCGCAACTGGGTGAGATCGTCCAGCGGGTACGGGACGGACGACTGCGTACAAACATCGGAAACATCGCGCCCCTTGATGAGGCTGTCGCCGCTTTCAATCCGACGCGACGGATCAGCGGGAAAACGATCATCCGAGTTCGTCCGTGAGGAAGCAACGAAGGCGAGCGGTTATCCCCTCCCCCATGGATTGTCAGCGCTTCCCCGCGGGCCTGTGCGTGGGGCAGGCTGTGCCCATCCATCCCGTCGTCTCTCAGCTGATTTCCAAGGTCGTGCCCGGATACCCATGCCATACCGCGGCCGTATCGTTGCCTGCTTTTCTGGATGCACCAGCGGGCAAGCTCGGCTCGCATCCTGGCGGAGAATTCGCCTTTGCCCCGGCCCGGCGCGGCCCGCTTATCTAGGAGGAAGAAAGTGACCGTCGATCATCCAATTTTTGCGCGCTGGCCGGCGCAGTATCCCGATCGGCTGCAACTCTTTTCCACTTCCACGCCCAACGGAGTGAAAGTCGGCATCATGCTTGAGGAAACGAGCCTTCCTTACGAGCCGCACCAGATCGACATCATGGCGAACGAAACCCACGACCCGGCGTTTCTCGCGCTCAACCCCAACGGAAAGATTCCCGCAATCTACGACCCTGATGGGCCTAGCGGAACACCGCTCGCGCTGTTCGAATCAGGCGCGATTCTCCTCTACCTTGCCGACAAGACCGGACAATTCATCTCGGCCGATCCAAACACCCGCTATGAAACGATCCAGTGGGTGATGTGGCAGATGGGCGGAGTGGGGCCGATGTTCGGCCAGGTCGGGTTCTTCAACAAATTCGCCGGTAAGGCCTATGAAGACAAGCGCCCGCGCGACCGCTACGCGAACGAATCAGCGCGGCTGCTCGGTGTCCTGGACCAACGGCTCGCGGACCGGGACTGGGTGATGGGGGCCGACTACAGCGTCGCCGACATTTCGCTGCTCGGCTGGGTGCGCAATTTGATCGGCTTCTACGAAGCACGCGATCTCGTCGGCTTCGACCGCTTTCTTCATGTGCAGGCGTGGCTCACCCGTGGCCTCGCGCGGCCGGCGGTGCAACGCGGGCTGCAAGTGACAGCTGGCTAGAAGCGCTCGCGAAGAGCAAGGAGAAAGTATCTATGATTGAAATCACTGCCGACATGGAGGCAATCATCAAACAAGCGATATTGTCGTTTGTGGCGACAGTCAACGAGGATGGAACGCCAAATCTTTCCCCGAAGGCGTCTTTGACGGTGAGAACCGGCATTCTATACTTCGCCGACATCGCCTCGCCTCGGACGATATTGAACTTGAAGCGCAATCCCGCTGTCGAAATTAACGTAGTCGACATCTTCCAGAGGCGCGGCTACCGATTCAAGGGCCGTGCGTTGATACTGCCGCCAGAAGATGGCGAGTCCTTAATGATCGCCGACTGGGTTCGGGCGACGAATGGCCTAGAGTATCCTGTCGATCACGTTGTCAAAATCGAAACCACTTCAATCAGCCCGTTGCTATCTCCAGCCCATGTCTTCGCCCGCCCTCCTCGAAGTCAGGACGAAATCAGGAGTACCTACTATCAAAAGTACGGTGTGAAGCCCATCGGGGCATAAGTGCCGGCTCCGAAAAAAGGCTGGTAGATACCCAGAGGTAGAAAGTCCGCGAAGATCCGAACCATTATCTCGACCGCCGCGTAGCGCAGCCTTATCGATGGCCGCCCCACGCTGATGTGAGTTCAGGCGCGAGGCTGCTCGCTGTCTACTGCCTCGACACCAATGACAAGGCGCTTACCGCGCTCATCAAATAACCCCCTTAGGACTTAAGAGGAGCGAGGGTCTTTCGTCGTAGGGCGGAAGCGGTCCATGCCATCGAATTTACCCGCGACGCCTCAACCGCGACGGTGGGAGCTTCCATGGGCGCGTTTACGAAGTTTGTTTTCTTTACTTTCTACTGGACGTGCCAGGAAGAGCCTGCAGCTCCTCGGTGGAGTATCGAAACAATGTGAACGTCCCGCGAGCGTCGAAGGAAAGTAACCTGTGGAGATAGTGATCGGCGGCACAGGCATCATTAGCTCGAAGATCGTTCTACTCCAGGGGGCATGACATCGTCGCGGCGTCGTGTGCATCAACATCGTCACTGGAGATGGCCAAAGAGCCACGGCCGGCGCACAGGTGGTGATCGACGTCTGTCGCTGACGTGACCGGTTAGCTGCCGCCTACGGCGAATACTTCACTCCGATCAGAAAATTGATCATGACCGCCTTGGTCGAGCTCGGCCGCGCTTATCTCATCCCAGTCCTGGCGGATTTCCTCATGCCCGCCTGGACCCAAGCAAATTGACTCCTCGCTGATCGAGCGCGGAGTCGCGGAACCTATTTGAGGAGCAAAATCGGCCCGGGGACCCTAAGCGCCCCTGCCATCCTTTTTGCCGAGCACGCAGCGCCATGCCGCGAGGCGCTCGGTCGGATGCTGATTCATCCAGTCGGCAAGCTGCGGTGCCCCCATCAGGCAGGACTGCATCGAGATGTCAGCGAAGTTCGAGGTGGTGACGGTCTGCTCGTGGCAATTTGCTGGAGAAGAAAGGCTGCAGAGTACGGCGATGATCGCGATCATGATACGCCCCCATCGCCGCGATCGATGTCTGCGCCCACGCGCATGTGGCTTGCGCATGCATTGTCCGACTGGTCGCAGGCGAATTCAGACGGCGGGAAGACGCTGTCATAGATTGCTCGAGCTTCTCGAACAAGGCGAGCTCGCTCTCGCTCTGACTTTGGTGCAAATCGAATGATCTCACCCACGTTTCACTCCTATCATGGCACATTATCGTACTATTTAGCGATTAAGGTTCGTTGACGTCGATTTGGGCACCCGTGCAGTTAGCAAACGAGGGGGTAAGAACAAGTAACGGATCGGATGTTGTAGGCGTCAGTCGTTCGGCCCGGTCGAGTTAGTACGCTATAGAGCGGCTTCCCACCGTGCGCCCCGAGCGATCGGCATAGATGTAGAGCGGACGCGCCGTGCCTTCCACGACCTCGCGGGAGATCACCACCTCTTCCACGCCTTCCAGGCCCGGCAGGTCGAACATGGTCTCGAGCAGGATCGCCTCGAGGATCGAGCGCAATCCGCGCGCGCCGGTCTTGCACTCGGTCGCCTTGCGGGCGACCGCGCCAAGCGCCTCGTCGGCGAAGGTCAGCTCGATGTTCTCCATCTCGAACAAGCGCTGGTACTGTTTCACCAGCGCGTTCTTCGGCTCGGTCAGGATCTTCTTCAGCGAGGTCTCGTCCAGATCCTCGAGCGTCGCCACGACTGGCAAACGACCGACGAATTCGGGGATGAGGCCGTACTTCAAGAGATCCTCTGGCTCGACGTGACGGAAGATCTCGCCGGTCCGGCGGTCTTCCGGCGCCATCACCTGGGCGGCGAAACCGATCGAGGTGGACCGGCCACGCGCCGAGATGATCTTCTCGAGGCCGGCGAACGCACCGCCGCCGATGAACAGGATGTTGGTGGTATCCACCTGCAGGAATTCCTGCTGGGGATGCTTGCGGCCGCCCTGCGGCGGGACCGAAGCCACCGTGCCTTCCATGATCTTCAGCAGCGCCTGCTGGACGCCCTCACCCGACACGTCGCGCGTGATCGAGGGATTGTCGGACTTGCGGCTGATCTTGTCGATTTCGTCGATATAGACGATGCCGCGCTGGGCGCGCTCGACATTGTAGTCGGCGGCCTGCAGCAGCTTCAGGATGATGTTCTCGACGTCCTCGCCGACATAGCCGGCTTCGGTCAGCGTGGTCGCATCCGCCATCGTGAACGGCACGTCCAGGATGCGGGCGAGCGTCTGCGCGAGCAGCGTCTTGCCCGAGCCGGTCGGACCGATCAGCAGGATGTTCGACTTCGCGAGCTCGACGTCGTTGTGCTTGGTCTGGTGGTTGAGGCGCTTGTAGTGGTTGTGCACCGCGACCGACAGGACCTTCTTCGCATGGCTCTGGCCGATGACGTAATCGTCCAGCACCTTGCAGATTTCCTTCGGCGTCGGAATGCCGTCGCGCGACTTGACCAGCGAGGACTTGTTCTCCTCGCGGATGACGTCCCTGCAGAGCTCGACGCACTCGTCGCAGATAAAGATCGTGGGACCTGCGACCAAATTGTGGAGTGTAGTGTTGGAGATTGAGTGAATTGCCATGGCGGTCTCAAACCATATCCAGGTGGTTGTAAACGGGAATACGATCATCTGCGGCCCCGCGCCCATTGGTCATTGTCAGAGAACAGTGAGGGTCAACCGCCGCATTTCGGCGCCAACAGATCGTTGAAAATATTGATCACGGAATCGAGCGCAGTTAACACCCTCGCGCCGTCGACGCCGCCAGCAGCGGCTTGCCGCAGCATCGCGGACTGATAGAATGAGGCGAGGTAGACGCGGCAAGCCTCGTCTTTGTCGGCCGCGTTGGCGGGTTTGCTGTGCACCGTCGCCAAGGCCGCGCGAGCGGCGATAACATCCTTGTTTAAGTTGGACTCTGCGGCAGGCCCGGCATTAGTAGATGCAATGATCAGAGCCGAGGCGACGAGAACAGTGATTCTTCTCATGATCAGGCTCCGGAATGGCAGGTGTTGCGAGGGACTTACATTTCGGCCGGGCGATAACGCATCCAGGTCTTTCTTTGATCTCCGTTGCGCCAAGTTAAGGCGATTGTCACGAGCGGCTCAATTGAGCGCCGGTTGAGCTCGGGCACCCAAAAGGGCGTGGGACGACGATCCGAAGGTTTAATGCACTCGAACAAATCGTAGAGTTCGTCCGCTTCGAACCGGCGGACGCCACAATCCCTGCGGGATTTGCTTCGCAATCAGGCTCGCACCTTCACGAGAAACCGATTTTCGGCCCGTACACGATGAGCGGGCGATGCTAGGTTCTATATTTTCGATGAGGCCGGTTGAAAGAAAACTATATTTCGTCTTGGAGTTGCCGGCCGACCGTCGCTGGGAGGACTGAGGCTCGCCTTGCCGCGGGAAGAGGGCGCACTCGTCGATGAGGATCGGCTCGACGGAACTTTCGGATCAGATTCGTGACGCGGATTTTCGCCCTTGAGCTGCGGTCGCCGTGGTGAGTATGGCGGGCAAATCCCTCATTCTTGCTAAAATGAAGAAGGGTCAATCATACAGCTTCCGAGGGTACTGTGGCCCCTCCGGACTACCTACGAGAGCACGGCGCGCCCGACACGCTCTCGGACCTCGCGCACCACTCGGTGATCGTCAGTCCGGCGCACTCATCGCCGACCTTCTCCTTACGCAAAAGACGGCCGTATCACCTCCGAGCGCGTTGAGAGTCAGCTCGCGATCACCACCAGCGAAGGAGCCACAGCAAGCGCCGTCGCCGGGCTAGGGATTGCCGCGTCGGGCGAAATCAGCGTGCGGGCAGAGCTGGAGACTGGGCAGCTCGTGCGGGTGCTGCCTGAATGGGATTTCGGCTCGATAGAACTGAATGCGCTTTTCGTGAGGGGTTTGCCGATTTCCTCGTCAGGGAGCTCCGCCCACCTCGCTGCGCACTAGCCCAGCTCTCAGAGCCTCCAGAAAGCGTGTCCGTGCGTCCAAACCAATAGACTGAGCCGTTCCAACGTGTGCATGCAAGTGGCATCCATATGCCGTCATTTCGGCGGCCCCCCGTCACGGCGTCAAGTGCATAGACAGGAGCAAGTTATCGGAGACCCATGGAGCTTCATCAAGTTCGCTATTTCCTCGCGGTCGCGTCCACGCTTAACTTCACCCGCGCGGCCGAGCAGTGCAATGTAACACAGCCCGCTTTGACAAAGGGGATCCAGAAGCTGGAGCAGGCACTTGGGGGCCCGTTAATTTATCGTGAGCGCCAGCTGACGCAGCTCACCGACCTCGGGAAGGAGGTTCTTCCGATGCTGGCGCGCACACTGGCCTCGGCAGAAACGGCACGTCGCAGAGCTAAAGAATTTCAACGCAAGGAGATCGCGCCACTCAAGATCGGCCTCGCCCCCTCTATTTCGGCTTCGCTCATTGTCGATCTGATCACTGAGATTGCAAAGTTCGTCGCAGGACTTAATGTCGAGCTGCGCGAGGGCACGGCGGAGAAGCTCATCGACCTGCTGCTTGAGGGGGAGATCAGCGCCGCAATCGTCGGGGACGTGCAGGACATACCCGCCCGCATCGACGACTGGTTGCTCTTCGAAGAGCGCTACGTCGCGGTTCTGGCGCCGACACACCAGCTCGCAAATCGCCCCTCGATCGGAATTGACGACCTCCGCGAGACCGTCTTGCTGGAGCGCGTCGGATGCGACGTCGCCCCAAAGATTCAACGGTCGTATTTCCCCAAGGAACCGCCGCATCTGGGCCACTGCAGCGGTCACGACTTGCACCTCCAGTACCTGGCCGCCGCTGGCTTCGGCGTGGTACTCGCGCCCGAGCACATGCCATGCCTTCCGACGCTCAAGACTATTCCGCTCGAAGGCGACCCGATTTCGCGGGAGGTGCGGCTGCTGGCCGTGCAGGGGCGCCGCTACTCGCCGGCGCTGGACGCTTTTATCAAAGTCGCGCGGTTTCGAGACTGGTCGATCGAAGCCCCCCAGAAGGAAATGCCGCACGAAAGGCTCCCGGAGATGGCGAGCGCGCCCGCGCCGGCGAGCACGCAGAGGGCGAGCGGCTTCCAGCGCATCGATCTCATGGCCCGAGGGCTTACGCGGTGCAAACGAGCTAAGACGCTCGCCTGAATCCGCACCGAGCCTCGACTGGATGCGCGATGCAGCCGTGGCGTCAACTCGTTGAAGGTCGGGATTCCGCAGAATTCGTTCTACGAGATGCCGGAGCCAGCTCCACGAGCAGCGCGCCGCCTGAAACGTCGACGCTTAGCTCGCGCCCCGACCCGAGAGGGCACTGAGTTGATCGAGCTCGGGTGTCATCACAAGGCCGCAATGAGCTCGCCGGCGGCGGCGCCAACGCTCTTGCGGACGAAATTCTCACGCGGCATCGGATTGCTCGATCGCATCCTCAGTTGGAGCAGCCCTTGAGGACCGTGCGCTCTGCGCTTTGGAGCGGTATTCTGAAGGGTCGCTGCCGTAGTACCGACGAAAACTGCGCGTAAAGCTGCTCCGGCTCTGGTAGCCGACGTTTAGGGCGACCTGGTCGATCGATAGCGCGTTGGCTGAGAGCAGGTCAGCAGCGAGGCGCATCCTAAGGCGGCGCAGGAGAGACATGGGCGCCTCACCGAAGGCAGTTGAGAAGCGCGCCATGAAAGCTGAGCGGCTGAGACCGACGGCCTGGGATAGACTTTGTACGGTGTGCGGAAAGGAGGGTCGCGAGGCCATCTCGGCGAAAGCTCGTGCGATCGGCGGGTCGCTTAAGATCGCGAAGCGCTCGACCCACGCTTTCGTCGAGACTAGGCAACGTCGAAGCAACGCGAGCAACACGAGCTTCAGCAGCGCCGCCGACATTGGCCCCACACCGACGTCCTGGGCCGCGAGCTCGGCTATTGCGCAGGCTATCACTTGGTCGAGTTGGTCATGTACGTCGAACGTCTCGACAATGGGCGTTGCAAGGGATGCGAACAAGTCCAATGCTGGGCCGTAGGTGGCTCGAAACATGCCGCACGCAAGCACCAGTGTCGGCTCGCCATCGCCGATGGTGTGCCGGTACGTCGAGCCGGGCACGAAGAGGCAGTCGCCGCCCTTGCCGACCTTCCGTAGTGCGGTCGGGCGCTCCGTGGCGACAATTGTCATTGCTCGTCCAGGCGGGACTATCACCAGTGTATGCGGCGTCAGGCGGATGGGCGTTTCACCCTCCAGGAGAATGAACCCGACGCCTCGAAGACAGTAGTGGATGGTGGTGGCATCCGCGCAGGCGACGGCCAGGTGAGCCCCCGTCGCAAGCACGCATTGCGATAGTCTGACGAAGGTGACGTCCAATGTGGTCATCAACTTGTCGAGGTCTTGTCGCGATATACGCCAGAATGGCTCACCTGCCACGTCCAAAACGCCTCTATGTTACTCAGGTTCATGAGCTCAGCGCGGGCGGCGAGAGGAGGCATCTCGCAAGCAGCCAATCTCGCAACCGAGCGAAGGGTCCTTCCGAGCCTTAACTTGATCTGGGATTTTGATTGGTTCGGTCTTCGTTGCCTCCGACTAAACACGCAGGACAAATAGCCACTTGCGGCTGACCCAGTAGTGGTGACAGCCGAATTAGATATATTCAGCTGTAACATGAATGAGCCCGCTGAGCGTCTCAACGACTTGGGAACTTTATGAATTCGCGTGAACGCACGCCGACGCGCGTCAGCAACAGCTGGCTTCGTCACGGACCGATCGTAGGCACGGGTGTCGGACCCGCAGGTCGTGATGTGACCGCGGACTGCTCGCCCCCCTAGCAACTCGTATGCGACGAATCGTAAGGCGGGGGATGGGCACGTTCCAGATCAAAAGCCGCGCGCAGGTGAGTATTACCGCGGTTCAAGCCGCGCACTTGTCGCGATCTCGTCGTTTCGGTCGCGATCGTCACGCCGAAGTCAATCCGGGCCGATTTGGTGCTTCCCTACCTGTTTCCCCGCGAAGCGCTGGAGCCGGATCCAGGCTCGAGCTGGAAGGAGTGCTCGCGCATGACGTTTCGAAGCAACCCAACGGGAAAGAGTGATCACGAATTGCCCTTTTTGTGTCGTCCTACGCCACGCCCACAGGCCTCTTGGACGATATCTCACGCCTATCGAATGCATGTCCAAAAGGAATTTCTCATTTTGTCCCCTGTATCCGATATTTCGGTGTGGCGGGCGGTCGAGCGCACGCGGCCGTCCCGTTAAGGACTGAAACTATCGCGCGATTCGCCGTGACGCGCGCGGCCAGCGAAGGATGCGCGATGAAAGTACCAATGTAGGGCCCGGCTGTAGCCGCGCGGATCTGGTCTGCTCGGCGCCACCCGCCTCGACTTGGAGACGATCTCAACGATTTCGCGCAGCCGCGCCACCTCTGATCCCGATAAAAAAGGATGTTCGTAATGAACAGCGCAGGAACACTTCGTGCGATTCTCGCGGCGCTCTTGTTTGCGGGAGCCGCCGCCAATCCAGGCCACGCGCAGGACGCCGCGCACGGAAAGACCATCTTCCAAGCTTGCGCAACGTGCCACGCTACGGATCAGGCCAATCGTGTGGGGCCTGGCCTGGGAGGAATCGTCGGCAGAAAGGCGGGTACGGCTCCCGGGTTCCCCTACAGTGACGCGATGAAGAAGTCCGATATTGTCTGGGATACGAAGATCCTCGATGCGTATTTGGAATCGCCCCAGAAGGTAGTTCCCGGAAACAAGATGCCCTACGCAGGGCTGAAGAACCCGACGGACCGGGCTGACCTCGATGCCTATCTTGCGACGTTGAAGTAGCGGATCGTTGGGCGAGACCTTGGCAGGGCACGGCTCAGTTGAACGTCTAAGCATCTTTTTACTGCCGCCTCGTCTGCGCAGGCATCCGAATTGCCTGATCCCGTGTCTGATGAGCGAACGTGGAAAGAAAAATCCGGAACAAGCGGCCTGAGCCGCGCAGCCGCCGACATGATCTGGGCGGACTGACAGTAGCCGCACTGCGCCACCTCCAGCTCCAGCCATGCCTTCTGTAAGGCTGCACCCTGCGGCGCCTGGCCGATCGCCTCGATCGTGGTGGCCGCGCTATCGCCAATGCTGTCGACCAGTGTTTGGCAGGAGCGGACCGGCTGGCCGTCGACATGCACGGTGCAGGCGCCGCACAGCGCCTGGCCGCAGCCGAACTTGGTCCCGGTCATACAGAGCACATCGCGGAGCACCACAGCAGCGGGGTGTCGCCGTCGACATCGACCTCATGGGGTGTGCCGTTGATCTTTAACGTGAAAACCATGGATGCCTCGTGGTGGCTAGGGCTGATAAGACGCAGGCGGTCGACCCGGACCGCGCCGGCCGACTGCATGCATCAAGGGGCACGGGTCCCTACGGACGAACGCGGATGATAGTCTTCCCCTTGCGTCGCTCGGTCCGGTTGAAAGAAGCGACGGCATCGTCGAGGGTCGCGATGTTGCCAACGTTCGTCCGCAGTCGCCCGTCCCGTACCCGCTGGACGATCTCACGCAGTTGGGCACGATCGGACTCGACGACGAAATCGACTGCCAAGCCGTTGGCGGGCCGTTCCTCGCTTGGCCCGACGATTGAAACAAGGGTTCCTCCGGCTCGAACCAGCCGCACCGACCGCTTTCCGATGTCGCCGCCGAAGACATCGAAAACCAGATCGATTTGGCCGACGTCTTCCAAAACATCGTTCTCGAGGTCGACGAACTCCTGAGCGCCGAAGTCGAGCGCCTTCTGACGGTCGGCAGCGCGTCCGGTGCCGATGACATAGGCGCCGGCCTCTCGCGCGAGCTGGCTCACCATCGAACCGACTACGCCAGCCGCACCGTGCGCCAGGACGCTCTGCCCCGCCTGAGCGCCGCGAGGTTGCGCGCCTCGACCGCGACATACTCAGCCAGTGTTCCGTCGCGATACCAGTCCGTGAGGCCGAAAACCCGCTGTCCCACCGACGGCCCCGTCGTGCCATAGCCGAGCGCGGTGACCACTCCGGCCAACTCGTGCCCAGGGATCGACGGTGTTCGGTCATGATCGAAGCGATCGGTCCAGGTCGGTGGCCACGTCAGCTCATCCCACGTGAAACCCGACGCACGAACCTGAACGACGACGTCGTTTATCGCTGCCTGTGGCTCGGGCTGCTCCACCAGCTTCATACCGGCCGTTCCCGCAGCCCGGTCCGTCACAATGATCGCCTTCATGGGAATTCTCTCCTCGGTAATTTGCCTCTTCGGCGGCGGCCGTTCTGGCTTCATCTCGGCGTAACCGCAACTCACTCCGCCGCGGCGGCCATCGCGTGGGTCGGCTTGCCCTCATCCGCTCCTTCCGCGAGGTTGCGCACGACCATGTAGAAGATCGGCGTGAAGATTATGCCGAACAGCGTAACTCCGAGCATACCGAAGAACACGGCGACGCCGACGGCCTGGCGCATCTCCGATCCGGGTCCGGTGGAGACGACGAGCGGCAGCACGCCGAGGATGAAGGCGAACGAGGTCATCAGGATCGGCCGCAGTCGCAACCGGCAAGCCTCGATCACCGCCTCCAGGCGCGGTTTACCCTCAAGCTCGATGTCCCGCGCGAACTCGACGATCAGGATCGCGTTTTTGGCCGCAAGTCCCACCAGCACCACGAAGCCGATCTGGGTCAGGATGTTAATGTCCTCGCCCATGATGCGCACGCCGATGGTGGCCGCGAAGAGGCACATCGGCACGATCAGGATCACCGCGAGTGGTAGCGTCCAACTGCCGTACTGCGCCGCCAGCACCAGATAGACGAACAGCACACAGATCGGGAACACATAGAGCCCGGCATTGCCACCCGTCACCTGTTGATAGGACAGATCGGTCCATTCGAAAGAAAAACCGCTCGGTAATGTTTTGTCGGCCAATAGCTTGATGGTGTTGAGCGCGGTCTTCGAGCTCACGCCTGGCGCCGGCTCGCCCTGCAGCTCGGATGCTGAGTAGAGATTGTAGCGCGCGACACGATCGGGCCCGGAGATATCCTTGAACTCTACTACGCTCCCCAGCATAACCATGTCACCGGCCGCGTTGCGGGTACGCAGCCGCGCCAAATCAGAGGCCTCTCTTCGGAATGGCAGATCGGCCTGCGCGGTGACATGATAGGTGCGCCCAAACAGGTTGAAATCGTTGACATAGGTCGAACCGAAGTAGGTTTGGATCGTATCGTTAATGCTGGCGACGGGAACACTGAGCTTCTGCGCCCTCACGCGATCGATGTCGACGAATAGCTGCGGCGTATTCGCCGTGAACGGCGAGAACACCGACGTTAGGTTTGGCGACTTCCGCGCGGCGGCCACGAGTTCGTCCGTGGCAGCTCCGAGCAACTCGGGACCGCGCCCCTGTCGATCCTGGATGCGGATGGCGAAGCCGCCGCCGGTGCCGATGCCTGGCACCGCAGGCGGTGGGATGACGATGATGAAGGCGCCCTGGATCGCGGACAACCGCTTTCGCAGATCCGCAGTGATCACGCTGGCAGTCAGGCCCTTCCTAACTCGCGCCTCGGGGTCGTCGAAGACGGGAAACAGTGCCGCGGCGTTGCCCGCCTGCGTGCGGGTCGCGCCGGAGAAGCCAGCAAACGCCGCGACACGGATGACCCCTGGCGTATCCAGCGCAATTCGCTCGATTTCCCGCACCACCGCGGTGGTCCGCACCAGCGACGCGGCGCCCGGCAATTGCACCGATATGATCAGGTAACCACGATCCTGCGCCGGGATGAAGCCTTGAGATGTGGTGGAGAGCAGCCAGCCAGCACCGCCGATCAGCGCGAGGTAAATTGCCAGCATCACCGCCGTGTGTCGGATCACGAAGGCGGTGGCGGCCGCGTAGCCATCCGCTAGGCGATCGAAGATGCAATTGAAGAGCGCGGTGAAGCCATCCCAACCACGTGCAACGATGTTCCAGCGCGCGGTTGGACGTTTCTGCTCATGCGGAGTAAGAATCCGGGAGGCCAGTGCTGGCGACAGCGTTAGCGAACAGAAGCAAGAGATCGCGGTCGCGACCGCGATTGTGACGGCGAATTGCTGGAAGAATCGCCCGGAAATGCCGCCGAGGAACGCGGTCGGCACGAACACCGCGCAGAGCACTAGGGCGATCGAGACCAGCGCGCCGCCAACCTCCTCCATCGTCTTGAGAGCCGCCTCGCGCCGGCTCATACCTGCCTCGAGATGTCGCTCGACATTCTCCACAACCACGATGGCGTCGTCTACCACGATGCCGACCGCAAGTACGAGGCCGAACAGCGTAAGGTTATTGATCCCGAAGCCGAGCACAGCCATCGCTGCAAATGTGCCGACCAGCGACACCGGGATTGCGACAATTGGGATGATCGCAGGCCGCCAACCTTGAAGGAACGCCAGCACCACGATGACCACGAGCGCCATCGCCTCGTAAATCGTCTTGATCAGCTCGTGAACCGACTGGGCGATGAATTCGGTCGGATTGTAGCCGATGTTGTAATCGAGCCCCTTTGGGAAGCTCGCCTTGAGCTTCACCATCGTCTCGGAAATATGCTTCGCGGTGGCCAGCGCATTCGATCCTGGCCGCTGCGTCACCACCATTGCAACGGCTGACTTTCGTAGTATGAAGCTGTTGGTAGTGTAGGCGAGCGCGCCAAGCTCGATCCGCGCAACGTCGCGTAGCCGTACGGTACGGCCGTCGGAACCAGCCTTCACCACTATGTCCTCGAATTGCCTGATATCCTTGAGGCGCCCCGTGAAGACCAGGTTCGGCTGGAATGCACGATCGGCAATCGGCGGCTCCGCGATCTGGCCGCCGGCGATCTGCAGGTTCTGAGCGCGGGCCGCGGCAATGACGTCGCTCGATGTCATGCCAAGACTCGCAATCCTGTCGGGGTCGAGCCATAGTCGCATCGAGTAGTCGCGCGCACCAAACATCTGGATGTCGCCGATGCCGTCGAGTCGCAGCAGCTGGTCGCGCACCTGCAACAACGTGTAATTTGAGATGTAGAGCTGGTCGAAGCTATCGTCGGGCGACAGCATGAACACGACCATCAGGATGTCGGGTGAGTTCTTGCGAGTGACTACTCCGTTGCGCTGCACCTCCTCCGGCAACCGCGGCTGCGCGATCGCGACGCGGTTCTGCACCAGGACTTGGGCCTTATCGAGATCTGTGCCAAGCTTGAAAGTCACGGTTATCGTGAGCTGGCCGTTGGAGGTCGCCTGGCTGTACAAGTACAGCATGTCCTCGACCCCATTGATCTCCTGCTCGATGGGAGCTGCGACCGTGTCGGACACAGTCTGTGCCGAGGCGCCAGGGTATTGCGTGGTGACCGTAACCGTAGGCGGCACTACCTGCGGATATTCAGAGACGGGCAGCGTCTGGTACGCGATCGCGCCCACAATCAATAGCACGATCGACAGCACCATCGCCAGAATGGGCTGATTGACGGAAAGACGTCCGAGATTCATGACTTACTGCCGCTGATCTCGACGCTGCGCGGGCTCACCTTAGCGCCAACGCGTGCTCGCTGTAGGCCGTCGATGATGACACGATCCTCCGGCTTCAGGCCTGTACGAACAACGCGCAGCCCCTGATCCAACGGACCGAGTTCGACCGCACGCGCTTCCACAGTGTTGTCATCCTTGACTACGAACACGATCTTGCGTGACTGATCGATCGCGATCGCACTATCTGGCAAAAGAAGCGCCTCATAGGGCGAAGAGCCAATCAGCCGAACTCGGCCGAACTGGCCGGGCAGGATGGATAGATCGTGGTTTGGGATGATCGCGCGGCTGCGTAGCGTGCCGGTGGAGACATCGAGCCGGTTGTCGATGAAATCCATATGGCCTTCGTGCGATGGTTTGGTTTCGCCGGTCAGCGCCACCTGCACTGGATTAGGCGTATCGCGTGAACTCGGCCGCTTACCCTCGAACCACAGTTTATTGTTCTTAAGATAAGTCGCCTCGTCAACGTCGAAATATATGTACACTGGGTCCATTGACACGATCGTGGTAAGTAGCGTCGAGCCGCCATTGTCGCTCCCCTGCACGAGGTTGCCGACGCTCACGAGATGGCGGCTGACGCGGCCGGTTATCGGTGCCACCACATGCGTGAATTCGACATTAAGCTGGGCGGCCTTCAGCGCGCCTTCGGCGATAGTCTCAGCGGCGTGAGCGGCCTCCAAGGCCTCGCGACGCTGGTCGACGACTTGCTCGGAGACAGCACTGGTCTTTACGAGTGTGAGCCCGCGCTCAAGCTCGCGCTTGGCCAGCTCTGTCTTGGCGCGCGCATCGGCAAGCTGACCGTCCGCTTGGGTCGCCACTGCCTCGAACGGGCGCGGGTCAATAATGTAGAGCAGATCGCCGGCGTGCACCATGTCGCCGTCTTTGAACTCGACACTGGTGACAAAGCCGCCGACGCGGGCACGGACTTGCACCTCCTGGATCGCTTCGAACCGGCCGGTGAACTCGTCCCAGTCGGTGACGGTGCGTTTGACCGGTTGCGCCACCGTAACGGACGGCGGAGGCGCGGCCACCTGCGATTGCGCCTTCTCGTTGCAGCCCGCCAGCGCAAGCGCAAGTAGCATGCAGATCGATGCGCCGACGCATCGGCGAAAGCGACGAAACGGACGTCGGATGAACTGGATCGCCACAGCCATTCTGTCAGCTGCGCTCACTTCCGGCTCTCCCAAACGAGCTAGAACGCCGCATTGACTGAGACAGGTATCTTGCGGCCTTGCGAAGTTTGCGGTCATGTTCGATCGACACAAAGGCAATTACCGCACGAACGGCAGCAATGTCTTGGAAGTAGATAACTTGGCTGACGGCGCCGCCAAGAGACGCGACAGCCTGAATTGCGCCGCTGCATTGCATGCCGACTCTCCGATAGCATCGTGTTCCGCGTGTCGGTTCAGCGTTGAAAGTTACGACACGAAGATGCTTTAGAGAGTGACCCTGCAGCACGGCGAAGGGAAATTACAATTCGACATGGACTTGATAAACGACGGTTATTGGTGCTTTCCGATTAGCAGGATTATGTAGTCGGAATGCACGACTACATCGCACACTGAGCCCGGCGCTTCGTTTCAGCAGAGACTCTTGAGCCGCGTTGGGGGCAATGAACTGCGTCACGACACGCACACCGTTGCCGCGACTTAGGTCGCGAGCTAGAAGAGACGCTCATCAGTAACCTGCGCGAGCGACACGCACTACGAACAGTAAAGGTGAGCCATTCATGATGCGCATGGATAACTCAAATACATATTAGCCGGCTAGCGGCTCATCAGCAAACTTGGCATCTTGTGTGCTAAGATCCGCCGTTCTATCAGGACACTACTTGCCTTCGGCGGAAGCTTCGACTGACGCTAATTTCCGCTCTTGCTATGACACCGGCCGAACATTCAAAAGCACAATGAAGATGGTGATTGATCGAAAGAGACACTCCGCCCAGCAATGAACGATTGATCGGAACACCGATGCGCGACGCAGACAATACTCGAAGGCCCGCCTATCTCGGAAGTCGTCTCGTACCCGGTTTCTTAGCCGTGACTTTGTAGGTTTGATGGGCGCAATTGTTCACGGGCAAAATCGCAGTAGGCGTCTCGAGAAGCGAGATGGCTATGTCGCTCTAGCGCCGGCGGCGGCGGCAATTTGTTATCCATTTGTGCTCAATGCTTTCCATGCTATCGTCGGCACGCAAGCCGCAAGCCTGCCACCCGTCGCAATCGCCTGCGCGACCTGTGTTTTGATTGTTGCGTTCGTGGTGCCGTTCCTCGGGATCGCTCTGGCTTGTCGACCATCGTCCGATTCCGGTTCAAGACGCCTCGCCTATGCGAGCGTTGTGTCGCCGACGCTCTATGTGTTTCTCGGCGTTGTGCAAGCCCTAATCAAGAGCCCTATTCCCGATGAGGTCATCTGGTGCGCGATCTGGCTCGCAATCGCGAAATGGTCGCAGTCTGCACGAGGTCCGGTTGAATCAGCTGAGCCTGTGGTCGGAGGTTGGCGGGTCGTCCACGGAGTAACGGCCGTAGTCCTGAGCCTATATGTGGTGTTTCATCTCGCGAACCATCTTTTCGGCTTGATAGGTCCTGATGCGCACGCCGCAGTGATGAAGATCGGACGCGTGGTTTATCGCTCTGCCGTAGGTGAACCCTTGTTGGTTGCAACCATGCTTTTCCAGATAGGGACCGGCCTCCTTCTGGCGTGGCGCTGGAGCGCCTCGGCGCATGACTTCCAGAGGACCTTTCAGGTCGCTTCGGGCGCCTATCTCTCGGTCTTCATTCTCGGCCACATGAATTCGGTTTTCGTCTACGCACGAAGCTTTCTCGGCATACCCACGGATTGGAACTTCGCGATCGGAGCTCCGACTGGGCTCATTCATGACGCTTGGAACATCCGTCTGCTCCCTCACTACGCGCTCGGCGTCTTCTTTGTCCTGAGCCACCTCGCTTCAGGATTAAGAGTGGTGCTGATCGCACACGGTGTCGATCAACGTACGGCCGGTCGACTTTGGGGTGTCTGCATCGCTATAAGCGCCGTCATAGCGTCAGCGATAATCGCGGGAATGTCTGGAATCAGAATCGGTGCATTCGCTTCGTGAGTTTCGACCGCAAAATTGCCTGGCATACGCCTTTTTGGGCAAGGCTCTTGGATACTTAATTCTGCTTTTCTATCGAAGCTCCAAGAGAACCACACGTATCATAGTGCGGCGCTGCCAAGCGATGACTACGATGCGGCGACCGCCGATGGGGACCTGGCGGGGGAAGTCCCGGCCCGCTTCCGTTTACGCTCCATCGCCCAGGTCAGCGGCTCTTGCGGTGCTACATCTACCCTATAACCAATCTAAGGCGTGCAGTCTGAAACGCATCTATTATGCCGCCGGTCTAACTATTTTTGTTCTCGCGCCGTTCGCCTGCGCGTTCGCTCCAACACTGCCGATGTTGATGAGACGTAGCGGGACCGCAAGTGAGATGATGCTGCGGCTCGCTACGTCGGGTGGTCGCTCGGTTGTACGCCTCCGACGAGGACCGTCTTGCGTGACGGGTGGTAATTCGCGAAGCGTGTGACCTTAAGTCTAGCTTTAAGGTCATCAGGCGATGCGGGTCGAGGTTTTGGGCGGGCTCGAGCGGCGGCGGCGTTGGTCGCAGGACGACAAGGCACGGATTGTCGAGGAGACGCTGGCACCGGGCGCGAAGGTAACTGAGGTTGCGCGGCGCAACGGAGTAGCGGCCAGCCTGGTGTTTACCTGGCGTCGCCAAGCACGGACATCGGAACAAGTTGCACCATCTTTTACGCCGGTGCAGATCGCCGCCGTAGCAGCCTCGGCTGAAGAAACTCCGAAGCTTTTGCCTAGTTGATGGCCGAGTTCGTTCGGCGGCAGCTGCGCGTACTGGATTGATAGAGATCGATCTCGGCAACCGACGGTGCATCCGGGTGGATGCGCACGTCGATCCGGAGGCGTTGGCGCGGGTCCTCGATGTGCTTGGACGCCGATGATTTCTGTACCAGGGAATGTGCGAGTGTGGCTGGCTACAGGCTACACGGATATGCGCAGAGGCTTTCCATCGCTGGCCCTCCAAGTGCAGGAGGTGCTGCACAAAGAACCGCTTAGCGGTCATTTGTTTGTCTTCCGTGGTCGCCGCAGCGATCTTGTGAAGGTGATCTGGCACGATGGTCAGGGAGCCTGCTTGTTCACAAAAAAACTCGAGAGAGGAAAGTTTATCTGGCCATCGGTTGCCGGTGAAGCGGTAACGATCTCGCTGGCGCAGTTGAGCTACCTGCTGTCCGGGATCGATTGGCGCAATCCGCAAGAAACCCAGCGCCCGACGCGGGTCGGATAATCGTTTTGGGTTTGAATCTGATGCTCGATCTGATTCAATGGCTTCATGACATCGAAGCCGGACGATCTTCCGTCGGATCTCGCAAGCGCCTACCTTGCGCTGCTGGCCGAGCGCGAGGCGTTGCAGGCTGAACGCGATGTGGCAGTCGCGGATGCCGCCAACGCGCGGGCGGAGCTGTCGGACAGCGAGGTGCTGATCGCTCATCTTGAGCTACGGATCGAGAAGCTCAAACGCGAACTGCACGGGCAGCGCTCCGAGCGCACGGCGCGGCTACTCGAGCAGTTGGAATTGGAGCTCGAAGAACTCGCCACCACGGCGACCGAGAATGAGCTGGCTGCGCAGGCTGCCGCGGCAAAAACCCAGAGCGTGAGCGCCTTCACGCGCAAGCGGCCGGTGCGCAAACCGTGGCCGGACGACATCGAACGTGAGCGCGTCGTCATCAAGGCTCCAACGACCTGCGCCTGCTGCGGCGGATCGCGGCTGGCGAAGGTCGGCGAGGATGTGACCAAGACGCTGGAGGAGATTCCGCGTCGCTTTAAGGTCATCGAGACGGTACGCGAGAAGTTCACCTGCCGCGATTGCGAGAAGATCAGCCAGCCGCCGGCACCGTTCCATGCGACGCCCCGCGGCTTCATCGGCCCACAATTGCTGGCGACGATTTTGTTCGACAAATTCGGCATGCATATCCCGCTCAACCGCCAGAGCGTGCGCTTCAAGGCCGAGAGGATCGATCTGCCGCTGTCGACGCTGGCCGACCAGGTCGGCCACGGAACCTTCGCCGTCATGCCGCTGTTCCAGCTGATCGAGCGTCATGTGCTCGCGGCCGAGCGCCTTCATGGCGACGACACCACCATCCGCGTCCTGGCGAAGGGCAAATGCACGACCGGCCGGATCTGGACGTATGTGCGGGATGACCGGCCGTTCGCCGGGCCTGCGCCGCCGGCGGCGGTCTATTATGCCTCGGGCAATCGACGGGGCGAAAATCCTCAGAGGCATCTGGCCGCCTTCGTCGGCATTCTGCAGGCGGATTGCTATGGCGGCTTCGAGCCGTTGTTCGACCCAAAAAGGAAAGCAATGCCGATCACGCCGGCATTTTGCCTGGCCCATGCGCGGCGGGGATTCTTCGAGCTGGCTGACATCGAGAAAGCCGCCCGGGAAGGCAAGGGCAAACCGGTCTCTCCGATCGCGCTGGAGGCGGTCAGGCGTCTGGATGCGTTGTTCGAGATCGAGCGCGCCATCAACGGCCGTAGCGCCGACGAGCGGCGTGCCGTGCGCCAGGAGCGGAGCAAGCCGCTGCTCGACGACATGCACGACTGGCTGCTCCGCGAGCGAGAAAGCCTCTCGCACTCCGCCGAGGTCCTGAAGCCCATGAACTACATGCTTAAGCGCTGGGACGACTTCGTCCGCTTCCTCGACGATGGCAGGATCTGCTTGACCAACAATTGCGCTGAGCGTGCATTGAGAGGCATTGCCTTGGGAAGGCGCAACTGGACCTTCGCTGGCAGCCAGCGTGGCGCCGATCGTGCAGCTATCATGCTGACGATGATCACGACCTGTCGCCTCAACGACGTCGATCCCAAGGCTTGGCTCGCCGACGTCCTCGCCCGGATCGCTGATCTTCCCACCTCGCGTCTGCGCGAACTGCTGCCCTGGGAATGGAAGCTCCTGCACCAAGCCGGCAAGTCCGCCAATCAGCAAGCCGCCTGACCCTTCACGCAACGCCATCGTAGAACTCGCCGTGCTCGCGCGCATGCGTCAATCAGGCGGCCTTCGTCGTATGCGTACGCTCGGTTTCGCCTTGGTTTCGCTGATCTTCGGCTTAGGCGGAGATCATAGCGCGACCTTTTGCTCGGTTGCAGGAATGACCTTCCGCCCTGATGGGAGCTGCTACCAGCAGCGTTCGCCAACTCAGATAGCTTCCAGAAACCGGAATGCCAGCACTTCGTCGAAAGTGTTGCCGTTATCTGACTAGGTGAGCCGCTGCAGACGTCGTGGCGGAACCCTAACCAACCGCGCAAAACATTCCTGAATCATGTCCCCGGCCAAGCGCCATCCAGACACGTGCGCCATCCATCGATCTCCCAGCTAATCCCCGCTGCTTTGCTGCTTTCAATTTTTTGCCAAAGATTTGAGGTGGCGGACAAAACCGAGCACATCGTCGGGCATCAGACGGCCGATCGCGCGGGTCGAATAGACGGCCGTCACCACTTGGCCTTCGGGGTTCAAGACGAAGCCGGTTGCCTGGAGACAGACGGGATCGTCATTAACGAAGGCGCCGGTCACCGCGGAAACCGCTCGCGCGTCAGCACCGTAAGCGACGGGGAAACCGATTTTGTGCTTTTCGACGAGCATTTCCGATTTTTCCCGGTCGTCTACCGATACCGAGACGACCTTGATGCCTTCACCGACGAATTTGTCTGCCGCTCGCGCGAAAGCGGCGAGCTGAGCGTTGCAGTACGGGCACCAGGAGCCACGATGGAATAAAACCACGCCAAACCAACCTGCAAGATCGGCAGGCAGGCTGATTTTTCCGCCCCCGACGCGAGCGAAGGTAAGAGATGGAAAGATGTCGCCGTTTTGCAGCATCATAATCGGCCTCACTGTTTGAACCGCAAGGCGCTCGAACCGCCCGCGGCTTCCTCAAGAACGGCCCCGCATCCGGTGACCAGGTCTCTTCGCTGATCCCATCTCCGGAAGGCGCGCCGATTCGATGAGGTCGTCGCTTCGCATTATCGAGCCGCCTAGCTTCTCAAGCCGACATTGTATGTCGGTCACGGGATCGAATTATACGACGTTAGCTCGGAGATTGACCAAAGGACGTCGGCAACGCAAAATTGATTGTCGCCATGAAATCAATAAACGATAGTTATAGTCACTCGCGCAGTGCGCCCCCGAGCCAGATGCCAGTGGCCGCGTCTGCAGAAACTCGCCGCCTCGGCAATCGATCAACGTCCCAGCCTGCGGGAAACGGCCGCCTATCCACTCCTGAACTGACATTGCATGGCGCCAATGACGTCATGTGTGGCGTTGACGTGGCACACCTAATTCGCCGGGTGCGTGCGGCACGCGGGCTCCTCTCGCGTCGGACTCTCATCAGCACAATGGACGCGTTGGAATGGAAACCATAACAGTCAGACATTTTCCCGTGAGGTGACGTCAGCTTAGCATCGCTCAAGTGAGCCTAACGTTCCACCACGAGTTTCAGATAACATTTGAAATAGCCAGTCTCGTGACGACCTCTTCCCGCCCGTTATAACGGATACTATCGTGATTTTCCTATCGAGGATCATCATCTTTCCGACTTGTTGCTCAAAAGGACAAAGCCCATGAAGATCCAAACCATTATCGTCCTCAGCGCCGCTCTCGCCTTCTCGATGACCGGCCCTATTTGCGCCCATGATAGCGGGTCGGAAACCGTCACGAAGAACTTCGAGGCGGCTATTCCCAATATGCCTGGCAAGTCGCTGATTGCTGTGGAAGTCGATTACGCACCGGGCGCGGCCTCTCCGCCCCACACCCACGCGAAATCCGCTTTTATCTATGCATATGTGATCTCAGGCGCGATCGAGTCGAAGGTAAATGATAGCGAGACGCGCATCTATCGAGCCGGCGAGAGCTGGTCTGAATCTCCGGGTTCGCTCCACTCGATCAGCCGCAACGCGAGCAAGACCGAGCCGGCGAAGCTGCTCGCCCTGTTCGTCCTTGACACCAATGACAGCCCGCTCACCACTCCTACCAACTGACGCTTCAGACGCAGTGAGCAACGAACGTCCTCAAGGAGCTAACGATAGACGAGTACAATGCGTTCACTCGGTTCATCGGGCCTGCACCGCATCGAACGGATCTTAGCCACGCTCGCTAGCACATTCTACGACAAGCCAACTGCCCGCGCAGTCGAGGCTGTTTGCGGCAGGATCGGCAACCCCAACGCAGATCTTCACGCGCTACGATTGCGCAAACTACTTGCGCGACGTCGAACAAACGAGCCTCAATGTCGCTCGACTTGATTGGGTAATCGGCAATTCGGCGACTCAAATTGCACCAGCTAACAACGGCGGTCTGAGGGCGACCTCGGCTTCCTGCAGGAGGCACGGACTTTGACATCATCTACCGTAACTTGTGTCAGTGCGCTGTCGCGACGAACTCCTGTCAGTTGGAGCGGCAGCGCATGAGATTCAGTGAATTTTGCAAGCAAACATCGCCAATTTCAGAGGGAATACGGCTCTCCGCGGTACTCGGACTGATCATTCATGCGCCGGGAATCATCGACTGAAACACTTCATCACGCAGATAAAAGTAGTGGAAGAGGGCCGCGGCTGTATGCACGCCGGCAACCCAGAGGATGGCGTTACCTAACGTGGCATGTATTTCCATCATCAGATGACCCAGACCATGCGCTTTCGTGATCTGCGGAGCGATGTCGAATCCGGGAAGAGTGACGGGAATCCCCTCAAGCCAGGTACCAAGCACGGCCGTTGTTGGAATCGCAATGAGGAACACATAAAGCACGAAGTGGACGAGCTGCGCGATCAGGGTCATCCATCGCGGCATCGGCTGCTTCGCTGGCGCGCTGTCGATCAGCCTCCATACCAACCGCAGTACGACGACACTGAAAACAAGAACCCCGAGCGTCTCGTGAATCCTCCGGAGCCCGTCCGCGGAGGCGGAATAGAGCGAGTAGCCATCGCCACTGCTCAGCACATAAGCGACAACAACCAGCATGACCGTCAGCCAATGGAACAATCGGGCGCCGGCGCCGTAGCGAGAAGAAGTGCTGCGCAAAGCGATTACCTAATTTCGAAATTCACCACCGCGGCTTCGCCTCTGGCTCCGGGCAGCGTCACCCTGAAGGTGATTTCGACGAGCTGTTCAGGAAAGGCCAGTCTCGCCACACCGATCAGGTTGCTGGCGCACCGAGGCGTGCCGCCGGCCTCCCTACGCACGTTGCCCGCCGCGGCGAATGCGGCGACGACGAGGACATAAAGCCTCTCCTGGACGGCTGTGTTCAGCGTTGCTCCGAAGCGCGCTGTACTCTTGACGGCATTGGCGTCGGTCGCTCGCATCTGTCGTTCCATCATCGAAACCTCCGCGAGCCGACCGATTCATCGAGAAGCAGGCGCTATCAGGTTGCCATTTTCTTGCCGGCTGAGTTGGCCAGATACATGGATCGCATCACCGACCTCAAACTGTTGTCTTTCATATCGACCCTCGTTGCTTTTCACGCTGGTCGCGTCTCGTTGGCGGCATTTAGTATTTGAATGACGATGTTGAAGAATGACCCTGCAACTGCGTCGAGTGAAATCACCTTTCGCCATAGAGTCGATAGACGATCGTTATTGCCGCCTCCGCGGTGTGACGACACCTAGCGTGGAATGCCTGCAGGCGCATATCCAAGCGACTGGCGCTCGCGCCTTTGGACAAATCGAGTTTTGCTCGTTCCATAGCGACCCCGCTTACCCTTGTCGCAACCTAGGCGATCAGCGTAGGGCAACCTGGATCTCTGGAGATGCGACGGGTGGCATTCCTCACTACGACGCTGTTGGTCGGCGATAACGATCGTATATCGACTCTATGTCGAAAGGTGATTTCCCTTGGCGGCCTTGCAAGCTCATTCTCCAACGCGTCGTCATACCGCAGCTTTCAAGACGTCACCAACACGCGATCAGATCGAGAAGCCAAGAGGCTCGATATGCAAAGCAACGGCGTAAACCCGGCTTCAGTAAGTGGTAAAGCCGCCGATTTCGGCGAACCATGGGAAGATGGCTACCGGTACGTAACGGCGGACAGGATCGGCGAAACGATCCATGTTTCCGACCAGCTCAGCTACAAAAATGAGGACAAAGTGATCGCGCCGGATTCTCCCGATAAAGCCGGCCCGGTTGCAATGCCGCTGACGTCACGCTTTTAGTGCGCCTCAGGGCAACGCTGAACAACGTCGTCGAGGAGACGGATGATGTCCGATAGCGCTGCAGCCATTCCACTTCGCGCGCTCCCTCCGGATGACCGTGTTTTGGCACGGGTGCTCGCGGCGTACGTGGCCTCGGCAACAATCTGGCTTGTATTCGCCACGGCCGTGGGGCTCCTCGTCAGTTTCAAATTCGCTTACCCGGATTTCGCGACCACGTCAGCGCTGTCGTTCGGTCGGCTGCGCGCGATACACACCAGCGGAACGTTTTATGCCTGGGCGAGCCAGGCGCTGATTGGGCTTGCGCTGTTTGTCGCCGCGCGCAGTTCTGGCGCAAGGCTCTACAGCGAGCGCCTCGCATGGATCAGTCTTGCGCTCCTCAATGTCGCCGCCGTGCTGGGCACGGTCACACTCGATCTCGGCTTCACCTACGGCCAGGAGTATCGCGAATGGCTGTGGTGGATTCGCGTAATCCTTGGACTCGGCTTGATCACCGCGGTCTGGAATATGATCGCCACTGTCGAGCGCCGGGATGGCGAGCATATCTATGTTTCTAACTGGTATACTATCGGGGGCACGCTGTGGACGATTGTTATGGTCGTGGTGTCGATGTTGCCCTGGTATCAGTACGGACTGGGTCAGGTCGCGGTACAGGCCTTCTTCATGCATAACGCCGTCGGACTATGGTTCACGCCTCTATCGCTCGGTGTGTCCTACTATGCGCTGCCGAAGCTCCTGAACCGGCCGATCTATTCATATTCTCTCGGCGTCTTTGCATTCTGGACCAATCTCATCTTCTATCCGATCATCGGCGCTCATCATTTTGAATTCAGTCCACTACCATGGTGGCTGCAGACTACGGCCATCGTCTTCAGTGTGGCCATGCTGGTTCCAGTGCTGAGCGGCACCGCGAACTTCCTTCTCACCTTCCGGGGGACTCACGAATGGATATATCGCTCGCCCGCGGTTTTCATCCTCGTCGGCGTCTACGGCTATCTACTGGGTTCGACACAAGGCACATTCGAGGCGTTTCGCTCGCTGCAGCAGCTTTGGCATCTGACCAATTACACGGTAGGGCACTCGCACCTGACGATGTATGGCTTCGTCACTTTCGCGATCTGGGGCGGCATCTATGCGCTGTTGCCGCGCGCCACCGGCAAGTACCCCTACAACCTGACAATGGGCATACATTTCTGGCTGTCCGCCGTCGGCGTTGTCATATACGTTGCGGCGCTATCGGCCGCCGGCACCGTTCAGGGGCTCGATTGGTTTCGAGGACTCACCTTCATCCAGTCGGTCGAAGATGCCGCGCCATACTGGCTGTGGCGCTCCGTCGGCGGCTCGCTCATGTTCGCCGGCCATCTTGTCTTCGCTTTCAACGTCTGGACAATGACCTACGGTAGGTCCTGCACCGAGTTTGCGGCAGCCAAGACGGTGCCGGCGTGAACAGGACATTGGCCATTTCTGGCGGTTCAACGCTGATCTACACTGGATTAGCGATTCTTATGGGCGTGCTGCCGGGGATCTGGCTGTCGAAGGTGCCACCGACGCCGGGCCTTAAGCCACTAACCTCGATTGAGGCGCGGGGTCGAGATGTCTATGTCTCCGAAGGCTGCTTCTATTGCCATACCCAGCAAGTACGCCCGCTCTCTGGAGATAAGCCGTTTGGCCGCCCGTCTGCGCCGGGCGATTATGCCTACCAGACTACGGAATTACTAGGTTCGGAGCGCACTGGTCCAGACTTGAGCAATATCGGCGCGCGGCAGTCGAGTAGCATATGGCAGTACATCCATCTCTATCAACCGCGAGCAGTTGTGCCTCAATCGATCATGCCGGCCTTCCCCTGGCTGTTCAGGATTGTGGACAGACTACCTCCAGGAGAGAAAGCGGTGCCATTGCCGCCCCAGTTCGCGCCAGGCGGGACCGTCATCCCCAACGACGACGGCAAGGCGCTCGTAGCCTATTTGTTGTCCCTGAAGCAGCCGCCGCTCGTTCCGACGCAGTCCCGCGCCGCGACTGAGAGTCCTTCGAGCGGGTCCCTGCGGTTTGACGCCACCAAGGGTGCCGCATTGTTCGCCGACAACTGCGCATCCTGCCATGGCGCGGAAGGCAAGGGTGTGCCGGGAACGTTTCCGCCGCTCGCCGGAGATCCGGTGGTTAACGACGCCGATCCCACGGCACATATTGGCGCTGTGCTGCACGGACTTGGCGGGCGGGTAATCAATGGCCAGAGCTATGAAGCGCAAATGCCGGCGTTTGCCGATCAATTGTCTGATCAGCAGATTGCTGACATCATCAATTACGAGCGATCCTCGTGGGGCAATCGTGGTGCCTTAATCAGTGCGGCTGATGTCGTCGCGGCTCGCGCCAACGAACCACTGCAGAAGCAGGCAACGACGCCGAAACAGGACTCGCCGGTAGCGCCCCCGGCACCGACGTTCGATGCTGCGGAAGGATCGAAGCTCTTCGCCGACAACTGCGGCGTCTGCCACGGCGCCGAGGGCAAAGGCGTTCCTGGCACATTTCCGCCGCTTGCAGGCGATCCGGTCGTTAATGCCACTGACCCTGCCGAACATATCACCACCATGCTGCGCGGCCTTAGCGGCAAGGCAATCGACGGCCAGAAGTACGAAGTAGAGATGCCGCCGTTCGCTGACCGACTGTCTGATCAGCAGATCGCCGATATCATCAATCACGAGCGCACGTCATGGGGCAACCACGGGCCGTTGGTGACGCCTGCCGAGATCACGAAGCTCCGTGCTGAAAAATAGGAGGCGACGATGACCGATACGATTACCACCTGGATTCTCTCGGCGCTCGGCTACCTCTGCACTGCGCCTTCGATCGCTGGTGGCGCTGGCGGTCCTAGTCTTGGCGGACCACTGCTCGGCAACGCGCTGGTGGCGGGCGGGGCCGCGCTCGTGACACTTAGCTGCATCGTGGCGGCGGTGTGGATGCTGGTCGCCCCCGGCGAACGGTATCCCTCTCATCCAAAATATCGCGTCCTGCATGCCGACCGTTAGAGGATTGCAATACGTGTCCGATCCGCGCATCCGCATCTATCTCGACGAAGCGACCGATCCCGTCACCGATCAGCGGCCACCGGCGCAGATAGCGCTCGACACCAAGAGCCTTGCCGACGGCGAGCACGGCCTGCGCATCGAAGCCCAGGACGCCACTGGCCAAGTCGGCGTCCGACGCCTTCGGTTCCAGGTCCGCAATGGGCCCGGGATCACACTCAGCGGGCTAGGTGATGGGGCTGTCGTTCACGGTACGCTGCGCTTCATGGTCAACGCGTTTGGAGCCGAAGAACCATTCGAGCCGCACCGGGCAGAATCGCCCTCGCCAATCCCTGTTTGGGTTTGGGTGCTAAGCCTGCTGATCGTTGCTTGGACCGCCTGGTATGTCGCGACGCTTTGGAACGTTCCCGCGAACTACGCCAAAACCCCGACCTATTCCACGTCAATGAATCCATTCAAATAGCGCGCCGCTAGAAGCGAGCTTAACAATGAGGGGCTTCGCCCCAGCATCAGGGATCAAGCTCATATGCCACGCACCATAGTCAACAAGCACGGCTTCCCCGGCGTCAGGAAGCGGTCGGACTGTGCTAGGCGGCGAAAACCCTACTACGCCCGCATCAGCAATGGTTGCGAAAACTTCATCTATAGCAAGAACTTCGCGACGGCCGAGGAGGCCGCTGCGGAATATCAGCGAATGAGGGCTGAAAAGTCATCGCCCCTATCGTCGAAGGATTACCGGTGAGCATCCTGCCCGATGTGACCCCCCGGCGCCACTGGCCCATCCGGGTTTCCGCGACTCCGAGCAAATATGCGCGTTCACGACACATTGCGTGGAGGTGACTAGAAAGCGACGCGATCCAATCGAGCGGCATCGGCTCTTGATCATGAAGGCTCTCCCTTGGCTTGGCATAATGGCCCCAGGTTTTTTCGATCACCGGCCTACCTTTATCGCTTCGTTATGAACACAAGTGACGGCAGCCCACATGAAGCCCTACAGGTCGATCCCTTCGCAGCGCTAGAAGTCGGCGCGCCACACAACAATCAGAGCCTTGATCATGGAAATTCGCCTCGGCACCAGACGAAGTGATTTGGCCCGCTGGCAAGCCAGTCACGTCGCCGCTCTTATTCATGGCGTCGAGCCGGCCGCTGAGGTAAGACTCGTTTTCACAAGTTCGGTTGGCGATAGAGATCGACGGTCGTCCTTTCAACAGTTTGGCGGCATCGGAGCATTCACGAAGGAGAGCGAAGACGCGCTTACGCACAAAGAAGTTGACTTGGTCGTTCACTCTCTCAAGGATCTTCCGACCAGATTGCAGCCCGGTTTGGTATTGGCGGCCGTTCCCAAAAGAGCGGATCCTCGTGACACAATTTGTGGCGTTACATTAGATCAGCTACGACCAGGGCTGCGCGTCGGCACTGGATCAATTCGCCGCAAAGCGCAACTTCTCGCTCTTTGCACTGGTCTGGATGTTCGACCCATCCGTGGAAACGTTTTTCCAAGGCTTTGTAAGGCAAAGAACCGAGAGGGAATAGACGCTACTCTATTGGCAGCGGCGGGGCTGTCACGGCTAGGATTGCTACATGAGGCCTCACAGATACTAGACTCGAATGTTTTCCCGTATGCAGTCGGCCAAGGCGCCCTCGCGGTCGAAGCTCGCGAAGAAGATACCGCACTCATAGCACTGCTTCAAAAGATTGAAGATCGGAAATCGCGCACCGAAGTAGACGCAGAGCGCGCATTGATGAGAAGTCTCGATGCGGGTTGCAGCTTACCGCTCGGGGTTTCTGTCAGATGGGTCGCCGGGACATTAACGCTTCGAGGACAGGTGACTCATCCAGATGGCCACACGAAGATTGCTGATGAATGCGTTGGGACGGCCGATCAAGCCGACGCAATAGGCACACGTCTCGGAGACAAACTTCTTCAGGGAGGTGCGGAGGAGATATTGAAGGCTGTGCCTAGCATCATGGAAGAGCAAAGGCCAATCTGAATTCGATACCTGGCGTGACGAAGGACTTCGGGTCTTTGGACACCGCATGCGATTTCGGCGCGACCAGTTGCAAAGCCTGAAACCTGGCCCACCACCGAAACGCAAGGCTGGCGGCGGCGTTTTGCTGCCCAGCGCGCGCGAGCACTCCTCCGCAATTCGTGTCGGCGCATCAAATCGATCTTGACCTTGCGGCGCTGACGCTGAAGATAGTCTTCGTAGGGCACCAGCGGCCTGCTGTTCAAGTGGGACATAAGCGCGTTGGTCCAAAGGATCGCTTGGAACACGGCGACCTCAATTCGGCTCCCCGAGCACGAAAGTGAACGGCACAACGAAGAGCTCATCGCCCTGATCATTGCTGACATGCAGAACCCAGTCGCGCCAATCCTCGAGGCTGCGCTCTTTGGTGAGGGACTGCACGATGCGGTTCGCATGATCCCGCGCTTCAGCAAGATCATCCACGACCGCGCCGCGGCGATCGACGAAAACCTTCTTGGTGTTCGCGCAGTGGAAATATACGTGCGTCATTTCGACTCCTTCAAATGCGACGGTTCGCCACGATAACTCTGCGTTGCTGGTGTCCTCGACGGCGGGATACCAGGAGATCTCGACCAAGTGCCCCTAAGTTTCACGCCTGCGATGTGGAACAGGCGGACCGCCGCGTCGCAGGTGAAATCAATCTCCTTTTCGCGGTCAGGCATAAGCGGCGGCAAGCTATGATGAGTTCATGCCGGCGCTCTGCGGCGCATCTCCGATAAGCTCCTGATGCGAAGCTCCCCAGAGCAGGCCAGTCCCGACGACGGCAGAAAGACTCGAGGCGGCGAACACAGCGATTTTTGCGGCCGAGAGGTCCGTGGTGCTTGGAAATGCCTGTCCGGCGATGAAGAGCGACATCGTGAAGCCAATGCCAGCGAGGGCTCCTGCCCCGCCCAGCTGCCGCCACGTGTATTCGGCCGGCTTGACGGCGATGCCTGTGCGCACTGCCGCTGCGGCCGCGAGGAAGACGCCGAGCGGTTTTCCTATAGCGAGACTAGCGACGATCGCAGCCGCGAGACGGCCATGGCCAGCGAGGACGCTTGGGTTGATCGTCACTCCGGCATTCGCCAATGCGAAGATTGGGAGGACAGCGTAGCTCGATCGTGCGCCGGCGTGTCGTAGCAGTCGATCGGCGGGTGATTCAATTCTATCGTAGATTGCGTCGAGCGCCTGCAGGGCTGGAGTGGAGGGGCCGCGCCTGAGAACTTCGCCCTCATGCCGAGCTTCGGACGCGATGATGGTGCTCGCCTGCGTCATCAGGGCGGCCAGATTGGCTGGCGGTCGCGTCGGAATGAACAAGGCAAGTAACACGCCGGCCAATGTAGCGTGGAGACCGCCCGCGTATACGAGGGCCCACAGCGCAGCGCCCATCAGGATGTAGGGCGAGAGATGGTACACCCCAGATCGGCTCAGCAGCGCTAACGCAACTACAACCATCGCCGCCGCAGCAAGGTAGGCCAGATGGATTTCGCCGGAGTAAAACACGGCGACGACGACGATCGCACCGATGTCGTCAACGATGGCCGCCGCCGTGAGGAAGATGCGCAGCTCGACCGGGACGCGGGAGCCCATCACTGCAATCAAGGCAATCGCGAACGCGGTGTCGGTCGCCATCGGAACACCCCACCCGTGCGACCACGGCCCCGCGGGGAGAACCAGCGAATACAGACACGCCGGCACAACCATGCCGCCGAGCGCGGCCGCGATCGGAAGCGCCGCGGAGCGACGGCTTGCGAGGTGTCCGACTGTCATCTCGCGCTTCACTTCCAATCCCACAACGAGGAAGAACAGCGTCAACAGCCCGTCGTTGACCCAATGGAGGATGGACATCCGAAAGGCTGCGCTGCCCAAGCTCACGCCGAACTCCCAGCGCCAGAGCGCCTCGAACGCCGCCCCGATCGGTGAGTTCGTCAAGACAATCGCCGCCACAGTCGCGACGACGAGCAAAATGCCGGCGGACGGGCCCCAACTCGCGAAGTCCAGGGCAGCCGTACGGACGCGGTGGCCGAGCGTGCCAAGCATTGCATCAACGAGAGAACTTTCGTCCCAGGGTCCGTCGTAGCGCCGGCGGTTGATGTAAAATGTCGGCGTGAATCTCACGCCGCTCGCGCGTGCACTCGCGATGTCCGACTCCACCCTCGCCTTCGCGCGGCGAACCGCGTCGCTATCGCGAAGCGTGGGGTTGGCATGCACGCCTAGGTCAGCGGCCACCGCCGAAAGGTCGTCCTCTGTGAGCTGCATCGACCTTGTCATCAGCTTGATGTGCGCGGACCAGAACGTCTCTGGCGTCTGAGCAAGCTCAGCGAGCTCCGCAGCACGGAAGGAAAGACTGTTGTCCGTGAGCGGCCTGTGGCGGAAGGCATAGCAAACGCGGTCGCCAAGTTGATCGCGCGCCTGCGCGATGCGCTCGTTGGCAGCCCTGCAGTGCGGACAGGCGTAGCTGCCGTACTCAACCAGCGAGATCTCGGCATCGGCGGGGCCGAGCACGTGCTCTGTCTTGTGATCGACCGCACGATCGAGGCGGCCGGGCGGGATCATAAGCTTCATCGCTGAACGGAGCCCAAGTGTCCGCGCGCCATTCTCACCGGGTGCCGCTCGCCTGCAGCGACTGCGGCTCGCGCATCGAACGGATTGGTATGGCACGCGACGCCCGACACCTCGCCGTTGGACCCGACGACTGGGATCTCCATACATCTCGACGCGATGCGGCCGATATCGTCATAGCGCACGCAACTCACACTTGTGCTGAACGCACGCTCCACTCCGTTCGCAACACCCGCGCCCTCCACGAGCACGACGACATTCTCCAACGGCGGACGTTCGACAGAGTGGAGCAAGGAAATGCGAGCGGTCTCTTCGATGTGCATGTCGGACCTCTGATGATCGTCCAACGGAAGGCCGACTTCGGCCGCAGCCGCGGGCGGGCGATGACGGATTAAGATTGGGTCAGCGACGGTGGAAAAGAAAATCACCTCTCGCCATGAAGTCGATAGCCAGCCGTTATCGGAACAGCTCGAAAGTAGTGCGTCACGTGCTGCGGGTCGGAGCGGAACTCTCGGCAGGCGCGATGAGGTGTTCACGCGCTCATACCTTCGGCGGAAGGATTATTATGCGCGGCTCAGCCGATCTCTCGGCAGAAACACTGGTGCCGCGAGCGCGGTTGTAAAGCACAAGCGCCCGTACGCCCCGCCGCAATCGGAGCTGCGAGTAAACCGTGAGCCAGAGCATTGCGGAAGGACCGGCCCCTCACCTCGCCGTCCCCCACCGCAGATGCGGAGAGAAGAACGCCTGTCGCTCTGAAGGCACACGGCCCGACACGGCTTTGTGCTTTCTACCCTGGTGCGGTGCCCGCCACTCGCACGGATTTCCAACACTCGAGGCGCCGGTTTAAGCAAGCTCCGCGCACCGACGACGTCGAGGGCGCGGCCGTCCCGACCGGGTTCGAGGGTACCCACCGTCAATCCGTGCAAAACCAGCGTCGCTATGGCGCCGGGATCCCTCCGGCCACAAGAGCCCGTCGTCCACCGGCGTCCTTTACCACGACGGAAACTTTGGTTCTTCGAATGCATATCACGCGAAGTCGGTGCCATCACGCTCTAGCCCATGAGTTCGCCGCGCCATGGGTGGTACATGATTGTCTGCTCGCCACGTCCGCAGAGGCTCCTAACTCGTCGTCGCCCTTGAACTACCCGATGATGGGCCTCCTCACTGTAGTCTCGCCCAGCAAAGCGGCAATAATGGTCGTCTATCGACTCCATGGCGAGAGGTGATTTCCCTCGACCGAGTTGCAAGATCATTCTCGTTGCGTGGTTTAAAGAAGAGGAGCTTCCATGAAGATTCAGGTCTACAGGCTCGCGAGTGCGCTCGCAATTGCCGTTCCTATCGCGATCGCCGCCACAGCCAAATCGTCAGCCTCGCCGATCAATGGCACGTCGATGAGGGCGACGAAACCAGATTTGACGACAGACGTGCACTTATTGGCGCGGCGGAGTCACCACTCTGCACCGGCAGCATACGGTTCATCGTCCTACGACGGCTCGTGGGACCTCGTCTTCGTGACGCAAAGAGGAATCTGCGATTCCACTTACAGCTTCACTGTCGATGTGACCAACGGAATTGTCACGCATCCTAATCTCGTGAAGTTTCGAGGATACGTTGCAAAAACGGGCGCGGTTCGCGCTTCCGTGACGGTCCAAGACAAATATGCCGCGGGCGCGGGCAAACTGTTTGCGACGTCCGGTCGGGGGACCTGGAGCGGCCACTCAGGATCAGCGCGCTGTTCAGGCTACTGGATGGCGCGACGGAATTGACGAGCAAGCGGAAAGGCGCGTTTCTTCGGAGACCATAATGGAATGAGATCTCCCAGACTAATCGGCGTTGCAATCTCGCTCAGCTTGCTCGCAACCAGTCTCGACGGGACAAGGCAGCGGGAGACGCCTCGGCCCATCAGCGATCCCATCTGGTCGGGCGAATCCGCGCCCCTCGATACTAGTCGACTGGCGCTGGTGATTGGCAATTCGGCCTATCCCGATGCTGACTCTCCTCTTCCCATAATGACACGCGACGCGGAAGGCCTGACAAATGCTCTTCGCGAGCACGGCTTCCTGGTCGATGCCATTGAAAATGCCACGGGCTCGGACATGACACACGCAGTCGATCATCTAAGGGCAAGAGTACATTCGAACTCGACTGTGTTAGTTTATTTCGGAGGTTACGGAATCCAGTCTGACGGACACAATTATCTAATCCCAGTCGATGCGAAGATTTGGAGTGAAGAAGATATCCGTCTACAAGGGCTAAGCATTGACCATCTCCTCTCGCAACTCCAGACTTCAGGAGCACGCGTCAGGCTCCTAGTTATTGAGGCTTCGCGCCGCAACCCTTACGAGCGACGCTTCAGGACTTATTCACATGGGCTTGCACCCATTCAAGGAGGTGAGAATGAGCTGATCCTGAGCTCAGCCGCGCCTGGTGCAATCGTCGAAGACCCTGATGAACTACATAGCCGGCTGATGACCGCTCTTCTTACGCAGATGGATTCTTCGAGGGGGATAGAGGAGGTCTTCAACAATACCCAAAATGCAGTGGTGACTGCATCTCAGGGCCAGCAGACTCCAGTTGTGTCATCTACGCTAACCGAGAGCGTCGATCTTTGGGCGGAACGGAGCGGCGTTCCCGTGTTCTCGGTCGGATCTGCGGCTAGCGGTCGCAGCGAGTGAACATACAAAGTTCAGCTGATCTGCAAGGAACAAAGGTCAGGGAAAGACTTCCAAGGGCGGGTCACCACTCAATCATCTCCGTGCTCTTTGGACTATTCTACGCGCCCGACCGCCGTCCAATATCGATCTCAACACCCTTGCTGAAACGTCCTTTTAGGGTTTCATGATCGTTTGCTCCTGCAATGTTCTCACCGACCGAGATGTTCGCCACGCCGTGAACACGGCCGAGGATGCGCTGCGCAATGCCAAACAGATCTATGACTGTCTCGGCTGCAGCGCTGAGTGCGGCCGCTGCGCGCGCACCATCAAGACGATCATCGACGAGCCGTATAGGGAATGTGCGCTAACCTGTCAGGCCGACTGTCCGCATCGCCGGATCAAGGATGACGCGCAGGACGAGCCCAGAGTTGGACCCGCAGCGACCAACTTCCTTGGTTTTTCTCGGTAGGTGGCTCTCGGTTTTGTCTCGGGGATGCTTGCTAGTTTTTCCTCAGAAGTGTTCTAAACTAAGAAGGGCAAAAGGCCCAACCTCAAGCCTTGGAGTTCATCATGAAGGGCGACCCCGGAGTCATCGAGTATCTTAACAAGGGACTGCGTCACGAACTCACCGCAATCAAACAATACTGGCTGCACTACCGGTTCTTGGCCAACTGGGGCCTGCTGGAAATGGCCAAGGCTTGGCGCAGGGAGTCGATCGAGGAGATGAAGCACGCTGACCGCTTCACCGATGTTGGGCCTGTCGGAGGATCGCTCGCTAGCCACGCACGCGTTTGATTATCTGTTCGACATGGGCGATCGGCGTCTCCGGCTGGATGCCGTGACCGAGATTGAAGATGAAGCGCCCTTGCGAAAAATTCGTCAAGGTGTTGTCGATCGCGTGGTCGAGTGCCGGACCGCCCGTGATCAGCACCAGCGGATCGAGATTGCCCTGTACGGCGACCTTGCTCTGCACGCGCTCGCGGATGAAGACGGGATCGGCAGTCCGGTCCATGCTGACTGCATTGACGCCGGTGGCCTCGACGTAACCAGGCAGCTGCGCGCCGGCGCCGCGCGGGAAGCCGATGATCTTCGCATCGGGCACCTTGGCGCGCACGCCTTCGACGATGCGCCGGGTCGGCTCGGTTGACCAGCGCACGAATTCGGCGGGCGGCAGCACGCCGGCCCAGGTGTCGAAGATCTGCAAGGCGTTGGCGCCGGCCTCGAGTTGCGCCAGCAGATATTGGATCGAGCTCACGACCAGCACGTCGATAATTTTCGCGAACGCCTCGGGATGACGGTAGGCCATGATCCGCGCCGGCGCCTGATCGGGCGTGCCCTGGCCCGCGACCATATAGGTCGCAACCGTCCACGGCGCACCGCAGAAGCCGATCAGCGCCACCTCAGGATCGAGCGCGCCGCGCACGATCCTGAGCGCCTCGAACACCGGCGCGAGCGTGCCGAAGTCGGACTGCGCGGCGAGCGCTCCGATCTTGACGGGATCATCCAGCGGATCGAGCCGCGGACCTTCGCCGACCTCGAACCGCACCGAGCGGCCGAGCGCATGGGGGATCACCAGGATGTCCGAGAAGATGATGGCCGCATCGAAGCCAAACCTGCGGATCGGCTGCAGCGTGACTTCGGCGGCAAGTTCCGGACTGAAGCAGAGATCGAGGAAGCCGCCAGCCTTGGCGCGCACCTCGCGATATTCAGGCAAGTAGCGGCCGGCCTGCCGCATCATCCACAGGGGCGGGATGCTTTGCCGGTGGCCGGAGAGCACGTCGATGAAGGGTTTTGTCGCAGACTGGGGCACGAATGGTCCTGATGCAGAGTTGAGGTTCTTGATACACCGGCGCGCGCAGAAGCGGAGCATGGCAACCTGCTCAAATGCGCCGCGTTGGCTCAGTCAATGAAGGAGAACTCCATGGCTCAGACCTTCAATCCCGCGCCGCCGACAAGCACGCCGAGGACTTAGGCGAAGCGCTCGCGGCCGATCGCCACGCCAAGCTCGACACCGGGTTGGAAGATAGCTTCCCCCCCTCCGATCCCGTCAGCGCCACGCAGCCGACGCCATCGAAGGCCGACCGCAGATGCCGACAATATCAAGTCGATCTTCAAGTTAGCGGCCGCCGGTTTCCGATAGGCTTGCTAAGACCTTGTTAGTGATCTGCGGAAACCCCGGTCCGTAGGAGTACCAAGCATCCTATCAACTTGTCGAGGATCGGCTTGGAGACCGCAGGAGCGTCCTCGCGCTTCAGAATGGCAATATGGGATTCTCCTGCTGCGAACCGCAAATGATTATTCGATGCCCGTGGTCGCCACTGGACTGGCTCGAAACATAGGGCCGATCGCGCCACGCCACTGAAGTGGACGGCAACCTGTCCTTCCAACGCCGCAGCATCGGTCGCGATAGCCCGGCAGATTATCAAGGCCTACAAACAGTAGCGTCGGGTCCTAGCGCGTGCTCATCAAATTCGCGTCGACGTGAGAGGGAAGCGTCGGTGGTTAAGAGACCGATTGCGCTTCCCGCATGAACGAGGGAAGCGCAGCTATGTGGCCAGGAGATTATTCATTGGTGAAGCCTACAACCGGACAATTCACTAGATTCCCCGTCGTCTTCACCGGCCCTCCCGCAGGGCTCACCAGTAAGCCCGCCGCACTTTTGGATTCAAGATCGTCGCCGTCAGTGATCAGTTTCCTTTTATCCTTCACGATAGCTTCCTTGGTCCACTCGGCTAGTCGTACGTCCCACATCGGGGAGTATCCGGCGCTGATCTCAGTGAAGTGCGCGAGGATGTCGAGCGAAGGCCCCTCTCCCTTGATAGCACTGTTGAGTCCCTGGCGATTCGGATCGCTCGCCCCCATGTTGCCATTCACAATCGTATAGATCACCTCGATCGCGCCGCTCTGAAGAATGTCGCTTTCCGCAGGCGCAAAGGTGGACGCCTCAAGGGTCGCCGACTCCTCGGAATTTGCGTCAAAACTAAGATAACGCAGGTGTTTTCCGTTCGCGAATCCAGACCGGAGTTTCAAGTCGACAGTGCCCTTATCAGGACAGATGCTTGCTACGGAATCCGTCACCACGGAGTAGTCAGGGCTGCCGTTGCAGAATGAAATTTTGTCCGGCCCGACATCGAACGCGATGATCGGCGCATTGAAAACGATATTCATACTATTGGACACCCGCACCAGTGGGCTGTAGTGCGCATCCCCAATAGATCCGGCTCGGGCTGTCTTAGGAGGAAAGAAACTAGGCGCGTCCCCTCCGACCAACTTCTGCGAAGGTGAGAAATCGACCCGGCCTGATTTAAAGGTGAAGTTACCCGAGTCGTCCATTTCCGCAATCCGTGTGCTCTTCAGGTTCTTGGCATCAGTGAGACTCGGCGCCCACGTAAGTCCCATCTTTTGCGAAGTATCGTAATCGCTTACGTCGGTGAGAACGAACCAAACGGTCTCTCCCGAGGCAAGACGGCCGCGATGGAGCGGTAGCGTCACCACCTCTCGTACTAGGTCCACCTGGCCCGACGTAAGAAACTGCTTCGTGATCTTTTTGCCAGCAGCTGGATCGGCCGCTAGACTTACATGAGGTGTCGAAAACGACACCACAAACATCACCATCGATCCGCAAACGCATCTGACGAGCTTTCCGCTGGGCTTCATGACGCTACCTTCTTTGCATCCAGTCTGGTTTTGCACACGTGACATTAAAGCTAGTTCGCCGAGGGCCTGTCACTTTTTGAGTCCGGGATAGCCTTGAACATAGATCCAGTCAGTCGCTTTGGCAGGGATGTGGCAACCTAGACAATCTGAGCGAAAGTCGGTTGAGGTCGTTTTCACCGGGTCACCCGCGTCAAACCAGGACCAGCCCCAACCGTTGCCCCACAATTTATTATCGGGGTGACTGTTTTTGCCGTCCTTCACCATCATGAACCAGCCTTTGAGGCTTTGTTGATGGCTGACGGTCCCAGTCGTCATTTCCGAAGTCGCCGCGGCGTACACTTCTTTCACCAGGATCGAACCCTCGGGAAATTTGCCAGTCGTCCGATAAGCTGCCGCAGTTCCGGGCGACCCATAAACCACGTGCATCTCCTTAGCACCTTTGTCACCTGCAACAGACCAGCTCCCAAGGAATTCGTAGGTCGTTCGGTACTCTTTCGGGACATGCATGTTGCCTGCCCCGTCGACGAGTTGTTCTTGCGCAGAGGCGGCCTGGCTAGGTACGACCTGTGATACTAGGCAGCCGACGCTCACAGCGATAAACGATGCGGACGCTATGGCCGCACTTCTGAGAATTTTCATCACGGTTGTCCCTACTTTTTGATAGACGGATTCTCGCTGGGCGGCATTTTCTTGGAGCCACTCTGGCCGGGCGGTAGCGGCACCTGGTCGAGCAGCGCGTAGAACTGCGTCCATACGTCATCTCGTTTCGCGCTTGCGATGTGGCAGTAGCCGCATTCCTCGACCGGCCGGACTTTGGCAGTGGCTGCTTTCGGTTCGTGGTGATTGAAGTTGAAATAACCCCAACCGTCGCTTGCCTTATATCTCTCGGTGTCCTTGACGGTCACATCCGCTCCGTTGAACGCCCCCGGGAAAAATCCTTTTCCCGATGGCGCGGTACTCGAACCGTCCGGATTGGTGGCAGGCTGCATAAGCTGCAATTCCTTCACGAAGATTGTTCCTTCAGGGAAGACGCCCGTTTTCTTGTAAATATCGTAAGAACCGGGCTCGATATACACGTTGTGAAATTCCGGGAAATTTGCTTGAGGCGGGTTCAAAAAGTTGGGCGTCAGTGGCGATCCAACGTAAACCCATTCGTGAAAGTTTTTTGGCAGAATAAGGTCCCCGTCTTTCGTGTATTCAGGAAGATAGCGGCCGGTGGCGTGCCAATCGTCGGGTGGCGGAAGCTGTGGTTGCTGCGCGAACGCTGCGGTTGCTAGAGCGCCAACGCCAAGGACCGCGGAAAGTGCCAGTACGGTGCGTCTCATAATCTCTCTCCTATGACAGCTCGATATTGCCGATGAGGCAATGACTGCATTCTTGCGCAGGTGGTCTCATTAACTGCGCGCAGATCAGACTAGGCGTGGATGCCCAAGTGCGAAAGCAACAAGGGGGCATGAAATCGATGCCCGATGGAAATGACGCACTCTCGAACTATTGCTGTCTGATCATCAGATCTTTCTGTTCCCTCGCAACCCGGCGCAGTGAGTTGCGACTAATGGCCATGTCCAGTCCTTGCTGATGAGCTAGACTCTTTGCTCATCTGCAGATGGGACCATTGAGTGTCCAATTCTTGCTGTTCCAAATGTCGCACGCGATCCCACGGAAGGGACCAGTGCAGTTTCTCGGCCGATACCGAGCCCCGATCACTCAATCCCTTTTAGCGTCGTCCACTCGCTCGCGGCTTGCCTCTGCCTACTCCGGGCGATTGTCGCGTCACCGCAGCTTACGAGCTAATGTCCAGCGTGTCGGTGGAGGCACTTCGCGAGAAGGCATAGTGTCTCGACTGGCGACACCTCACCGCGCCAGCGCTGAAGAGGCCTCCTACATCAAACAATGGGTGCGTGACACTACCAGTCGGCAGGCGCTCTCTGTTCACTTCGACCCGGCTGCCGATCCGGATCGCCCAGCTCTTCGCTGGTGAACAGCAATCGAGCGGCTTGGACTATGATCTGGGCGGCATCTTAGAATGCGGTGAGCGACGAACCATCTCGCTGATCTGGTCGTACAGTTGACTTAGCGTCCGGTACCAAGTCGCGACCAGGGGGATTTTGCGTCCGGGCGGCGTGCGCACCATGCAAAAAGGACGGGAGGCTAGCCTAGGTCTGAGCTGCCTCAGGCAGCGGCGCTCGATCATAACCGGAGGATTTTAAAATCATAACTGAGACGAGTGCGAAGTGCTCTGCGTGATGGGCTATGGTCGACCTATGCTCGAGCGACGGATAGGGAAGGTTGACATGGAAGATCTCGACATATCGGCTGAGCGTCAAGCGAAGCATCCAGCGCACGGAAGCTCCGGTAATGGACATTCGTGTGCGAACACACATTCGTGTGCGGACATGTTGTGCATGAAACGAGCGTTGACGAGGTCCACCGCAACCTTCGTTAGGGGCGCCGTCAATTGTGCGGCCGAAACATACGAACACCATTTTCGTGGCTCTCTTGAGCGCCTGCGCGAAGAACAACGTTATCGCGTCTTCGCTAACATCGAACGCGTCTCCGGTCGCTTCCCTACCGCCAAATGGCGCCGCCTCGACGGATCCGTTACTGAAATCACGGTTTGGTGCTCGAATGATTATCTGGGCATGGGACAACATCCGGAGGTTGTGAGCGCGCTGACCGCGACGGCACACCGCTGCGGTGCAGGAGCAGGTGGAACTCGCAACATCGCGGGAAATAGTTCGCCCTTGGTTGATTTAGAGGGCGAACTTGCTGATCTGCACGGCAAGGAGGCCAGTCTCGTCTTCACCTCCGGCTACGTATCGAACCAGGCCAGCATCTCCACGATCGGTAAGCTGATCCCAGAGTGCGTAATCTTTTCTGATGAATTCAACCACAATTCGATTATCGAAGGCATCCGTCAATCAGGTTGCGAAAAGCGAATTTTCCGCCACAACGATCTTGGTCACCTTGAGGCCTTGCTTCGCGAGGCGGGAAGCCGCCCCAAGCTCGTCGTGTTCGAATCGGTCTACTCAATGGACGGCGATGTGGCGCCGATCGGCGCAATCTGCGACCTTGCCGAGCGGTATGGGGCGATGACCTACCTTGATGAGGTTCACGCCGTCGGCCTCTACGGCGCTCGCGGCGGCGGAATTAGCGAGCGCGAGGGTGTGATGCACCGCTTGACGGTGATCGAGGGTACTCTCGCCAAGGGATTTGGCTGCATTGGCGGCTATATCTCGGCGTCGCGATCTATTTGCGATGCGGTGCGCAGCTTCGCGCCCGGATTCATCTTCACGACCGCCCTCCCTCCACCGATTGCCGCCGCAGCGCGTGCATCTGTTCGCTATCTGAAACACTCGTCTGCCGAGCGCGAAGCACACCAACGCCAGGCCGCTGCAACGAAAGAGGCGCTCCAAGCCGCCGGGCTTCCGGTTCTCCGGACCGGAACCCACATCGTGCCTGTGATCGTCGGCGATGCGGAATTGTGCAAGGCGGCAGCCGATCGCCTTCTACAGCGCCACGCCATCTATATCCAGCCGATCAACTATCCGACGGTCCCGCGTGGGACAGAGCGGCTGCGCATCACGCCGTCGCCATACCACGCGGATACCCATATAGCTGAACTCGCAGCTGCGCTCGCTGAGACCTGGGAGGCCCTTTCTCTTTACTGAGAGCCGTGATTGGGAACACTCCCGCGACCGCCTGCGGCTTCGTCGGCAGGGCGTCGGCTAATCGACAGCGCAGCGTACAAGGGAAGGGCGTCGGGCGTTCCCGGTGGTGCAGCCGAGGCAGCAAGCTGGGCAATGCAACATCGCTTTCACGTTTGTATGGGCGATCGCGTGGCCCATCCTGCCCTCAGCGTTCAAGATCTGGCTCGCATCCGTTTAATGGGCAGCCCCGCAGAGCGAACCTCCTCGGCCTCCTGGGCTGTTCTCCGTCGCCGCTCGAACACGTTTGTCCCGAACCGTCGTTCATTTCGATAAGCCCTCCAAATGAGGGTTCGTTGAAAACGATCACAACAAAACAACGGACAACGAGGACTGAACATGGATATTAGGCAGCGATCCCATCTGCTGATCGAAGATCTGTCCGTGGCTCGCGGCGAGCGCATCCTGCTCGACGGGATATCTTTGCGACTAAGCGCGGGCCAAATCGCCGAAGTGACCGGTCCCAACGGAGTGGGCAAATCTACACTCTTGCGGGCGATCGCCGGCTTTTTTCCACTAGGATCCGGCCGCATGTCATGGGTGGAGTCGGAAGCCACGGATCCGGCGCCCCTGGCAGAACGCCTCCACTACGTGGGCCATCTCGACGGGTTGAAATCGTCGTTGACCGCCCGCGAGAACCTCGACATCGGCCTGGGATTTTTGGGGCGAGACCGCCGAACCCCGTTAGAGGCGCTGGACCGCATGGAGTTGGCCCACGTTCTCGATCTGCCTGTCGGCTATCTTTCCGCGGGGCAGCGTCGCCGTGTCGCATTGGCCCGGCTTTTAATCGTCGATCGCCCTCTATGGTTACTCGACGAACCGCTAACAGCGCTCGACCGGCACGCGCGCGCCTTGCTGAAGACTATCGTCGCCAGCCATCTCGAAGGCGGAGGATTGACACTGGCCGCGACCCACGAACCTCTTGGTCTGCGAGGGACAGTCCAAGTCAGACTTGGAACCAGTTGATGGCCATTTCGCTGAAGTGCGGTCGCACCCCACATAGCGGTCTGTCTCGAGGTCGGGAGAGAAGAGATCACGCTGCTTTTCCGATTTCAGCGGAGCGGTCTCGACGCAATGGCGATGCCGGATGGGCACCATGACCCGTATTCTCCTCGTCGTTTTTCTTCGCGACCTCATGCTAGCCCGCCGCATCGGTGGAGGTGGGATTCTCGGTCTGGTCTTTTTCCTCAGCCTTGTGACGGTCGTACCTTTCGCGATCGGGCCTGACCTACGCTTGCTGTCGCGGATCGGCCCAGCAATTCTATGGATAGCAGCACTTCTCGCGAGTCTATTAGGCCTCGACCGTCTATTTCAGGCGGATCAAGAGGACGGTTCGCTGGACCAGATGTTCCTGTCGCCGGCGCCCCTAGAACTCATTGTTCTTGTGAAGTGCATCGCCCACTGGTTTGTGACGGGGCTACCGCTCGTTATGCTGTCGCCTCTGTTTGGCCTGATGTTGGATTTGGATGGTTCCGCCCTCCGATCGGTTGCAGCAACGTTGCTGGTTGGTACGCCGGCCTTCACCTTTCTGGGGGCGATCGGGGCGTCTCTTACTGTCACCCTGCGGCGCGGCGGTCTGTTGCTATCGATCCTCGTCGTACCACTAGCCGTGCCGGTGCTGATCTTCGGTGTCTCCGCGGCGCAAAGTGCCACAACGCCCTTTTTGACACCGTTCTTGGTCCTCTGCGCGCTCGGACTCGCGTCCATCGCGCTCGCTCCGATAGCTGCGGCCGCAGCACTTCGTAGCGCGGGAGAGTAATGAGCGCGTGCGACGATAGAGTTTTCTTTCGGGCGCCACCTATGTGGAACGACTTCGGCCTTACCCGAAGCTAAGGCCGCTTGACCTCAGGACGAGCCTATAGCGGAGTGTCGGAGTCAAACACAGCGGCAAGCCGATCCCGCTCGGCTTGGCTCAATGGTGCCGCTGGCGTGGATTGTTCGCGGCGCAATGCGAACAGGAGAGCGATCGCGCCCGCCGCGAGCACGAAAGCCGGCATTCCCCAAAGGAGAGCGGTTTCCAAGTCAAGTGGCGGTTTCAGCAGGATAAAGTTTCCGTAACGCTTCACCAGAAAATCGCGGACCTGCTCGTCACTCTCTCCGAGCTTAAGGCGCTCGCGCACCAGCAGGCGAAGGTCCCGCGCGAGCTCTGCTTTGGAATCGTCGATCGACTGGTTTTGACAGACCAGACAGCGCAGTCCGGCGGAAATAGCGCGCGCGCGTGCCTCAAGTTTCGGATTAGTCAGGATTTCATCCGGCTGAACCGCCCTTGCCAAGCTGGGGGCGACGCTTGCGAGCACGATCGAAAGCAGAAGAATGCGACGAAGCCACGTCATTCGGCGGGCTCCGGCGCTGCGCCGCTGTCGGCGACGCGGAGGCGAGCCGCGCGGCGCGCGAAGCCAATTCGGAGGCGTCTATCGGACAACGACACAATCCCACCGAACGCCATAATGACCGCACCGATCCAGATGCTCGTCACGAGCGGCTTCCAGAACAGGCGCGCATCGATCGAACCATCCGCGTGGCGGTCCCCAAGCGAAATGTAGATCTGCCCAAAACTCAGCGTTACGATGCCAGCCTCGGTGACGGTTGTCTGTCGCGTGGGAAAGCTGCGCTTGCCTGGATCGACGGCGGTCACGTATGCGCCGCCCTGGCTGATGACCGTATGGCCGACGAGTTCAGAATAGTTCGGGCCCTGCCGCGATCGAAAATTCTCGATGGTGGCTTGATAAGGACCGAGATCGATCCTCTGGCCTAACTTGACGGTCGCGATACGTTCCACACCCCAACCCGTCGCCGCCAAGCCCATGAGTGTCAAGCCGAGGCCCGCGTGAGCGATCGCCGCACCCCAGGCGGAGCGCGGCAACCCGACGGCGCGGGCTAGCATCACCCGGCCGCCTTGCCCACGTGCCCAGATACGCGATGCCACATCGGTAAACGCACCAACGATGAGGTAGACGGCAAGGCCGAGACCGGCTGCAGCGAAGACGGAGCCACCGCGGACGGTGGCAACGAGCAAAATGGAGACTAGAAGACCCCCCAATGCTGCGACCGTCACCCGTTGCGCTGCGCCGAGCAGGTCGCCGCGCTTCCAGGCGATCGACTGACCGAGCGGCATCAGCAGAACGATAGGCACTACGAGCGGGCCGAGCGTTAGATTGAAAAACGGCGCGCCGACTGAGATCTTGTCCCCCGTCAGAGCCTCAAGAGCGAGCGGATAGAGCGTGCCGGTCAGAACCGTAGCGCAGCAGGTGGTCAGCAGCAGGTTATTGACTGCCAGCGCGCTCTCGCGTGAGAAGGGTGCGAACACGCTACGCTGGCTTAGGGAAGGTGCGCGCCACGCGTAGAGCGCGAGTGGCCCGCCGATGAATACGGACAGTATGACCAAGATGAAGACGCCGCGAGCCGGGTCGCTGGCGAAGGAATGGACGGAGGTCAGTACTCCCGAGCGCACGAGGAACGTACCCAGCAGCGACAGCGAGAACGTAAGTATCGCCAAGAACAGTGTCCAAATCTTGAGGGCTTCACGTTTCTCCATGACAGCAGCCGAATGGAGGAGCGCCGTGCCCGCAAGCCAGGGCATCAATGACGCGTTTTCCACCGGATCCCAGAACCAGAATCCGCCCCAGCCAAGGGTGTAATAAGCCCAGTACGACCCCATGGCGATGCCAAGCGTCAAAAAGATCCAGGCGATCAGTATCCAAGGCCGAACGTAGCGGGCCCAAGCGGCGTCTAGTCGGCCACTGATCAGCGCGGCTACCGCGAAGGAGAACACGATCGAAGAGCCGACATAGCCGACGTAAAGGAGCGGCGGGTGTATGGCAAGGCCCGGGTCTTGAAGCAGCGGATTAAGGTCCTGGCCCTCAAACGGCGCAGGAAATCGTCGCAAGAAGGGATCGGAGGTGAACAGAATGAAACAGAGGAAGGCAAAGGAGATGCAGCCCTGGACCGCTAGCGTATTCGCGCGCAATTCGTTCGCCATGCCGCGCTCGAAAATCGCCACCGCCGCTCCAAAAACCGCGAGAATCAGAACCCAAAGCAGCATCGATCCTTCGTGATTGCCCCAGACCCCTGCGATTTTGTATATAAGTGGTTTGGTGGTGAGTGAGTTCTCGGCGACCGTCACGAGACTGAAATCGGACACCACGTGAGCGTAAGTCAGTGCTGCGAAGGCATAACCCAAGAGCAGGAACTGGGTGATTGCGGCAGGGACCGCGATTGAAGTAAGTGCCGAATCGCCAGTACGGGTTCCCCAGAGCGGCAGAATTGATTGAAGCAGCGCGACGGCGAGAGCCAAAGCGAGCGCGTAATGTCCGGTTTCGATGATCATCTTGTCGGTCCCATCAGCTGGGATGTTTCGTGGCGCGCGGCGCTATTGCGCTCGCGCAGATCTTTCGTTGCGCCAAGTGCCTTCTTGCTTGAGCTTGTCAGCCAGGTCCTTGGGCATATATCGCTCGTCGTGTTTTGCTAGCACGGTGTCGGCATGAAAACGGCTCGGTCCTTCCACGGTGCCCTCGGCGACGACGCCCTGGCCTTCACGGAAGAGATCCGGCAACAATCCGGTGTAGCTGACCTTGATGTCGTGCTTTAGGTCTGTCACCGCGAAGACGACAGTCGACGATCCCTCATGAGTAAGTGAGCCACGTTTCACTAGGCCGCCGATGCGCAGCCGTGTCCCTAGCGGCGGCGCCTTTGCGGCCATTTCGCTCGGCCCGTAAAAGAAGACGATACTGTCACGCAACGCAAACAGGATGAGCCCTATCGCGATCGCCAAAGTGAAGCCAGCTGCGCTGATGATAACGAGGCGCCTGCCCTTTCGCGTCAAGATCTACTCCTTTAGACGAAGCCGTCGGACGAGTTCATCCACGCTGGCCGACGCTTGCTCATCGCCTGCTAGCTGAGCACGTGCGCTTGCGACAGCCGCCTCGGCCTTCTTGCGCTCACCCAACGCCGCGTAAGACCTAATAAGTTGTAGCCATCCTTGAAGGTGATGGCCGTCCTTCGAGAGTTTCTCGGCGAGCTCCGCTACCATCCCCCGGATCGCGTCGCTCCGTTGCTCTGGAGGAAGCCCTGCAATGTTAGCTCCGGCTCGCCCGGCGTGGATGTCAGGAATCGCGGCAGCGAGGCTAAACTCTCCATTGGACGGCCTCGATGCGATCGGCATGTCAGGTTGGCTGGGAGCGCCGACCTTGAGGTACGACACGAGCGCGACGAGCGGCAGAATTAAGATCATCGCCAAAGCCGTCGCGCCGCGTCGCTCACCTCCACGACGGGACGCATGCGGCCGGCCCTCGCATGCCAAGTTGAGTGACGCGAGCAGCCGGCGCTCGATCTCGGCGCGAGTCGTCACGGCATCTTCAGATGCTAGCAGTCCGCAGCGCACGTCTTCATCCGCTTCAGTCAGAAGATCGCGATAGAACGTCACATTCGGATCGTGAGCGCGAACGACCTCGCGCCGCTCGGAAAGCGACCGCGCCAGCGCCAGCGCGACTGAAGACGTCATCATTGCAAAAATGGCCCACAGCACGTTTCAAGACCTCCGTTTGTCCTCGCCACCGCATATCGCACCACCCGCCGGCATCTGCCGCCGTTGAAGCTCGGGCTAACCGACTGTGCCGTTTTCATTGTCCGGTCGGAATTTGCGAACAATGTAAGCGGACGGAGCCCTACGACGCCGAGACAAGAAACGATCCTTTTTGCAGCCATCGCGGAGTGCAATGGAGTCGTCATGGACGCGCCGCCTCGGCAATCGCCGCCATCAAACCAGGCCGACTTGCGTCCGAGATGCCACCAACCAGCTTGTAAGCGATTGTGCCATCGCCCTTGATCACGTAGGTCTCGGGAACGCCATAGACACCGAAATCGATTCCCGTTCGGCCCGAGCGGTCAGTGCCGACCTGTGCGAACGGGTTGCCGTGAGCGATGAGATAGGCCAACGCATTTTTGGGATCGTCCTTGTACACAATGCCGGTGAGTTTCACGCCCCGTCGCTGCAGCGTCGGGTCGCTCGCCAACGCCATTAGGGCCCCTTCTTCTTCCCGACACTCAACACACCATGATGCAAACACGTTCAAGATTGTCACGTGCCCTCTCCGCAAATCTGCGCTCGACAAGCCGGGTGGACCGGATGTTGAAAGCCCTTCGAGCGGCTTCAGCGCAAATTGCGGTACTGACCTGCCTATTAGAGCAGAGGGCACGAGTGAGGGGTCTCCGGCCCCGAGCCGCACTAGAAGTAGTGCCGCAATTCCGCAGAAGACCAATAAAGGGATAACCACCCACAAGCGGGCCACTCGGCGTCGAGCCGGCGTGGCACTCGACGATAGGTGAATTGAGGCCGAGATATTGCTCATGCGCGACCGCGCCGATCCGAGTGATCAATAAGACGAGACAGGGTACGGCGCTGAAAGCGATAGTCGATAAGCACTGCTACAATCATTCCAGCTAGAACAGTGCCCGTCACCAGAAACGCCGCCATGATGAATCCGTCATGCCGCAACATGGTCTGCTCAGGAAGCTATTTCGGCAGACAGCATACGAGTCATCGCCGCCTCGCCATTTACCGCTAGCGTGATCGCAAGCCGCCGGGCTCGGCGTCGCATGATCTCGTTGCGAACCGCCATAACGTGGAGAGTCACGAACAAAAGTGTGTATGCGAGCGCCATAACGATCAGCGGCCATAGCATCGAGCCAGCAATCGCCGAGCCCTCCATCCGGAACACCGACGCCGGTTGGTGGAGCGTGTTCCACCAATCAACCGAGAACTTCACAATCGGAATATCGATAAAACCCACCAGGGTCATAATCGAAACTGCTCGTGCCGCTCTACTCGGGTCCTCGATTGTCTGCCAGAGCGCGATGAGACCGAGATAAATGAGAAGCAGAACCAGCATGGAAGTGAGCCGTGCGTCCCAGACCCAATATGTGCCCCACATTGGTTTGCCCCACAACGAGCCCGTGACCAGGCAGATGAAAGTGAAAGCTGCGCCTAGGGGTGCGGCCGCTTTTTGAGCCGCATCGGCGAGTGGATGACGCCATACCAACGATCCAAGCGCAGACACCACCATCAACGTGTAGGCGAGCATCGCTGTCCAGGCGGCGGGGACGTGGATGTACATTATTCGCGCCGTCTCACCTTGCTGATAGTCGGGGGGTGCGTCGAACGTTCCAAATAGACCAACCGCGAACGCGACGGCTGTCGAACCCCAAAGCAACGGCAGCAGCTTTGCGGTAATGCGCACGAAGTTGCCCGGATTGCTATAGGCGCTAAAGCTGAGCTTCAAATTTCGCTCTCCTCGAAGCCAACCTGCAGGCGGGGGGAATTCGCTCGCTTCCGAACGCGGCTCGCGAAAGGACTCTGCTCTCGGGTCGCCTGCAAGCAGATGAGTATTGCATCACAGGAGACACGGGTTCGCAAATTACCCTCAGTTATCATTTCGATGCCCGAAAGTCAGAGTTTAGACATATCTATCGAGACGTCCGCCCGATGAGGTTTGATTCCTTGACGCTGATTTTGCACGAAGAAAATTTGGCTACGCTTTGAGGCTCGGTGTTGTGCAGTCACGTAGTTGGCATTGAGGATGTGGAAAGCGTCTGGGGATGCGCGATCACTTGGATAAGCGGCCTCGCGTCTGACCCATGCCTGTCGTGGTAACGGTCGAAGCACTCAAAGGCTATCGGTGCTCCTGGCTCGCCGCTTGATCCGGAGGCGGCCCTTATGACCATGTCGATGGTGGAGTCCGGTAAGCTAACGGCTTCGGTCAGTAGAAGCGGTTCGCCAAGCGGGCGAGCGTCTTGACCTTTCGTATAGGACCCTTGCTGCATTTGGATGGCTGACCTGTACCGGCGTTCAATTGAGCCGGCGATCGCGATCATTGTATGTATGAGGCTGCGATGGTCCTCTCCCCCCGCCATCGCTGCCCACCTTGGGCGCCTCCCTAGACTTGGGCCGCTTGTGGCAACGCAGGCGGCCTTCTTTTGTCTACGCCCATTCGGAATTAGACCGGCGTTGATTCAACCAATACCTCTGTACTGTCACTCGATACCCGCGCCCAATGGCGTCAATCACAAGACCCGTGCTAGCTGTTGATACGGAATGAAAAGCAACGGAACCGGCCCGCGAGCAGGCAGTTGCAGGATAGGGTCGGCGGCGTAGCGCCCGACCGACCTTTCCCCTGATTGAAACGTGCGTCGCCGATCCCGCAAGTGTCTCTAGTTCGACGGTTCGCTGCGGAGAGCCGGCCATGAAAAACATCGTGGATCTCCTAATCTGGTTTTGGCGAGGGAGCCCGCCCGCGCTCAACACACAACTTGGGGCTACGGCCGAAAATCGAGACCAATCCAGCATGGCCGATTTTGTCCGCATCTTGCAGGCCTACGATCAAGACCAGTACGGAGGGAGTTAGGGGTGTCCGCGTAGCAATCGGTTTCGCGGGTCTCAGGGGCCGGTGGGATAGAAAATGCGGGCCACGGGACCGCTATCAAGGGTACTTTTATAAACGGCCATCGCGGTACCAGTGCATCCTTCGAGAATCGGCCACGCATCTTCAAAATCAAACCCGTGACCGGACTCGTGAGAACCATCTCGCACGCGCATAGTGGCCTATGATGTTGTGACCGCGAAGATTAGGGACGCATTTCGATTGCACTCGCCACAAAGTCGCAAGCTCGGGCGGACGCGATGATCTACCAACTCCGAATGATTAATTTGCCGTGTCTGACGAGTTTGCTCGGCGACTGCATAGTTTGCCTCCAAGTAGGGCGTACGGAATTGTTGATTTGCTACAGGCCTGACTAGCCGGCGCGGCAAACTAGAGCTGCACCAAAATTGGTTCCAGGCCAAACAATAGGCGCTTGAAGAACAGTCGTTCCAGGTTAGGACCCGCCGCCCGGTATTTCTGGTCTTGTGTTTCTCCGTAGCATGCGCGCGATCCTGAGGGACATCCAACCAACTCGGGGGCGCGCACGACGGTTCAGGACTCCGAGTTGGCCATGTGAAGCTCCGCGTGAATTAAGTCGAAGCCTGGATATACGAAAGTCGCAGCTCGGCTCCCCGAAAGTTTATCCCCGTTTGGCCCTTCCTGTCAGACGCGCAAATGCGAGTGCAATTGAGGACCAAGGTATCACACGGCATGCTCACCTCGACCCATTCGTCGCGGATTCGGGCGAAGAAAGCCGGCGCTCGGCCTAGTGCCCAGGCAGAAACACCGCGACAATGGAATGGATGAAAGAGTCCTGAATGGGCACCCGCAGGTCGACCCCATGTGTCTAGCAAATGACGGTCAGTTGACAGCACGAACCCACTTTGAGCGAAGAGGAGAAGCCATGCCAGAAGGCTCGCTACTACTTCCGACCTCCAAACTAGGAGCCGAACTCCACCAAGTCCGTTTCCGGAAGAATTCGACGACGCTACGCCGTTCGCCGCGTGGCCCTGACGATCTGCAACAGCTTTCAAGATCGCAAGCGTTGCTCCCGATAACCCCGTCCCGAAACTTTGAAGGCGACCATGACTGCTCCATTTTTGATACAATTCGCCAATCAGATGGTCACCTCGTGGCGGACGTGATCCATCCTGTCGTTGAAATCTCTCCTTCCGACACTGTGGCACGCTTCAAGGTAAATGGGCATGGCATGACGGCCGAATCCTTGCGATTCACCGGACGAGGTAGAATCCAGAATCATTTTCGGGCTCCAGTCCATATGCTCGTGATGTACGAGAAGGGAGAGCGCAGTGAAGGAGAGACATTCGTGGAAGGTCTGCCCCGATCTGCGCTCCGAAACCTCGAGCGGAAACTGACATTCGTGCCGGCTGGCCGCGAATTTCACGATTGGCACGAGCTGCGCGGGTCGCAGATGCGGCTCATGTACTTCTACTTCGAACCTGAGAACCTGAACGCTCTTTCTAAGCGTGGCATCACCGACCTACCGAACGCTCCACGTATACTATTTGAAGACGAAACGCTCTGGCACACCGCGCTCAAGCTGAAGACGTTCGTCGAGAGCCGCGCAGGAGACCCGATGTACTTCGGGAGTCTCGGTACTCTGCTCATACATGAAATCGTGCGTTTCACTTGCGGGATGCCCAGCATTCAACCTCAACTCCAAGGCGGCCTTGCACCGTGGCAGCAACGACTCGTCAGCGCCTATATCCAGGAACATCTCGATGAGCGGATACCGATTGGCACGTTGGCGCAGCTCGTTCGTCTGAGCCCATATCATTTCTGCAGGGTATTCAAGCAATCTGTCGGAATGCCGCCACATCGGTACCAAACTATGCATCGTGTTGAGCACGCCAAGTTGCTGCTCTCAAAACGAGCGGGCTCGATGACGGAAATCGGTCGGGCGGTAGGCTTCAGCAGTCGTAGCGCGTTTGCCACGGCGTTCCGGAAGGCGACGGGAATTGCCCCCGCGGATTACCGCCGAAGCGTGGCTCCTCCTTTGACATATGAATGACCTGCGACGTCGCGACCAAGTTTGCTATTCGGAAAGTGGAGGCATCTCGGCCTCTCATTGCGTTGAGGCGGTCGGGCTTTCGGCGCCTTAGGAACGCAGCGCATGAGCCGGAAGAAGACCTGCATCTACGAGTGATGGCCTAGCAGCATCCGTTCGCGCGACGTAACGGTGAGCACGGCATCGCACCTAAACGGATCATTTCGGTCTTAATCCGCCGAACCGGTTAACACGCCGCAAATCGGAGACCTGCCGTACTCGATGCTCCCCCATAGCCCACCAGCAACCGGCTAAGAGCCGGAAGACTCGTGGCGAACAGAACGCAGAAATCCCGCCGTGGGAGCTCAGCAAAGCGATCGAAAGCTGAAGCGGCGCAAAGGGACGGCCCCGCCCAAACGCCACAGAGTGATCCCGGGTTCCGTAAATCTGTCGCTGCTAATGGAGCGTGAAGGTGAGCTGACATTTCATCGGGCCGCCTACAGCATGGAGGTGAGGACATCAAACTGGCGAACTTCTCGTGGCCCACGAACCATGGCGTTCCACGCTGGAACCCCTCTCATGTGTTGAACGGCCTTCGTGGCGGTGATATTTTTACACGAAGTTGGGAGAGTATCTCGTGGCGCAGCATTCTATTCAAAAGCGTGCAGTAGCCGAGGAGCCAACTATAGCCGTCGTTGACGATGACAGGGACTTCCGCGACTCACTCGGAGATCTGTTCAACTCGGTCGGCTTCAAGGTCAAGTTGTTTGGGTCGGCCGCGGAGCTGCTCGAAGGCGAATTATTACCCGACGTGGTGAGCTGCCTTGTACTTGACGTTAGATTGCCGGGCCTGGGCGGTCTCGACTTCCAAACCGAGCTGTCGAAAATGAACGCTTCCATTCCCATCATCTTCATGACCGGCCACGGCGACATTCCGATGTCGGTTAAGGCAATGAAGGCAGGCGCTGTCGATTTTCTGACGAAGCCGTTCCGCGATCAGGACATGCTGGATGCGGTGACGATCGCGCTGGAGCGCGATCGGACGCGGCGAAAGGTCGAGCAGCGGCTTACGGACCTGAAATCGCGTCTCGAACGTTTAAGCCCGCGCGAGCGAGAGGTGCTGGCTCTCGTGACCTCTGGCTTAAAGAACAAGCAGATCGCTTTCCAGCTAGGCGTAGCTGAGATCACTGTGAAGGCGCACCGCGGCCATGTGATGCAGAAGATGGGTGCGCAATCTCTAGCCGAGCTTGTCAGAATAGCGGAGACGCTTGGTATAAAGTCGCCACGGTCTTAATCGCTTTGTGGTGGCTCCATCAGCGAAAATTGTTTAGGCGCAAACCAACTGATGCTTTTGATCGGGTGCCGGAAGCGCGTCCCCCTGCCGCGTCGAGCGCAATGACCTGGCATCAGCGCACGCGTTCGGAAGTGGCCCAAATCGGGTTGACCTATTCAGAAGTTCTGGATCACTCATTCTAAAGTATAACATCGATTATTCCGAGGTCTGGCATCGCCCGTCCACAATATAATCGCGGGTCCAAACGCTTGTCGTTATAGTACGATGCTTGGATAGCCGCGCGGTGCCCTTCTTGAGATACGGAACGCGAAATGCGGCGGTCCGCATCCCCAGCATTGAAGGCGGGGATATGTCTAGCGAGATTCAGATTTCGATCATCGATGATGATGAGCAATCTCGCGAGGCGTTAGCGGGTCTCATGCAGGCAGTTGGCTTCACGACTGAGGCCTTTGCATCCGCAATGGATTTCTTGGCGTCTCCTAACGTCCGCCATACCTCCTGTTTGATCGTTGATGTCCACATGCCGCGCATGACTGGGCCTGAATTGCATAGCCGCTTGGTAGGATCTGGCTATGACATACCAACAATTCTGATCACGGCTTACCCCGATGACAGCGCGCGAACTCGAGTTCTGGGTCAGGGCGTCGTTGGCTATCTGACCAAGCCCATCGACGAAGAGGTTCTGCTCGGATGCGTCCAATCGGCTCTGCAGCGCGCAAAATCGGATGAAAACCCATCATGACCGCGAAATCAGCTGCCGGCGCCCCGGCCAGGTTCGGTCCCGAGTTTCAGCTCGAAGATCGTTGCTCTTTGAATGGGTCGCCGTAGATGTGATATCCGTTAAATTCCCATAAGCCCGGCGATTCGCGATCTAAAAACTCGATCCCGCGTACCCACTTCACGCTCTTATACGCATAGAGGTTTGGCACCACGAGGCGCAACGGGTAGCCATGCTCGGCCGTAAGGAGTTCGCCGTTATGCCGCAGGGCGAAGATCGTCGTCGGGCGCAGAAAATCCGAGATTGGCAGGTTTGCCGTGTGGTTATTCTCGCCATGGACCATCACATGCCGCGCCTCTGGCCGCAGCTTCACTCGCTTCATTAATTCTGTGGCGAGCAATCCTTCCCAATGGTTGTCGAACCGACTCCAGTGCACTACGCAGTGCATGTCCGCAAATACTTCGCTCTGCGGCAGATTGGAAAGTTCCTCCCACGAAAGCCGCAGTTGCTCCTCCACCAGGCCGAACACTCGAAAATCCCACGTCCTGGGACGAAAGACCGGCACCGGGCCCACATGCTTCACCGGCCACTCGAGCGTAAGCGACTGTCCCGGGGGCAGCCGCCCAGCGGCACGCAACTCACGCTCTCGTTCACGTCGCTCGTTCGATCGCACAGCTAGCTCCATCGCAAAAGTATGGCGCGCGCAAAAGCACCGCGCGCCTAGTTAGCGTACCTTCTAATTTCCAGGGCCCGAAAACGCGGTCAGCCGGGTGCGGCGGACAAGCATTGAGCTTCTGGTACGCCACATGCCGAGAAGGTCCCTATGAAGAGCTACGGAACCCGAAGCGGCGAAGGGAGCCTCACTGCTCCTCCCCCTCACCGATCTCGGAATCGGAATTATTTGCAGACTCGGAGAGTAAGCCAGGGACAGTCTTGCTGGTATTGTGACGGAAAATGTTGACGGCTCCGATCACTTCGTCGTCGTTGTCACGAATCGGAAAGACATTAACGAGCGCCAGGAGACGATTGCCGTTGGGATGCTCGCAAATCACGTCGGCGTTGCGAACGGTGGCGCCGTTGTTGATCACCACGGATGGTGGTGCAAGTTCGTGCGGCATCACTTGTCCTGAAGGGTAACGCAGAAGGTGTGACCCGCAATACTTCTCCGAGGCTCCCAGAGACGGCGTGCGTCCCCAACCCGCGATTGCAGCTTTGTTGCACTTGACGACAGTGGCATCCTTTTCGAGAACGTATATCCCTACCGGGATAGAATCCATTGCCGCTTGGTCTGCAAGAATTCCTTCTGTGACGAGGTGCCCGTCGACGATTTCTCCTCGGAAGTCGATTTTGTCGAAGTCGCCATCCAAAATCATCGTGCTTGTTGCGTTGGTTGCCATTTTCAACCTCCTTTGTGTACCCACCTTGTTCATAGGACCTATTCGGCCTTACGCTTGAATTTGAGTAAGCATAGTCTCGCAGGTCACTACCGTCGTCTCACCGTGCGCCGCATGATGTCTCATTTTGCGCCGATCGCCATTCGGTCGTTGTTCAGTTAAGGCCGCGGAGAGGCGGGTGCGGTGATCAGCTCGCCTGCTGGAACCGAGACGCAAAGGAACTCTCCACATCCGCCCTTAAAAATTGGCAGCCCCAAAGTCTGGCACCCTCGCTTTGCCCATGTAACCGGTCTAAGTTAGGTTCCAAAGCATTTGATCGGCCCACGGGATGATCATGCAAGTCCATTTTTCCACGGACCATATTGCGCCGCGCGACCGCGTGAGGTTCTGGTGCGACTATTTCGCGAAGCAGGCCCATAGCATCACGCCGGGCGAGATTCCGGATCCCGCTTCCTTTCGCGCGGAAGCGAGTGGATCGATTGCAGGCGAATTTGCGCTGCTGGAGATAAGTTCGGGACTTGAGAGGGTCCAACGGACGGCGGCCGACGTTGCCAGGGACAAGATTGAAGCGTTCTTCGTCCGCCGATTTCGCGCGCCGGTCATCTGGAGGGCCGCGGCGCGCAGCACGCCAGTCGACCTCATTCATGAGCCCGGTGATTTCTGCATAAGCTCGACCGAATGGCAATTCAACGCGGAATGGAAAGGCCCAGAGTCGTTCGACATGCTGATCATCCCGTGGGCTGCACTCTCGCCGATTATAACCGGAGGCCGACTGGAACGCCCGTTTCGGTTGGCCGGTGCCTCGCCGCTCGGCTCGCTGCTCGGCGCAGCTATTGATGCGGTGAAGGCGCAAGCCCCGCTGCTCTCCAACGAACACGGTGAAGCCGTGCTGCGCAATCTCTGTGGTCTCGTGGCACTGAGCTGTAACATCTCCAACGATGGCATCAATCGGGGGCGGGATTCGCTACAATCGGCGCGGCTCGCGGCCGCCAAGCGTTACGTCGACCTGCATCTCGCCGATCCTTCCCTGACCGCCGCCAGCGCCGCGGCCGCACTCGGCATCTCGGCGCGCCAGTTGCATCGCCTGTTCGAGGCAAACAATGTCAGTTTCGCCCGATACGTTTCGCGCGAGCGACTGCTCCGGTGCCGCGACGCCATCGCCGACGCGACGGGAACCGGCCGATCGGTGATCGATATAGCTTTTGGCTGGGGGTTCAACAGTATGGCGACGTTTTATCGCACGTTCGCAAGCGAGTTCGGTAGCCCGCCCACCATGCTGCGTGCGGCATCGCAAGGACGAGTGAATGGCCAGCGCACGACAGGAAAGGACACATCGTGAATGCGCGGGGCGATCTCCCGCTTGGCGCTAGATGAGACGTTGACTGGCGCTAAATGAGACGACGTCGCAACTGCTTCCGTGTGAATGACCGACGGAAATCGCGCGCCAATGAGATGCGTCGGGTTGCACGACGTTTCTATGCGCCTGAGGTGTCGCATCCGATTGCTATCATGTGTCGCGCGCAGCCGAGTGAGCCGCGCCCGCACGCAAAGGAAATGACATCGTGGATGCTGTGCAGCAGGAGCTTGTTCAGACCACCTTCGCCCGGCTGGCGGCGATGCCTGAGGTCGCCGCGGCGTTGTTCTACGAGCGGCTATTCGCCACCAATCCGAATTTCCGGTCGCTATTCAGAAACAACATGCGTATTCAGGGCGTCAAGCTAATGACCATGCTCGCTATGGTCGTCTACAATCTACCCGCGCTGGATCAACTTTCGCCCGCGATCCATGACCTTGCCGTCCGCCATGTCGAGTACGGGGTTAAGCTCGCCGACTACGACGCGGTGCGGGAAGCGTTGCTCTGGACCCTCGAACAGGCGCTTGGAGAGGATCTCACGCCCGCCGTTCGTGAGGCGTGGACGGTCTGCTACGATGAACTCGCGGGTGAAATGAAGGCGGCGGCCGGCGTCTGATTTACGATCTCCCGCATGGCACTAGGCGCCTTTTTTCCATCTCTGGAAGCGGTGATCCCGATATGTCCGTTCCGGGTCTTGGTTGTGTGCAAACGGATAGGACCGGCGGGCGGCCGTTGTCGGCCGACGTTTATGACCTCGTGCGTAACAATCAGTTAATGTCGCGGTGTCCACCGCGACCTGGACATTTTAGCCGACGACACCCGATCCGCGTCCGCTGGTGGCCATCGAACGGGCATCCGGATCTGTCAGCGATATCTGTTGATCCGGCGTATTGCGCATCGTACGCATACGACGAAGACCGCCTGATGACGCATGCGCGCGAGAGCCGGGTAGCGCTATGATAGCGCTACGTGAAGGTTAGGCAGCTTGCTGAAGTGGTGATGCTGTGGCAACAAGAATGTCACCTATCCCGGGGCTCTCGGGGTACGTGCTGGCGCCCCTGCGGGAAAGCGCGGACTTTACCCTTTACCGCGGCCGAAAGCACGACGCCCCCTCGCCGGTCCTAGCGATCGCACTCTTCGAACAGCCGTCGCCTCAGAGCATCAGGCGGCTCATGCACGAATACTCGCTCGGAGCCGAACTCGATCCCGCGTGGGCTGCCAAGCCTCTGGCCATTGCTCGTCACGAAGGGCGGATGATCCTCTTACTCAAGGACCCTGGCGGTCAGCCGCTGGATCGGATTCTTGAGCGTGACCAGGGGCAACCCCTCGACCTGACTCGTTTCCTTCGCACCGCTATTGGGTTGGCAAGAACACTCGGTCAAGTCCATCAGCAGGGCTTTATACATAAGGATATCAAGCCTGCGAATGTTCTCGTCGACGACACCGGCAACGCGTGGCTCACGGGATTCGGGATTGCCTCCAAACTTACGCGCGAGCGCCAGTCGCCCGAACCTCCAGAGTTCATCGCGGGAACGCTCGCCTACATGGCACCCGAGCAGACGGGACGAATGAACCGTTCGGTCGATTCTCGGAGCGACCTTTACTCGCTTGGAGTGACCTTTTACGAGATGCTGACCGGGAGTCTTCCATTCACGGCCTCCGACCCGATGGAATGGGTGCACTGTCACATCGCGAAACAACCAGCCGCACCCAGCGAGCGCGTAGGAACCGTACCGGCCTCGGTGTCCGCGATCACGATGAAGTTGCTCTCCAAGACGGCGGAGGAGAGGTATCAGACAGCGGCGGGAGTTGAGAGCGATCTTCGGCGCTGCCTGTCCCAATGGGAGTCCCAGGGGTGGATCGATGACTTCACTCCTGGCGCTCACGACACCCCAGATCGCCTTTTGATCCCCGAGAAGCTGTACGGGAGGGACCGCGAGATTGACGCTCTGCTGACCGCCTTCGACCGCATCGTAGGCGGTGGCCGTATAGAACTGGTGCTGGTCTCCGGATATTCCGGCATCGGCAAATCCGCAGTCGTCAATGAGCTACATAAACCACTCGTGCCGCCACGCGGCTTGTTTGCATCAGGCAAGTCCGACCAGTACAAGCGCGACATTCCGCATGCCTCGTTGGCCCAGGCGTTTCAGAGCCTCGTCCGGCGGCTCCTCAGCCAGAACGAGGAAGACCTGCGCAAATGGCAGGACGCACTTCGTGAGGCGCTGGGTCCCAACGGACTGCTTCTCGTCGATCTGGTCCCGGAATTGCGGCATGTCATTGGCGAACAGCCGCCAGTGCCCGAATTGCCGCCGCAGGAAGCGCAGAGACGTTTTCAGATCGTATTTCGACGGTTCATCGGCGTATTTGCGCGACCCGAACACCCGCTCGCGCTCTTCCTCGATGACATGCAATGGCTAGATGTCGCCACACTCGACCTCCTCGAAGACCTGTTGACCCGCAACGATTTGCAGCACTTGCTGCTCATTGGTGCGTACCGGGACAACGAGGTCAATGCCACCCACCCGCTCGTGCGTAAGCTGGAAGCGATCCGTCAGGCCGGAGCGGCAGTGCAGGACATCGTTCTCACACCACTCAGTCGCGACGATCTAGGCAAACTGATTGTGGACTCCCTTCACTGCCAACTGGAGCGCGGGGCCCCACTGGCAGACTTGATCCACGAAAAGACCTCGGGCAACCCGTTCTTCGCAATCCAGTTCATTTCCACTCTGGCGGACGATCGCCTACTGAAATTCGATTATCGCGAGCGCCGTTGGGTATGGGACCTGCTTCGCATTCGTGACAAAGGCTTCACGGACAATGTTGTAGAGCTGATGGTCGAGAAGTTGAAGCGCCTTCCGCCAGAAACCCAGAAGGTACTCCAGCAGCTCGCCTGCATGGGCAACAGTGCAGAGTTCGAGATGCTGCGGATTGGGTATCAGGGCTCAATCGAGCACATCCACGACCATCTCTGGGAAGCCGTGCGATCGGGCCTCATCTTCCGTGCGGACAATTCCTACCGTTTCCTGCACGACCGCGTGCAGGAAGCCGCCTACTCGCTAATTCCGGAGGAGCTGCGTGCCGAGGCTCACCTGCGCATCGGAATGCTCCTCGCCGAGCACACGCCCGCTGAAAAACGTGAGGAGGCGATATTTGAGATCGTCAATCAACTCAACCGAGGCTCCCATCTCATCGCCTTAGTCGAGGATCGCGAGCGCGTCGCGGAACTTAATCTGATCGCCGGCCGGCGCGCGAAGCTCTCGACAGCATACGAGTCGGCGCTCAAGTATCTCAGAGCCGGCAGAGCCCTTCTTGAAGAAGAGACTTGGAAACGCAATCACCAGCTCATCTTCTCGATCGAGTATCTGACAGCCGAGTGCGAGTTGCTCACTGTCACGGTTTGCCTCGCCGCCGGGGATCCACTCGCCGAAGTGCAAAAGGAATGCGAGAACGGCCTGGCATCCGCTAGGCGGGCGCGCTTCGGCCTGGCCATCGAGCGCTGCGAAGCACAACTCGGTTTGATCCTCACCTTACGCGGGCTGACCGCAACTTTCGGATGCCTGGATCACGAGGGATACAGTGAAATCGATACCGAACGCCGCTTAGCCAAGAGCCCCGACTTGGTGCTCGCCGAGTTCTATTACTGGACGCGAAAGCTGCAGGCGCACTTTTTCGCCGGAGACCTTGCGTCGGCGGTTGACGCCTCGCTACACGCCGAACCGCTGCTTTGGACGTCGGCGGCAATGTTCGAGTCAGCGGAGTATCGACTCTATGGCGCGCTGGCGCATGCGGCGGTCTGTGATCGCGCCACACCGGAGGAGAAACCGAGGCATTTCGATTCTGTGCTGGACCACTACCGGGAGCTCCAAATGTGGACGGAGGCCAACCCCGAAACCTTCGAAGATCGCGCCACGTTGGTCGGCGCCGAAATCGCCCGCCTTGAGGGCCGGGTGCAGAACGCTCAGGAGCTGTACGACAAGGCCATCCACGAGGCTCACAAACACGGATTCGTGCACAACCAGGCAATTGCCAACGAGATTGCCGGGCGCTTCTACGCAGAGCGCGGTTACGAGAAGATCGCCGCGACCTATTTGCGGGCCGCGCGCACCTGCTACCTGCGCTGGGGAGCCGACGGAAAGGTCCGCCAACTTGAGGAGCTTTATCCGCAGCTCAAGGTGGACAAGTCGATCCCGGATTCCGCGGCGACGATAGTGACACCTATCGAGCAGCTCGATTTGACTACCGTACTCAGAGTGTCGGAAGCAGTGTCAGGCGAGATCGTCTTCGAGAAGTTAATCAACACGCTGATGAGTTCGGCAATCGAACACGCGGGCGCCGATCGAGGTCTCTTGATACTTTCGCGAGACGACAAATATCAAATTGAAGCAGAAGCCACGACCAGCGGTGACAACGTGAACGTGGTCCTGAAACAGGCACGCGTCACGGCCGCTGATCTACCGGAGTCTGTGTTTCACTACGTCCTTCGGGCAAAAGAAAGCGTCCTCCTGCACGATGCATCCAGTCCGAGCTCGTTTTCAGCGGATGCCTATATTCGCGACCATCGCTCGCGGTCAGTGCTCTGTCTTCCGATACTTAAGCAGACCAGGTTGATTGGAATGCTGTACTTGGAGAACAACTTTGCGACTGACGTGTTTACTCCTGCTCGAATGGTGGTCCTCACACTGCTCGCTTCCCAGGCGGCTATCTCAATAGAGAATGCCAGCCTGTACCGCGAGCTAGCCGAACGGGAGGCCAGGATCCGACGGCTAGTGGATGCCAACATCATCGGCATCTTCGTCTGGGATCGCGACGATCGGATCATCGATGCCAACGAAGCTTTTCTTCGCATCGTCGGATACGACCGCGACGATCTCGTCTCCGGTCGACTGCGCTGGCGGGATCTGACGCCTACCGAATGGCGCGATGCCGACGACCGACGCGTGGCCGAGCTGGAGGCGACCGGAACCGTGCAACCCTATGAGAAGGAGTACTTCCTGAAAAACGGCAGCCGCGTGCCGGTGCTGGTCGGGGCAGCGACGTTCGGCGGGCGACACGACCAGGGCGTTGCCTTCGTGGTAGACTTAACGCAGCGCAAGCGGGCAGAGGAGGAAATTCGCGAAAGCGAGCGGCGCTACAGCGAGGTGCAGGTGGAGCTCGTGCACGCGAATCGAGTCGCAACAATGGGGCAGCTCTCTGCTTCGATTGCTCATGAAGTCAACCAGCCGATCGGCGCGACGCTCAACAATGCCTCAGCGGCGTTGCACTGGCTAAGCAAAGAACCGGCAGATCTGGAGAAAGCTCGTCAGGCTCTCAACCGGATCTTTGCAAACGGCAATCGCGTCAGCGAGGTCGTCGGCCGGATGCGCGCGCTTTTCAAAAAAGCACCTCTCCGGAAAGAAGAAGTGGACATCAACGGAGCAATCCTCGAGGTCATCGCCCTGACCCGTGGCGAAGTCGAGAAGAATGGCATTGTGGTGCAGTCACACCTCGTGGACGGCTTGCCGCTCATTCAAGGAGATCGGGTCCAGGTGCAACAAGTGATTATGAACCTGATCATCAACGCGATCGAAGCCTTGAGCTCGATCTGTGAGGGGGCGCGAGAATTGGTGATTACCACCGATAAGAGCGAGCCGGATGGCGTTCTTGTCGAGGTGCGGGATTCAGGTCCAGGCCTGAGCTCAGCGGATCTTGAGCGCGTCTTTGACGCCTTCAATACGACCAAGCCCGGAGGCTTGGGGATGGGTCTGTCGATCTGCCGCACCATCATCGAAGCGCACGGGGGACGACTGTGGGCCACGGCCGCCGAACCTCGGGGAGCAACTTTTCGATTCACGTTGCCCGCGCAGTCAAATTGAGCCGCGTGAATCGAATATCCTACAGCGAGCCAACAGCGGAGCGAATGTCTATCGACGGTGCGACTCTTGGTGTCTTTTGGCTTTTGCGATTTCAAGCACGTGCCCGTCGCTCACGTGACAGAGCTGCACTAGTTATTGAGTTCGCCCGTTGAGTCGCCTTGATGCAATGACAGATGGCGACCCCGGGGTGGCAAGCGCGCTTTAGTTGCTAATCCAAAAAAGGCAGCTACCAATCAACTAACCAAGGGCGACCTGTGTAATTATTCTCACTTGTGGGCCGCGGCTGACTTTTAAGCCAACTTAGATTGATAGGTGATCGAGACCACGGAGCTGCCGGGCAGGCCAGAGACGAAGCGGAACTACTCACTCGATAAATCCGCAAGAATGAGAACGCCGCAACAAGAACCGAGCTTACCGTCACGCGCAATCTGCTCTATCTCTCGCGAGACATCAGGACAGCAGCGTCACGGATAACCAGGATGCGAACCATATTCCCTGCGCCAACTGCATTGCCCACCGGGGCCGATGTGACCGTGAGGGGTACTAAACGCTGTGCCCATGACGTCGACATCCAAGGTCGCCGTCAGCACATCGAGATCGGATCGAGGCAATGCAAGGTTCATGATCCAAGGTTTTTGCCGGACCCTCGAATTGAGCTGATGTCATCGTCCGCGGCGTTAGCAGGAAAGAGCGTTGGCGAGAGAACTTTTCGCAAGGCGGATATCGAGAACTCCGGGCCGATGCATAATTCCCATTTCGTCAGAAACTCCACGACCAATCATTTTGCCATCGCCCCTGCTTCCCATGGCAACGAGCTGAAATGGTCCGGACCATGGCAAATCTCTCGGGTGTGAGCATGCATCTGCAGTTTCATCAGGTGCGATACTTCTTGGCCCTCGCAAGGACGCTCAATTTTACGCAAGCGGCAAAGCAATGCAATGTGACTCAGCCGGCACTGACAAAGGCGGTTCACAAGCTGGAGGAAGAGCTCGGCGGAGCGTTGATTCACCGTGAACGTCGTTTCACCCAACTCACCGAGTTGGGCAAGATGGTTTTGCCCACGCTCGAGCAAGTATTTGCCGCCGCGGAGGCCGTACGGCTTCAGGCGCGAAGCTATCAAAAAAAGACAATCGCCAGGCTCAAAATAGGACTGTCGCCATCAATCTCGGCCGCACTCATCACGGAATTGCTCTGGGAGCTCACCACGACCATCCCTGACCTACGTTTCGATCTGCGCGAAGCCGATGCCAACGGGCTCGTTACGATGCTCTTGGATGGCGAAATCAATTCGGCACTCGTCGGCGACGCTGTGGAGCTGCCTGAGCGTATCGATCGCTGGCCGCTGTTCGAAGAGCGGTACATGCTCGTTCTCCCTCGGGAACATGTAATGGCGAGGAAATCCGTCATCCCGCTACACGACTTGCACGAGTTGATTCTTCTCGAAAGGGTAGGATGCGATGTCGCAAGTAGATTCGTGCAAGCTTGTCTTGTCGACCATCAAGGTCCAAAACTTGTGCACAGCAGCGATCAGGAAAAGCATCTTCAGCAAATGGCATCCGCCGGTTTTGGAGCCATCCTAGCCCCAGAGCACGCTCCCAGGCTGCCATCGCTCGTCGCTATTCCGATTGAGGGCGATCCCGTCCGGCGCGAGGTGCAGCTCTTGGCAGTGGCGGGGAGGCGGTATTCGCCAGCGCTTGACGCCTTCATCAAAATTGCCCGTGCTCGCGATTGGACGGGTGTGCTGGACACAATGCGCAACGCATCTGCACCTGCCTCAAACAACGACAACATTCGCAGGCCCGACGCACAAGCCGCAAGCTCCCTGTTTGAGTCACGGCTCCGAGCCGATCGCTCACGAGATCCTCGGATAATTCGGAGCGAAGATCGGGAAGCACGGAAAGTCCCGCAACCTCACTCAGTCGAGAGGCGGTGACTACTCGCGAGAAACGAGCTAGCTGGACTGGTGTGTCCGCTCGGTACCGGAGGATCTTGACCAGCTTGCCGCTCTTACCTCGGAACACATAGAGATCGCCGCCGTGCGGGTCTCGCCTGAAGGCTTCCTGCACCAGTAAGGCCAGCGAGTTCATGCCGCAGCGCATGTCTGTATGGCGCCGGTGGCGATCTACACCCGTACGCGCGACGCAATGGAGATCACCGCGGCCGTCCATCTGCCAGTGCCCGCAGACCGTTTGCGTCTGAAAGCTGTAGACGAACCACCGCCGGAGAGAATGAAAACGATAACGATACTGCATTTCTAACGGCGCGCGGACAAGAATACTGTCCTCATGCACCTCATCGATACTTGGTGGCAGCACGGGTCGCCCAATCACAACGGCTGGTCTGGGGGCGCCGCCTCTACTCTCGATGTCCCAATAACTCGATCGAGCCGCCCAGCATGCAGGAGTTTGCCTTATGCCCTTTTGCAACGTCACAAAGTCTACCCACAGATACCTAATCGACTATCCTGTAGCCATCGTCTTGATGGTCGCGCCGTTCCGGTTGAACTTTGGCAAGAACAGTCCTGTCGCGCTCTGGCTTTCCGCGGTGACCCGCGCCACGGCGCTGCTGCCGCCGGCTTTCGTGGACCACGCGACGGGGCTCGTCCGGATCATTCGTTCCTGGCTGCATCTGTGGGTGGATAGCGCATTGGACGCGATTTCCATCACTGCCCCGTCCGCCGTCCATTTTGGTGGGCCTTACGTCTTGTACTGCTGGATTCTCGCGGCTGCGATCTTGCTGACGACTTCAGTTCTCCGCGCGATCGAAGTCGGCACTGTATTGGTGGCCGACCTCGACACGCGGGCTATTAGGTGTCGACCGATTCGGTTCTAACGCGGCATCCCCTTGCAGATTTGCCCAAAATAGGTACGTTACGCCGATCGTTGCTGAATAGATCGTAGCCGTCGAGACTACGATCGATACGGTTTATATGTCCTCAATCAAAGAAGAAGGCGGCGTAGGTCGGCCGAGATGGCTAGCGCCTACATCCTGCGCGGCGGCGCCTTGCCCGACACCGAGCTGTTCGCTTCATCGGGACGTTGCTTACAACGCTTGCGCAGTTGGCGGTTGGCTGGTGATCAAGTAGTTGTCGATAGCGCCTTTCTGGACTACCGGACTGATCAAGCGGTGAATTCCGTTCAAAACGGCTGGAGGACCGCCATTTGACTGGGCGGCATCCCATCAAGACTAATGTCGGTGGTTACCGACAGTATGTAAGTCGGAGCATGTTCTTGGATCCCCGATTGGCCGCGGTAGACTCCAGGGAGGTGAGGACGGATTTTCAGCTCTACAATCGCTCCTTTCCAGATCGCAGCGCAGCCACTAAGGGCCGCAGCTGCACCCCGGACGGCTTGACGTAACACCATACCACATTTCATTTCTGCGATCGACAATGAGCGCACAGTAATCCGCGAGAGCCTGTCATGGCATTGGCTGGTTGACTTGCTCTGTCTAAGACCGTGCGCATTGATCGGTTCGCGCGGAAACTATTGGTCGCTTTCGACGAGACAATCTTCCGACTCCCACTATCAACGTCCCGTTCCGGTTCGCGAATGTCGTTTCTCAATCCGTCGGCGCTATAAGCTCAGGGGCACGCGATCTCGGCCCGATCCGTTCGACCGACGCAAGAAAGCCAATCCGCGCAGCGCAGCCGAACGGCCCACGTGCTTTCACTTCATCGAAGAAGGCAGCCTGAACTGGGCAATGCCGGTCGGCTCGTGCATCGATACGCGCGTGCCGTTCACGGACGAACGCGGATGATTTTCTTCCCGGTGATCCGCTCGGTCTGATTAAAGGCGGCCACAGCGTCGTGGAGCGGCGAGACGATACCGATGTTCGTCCGCAGCCGTCCGTCTCGCACCCGCTGGACGATCTCACTTAGTTGGGCGCGATCGGACTCGACAACAAAGTCGATTGTCAAGACGTTGGCGGGCCGTGTCTCGCTCGGCCCGACAATGGACACCAGCGTCCCTCCGGCTCTAACCAGCCGCGCGGACCGCTTTCCGATGTCGCCGCCAATAAGATCGAATACCAGATCGACGTCGCCGACGTCTTCCAAGGCGTCGTTCTCGAGTTCGACGAACTCTTGCGCGCCGAAGTCGAGCGCTTTCTGACGATCCGCGGCGCGTCCGGTTCCGATGACGTAGGCACCGGCCTCGCGTGCGAGCTGGGTCACCATCGAACCGACTGCGCCGGCGGCGCCGTGCGCGAGGACGCTCTGGCCCGCCCTGAGGCGACCGTGATCGAACAGTCCCTGCCATGCAGTCAGGCCCGAGATCGGCAAGCTCGCGCCAACCGTGAAGTCCACGTCGCCCGGCAGCGGCGCGAGATTGCGTGCCTCGACCGCGACGTACTCCGCCAAGGTACCATCGCGGTACCAGTCGGCGAGGCCGAACACTCGCTGCCCGAGCGACAGCCCTGTCGTGCCATAGCCGACGGCGGTGACCACTCCGGCCAACTCGTGCCCGGGGACCGACGGCGTCCGGTCGCGGTCGCTGCGATCAGTCCAGGTCGAGGGCCACGCCAGCTCAGTCCCAACGAATCCTGACGCATGAACCTCAACGATAACGTCGTTTATCGCGGCCTGCGGCTCGGACCGCTCTCCCAGCTTCATTCCGGTCGTTCCCGCGGCCTGGTCGGACACTATAATCGCTTTCATCGTCCACCTCTTCGAGTGTGGTATGTCATCATGATCAATATTTTCGCAGAGGATCGAACATACGATGTGAAACTCGGTGGTCCAATGACCTGTAGATATGGAATCGATGCCATCGATGCAGCGTGCGAGAAGTCAAAGGTGTGGTACGAGTAGAAACATCTGCTTCTTACGACGAAGCGAAATTGGATTTCCAGTCCGCATTGGCGTCTTCAGCCATGGGCCGGCACGCTGTGGAGGCCGGCGGGCGTGGTGACGTCTGCCATAGATCGTCTGCAAGACGTGCGCCGGCGCTGGTGTCGAGGACCGTGTCGGAGCAGCTCTTCCTTCTCGACGAGTAACCCGAGCGGAACTCTCGATAATCGCCAAAAGTTGACGCGAGTATCGAAACATCGCTTTGCGGTGGACTCTTCATCAATAACGCGATCGCGGTGGGCGCGGTCGTCAGGGTGTGGTCGCGAGCGTACAGCTTAGGACAGCTAGAATTGCGAGTGCGTTCATGGCCGGGGCACTCGACATCGAGATCGATTACGCGGCGGCACTGAAGGAGCGCGATACGACATGTTTTCAGTGATTTTCGAGACGCTTCCCAATAGAGAGAACTGGAATGACTATCTCCACAACGTTAAGATACTGCGTCCCGAGCAGCCGTAAAGCTATGAACGGCTAGGCAGTAGTTGCAGCCGTTCACTTCAGAGACCGCGAGGCCGATGCCGTCCCGTGTCTTCAGGTCGAGCGCCTTGCTCAAGGCCCCGAGCAGGTAGCCCAGGCGTTAAACGCGATCGGGCTTTGCGCGAAGGTCGCCATCATGTTTGGGGTGAACCCGATGGTCTTGGCAAACGCGTCGAGGGTCTGTTTGCAATCGGCAGGTACCTGTTCCGGCTTTAGAACTGCAGTTCTTGGCACTAGTCTCCGAAATTCATATCACACGAGTTCCAGCACGTCGCTCACCGGGCGGCGCGGCTTCTGCGGCCAATTTCCCGGGCGCTCCGGCCCGACGGACAACAGCATGACCGGTACTTCGTCCTTACTCAGCCCGAACTCGCGGTGCACTGCCTCAGCGTCGAAACCGATCATCGGCGTCGAACCCAGCCCAAGCGAACGGGCCGCATAGATCATCGCCGCCGCGCCGAAGGTGCCGGTGCGTACTGCTTCGTCGCGCTGGCGCTGCGGGTACTCCATGTACAGATCGCGTGCGGGGATCTCCCATTCTGGCACCATCTCCGCAGGCATGATGCCGGCTTTCACCAGAGGTGCCAGACGATCAGGTATTACGCCGGAGTCGGCCAGTTGGCCGCAGACGATGAAGGTAACGGCCGCCTCGGTGATCGCCGGTTGACTCCAAGCGATCGGACTCAGTCGCGCTTTGGCTTCCGGCGTGCGCACAGCGATGAAGCGCCAATTCTGCAAATGGAAGGATGTCGGCGCAGTGGTGCCGATCCGCACCAGCTCACGGATTTCTTCGTCGCTCAAAGTGGCGGCGGGATCGTAATACTTGGCCGCGCTTCGGCTCAAGATACAGTCGATGACGGCGTTAGTCATTGGGATTCCATTGGTCATAGTCGTTCCGGCAATGTTGCGGCGATGAGGCTGTTCGACATCTCATTTGGGGGCAATGTGAGTTTCTCAGCTTGCCCCCGGCGGGTCTGATAGGACGCGGTCGGCGGATCTGGTTGTCGCCGGCCCGCCGTTCCCCCGCCTGGTATGTCGGAACGATTGTCCTTATCCTCCACCCACTCGTGTGTGCGGTGGGCCGTCATCTTCCGCATTCTTTGCATACGAACGAAGCTATTGCGACGAAACTCGATGAACCAATGAACTTTGGTTATGGATTTGATGCCATCGACGCGGCGCGCAAGGATCAACTAGCGTCAATAATGTCCACTGCTTATGATGAAGGCGACTCTTAGTGCATCGGAGTGTTGATTTTCTCCGACCGATATCATTCGTCAGATGCGGAGGCAGCCTTCGGCGAGAATACGAACGAGCGCCCCACTTTCCAACTCGGCCTCCGCACCGATGAGGCTTGAGGCGACGATCCCCAGCCCGGCCTTCGCTTCGACAACCTAGGAGTGACCTAACTCGACGAGGTTCCGATGCGAAACACTCCTCGCAGTTCTCCGGTGCCGCGAGCCTCGTGGTCGGTCTCTCAAGCTCGGCCAGGATCGCCTCTACGCGCATTAAGTAGATTGCTCCAGCGTCGGCCAGCGTGATCGCCTGGGTGTTCGGCTAAAGAGAGAGTCGCCCCGACTTCGACCTCCAAGGTCGGCAATAAGGCGTGATGCGGAGGGCTGAGAGAAATCGAGTTCACGACCTGCCCCCGAAAAGCTCCCCACGCGAGCTGCGCGAGCGAACAGCTTCAGCGCTGTAAGTTGGTCGTGCATCTGTGAACGCAGTCGGTACCCACCTCTTCTTGATGAGATCGCGGGTCATCGAGTTAGTGAATGCTCCGTTCAGTGCCAAAGCAGTGAGCGGGAGTTTCTCGCTCAAAAGTTTGCTCGTCTCCAAGTGATCTTCGAATGCGTCGGCGTCAAGATGACCGATCTGTCTCTAAGACTTCGTTAGATCGTGCGAATGCGGGAAGGTATTCACGCGCATCATGATGCCCAAAGTGTCACGCGCTCCTTGCCGTTCTCGTGCACCATCTGTGAACATCTCTCGGGGCTGACCGCACGAACTCGCAGCTTCAGTCGAGCATGCCGCGACGCCATTCAAGGCGGGTTTGCCAACTGAAGGCGGCTTATAATTCGCTGCAGAATAGAAGCGTCGGTCTTTCGTCCGATAAGGCTCGCATCTTTCCTGGCTACGGCATCATGTATGCGGCGCGCGGCAATAACGATCGTCTATCGACTTCATGGCGAGAGGTGATTTCCCTCGCCCACAATGTAAGGTCACTGTCGGACTCGCAAGGTCCCATCAATCTCAGCATCAGGCACTACGATGGCGCGCCGCCGGCTAGGGGCGTTGAACGATACAGATTGGCGCAGAGAGAGAGAAGACGCTGATGTCTCAAGAAGCCTTCGATATCGTCGTTGTTGGTGCAGGGGCGGCCGGATGTGTGGTCGCGAGCTATCTTGCCGAACGCACCGATGTTTCGATCGCGCTGATCGAAGCAGGCGACACGGATCGCGATCCGTTCATCCATATTCCTGCCGGCTTTGCCAAAATATTGGCCCAAGATCGACATGTCTGGAAATACGAGACAGTGCCCCAGCACGGCACCAAGCGAGCATATCGCTCAGGCAAGGTGCTCGGCGGTGGTTCCTCGATCAACGCGATGGCCTATGTCCGAGGCCAGAAGCGCGACTTCGCCGCGTGGCAGGCCGCGGTCGGCGATACCGGCAAATGGTCGTACGAAGATCTGCTTCCCGTCTTCATGGCGCAGGAACACAACGACACGTTCCACGACAAATATCACGGCGTCAATGGTGGTCTGTCGATCCAGCAGCCCAAGGGCATCAACGAGCTGAACCAATACTGCCTCAAAGCCTTCCAGGAATATGGGCTTCCCTATAACCCCGACTATAACGGCGAGAGCCAGATCGGCGTCTCTCCGGTGCAATCAACGGTCGGGCACCAGCGGCGGTGCAGCGCAGTCGACGCTTATCTCCGTCGGCACCTCGCTTCGGGCCGCGTCACTCTTCTGACCGGCAAGACCGTTGTTCGCGTCCTCGTCGAGAACAATCGAGTCGTCGGCGTCGAGCTCATGGATGACGAGATAATCATGGCCAGCGAGGTTGTGCTGTCGGCCGGTTCGGTCCATAGCCCGAAGATCCTCATGCACTCGGGCATCGGGCCACCGGAGCAGCTTCGCCAGCACGGCGTCGCCGTTATCGTCGATTCTCCGGAGGTGGGCGAAAATCTCCAGGACCATGCGATCGTGCCGGTCCGCGCCTATGTAAAGGGCGATCTGGGTTACCAAGCGGCCGCACATGGCCTCGGCAGCGTGAAGGCGGGCCTGCGCTATTTCGTCACTAAGGATGGCCCGGCGGCGGGCAATGGCATCGAGACGGTTTCCCACTGGAATCCGTCGGACTTTACTGCCGAACCTACGATCCAATGCTATCACGTGCCCATCGTCGCAACTGGCGGCGTCAGCCCGACGGGAGACCGTTCCGGCATCACTTTCGAACTCGTGGTGCTTCAGCCCAAGAGCCGTGGCTGGGTGCGGTTGGCCGACAGCCACCCGACGTCGATGCCCCTCATCAATCCGAACTTTATGGGCGAGGAGGAAGACCTGAGGGCCGCAGTGGAATCGGTACGCGCGATCCGCGAGGTTATGGCGCAGGAGTCGTTGGCGCCGGTGATCGAGGAGGAGATCGATCCCGGCCCGCACATCCAATCCGATGCAGAGATCGGCGAATGGGTGAAGGGTGCAGTGACGACGATGTTTCACCCGGTTGGCACGTGCCGGATGGGGCAGGATGCGCGAGCAGTGGTTGACGCGAGGCTCAGGGTCCGAGGGGTCGACGGCCTCCGGGTAATCGACGCCTCGATCATGCCGAACATCACTAGCGGCAATACCAACGCCCCAACCCAGGCACTCGCGCGCCATGCCGCGGCGATGCTGGTCCAGGATCTCAAACAGTCTTGAGGAGCTCCGGTGCAGGCCGACGTAGGCAGACGTAGATAGTCATTGGGGCGGAACCGACCACATCGGGCCAACGTCAAAGCGCCGTCTGCAACTGGGCAGTCTCTACTCGCGAAGCTTTCTTATTCAGAGCCATCCCCGACGAACAACAACACAGCAGCACCTTGAAGGAGAGACCACAATGAGTTTAGAGGACACGAGAAAGCGCCGTGAGGCACCACTCCACACTCCGAGCAATCTCGGCTCCAATGCCACCACAGATATTTCTGCCGCCCTCTCCGTGCTTCTGGCAGATGTGTTCGCGCTTTACGTCAAGACCAAGAACTTCCATTGGCACATTTCAGGTCCGCACTTCAGGGACTACCACCTTCTTCTTGATGAGCAGGCGGCGCAGATTTTCGCGATGACGGACGACATCGCAGAACGCGCCCGCAAGATCGGGGGCACAACAATTCGCTCGATCGGCCACATCGCCAGGGTGAAACATATCAAGGACAACGACGCCGATTTCGTCGCACCTGATGGCATGCTAGCCGAGCTAAAAGAAGACAACCTCGCGCTCAGCCAGCGCCTGCGGCAGACACGTAATATCTGCGACGAACATGGCGATGCAGCTTCAGCTAGCCTGATCGAGAACTGGATCGACGAGGCGGAACGTCGTACGTGGTTCCTGTTCGAGGTGACTAGAAGGGCTTGAGAGCAACGCCAGCTCGCTAAATTCGGGTGACCGGATCGGCTGGACAAAGCAGAAGCCCTGTGGCCACACACGTTGGCCGTCGGACCGCGCTTGCCGGGCCTCTGTCTGCCCAATCGGATGGCGTAAGATCTGCTCGACGCCGATACTGAATCCAAAATGCGACGCCGCGAGTCCGAAGTAACAGCGCGTGCGGTAGAACTCAGGGCCATTCGGCTCAGAGCAGCCGTCTAACAGGACATTTGCTAACGCGCGTGCGATCAGCGCACGCATCTCGACCGGCCTCACAGAATGGACTGGATACCTGACTTGAGTAATACAAATGGATTGCAGGGTCCACGAGACGGGTCGAGGCCGGCGGCCGACGCTTCAGAGCCTCCCCGCGACCCGGAATTCGACGTCGACCTGTTCGTCATCGGCGGCGGTTCAGGAGGCGTACGGGCCGCGCGCGTTGCAGCCGGGTATGGCGCGAAGGTGATGCTCGCCGAGGAGTACCGGCTGGGAGGGACGTGCGTTATCCGCGGCTGCGTGCCGAAGAAGCTGTTTGTCTACGCCGGCCGCTTCCGCGGCACATTCGACGAGGCTACAGAATTCGGTTGGCACTTACCGGTTCCTCGCTTCGACTGGCCGTCGCTCGTGGCGGCGAAGGACCGCGAGATTGCACGTTTGGAAGGGCTGTACGGCGCCGGCCAAGAACGTGCAGGCGTCGAGGTCGTGAGGTCTCGCGCTGTGCTCGACGACGCGCATACGGTGCGCCTCCTCCAGGACGGCCGTCGCGTGCGGGCGCGCACGATCTTGATTGCAACAGGCGCACGCCCCGCACTGCCTCCCTTCGAGGGAATTGAGCTCGGTATCACCTCGGATGACGTCTTCGACATGAAGACATTCCCCCGGAAGCTGGTCATTGGGGGCGCCGGATATATTGCAATGGAGTTCGCCGGTCTGTTCGCAGCGTTGGGAAGCGACGTCACCGTCGTCTGCCGCGGAAGCAATGTCCTGCGCGGCTTTGACGAGGATGTGCGCCAAGCGATGGCCGGGTCCTACACGAATCGTGGCATTAAGCTGATGTTTTGCGACAGCATCTGCCGCCTGAAGAGACGTGACGGGGACGTCGGCGATGGCGACGACGCGGGAAGGATTGACGTTACGACCGAACAGGGCGGGAGGCTGGTGGCCGACCAGGTACTGCTCGCCTTCGGGCGCGCTCCGAACACGAATTCGCTCGGACTCGACCGCGCCAGGGTCAAGACTGCGCCAGACGGCGGAATCATCGTAGACGCTAACTCGCGCACGAACATCGAGAATATCTACGCTGTGGGCGACGTGTCGAACCAATTCAACTTAACGCCCGTCGCGATCCGCGAAGGCCAAGCGTTCGCCGACACGGTGTTCGGCAAAAAGGCCTGGCAGGTCGACTACTCCAATATACCAACCGCGGTCTTCTCCAGCCCGGAGATCGGCGCTGTTGGTATGACGGAGCTGGAAGCCAGAGCTCAGTACCTCGCAGTCGACGTCTACAAGGTCCGCTTCCGCCCGCTGAAGGCGGCCGTAACGGGGGATTGCGAGGCCTCTCTTCTGAAGGTCGTCGTGGATAGCGAGTCTGACCGGATCCTCGGGATCCATATCTTCGCTCACGAGGCCAGCGAGTTGATCCAGGTGCTCGCGATCGCCATAGGCAGCGGAGCAACCATAAAAGACTTTATGTCGGTCATGGCGGTGCATCCAACAGTTGGCGAGGGGATCGTCGGAATGCGTACGCCGACCGTGCGTTACGATCGGCGCTACGCCGCCGCACCACTCGTCTCAAGCGCCGCTGTTTGACTCAGCCGCAGCTGGCTCGGAAGGACCCGCTCGGAGCGCCGCGGAACGTTGAGCCTCCTAAATGCTAAAAGCTTAGAGCGATCGCGAAACAATCGATAAGGTCGAGCCGCCTCCATAGCGTCGAGAGCGCTGCGGGCTTGTGCTGCTTGCCTGAACCAGCCACTCGTGGAACCTGCTCGCTCGCTTACGTGCGAACATCCAAAATCCCCGATCCAGGTACGATAATTCCTTTCTATTCAACCCGACACTCAATCCTGCCAAGGTCGTCCTGCTCCTGGAGACCGGATAAGCGCATCAGCTGGTACTTTCGACACGAGCAAGGGCGAGCAAGACCAGTTGCCATTTCGCTAGCCCATAGCGAGGCGCGAATGGAATGGAAACGATAACAATCCGCCATTTCTAGTGTTTGGCGTTTCGGCTTACCTTTCGGTGCGTCTAACCGGACTCGCGGCGTTGTGCACAGTGCCCGCCGCCATGCGGAGGCCCCATCGTCCTCTTGGATGGACGCAATCTCCGCGTCGCAAGGTCCGGCCCCAGCAATCGCGCAGGAGTCGTCGATGTCATTTCGCTTCATCACCAAAACTTTCCACGCCTATCTGATAGATTATCCCGTCGCGTTAGTCCTAATCGCGGCGCCGTTCGTGCTGAAGCTCGGCCAAAGCGGACCGTTCGCAATGTGGCTTTCGGTTGTTGTCGGTGTCGTCGCGCTGCTCTTGGCCGCCATGACCGACCATCCCACCGGGTTGGTCCGCATCATTCCTTATTGGCTGCACCTTTGGGTCGATCGTGCAGTTGGCGTTGTATTTGCTATCGTTCCGTTTGCCTTTAAATTCGCTCAGCTAGATGCCCAGTACTACTGGCTTCTCGCCGCCGCTATCCTGCTCACGACTTCAGTTTTTAACGCGCCTGAGGAGCCAGTTATGACGCCTTCGGGATCGTATCGGCACAGCAGTTGAACTCCCCATCAAAGTCGAGGGGTGATAGCGGCATCTCTGTCGCGATGGGTCAGTACCTCGAAAATGCAGGATCCGCCCCAGTTCGTTTTCTGGCAACGTTTAAGAGTAGCTATCTCACCGGATGTCAATGACGCGGCCGGAGCTTGTCATCGTGCATCTGGAGTTGCTGACAAACGATGGTACACTTCTGAAGACCAAAGGCTCTCGTGAGGTTCCTAGATAGCGCAGCAAGCAACGCTATCCCTCCGCTCATCCGTTTGCGGCGGGTGCCCGGATCTCGACTCATAAAGCGTTCAACGAGCTTCCATGATTTCACTTGAATTGCCGCGCGACTGTGGCGCGCGACATGCTGCAGGTCTGCGATATTTGGCAGCTACCATGCGCTGGCCGACAGATGTCGGTTAATCCGTTTCGAATTATTGACCCCTTCTTCTTCGGCGCAGCTTCGCTGGCAGCCTTCAGCCCCTAAAATTTGCCGGCATTCCACGACCGGTCCATTGAGATGTTGCTTCGCGGGTGCACTACGCAGATTGGGAGACAGCCACAAGCTGCCCTGATTAGACACATTAGATCGACTTCAGTTTTGACTTCGGACCAATCATGGATCCTCTAGCAGCGATAAGTCCGGCCTGGGTGATCCGAAATCTCCCCCACCCACTCAGAACTATCCATCTGTGATCGCCGGCAAACCCAATTCCGCGCTCAGATTCGTAATCGTTGAGACCTGCCTCTGTGAGCCACGACTGTGCCATAGCGTCAGCGATATCGATATCCGGTCCGCCCCCATGGTCGATGAGGACCCGCATCACACGCAACGCTTCTTGTTCTTCCATTCCCGTGCTCCTAATTCCCGTGCGGTTGGGTACCGCCGGGTCGTGCGCCTGCCTTGCCACTTCGGACAGCGTAGTCCTGCAAAAGGGACACAAATGCGCCTCTCGTCTACCAGCCCTGACGAATGTTGGAGAAACTGAAGGATACCTAACTCGTCTCGTCTCCGCACGCGAAGTTAATGACGGGGTCCTCAAGATCAATTGTGGCGGATTCGCTTGAACGAGTTGGGGGGCCAACTGCAACAAACCTTGGCAACCAGCCATTTCTGGCTTGGCATAGCAGATAACTATCGATTCCCATGCACCAACCATTCGCTGTTCGGAGCGCCAATATTCAGCAGTTGTCGCTGGTTCTCGCGCTCGATCAAGCTCCAGCAATGGCAGGAGATCTGCGCCAGCCGAAAAGCGTCGCGGACGACGAGGCAGCCACGCATCATTTCGATAAGCCCAGCCTCCCTGAGTTGAAGAAGGCAGTCCGTAACGCCTGCACGACGCACTCCGAGAAGCTGAGCAAGCACTTGGTGCGTAAGAGGGATCTCGTCAGATCCCAGGGCATTGCGAGCGATCAGGAGCCATCGCGCAAGGCGCTGCTGTAGTTGATGGGACGTATTACATGCCCCTGATTGAGCGGACTGAATGAGCACGGAAGCGATGTAGGCATGCACCACGCTGCGGAAAGTCGGCAGACGGGCAATCGCCTCCTGAAAGCGATCCACCGTGAGTCGATTAGCCGCGCCGGCCACCTGTACCATTCGACGGTGCATCGGCTGCGTTTTTGCCGTCAACGCGAGATGTATTCCCGCAAGCCCTTCTGACCCGATCAGCCACACCTCAACGAACTCTTGCGGCCCCACCTTGGCACCGACCGACACAAGACCACTCTCAATGAAATAGACGTGTTGCATGCGAACGCCGTAGCGATGAAGAACTTGCCGCTTCGCAAGCGGCACCTCTTCCGAGAGCAACAGAACGTGCTTGAGTTCATCAGGTGGGAGTAGACGTAGTAATCTGTTGCGCACTTCATACATCAGATTCTACGTTCTAATACTTTCTGAGCAACCGAGCTGTCCAACTGTACGTTTTCGTACCAAAAAAAATGAGACGGAAAGCGACGTAACGCGCTCACCGGTCAGCTTGGATTTAGTGACGGGCCGGGGACTTGGATCGTGCCGCTACCAGACCTGAGTGTGGGAGGATGGTGCACGACAAGTCGACCGTAGCAGCTGCGGCATGATCAAGATGGTCTAGGTCAATGCAGCGGCACGCGCAACATCGATTGGTCCACGGCGGCAATGGAGTCTCTGCAGTTGGCGTCAGTTGAGTTCCTGGCTATGGCACCTGCGCATCGCGTCGGCAATAACGATCGTTTATCGACTCTATAGCGGGACGTGATTTCCCTCGCCAGCGCTAGAAGGTCATTCTCGTCGGTGGTGGGCAGTCATTATCAACGCGAATGGGGGCCGCCATGAAGATTCAAGTGGGAAGCGTGCCAATTGCTATTCCTCTCGCACTGCCGCAGACCCCCGCTAAATCGTCTGCTGCACCGATTATTACCAGTTCGATCAAGTTGGCGGTACCGGCCGTGACAACGGACGTGCGCTATTGGGCGCTGCAGGGTCATCCCGATGCTTCCTACTGAGGCTCTCGCCGACAGTTCGAGTTGGGGCAATCCAACGTATGATTCATATCATGGAGCAGACCGCTACCGATATTACACATCAAGCTTCCCGCACCACGCCTCAGCGCTTTTGCGACGGCGTCCTGGACCGATACGCCGACGTCTCCGCCGTAAGGATAAACTTCCCCTGCGTTCTCCTGAGGAGAGATTCTGAAATGAACAAGGCTGCAGAACCCCAGCCGGCCAATCGACGGGTTGTCGCATGGGCAATTTAGCGAACTGGCTTTATCTAATCGGGTCGCTGTGCTTTGTTATTGGTACAGTGATCAACATGCTTCCGGTTTGAGGAAGGCGAACGTCTGTTTGAACGGTTTTAACATTCCGCGGTCATGCGCACTGGTTCTTGAGCCATTCTCGACGGAGCCAGGCGGTCCTGCCTGCCAATTGTTATCCACTGAAGCGACATGACCCGTGCACGTAGCTGAAACGCCGCGGAAGTCAAAACTCGAAATTAGCCCCAGTGCAAAGTCGATAGAGGCGTCGAGTGCCTTCATTGGTCACCTCGCTCCACCCCGCGATCTCGCACGTGCGCTCGATGAAGAGCAGCGTCGATAGCAGCCGCCGGACCAAGTGCGGCTTTCCCAACACTGGGGGTGGTCAATCGTATCCTTTGGTATGATCGTTTCAGACAAATGCATTGCGCAGATGGACCTCAGTGCAATGGTCCGGTCCGTCTTTCCTGAATAGGCTTGGTTAAGAGGGAGCAGTCGTCCGGAACTGCCATACGGGAACGGCCAAAAAGAAAGGAAAGAGTGATGGGCTGGATGTTCGACAACGTCGAACGTTTGATCGCCCGGCTGCAGAAGCCGGCCAATCGGTCTGAGCCCCTCACCTCGGACGATGCAACGACCGCCCTACGCCACACTCTTCAACCCGGTGACGTCCTGCTGGTCGAGGGCAAAGGTCGTATTTCCAGCAGCATCAAATATATCACTCAGTCGACATGGTCGCATTCGGCGTTGTACGTCGGACCGATATCGGGCGCCACAAATGGCGGCGAGCCGCACGTCCTGATTGAAGCCAATATCGACGAAGGGGTCGTGTCGGCCCCTCTGTCGAAGTATTTGCATTGCCAAACCCGCATATGCCGGCCAGTCGGCCTGACCGATGCGGACCGCGAACAAGTCTGCCGCTACGCATTCGAACGGATAGGTCTCGGCTACGATTTCAAAAACGTCATCGACCTCATGCGCTATCTATTCCCTTGTCCATTCACGCAACGTCGGCGTCGACGAACCATCGCGCTCGGCTCCGGCGATTCGCGTCGGATCATCTGTTCGTCTCTGATTGCGCAGGCATTCGACGCCGTGCGTTACCCGATCCTGCCCAACATCACGCACATGGAGAACAAGTCCGGGCGGTGCGAGATCGCCGAGATCCGTCATTCGTCTCTATATGCGCCGCGCGACTTCGATCTATCGCCCTACTTCATGGTGGTGAAGCCCACTCTACCCGCCGGCTTCAACTATAAAAACATGCGCTGGGCAGATCTCCAAGTTGACGCCGCACAGGCCACACTTGCGCCCGAGATAGAACGCGGGATCGCGGCAATGGTACAGCCCGACATTCCGTAAGGTAAGGGCCAGACTATTAACTTCGGAATCGGGTGTGCTGTTGTCATTAGTCGCCGGCTTGAACTCCGACTACCACTCATCGGCAAATTCTTCGCTGCTCTCAAAGGTTCAAAGCAAGCAGCGACCGGTTCGGAATAGCGCGCCATGACCAGCGGCTACTGACGCGTCGGCAGCTCTTGACCCCGCGCCCGGAGAGAGCTGGGGTCTTTTCCGCTCGAAGGATTGGGGCGGCTTCAGCCGTTTTCGCCCACCGTGCGCCGTACGCCGCACGCCGTACGTTTCGACCGCCCTAGCCCTGATAGCCCTCGTCGGGCTATACACCGGGAGGCGTGAAGCTCACCGTCGTGTGACGCTCGCCACTCATTCGGTTTTCGCATAAGTTGGATCCGGGACTAAGCTCGAACATGACCAATCTCTGCGCAAAGACGAGATGACTGATCGCCTCCTTGCTCTAACACTCTTCGTCCGTGTCGCACATACCGGTAGCTTCTCGCGTGCCGGCAAGGATCTCGGACTTTCGCAACCTTCGGCGTCCCGACACATCGCGTCGCTCGAACGCGAGGTAGGCGCGGCCCTCTTCGCGAGATCGACAAGGGCCGTTGTGCTCACCGAAGCCGGGGCGGACTACCTCGCGAAGGTCGAGCCCGCGCTTGCCATTCTGGAAGAAGCGAGCCAAGCCATTCACGGCAAGGGCGTACTTCGCGGCGTGCTCCGGATAGGGTTGTCGCCTAGCATGGCGATCCGGGAGGTCATACCGCGACTTCCCGCCTTCATTTCGAAGCACCCTGCGCTGCGGATCGATTTGGCGATGGACGACGGTCGCCAAGACCTTATCAGGAGCGCGATCGACGTCGCGATCCGGTCCGGAAAGTTGGAGGATTCCTCCGCGACTCTAAGACGGGTAGGATCAAATCCTCTACTCATCGCCGCCTCGCCGGCCTACCTGAAACGGGCTGGCTACCCGAAAACGCCGAACGATCTGTCCGGACATCCCGTGTTGATTGGTGTCCCGGGCTCGAATGGCATCTGTTGCTTCGAGAAGAACGGAAGAACCGTTTCCATAAAGGTGGAAGCTCCTCTGTCGGGGAACATCAACGAAGCGGCCGTGGCTGGCGGCGTCGCCGGAATCGGGATCGTGGCCTGCAGTCTCTGGGGCTGTCGCGCCGAACTCAAGTCGGGTGCGTTAGTGCAGATCCTCAAGGATTGGAACATGGGCGCCGCCGACGTAAACGCCATATTCCCGGCCGGACGCGGAGCGAAACTCGCGGCGCGCGCGTTCGTTGAACATTTTGCGAAGAGCCTCAAGACCAATCCGTGAGTCCCGCCGTGCGTCGGCCCGTCGTCGTTCGCATAGCGTGAAATCGTGGAATGCGCCCAGCATCCGACGAGAGCACGTGGCGCATGCGTTTCAGTGTGACTCCTTCAAAAGCCACCTAAATGCGTTGCGCGGGTCAGCGGCGCCGTTTGCGTCGTGCCAACGGGCGTGCGCGAAGATAATGCGCTCGGGCTCCCAGGACAGCATCGTCTGGACCTCCACCTCCAGTTCATGCCGGTGCTGCCACGTGAAATTAGCCACAGATCACGCGACACGCCGCTGTACGGCGGTGCGATCCCGCCGATCGGCCAACGCGTGCAATCAATCATTTGGCGCGGTCGGGAGCGGCCGGCGTCCGGGCCCGCGCAGGCGCTCGATCGCGAACGCCGCGCGTCCCGGTCCACGCCCCTAGGGGAACGCCAGGCCGAAAGCGGCCGGATCCGGCTTCTCGCCGTCCCGGGGGACCAAGAAGCGCTCCAGCCCACCCGGCACGAAGCTGACCAGCAGGATCGCCTGATCGCCGACCACCTCGACCGTATGCGGCACATCGCGGGGAAGAGCCGCGTAGGCGCCCGGCCCCACCTCGACGCGGGCATCGCCGACCCGCGCGATTAGCTTCCCCTGCACCACGTAGAGCAGCTCGTCCTCGCGCGTGTGGGTGTGCAGCGGCGGCTCCTCACCGGCCCGCAGCGTCCACAGCACAGTGCCATATTCGCCTCCGGACTGGCTGCTCTCCACTTTCAGCTCGATGCTCGAATTCGCACTGGACTTCACCGTCTTGCCGCCCCCGGGCGGCGTGAGAACCGGCTGCTTTACTGGCATTTATGGCCTCCTGATTGTGGACCTTCTTCGAGTGTCGGAGTGGCGGCGTAGGCAGTGGCGCGCACACCGCGAACAAGTTTGAGGGTGCCGCCGCCGCCGGATAAAGGGAAATGCCTTGTGATTATCTGTCCGATAACCATTTATCATCGATCTCATCAGATGCGATCGCATCGCGGCGGTTTCGCCTGCTGCGGCTGCTGTGGCCACCTCGCGCATCTTCAATCAGAGTTCTGTCCATCACGCTCAGATTCTGCCGCGACCTATCCATGCACTAGCCGCCCGCCCGCTACGGCGCCATGGCAGCTTGGGAATGCGCAGGAGGGCGCTCGTGCGGACGGCTTTGCTCTACCGAGCTACACAATCAGCGGGGACACGACCTTCTTCGAGGGTATGGAAGCTTCAAAAGTTACGCCTCGTCGCGCATTAGTGAATGCGCGCAACATTCCCCCGTGCGCCTCCACGATAGAGCGGCAAATTGACAGACCCATCCCCATGCCCGATGTTTTTGTCGTGTAGAAGGGCTCAAAGATCCGCTCAATGTCCGCTTGAGTGACACCGGGGCCCGTATCGCTCACAGCAACTGTAACACTTTCATCGTCGCTCCGACTGGTACTAATGACCAAATCCCTCGGACCGTCATAATTTTCGCCCATCGCCTCGATTGCATTGAACACGAGGTTTAGTACGACCTGTTGCAGTTGAACCCGATCTCCTTCAACGAGGGGTAGCACCTCGCAGAGTTGCGTCTGCATAGTAACGCCCTTGCGACTCGCTTCCGCCCGTGAAAGGGCGACGACATCGTGAATTGCCGCATTAAAATCAAGTGCCTCCTTTTGCTGCGGCGCTTTTTTGACCAGACTACGAATGCGATCAAGGACATCGTTCGCCCGAATTCCGCCCTGTCGGATACGCGAGAATACCTGTCGTGCCTCGTCGACTTTCGGATCGGCGCCATCCAAAAAGCGCTGCCCCGCGTCCGCAAGTGTGATAGTCGCGGCGAGAGGCTGCTTCACCTCGTGACTGATCATCGCCAGCAGTTGCCCCATTGTCGTCAGCCGGTTTGCATGGGCGAGCGCCGATTGCACTTCCCGGTATCGCGACTCGCTTTCGCTGGCTTCAGCTTCAGCGCGCTTTTGCTCAGTCAGGTCCAGCACGAAGGCAACACCTTCGTCCATACTCCCTTCGAAGTTGGCGATGCCCAGCAATACCGGGACACGGCGGCCGTCTTTGCGAAAAAGCTCCTTCTCGAATGGAGGTAACGTTCCGTCGCGTTTCAGCTTGGAATCCCAAATCTGCTCGTCACGTTCGGCCCAATCCAGAGGAGTCAGGTCTGTCCACCGCACTTCGCCGAACTGAAAGTCATCGCGGTCGTATCCGACGATCTGAAGAAATGCGTCATTGGCTTCAGTGATGGTGCCTTGACTTCCGTAAATGAAAATTCCGATGATATTGGCGTCCACGAGACGCCGGATCCTGCTTTCGCGTTCGAACAAATCGCGGTACAGCCGGGCGTTCTCTAGCGTGATCGCCGCCTGCGATGCAAGCAGCTTGAGCATGGGAATCCGGCTAAATGCGAAGACTCCCGGGCCCAGGTGATTTTCGAGGTATATGGCTCCGATCAGATTGGCTTGGTTGACCAGCGGAAGGCACAACACCGAGCGTGCTTGGTGCGCGTTAACATAAGGGTCGGCGGAAAACGAAACGTCCGACACAGCATCGTCGAGTAAAACATTGCGCCTTGTGCGCGCAACGTAATTGAGAACCGATTCGGGCAAGGTCGTATCGTTTATGGGCTCATCACAGAGCCTGACCGTGACCGAGTCGCTCGAGGTGACGGCTTCGGCCTGGACATTTAAACCTGTCTTTCGCCAAAGCATCAGCAGACCACGTGCAGCACCGGTATGCTCCATGGCCATTCGCATGATCGTGTCGATCAACTTCTCGAAGTCCATTTCGGCTGATAGCGCTTTTGACATCTTAAGCACAGTGCCGAGATCCAGACTTTCGACAGTCGCGCCGAAAGTAGTGTCGGGTGAGGTGATGGTTTCGTGTGCAATTAGATGCGGATGCGACTCCTCGAGTTGCCGGACCTTGATGTTGGCACCCCAGCGAAGGTAGCAGCCGCGGGCGTTGCGCAAATAGGCGTGTGAGACAATCTCCACGCCGCGGTCAGTGTAAAAGCGCGCAGCGAGTTCGCTGGCAAGGCCCTCGTTGTGCGGAAAGCCGTTCAACTGCGCGGCGCGAATTGCCTTTTCAAAAAGGCGTTCCGCGTCGAGGTCTCGTCCCTCGAGGCGCGCTATTTCGGCGCCGACGAGCGCGACCCGATCCTCGAAGTTTTCCGGGCCATTCCGCGCCCAGGTCTCGAGCTGTCGATGATGAGCAGCGATCGTTTCGCACAGCCGCTGACGTTCTTCGATCGGCTTACCGGTCAGCGATGCGCAGAGCGCAAGCGCCGCATAAAAATGAAAGTCCGCTTCCTCGAGAAAAAGCGAGGATGTCCAGAGCAGCGTGCGTGCTTTGGATAGCGCATCGACCGCGGCCGGATAATCCCCGATCAGATAACGCAGCTGCAATTTGCGAATCCAGTACCAGCACTGAGCGATAGCCAAGCCAGGGCTGTTCGACAGGTATTGCTCGACCTGGTGCTCGTCCATGTCCTCATAGCCGAGGCAAGCAGGTTGTTTACCTGACGTACGTAACGCCTTGATCAATGCAAGTTGAGTCGCGATGATGTGTTCGACAAGCCCAAAGCGTGCGTTTCGTACGAAATGGAGTCCCCACTCGGCTTCGCGCTCGGCATGGTCCAATGGGTCGCCCGCAAAGAGAAGATGCGAATTCAGGTTGTTCCGAGCGTACGAGGCATACAGCAGGTCTCCAATATTGTTTGCATCCGTGAAACCGCGGTGGATCAACGCATTACTCGACCGAACGTGCTTGATCCAGCGGAGGCCGGTGAACACAAACACCAAAATCGTCGACGCACGGAATCGCCTGTTTTCCTGCCGTTCGATGAGGTCGAATCCTACTTGACCAAGCCGGAAACCCGCGTCGTACTGGCCGTAACGTGGGCCGGCAACGCGCGCGAACATTACATAGGCAAAACACGACGTATCACTATTGCCATGCGCGAGACTGATGCTTACTGCCCTGCAGACTGCTAGCGACGCGAGGTTCAGGTCCGTGAACATGGCAGGCGTCTGCGCCTTTATTAATACTTCCATGACAGCCAACGATGTTGGATCCTCCATGGATGGGGCCCTGAGGATCTCGTCAATCGGCCGGCTGTTCAGAATATGCAGGATCTGGTCGTATTCCCGGCGCACCTCCTCGTCCGCTGGATGGGCAGACCAGTGAATGCCTTCGTGCGCCAGGAAGTCCAGTGCGATAGCGATCGCACAATCACTCTGGCCATTTGCGGTGCAAATATCCATCCTCATGCAGGTGACGGCGGCGCGCTCCTTTGTACCGACGGCAAGGGTGTACAGCCTCGCGAGGCGCGCGTCCGCGGCCAGTAATTCACCCGTCAGAAATTCGCATTCTGCACGCTCGAATTCGAGTTCGTATGTCAAATCGCGTAGACGAAGCTGACTATTCTCCTCTAATAGAGCGGCCCCCGCGATGAGGTATTTAAGTGCAGAACTGTGAGCTGACGATGCTTTGGCACGCCGGGCGGCGATCAGATTAAGGTTTGCCAGTCGCTCGCGTTCCTCGCCCGTCACGATATGACTGACGGCCCGATTGAGTTGCCCGACTATGTCGAAGATCGCTTTCTCGAGATGCGCCGCGGGAGTATGTGCAACGAGAAGTCTTCCTATTTGCAGGTGCTTTTGTGCGCGTGTTTGCTCGGGTATGAGCGAGTACGCGGCCTCCTGTATCCGATCGTGGACAAACTGGTACTCATCCGGCAGGCGTTCTATAAGTTCCAACTGACATGCTTCCCATAGATCCGCATCCACATCTTTTTCAGTTGACTGTCGAATTCTGGAGATGACCAGAACATCTCCCCTGTTGCCCAGACATGCAAGCTCCTGTAGGGCCTCCTTGCACGCGTCCGGAAGACGCTTGATCTTTTCGACCAGCAGTTCAATGACGTTCTCGGTGTGCCGCGACGCCTGAATGTTTTCGGCATCCCAGTGCCAACATCCCGAAGCGCGATCGGGAACAATCGCGTTGCGTTCGACCAGAGCATTCAAGAACTGACCCACGAAAAATGGATTACCATTAGTCTTCGTATGCACTAGCCGCGCAAGCGATGCGGCGCGTTCGAGACCGCAGTGCAGCGCATCCGCTATCAACTGCGCTAGATGATCGCGCTCAAGGGCATCGACACGAATCTCAGTGACTGCGGTTCCTGCATCTCTCATTAATTTCAGTGTCCGTGAAAGCGGATGAAGCGCATCGACCTCATTTTCGCGGAAGGCACCGATTAAGAGCATATGACGCGGGTCTAGCCGCATTGTCATATCCTCAATGACGTCCAGCGTTGCAGCATCGAGCCATTGCAGATCGTCGAGAAAAAGCACTAGCGGATGTTCCGGTCTTGCAAAAACCGCGACGAACCGACGAAATACCAGCTGAAAGCGACCTTTTTCCTGTTGAGGAGGAAGTTCTGGTACCACCGGTTGCTCACCGATAATGTGCTTGAGTTCAGGCACGAGATCGGTAATGAGCCTGCCGTTTGGTCCGATTGATTCCAGAAAAGCGTTGCGCCATCCTCGTAACTCGTTCTCGGTTTTCCCGAGCAATTGGCGAACAAGCCCCTGGAAGGCCTGTGCCAATGTCGAGTACGGAATGTCTCCCCTCCGCTCGTCGAACTTTCCTGATGCAAATAGCGCGTGCGTTGGCATCAGGACCTTACGCAGTTCTCCAACAATCGCAGACTTGCCGATACCGGAGCCCCCGGATACCAGTACCAGCTCGGGAGTGCCGCTCCGGACGACGCGATCAAAAGCCGTCGTAAGCGTTCCGATCTGCTTCTCTCTGCCATATAACTTCTCAGGGATGAGCAGACGGTCTGATAAATCTAGCTCTGCTAGCGGAAACGGAACAACCTGGTAGTTCGTTTCAAGTTCCACAAGACAGCGCCGCAGGTCATGTTCGAGACCGACTGCCGTCTGGTATCGATGCTCCGCGGGTTTCGCGAGCAGCTTCATGATGACATTCGAAACTTGGGCCGGAATGTCAGCTAGTCCCTGTTCTGGCCGTACTGGCGTTCGCGCTATATGGCAATGAATCCACTCGCCAGGTTCTGACGCGGTAAATGGGAGCGTGCCCGTTAGCATGCGATAGAGGATCACACCGAGCGAGTACAAGTCGCTACGGGCATCTACGGAGCGATTCATGCGGCCAGTTTGTTCCGGCGCCATGTAGGCAAGAGTGCCCGCGACATATTCGGGCAGTCCGGACATACGCCGCATGCGCTGTAGCTGTGTCGCGATTCCGAATCCGGTCAACCGGACATGCTCCTCGCCGAGCGCAATGAAAATATGCACGGGCTTCAGGTCTCTATGGACGAGCCCCTGTTGATGAACACAAGCGAGCGCCTCAGTCAACTTGACGGCGAGCCTCAAGAAGCGGCCAAGCTCAAATGGTGTCCCGAGCAGAGCCTCGAGAGGTTCCTCGCCATTGTCCTCGAGGAGCAATGCAACGCGCCCACTTCGATTGACGAGCGAGAGAGGGCAAAGCGCCCATGCGCCGTGAAGCCGATCCTTTAATTCATATTCATGAGAGAGACGGGCCAGGCTGTCAGCGGATGGGATCGCAGCCAAGTTGCTGACGGTGAAAACCGTCGTTTGCTCGCCATTACTGTTTGTTCGCCATTCTCGACAGAATATGCGTTCGCCGTCTCTCCATAGGACATCTATTCCGTTGTTTCCCACTGTCGATCTCGTTCATTCAAGAGATTAACTCATTATAGGTCCACGGCCATTCGGAGGCCTTGCCGTAGAGGCCAAGCCAGAGCTGCACCCTGTAGGGCCAGGACGCCGGCAAAGCGCACCGCAAGTCCGAGGATCATCGATCCCGCAAACACCAGCTCGGCCAGAAAAACAAGAGGCCCAAAGATCGTCATATGAGGCCGCACGACATCCTTCAGGAACGCACGATGAAACTCGAATGCCACATTGGTTGACTCCTGCTCGATCCAGTATTGCAGTCCATCGGACGCCGGCAGCGGTAGCTTCCATAACATGCCCCGTAACCACAGGCTGCCGATGAGACCCTGACGACCCAGACACCCAGATGACGGCCGGTGCGTTGCGTCGGATCCTTCTGCCAATTTCGCTCGGCCATCCCGATGGCGGCAATCGTGAGCACCCAGAACAGCGCCAGGATCACGTAGCGCTAGCCCCCCGATGCATATAGTCGTTGGTGTTTCCGGTCAGGAAACGCCTGAGATCAATGAAGGGATTGGCGGGCATGCGCGGGCGCTCTGCTGATGGAGCAGTGTCTCTATGTGTCGCTTGGTCAAATCGTTACTCCGCACATCCGTTGACTGGCAGCCCGCACCGCCGAAGGGCCCAGCTGGTGCGCCTAAACCCGGACCATCAATCACTCAAACGACGACCAGTGTTCACCGCGCGTGCACCCAGTCTTCGGATCCCATGAGTTTGCCAACACATCCGTCAAGGTAAGCCGGAACGATTTCCCATCGACATCCAGGGACTGCAACTTCCCTTTGGTTATGGAATCGATGACAGGATGTTTCGCAAACCCGGCCGGTTGTTGGCTGACACACCCGGACCTCCTGCGATATTCTCTAGACCGATCCAGTTGCAAGAAGTCGGCGTTCCCGTGCTAAAACTTCATCGCAACAGAGTCGATGATCGGCGGGAACTCATCCGAGCTTCCACCTGATATCATCTGGGTCGATCTAGTAGTTTGCGAACCCACTGTTTCCGTCACATTTTGAGGCCATTTCCGCACCATCCACGGCCGTCGCCATGACAAGCCACGCAAGCAACGGCTTTCTACGACTTTTGAAAGCCGGGCCTCCCCGAGCTACTCGCTGGGACAATTGAGGGGCCTCGTGGCGCGTCTACGCCGCAACCCGAACATGTGAGCGGGCGTTCGTACTCTGCCATTGGACGGAAGTCGGGAAATGGCCGCATGACGGGCAGTCGTATCGAAACGATAGCGACGAGGCTAGTAGCGCTAGAGGCCGTGCGTCGCTCCACCCTAAGCTGTGATGCGGACGACTTCCGCGTCACGTTGACGTCGGGGCATGGTGGTGAACGGATCTGTATTTGGCGCTATCCGCGCCTGCGCCTTTGTTAGCAGCGTCTGCCAATCGAATCGCCTGCAAATCTTTATAAAAGCCTCGAGCGCGGGCGAGTATTGGCGTCCACCGACAACAAAGAGCTCAACAGTGTGTTTGAAGTCGAGGTCCACGATAGGGCGGACGACAGCATCCGGCAGTGCTGGCGCGTGCTCTGGGGTTAGCATAACGCCAAGATTTGCGCTAACTAGGTGCTGCAGGTGCTGCAGCCCTTGCGCGCGGTGCCCGGGCTGTGCGACCTGCCCCTCGCACAGGTGCTCGCGGAACGCGCGGTAGATCTCGCAGTCAATCGCTTCGAGCCATTTCGCGGATCGCAGATCCTTCAGGCTAACGGTGGACTCCTCTGCCATCCGGCTCCCCTCGGCGCATGCGACAAAGACTCTTTCGCGGAACAAGCTGAAACGCTCGATGCGTTCGGGCGTTGGCCCAATGCAGCTGCTACCCAGGGCGGCGCTGACATCGCCGCTCAGTAAGCCTTCGAAGACGTTAGAGGATTCAGCGTCGACCAGATCGACTTGGAGGCCCGGTAGCTGGGTCGTGAGCGCGGCGATCGGTTTCGCCAGGATCGACGCCGAGATCATCGGTGTCAGGGCCACCCGGAGTGTGGCGACGTTCTTCCGCTTGAATTTCTTAGCATTGGTGCGAGCCTCCTCGACGGCGAGCAGCGTCCGCTCCAGTGTGGGCAGCATTAGCTTTCCAAGGTCTGTTAACTGGCTGAGGTGCCTTTCACGGAAAACCAGTGCGCCACCAAGTTCGTACTCCAGCTTCTGAATTGACTTAGTCAGCGCGGGTTGGGAGACGTTGCACTGTTCGGCCGCCCGAGTAAAATTCATGCACTTGGCAAGGGCTACGAAATACCGAATTTGGTGGAATTCCATGGTGGCTCCTTCCTATTTCGTCAGCTAGCCCGTCAAGCGGGCTCTCGTCAGGGGACTTCGTTCGCCAACGAGATCCGGCTGGACGTCCGTTATGCGGCAACACTCCGTTGAACGATGTCGAGCAGCGATTGCGCCTCGATTGGCTTCCTGAAAAACCCGACCGCTCCGGAGTACATCGCGCGTTCGCGCCACGACTCTTCAGGGCGCCCGGTAATGAGAATGACCTTAGGTGGATTCGACATCTCGACGACGCGCTCGACGAGATCGATACCGGACAGCCCCGGCATATCGATGTCCGCGACCACGCAGTCACAGCGCTCGCTCTCCTCGGAATCGAGGAAGGACTCCGCGCTCCCGAAGCAGGCTACTTCGTGGCCAGCAGCACGCAGCAGGTAATTCAACGACTCCCGGAGGAGGGCATCGTCATCGACGACGCAGATGAGAGCTTTCTTGTTCATGAAGCGAAACTGCGCCTATTCGACGCGCTCGCCTACTCTCCCACGGCTGAGGCTAGACCTGTCCTTTTGGACAGGCTTCGATGAGCACCTACTCATCGCCTTCCAGAAGTGCCGCCATCCGGGTCAATTCCGCGAGGCTGCTGGCCATCATCTTCGTCATGACCGCGCTCCGATGAAATTTCACGGTGGTCTCCTGGATCTCTAATGCGCCCGCGATTTGCTTGTTCATTTGGCCTGCACACACTAGCGCCATGACCTCGCGTTCACGTGCGGTCAGGCTTTCGTATCGTTTGCGCAATTCCGACAGCCGGTCCGGCGCCGGCGATGGCGGCTTCCACGTTCGGATCGCGTTGGCAACTGCCTCCAACATCTCCTGGTCCCGAAAAGGCTTTTCGATGAAGTCAACAGCGCCTGCCTTCATCGCCTGAACTGACATGCGGATATCGCCATAGCCGCTCATCAGGATAATTGGCAAACGGTTATTACGCCGGGCGAGCGACGCCTGCAGTTCGAGCCCGCTGGGCCCCGGCATCCTGACGTCGATGATCACGCAGCCAGGCACATCAGCTAGATCGGCAGCAAGAAAATCCTCCGCACGACCGTAGAGCTTCACGGTGTAACCGACTGATCGCAGAAGATCGTCGATCGAATGCCTCATGAGCTCGTCGTCGTCGACGACATGGACGATAGCGTCGCCCAACATAGCTATTTCGTCTTCAGAGCAAGCGGTTGCCCTTCGGTCTCGTTCACCGCTCATGGTCCCCAAGCTTCGGCTTCCGGTCGATCCGACGCGGTCGTCCCCTCTATCATTTTGTTGGGAGACATTGGTAGGCATAGAGTCAATTCCCAATGGGAATGGATGTAGTGCCGCGCCTGAAACGCGGACGGAACGCAATTTTCCATCACCCCGCATCTCAATATCCCGGTGGGCGCCGCCACAGGACGTCCGGTTAGAGGATAGCGTTCCTAGGTCATCTCCGACAGCCATGGATGCCCAAGAGAGTCATTCCGAAGAGCTCGCTGGCCTGTTGATGACCATCACAAGCAACTGAGATCAACGTTGAAGATCACCGGGCTTACCTCATACGCATCTGATTTCACCGAGGCGAGCATCTTCACCGCCATTGTCGCCGCGCTCGCGTGCGCCTTGACCTATCGCTATTGTGTTTCGAGGATACCGCGCTCGTCCGGCGTCTAATCGGGCGCGGCCGTTCCTTTAAGGTCGATGTGACTGTAAGGATCCATTCTAGTGTCGAAGTCGGATCCCCGCCTCGCGAGGGACCGCGATAACGTAGGGATATAGAACTTATGGCGACCGAGGTCTCCAAATCGGTCCAAAGTCGTTCTCGTCGGGTGTCGCATGTCGGCGCTGTGACGAGAACTTGAGGGAGGCGCGAATGTCGGTCGTGAGCTTGCGAGAAACGTTGAAGTCAGCATTGGGGGCTATTCTTTCGCTACCAGATGCGGCCCCTGTTCCTATTGGAGACGGAGCGATCGCTATAGATCTCTCCGCCGTGGCAGAGGCGACATCTACAAATGTCCGTAATGGTCGGGCGGAGATCCCTTTGGAAGGAGCAGATGGAGAGACCACCGGCGTCCTGTGCAAAATCATTTCCAACGATATTCCGGTCTGCGGGCCCGCGGACATCCATCGAGACACCACGAAGATCTTCGTCCATGACATCGCAAATCTCTTGGCAGTTATCGATGGAGGCCTGCGGCTGCTTGATGTAAGGACTGACGCGCAAGATCGCGCTGCGATCGTTGAAAGGCTCCGCCGCGCAATCCAGCGCGGCGCGTCGCTCAGCCGCAAACTGCTGGACAGCGATCGTCCGTATTGCAGCACAGCTCGGCCCGTCTCCCATGACCATATCGTGGACATCGGTGATCTGGTCGACCAGACGCTGCGCGCTGACGTTGTTGTCGACACGCACATCGACCCGGGTCTCGAGCAGTTCCAAGCTGATCCGGAGGAGCTCCATCTTGCACTCCTCAATCTCTGCAAGAATGCAAGCGACGCGATGCCCGAAGGTGGGACGATCAGTATTAGCGCGCGGAACGTCTGCGTGCAGATAGACGCTCCCTGGGTCGAGATATCGGTTTCCGACGATGGGACCGGCATGAGCCCGGACGTGCTCGAACGAGCCTTGGAGCCCTACTTCACGACGAAGGAAATCGGCACAGGTACAGGGTTGGGTCTCACGCAAGTCAAACGCCTCGTCGAACGCTGCAATGGAACGATTAATATCCAGAGCGCGGAAAACAAGGGAACGACCGTGCGTATGCTATTTCCGTGCACGTAGAATGGCATCAACGCGGACGATCCGGAGGGCAAGTGGAGGACGGTCACATGTGCAAACAAGATCAATATCGAAAGTTACCTCTAAAAAAAGAGAGACGCGCCATCAGGATCGTGCGCGCCGCCAAGGGCCCTTCCGGCTACCCTCCACGGATACTCCTTCCCAGGCGCTCGTTGGGGCCGTCCTCTACCAGACATATCCGAATCGGCCGGTGCGACCGCTTAATCGCGGCTGGAAAAGATCGCGGGTGGCAAATGACACCGCCCCGTATGCCGCCTCTGACAGTCGCAAGCATTCAGAAGGGCCGGCTTGGCCCTACCAAGGCAACCTACATCGCCAATTTGAGTTATTCACACGGGGCCTGAATGCTCGCAGTGCCCCGCGCGATTCTTGCCGTTCTCGTGCGCCAGGTACGCACAATTCCCGGGGCTGATTGCGCGGGTTTCGTAACTCCACTCCTGCAAGTCGCGATGGCATTCATTGTTGATTCAGCGACTGAAGGCGGCTCAGAAATCTCTGCAGAAATGACGCGGAATTGCTGTTAAGACAACCGGAGCCAGCTCAGTTCTGGGTTTCATTGGTCTGCACGTAGACATGACCTACAAGCTCAGAAGCGCGTGCTTCTATTCCGAGAGTCCCGGACAGAGGCAGCACGAGAGGTATAAGGAAGAGCTTCGACGATCGCGGACGGGTCATATAGCTAATCTCCTTAGGCCCGAGTTCTGACCGGCAACTTCCACTGGAGCCGGACGAAATGGCAGGTGTAGCCGTTCGGATGCCGTTCCAGGCAATCCTGGTGCTCGGGCTCGGCCTCCCAGAAATCGCCGGCGGATGAAATCTCGGTCACAACCTTGCCCGGCCACAGCCCTGACGCCTCGACGTCGGCGATGGTATCCTCGGCCACGCGGCGCTGCTCCTCGGTAGTGTAGAAAATCGCCGACCTGTAGCTTGTGCCTCGGTCGTTTCCCTGCCGGTTGAGCGTCGTCGGGTCGTGGATCTGGAAGAAGAACTCGAGCAACTCTCGGAAGCTCGTCTGACTCGGGTCGAATACGATCTCGAGCGCTTCGGCGTGCGTTCCGTGGTCGCGATAGGTAGCGTTCTTGACGTCGCCGCCCGAGTAGCCGACCCGCGTCGAGACGACACCGGGCAGGCGCCTGAGCAGCTGCTGCATTCCCCAGAAGCAACCTCCTGCCAGGACCGCTCGCTCTGTAGTCGCTGCCATCGTCAGGCCTCCTGCTTTGAGAACAGCGCTGAGTACTTGCCGTATCCCTCTCTTTCTAGTTGGTCGCGGTGGATAAACCTCAACGAGGCCGAATTTATACAGTACCTCAACCCGCCCTTGTCGCGCGGCCCATCTGGGAAGATGTGGCCAAGATGGCTGTCGCCGTGCTTGGAGCGAACCTCGGTCCGCGTCATGCCGTGCGAGCTGTCAACGTTCTCGGTGACATTTGCGGCCTCTAGGGGCCGCGTGAAACTTGGCCATCCCGTTCCGCTGTCGAACTTGTCGAAGGACGCAAAGAGCGGCTCGCCGGAAACTACGTCGACGTAGAGACCAGGCTCCTTGTTGTCCCAATATTCATTGGCGAAGGGACGCTCGGTCCCGTCAGTCTGCGTGACGCGGTACTGCTCGGGAGTCAACTTCGAGACCGCTTCGGGGTTTTTCCTGTAGGTCGGCATTCGCCGTGCTCCTTTTTGTTCTGCAAAGACCCAATCATAGAAATCTGCGACAATCGTATTTCGCAGACTCGAATCGGGTCATTGACTCCGGAAACTCCCGTCCATGCTGTGACGAGCCGCGGCAAACTGCCAATTCCCTTCTGGAATACGTTCGATAATTCCTCGGCTACGCCGTCGTGAACGGTAGATGAGGCGATGGCGGCGCCTTATTCGAGTCTCGCCAGTTTTGCGGGAAAACTTTGTGCTGGGATGCCGCCTGTTCCAAGCGCTGATCGATCACGCGCAAGCTAGAGCAGAGTCAGAAAAGGCGGATTGTATGCGCGCCGTTAAAGCGCAGCGATAAGCTACGTCGGGACGCAAACCAGCAAAAATGACGGCTCGTTATCGTTTCCATTCCATCCGTTTGGCGCTAGGGAGTTCAGTCGGGAAGCTGGCCTCTTAAAACGGAGGAATCGTAGCCGACTCGCGGCTTTCCACACAGCCAGGGTCAGAAATCGACCATCGGCACTCCCTCCCCTTCGTCTGCTTCACACCAAGGGGCAGACCTTGAGGCTCACGGAACTTAGCGCCTACTTTGTGACTGATAAGCTTTTCGTGAGACTGATAAGGTTTGCAGCCAAACCTTATCAGTCTGCCATTGCCGTGGTTTGCCACCTCGCCGTTCAAGACTGCGCCGAGGTGGCCCCCACAGCGGTCAAGTGCGGCAGCGCAATATGTCGCGAAGGGCCCACACGCGAATGTCGTCGCCTAATCGATTATTGGTGGATACAGCGATGAGCAACCCACGACTTTAGCCGACGAATGCGCCCCTTGGTAAAGCCGATGCGCGTCAGACCTTCGATCAACTGTAAGCATCACTGACATGCCTCAACAACAAAAAGTTCATGGCGCTTTCGATCCCGGGAAGGAAATTCATGGCCGAGCATAAGAAGTCGGCTTAACCTTCCCGACCGTTGGGTCGGAATTCGATACTGACCTAGAGCACCATCATGATCAAAACGCCAATCGCTACTGCTGCGGCCGCAGTAGAACTTTTGTTTGCGCGACCGGAACGTTGGAAATTGGAGGTGACCCAATGACAACGGAGATGCGGAAGACCGGAGTCGAAGTCGTTGGCGACATGGTGGCCTGGGGTGCCCACTTTTGCCTCTTCTATGAGACGAGAGAGGATCTCCTCGACACGTTGATCGAATTCTTCAAGTCGGGTTTGGGGAGGGAGGAGTATTGCCTGTGGGTTGTTGCCGCGCCTTTTACGATCGAAGAAGCCACAGCTGCATTGAAAGCCGCGGTGCCTGACCTTGATCGACACCTGGCGGACTCCAGGATGGAAATTGGGTCGGCAAGCGATTGGTTTCTCCAGGGCGGGACGTTTGATGGCAAGAGGGTAACAAACGCTTTGTATGAGAAGTTCGCTCGCGTATCGGCCAGAGGGTACGCCGGAATGAGAGCGACCGCGGATACCACCTGGCTATCAAAGAAGGACTTCTGGAGACACTTTTGCGACTATGAAGATGGTCTCAACGAGGTCATCGGCAATCAGAGCCTCGCCCTGCTGTGCACGTACCCGCTTGCGACGTGCGGAGCTCATGAAATCCTGGATGTGGTGCGTACACACCAGTTTGTCCTCGCAAGGCGACACGGGAATTGGGACATTGTCGAAACCGCCGCGCTCAAGCGAGCCAAGGCCGAAATCAAGGGGCTCAATGAGGAACTCGAACAACGTGTCGTAGAACGGACCAACCAGCTGATGTTAGCGTCGGAAGCGTTGCGGGAAGCGCAGACGCAGCTCGCGCACGTCAATCGCGTCGCAACGATGGGAGAGCTGTCGGCCTCGATTGCCCATGAAGTCATGCAGCCAATCGCGGCGACAGTTACCAATGCCGGAGCTGCCTTGCGCTGGCTAAATGCGCAGCCGCCAAATCTGGAGCGGGCCCGGGAGGCGCTCGGCAACACCGTCAAGGCAGGCAACCGAGCCACCGACGTCATAGGCCGGATCCGTGCCCTAATCAAGAAGGCGCCCCCACGGAAGGATATCTTGGAGATCAACGGAGCAATCCTTGAGGTCATTGCCCTGACCCGCGGCGAAATTTTAAAGAACGGCGTCTCGGTGCAGACACAACTCGCGGAGGGCTTGCCGCTCATTCAAGGAGATCGAGTCCAACTGCAACAAGTGATCCTCAACTTGATCATCAACGCCGTCGAAGCGATGAGCGCGGTCAGTGAAGGGGCGCGAGAGTTGCTAATCAGCACCGGAAAAGATGCATCGGGCGGGGTGCTCGTCGCCGTGCGGGATTCGGGCCCGGGACTGAAGCCGGAGGGTTTTCACCGCCTGTTCGACGCATTCTACACCACCAAGCCCGGTGGCATGGGCATGGGACTATCGATCTGCCGATCGATCGTCGAAGCTCATGGGGGACGAATATGGACCTCTCGTTCGGCCGGCCCGGGTACAGCCCTTCAATTTACCCTGCCAGTGGGGTGAGAGTGTAAACGCAATATTGCACTCGTCCTCGCAGCCCCGACGTCGTGAACGGTAGCGGAGCGCTAATCACGGCTGATCTGCGACCGAACCTCCGTGAGCTCCACGTCGCAACTCATCGGCGGCCGGGCGACGAGGCCACAGTGAGGCGGACGCCCTGTCGCTGGAGGGCTTGCGTCGGGTAGCGCGGTTGTGCCTCCCTAAACTCCAACATGGGGCCGCCCCTCCGCGGGTTGTCGATCTCCCAGCCGCCATCTCACGCACGAAGAGACCTTGCGAGAAGAGGTTGAGACCGGGCCAACTATCTAGCCGGCTAATGCCGAGGGGTAAATTTGCCATTCAACGACGGGCACGCAGTACGGGATCTGTCCTAGGCAGGCACGAGGTTAGGGGGGTCTAACCTTTCTGCCTGACCACCCGCACGCAGCAGCCCGAAATCTCATCACCCATGCCAGCTTGCCCATCCGGCCGGCTTCGATTATGTATATACATGTTAGAATAAGGGTGACCGGAATGACCGACCGCGTACTCGCCTTCGATGGGATCGGGCAGGAGTTTCCGTCTCCGGGACAACGGACGAACATTCGCGTGTTGGATGAGATCAGCTTCGAGGTTGATCGCGGGAAATTTGTTGCAGTTATCGGTCCGAGCGGATGCGGCAAGAGCACGCTGCTGCAGATGGCGGCTGGGCTCCTGATTCCAACCCGTGGTGCAGTACGTCACCGCGGCCGCGCAGTGGCTTCGATCAACACCGAAGTCGGCTTTGTTCCCCAACAAGCCCAATTATTTCCCTGGAAGACCCTGTTTGAGAACGTCGAGCTTCCCCTCTTGTTGCGGGGTGTTGCGGCTGAGGAACGCAGTCAGCGGGTCGCGAGCGCGCTCGGCTCCGTCGGCCTCAAGGGCTTTGAACATCATTATCCCAGTCAACTTTCTGGCGGCATGCAAAAGCGCGGTTCGATCGCGCGTACCTTGGTTTACCGTCCAGATATCATCCTCATGGACGAACCGTTCGGAGCTCTAGATGCGCAGACCCGCATGGTGATGCAGAGCGATCTGCAGAAACTGTCTATGGAAGCTGGTGCGACTATCGTGTTTGTAACGCACGATATCACCGAAGCCGTGCTTCTCGCCGACTATGTGGTCGTGCTGAGCCAGCGACCATCCCGCTTACTGGCGAACATTCCGATCGATCTCCCACGGCCACGCAACATGTTCGAGCCATTCCGCAATCCAGGTTTCGAGGCCGCCTACGACGCGGTTTGGACTGAGTTCCGTTCGCAGATCAATACGGGACAAGTCCATTGACCGAGGGCAAGCCGGTGATCGACATGGCGTATTCCGCCTCCATGGATACCAAGCCCCCGCACCGAGCCCTTCCGGCAATTGTCGCCCGATCGTTTCAGTGGCTGCTGAAACTTCTACCGGGCGTCGCGCTGCTTCTGTTCTGGCAATACGCATCCGGTCGATTGATCAAAGAGATCTACGTCAGCAAGCCTACCGCAGTCGCGCAACGCCTGTACGAACTGTTTGCCTCGGGTGAGATCTATCCGCATCTTTGGACAACCGGCCAGGAGCTTGTGCTCGGTTACGTTATCGGCGTCGCAGGCGGTGTGATCGGCGGCTACACTCTTGGCCGATCGCCCAGACTCGCGCGGATATTCGAACCTTACGTAATGGCGTTCTATGGGGTGCCAAAGATCGCCCTCGCCCCGCTCTTCATCATTTGGTTTGGCATCGGGATGGGTTCGAAGGTCGCCCTCGCCTCGATCATGGTGTTCTTTCTGGTCTTTTACAACGTATTCGCTGGCGTGCGCAGCGTTGACCGCGAACTCGTCAATCTAACCCTGGTGATGGGAGCCAACCAGCGACAGCTCACCTATCACGTCTTTCTGCCTGCTGCCGCGCCGTTCGTGATGCTGGGCATGCGGCTCGCAATTCCGTACAGCGTTATCGGCGTGATTGTTGGCGAATTTACCTCGTCTGCCCAGGGACTCGGCCTTTTCATCCACGAGGCATCGTCGACGTATGATCCGGCAGGCGTATTCGCAGGGATCGTGATCCTCCTTGCATTCGTGACTGTTGCTAACGTCCTTGCTGGTCGCCTTGAGCGCCGACTGTTGCGCTGGCGCTCCCTATCGGGAACCGGTCCAATCGACATTTAGAAACGGAGAGCTTCATGCGCACGATCCTCAGGGTAGCGAAAATTGCTGTCATCGGAGCTGCGTTGGCGCTGTCGCCAAGTTTGGCCAATGCCCAACAGACAGTACGGATCGGGCTGGGCGCTCCGACTTTGAGTTTTCTGCCGATCTGGTCGGCTCGCGCGCTAGACACGTTCAAATCGCAGGGATTGACGGCCACAGTCGTCGCATTGCCCGGGGGCGACGCCTCTGCACTCGCTGCACTCGATGCCGGCGATATAGAACTTGCGGCTGTCGGGCCCGATGCGATGCTTCGCGCGGCAGCCAAAGGCCGGCCTTTCGAAATCGTCTATTCATTAATGTCGAAAGTTACGCTCCAGCTCGTTGTCTCGCCCGCACTGTTGGAACGTACCGATGTTAAGGCGACCGATCCCTTGGCAAAGAAGCTCGCTGCCATGAAGGGCGCGCTCGTCGGCGCTACCGCGCTTGCAGGCGCGCAGGAGATCGCGGCGCGCTGGCTCGCCGCGAAAGGCGGCCTTGATCCAAAGAACGACCTAAGGGTTGCTCAGGTTGGTAACCCTACCGCCGTTCAAGCCGCGCTCGAAGCGAAGCGGATCGACGCCTTCGTGCTGTCTCCACCGGAGGGATACCTCGCCGAAAAGGCCGGCACTGGCGTTGTGCTTGTGTCGCTTGGCGACGACTTCCCCCTGCTTGCGAACCAGCCCTATCTGGTGCTCGTCGCCAAGAAGCCCATTAGCCAGGCGACGGCCGATCTGATCACCAAGACAGCAAAGGCCCTGCAAGAAGGCAGCGCAGCTGCGGTCAATAAGCCGGACGAGGCGGCGAGCGCGATCCAGAAGCAGTTCTTTGCCAAAGCGGATCCGCAGGCAATTGCGGCCGCGCTCAAGACGATGAGCAGCGGCGTCGCCGATGGCGGGAAAATCGACGTCCAGAGTATGCAGAACGCGCTGACTTTTGCCAAGGAGGTTGGCACCAACTTTGGCAAGGAGTTCGACGCCAAGTCTTCCGAGAACGATCTGTGGACGAACCAATTCGTCGACGCCGCTAAAGCCAAGTGATCGTCTCTGCCGACGGCCTCGAAGCGAGGAGCTGTCGGACAATGGAACGACTAACCGCACGGGGTGAACCTGGCCACCAGATCGTACAGCTGCGCGGGATGGGTAAATCGGACCGCCGTGATCGGCTCACCATTGCGCCACGTCCATCGTTCGATGACGAGACATGCCGTCCCGACATCAATCGAAAGTTCAGTGGCAACAGAGGCATCCGCGTTGAATGCGGATATGCGGTGTTCGGCTTCGGTCCACGGCACGTGGTCGACCAACCAGGTGCTTGGCGGTACGATCGAGAAATCTTGCAGGGAAGCGTCAGGCACCGCCTTCAGGTTGAGCAGTCGATCTTCCAGCGCGAATGGCTGCTCCGCGGCGTCGTGACGACAGCGCACCGCCAGTATGGGTTCGCGAAGGTGAACCTCCAGCCGCCCCCTGTCTTCTCGCGTCGCGCCTCGCTGCTGTCGGTCGAGCAACTCGTAGCCATACCGTTCGCCGCGACTTTCGACCTCAGCCTTGAGGTCAGGAATCTGCAGCACCGCGGAATGGACCTTCGGACGTGCGACGAAGCTGCCCGCTCGCCGGCGACGCTCTACCAGGCCGGAAGCAGCCAGCGCCGAAAGGACCTTGTTCGCCGTCATGCGGGCGCATGAATATGTCTGCATAATCTCGTGCTCGAACGGGAGCCGGTAGCCAGGCGGCCACTCGCCCGAAAGAATGCGGCCCTCAATGTCGCTGCGGATGCGTTGATGGAGGGTCGTCCCTGCCCCGCTTCCCCGTTTTGCTACCGTGCTCATTCTGCGAATGGACCCCCAAGTCGGCGCTGGACGCGCAACATCCGATTCCCGCGCACCTGACTACGCCTGCCACAAGCAGGGGCCAGTTCGAAAATGCACCCGGCGCCATGAAATGCAGTCCATTTCGGCGAAACAGTCTAGAGACCTGCTATATGTATATACAACTTACATCAGAGCGCCAAGTGTCTGTCGCGCTTGATGGGTCCTGGCCAACAAACTGGATGACTCCTCAACCATCATGAAGATCGTTCGCGCTAATGAATGTCGAACGACGCCCTGGAAGAACGGCGGCGGCTCGACGACCGAGATTGCTATCTCGCCGCCAGGTGCCTCGCTCAATGCGTTCGACTGGCGCATCAGCATGGCCCACGTCGCTTCTGACGGCCCGTTCTCTGAATTTCCCGGCATCGCCCGTACCCTTGCCGTCGTCGGGGGGAACGGACTATCCCTCACAATCGGGAGTGCCCAGCCGGTCGTGCTGGATCGCAATACCGCCCCTGTGAGCTTTCCCGGCGATACTCCGACCTCGGCGCGATTACTCGCCGGCGAAATCGTGGATCTCAATGTGATGACGCTGCGAGACCAATTCGAGCATCGGCTCCTGCAGGTCCGCCAACCGATAGATTGCGATTTCATCGGGTATGACGTCGCCGTCGTCGTTGCCCCATTTGACGACGTCTGCCTTTATTCAGCCGACAGCAAGGCGACAACACTGGCATGCGGTGACGCGGCCATCTTGATGCGCGAAACCGACTTCAAATGTCAAATAGCTCCGGCCGCTGCGGCTGCGTGCTATCTGGTGGTGCTTCGTCAATGCCGAGGTCAAATCGGCCGGACGTAGCCTGCCGCGCGGGCCTCGGCGTCCCAACGCAACATCAGTTCGTAGTCCCCAATCTCGACAGGAGCGAAACCGTTAAGACACAATGCGTCCCGCAAGAAAGCGCACTCGGACGCCTTGGCAAAGGTCGTGAGAGTTGCCTGCAGCTTGGCTACAATATCGTCCGGACATCCAGGCGCGGCTACTAGAAACGGAATCGGCGCAGGTTCGGTCGTTGCAACGATCCTGAGCCGGGAGCCAAGCTGCGGTTCGTGACGGATCATCAGATCCAACGCGTAACTGTCAAGCGGGCCGACGTCGACATCGCCGGCAACAATCGCGTCCATAACCTGGCGCGGGGTCGTCAGCGGACCGATACTTTCGCGATAGAGCTCGGTACCGCGCCGCCGGTAATATGGCAGGAGGTGATGGCGCACCGCATTGTAACCGGAATGAGAGTCCTCGACGGTGTAACCGAGCCGGCCGCCAAAAGTGTCCTCGATCGTCTGAAATTCCGAGTCCGAGCGTACCAGGAACCTTGTCGCATAGACCGGGCGTCCGGGAACCGGAGCGTTGGCGGGAATCGGCGCAACGATCGGCTGGGGCCGATGTTTCGCCAACATGAACGGAAATCCGCACATAAAGGCGCAACCCAGATCGCGCCGCGACCAAAGGTCCGCCAAGGGAAGCGGAAAGGCATGATCTACAATATCGAGGTTGACCCCGCTAACGCGAGCGAGCCAGCCGAACAGCCCCTTCCATGCGATCGCTGCCTGGGAATTAACCGAATACATTCGCGCATTCGCGGCGTAGCACATGTCGGTATGTGCCTGACTGGTGTTCACGCAAAGCGCAAGCGCTGGCCTACCCCGATCCGCTCGGCCTTTTCCAGCATTGCATGGCCCAGCGCTATATCGGACAGCGAGAGCCCGCGATGCCAAAGCAGATTGGTTTCCGCATCGCTTTCGCGACCTGGCTTGAGACCAGCAACAATCTGGCCCAGTTCGGCATGGAGCGTCTTTTCGGACAGCTTGCCCGCTTCGACGTGAGCACGAAGACTACCGAACTTCCCGCCCTTGCACTGCCCCCAATCATCGACAACCAGCTTTGTCATGATATCGGTCAGGGAGAGTTCGATTGCACTCATCGTACCGTAGGGCACGACAAAAGCGCCCTTCTTGATCCACTCGGTCTTGAGCATCGGCGTCGGTTTGTCGAGACGGGACGCCTCGACCACGATGTCCGCCCCGTCAAGACATGACTTCCAGTCAGCGGTCGCCACGACCTTCTTGCCGAGATCCTGACTGAGTCGATCTGCGAAACTGTTCCGGCTCTCCTCCCGGCGCGAATGGACGCGGATCTCATCGAAGTCGAAGAGATGATCAAGCAGCCGCACGTTCCAATAGGCCGTCCCCCGCGCACCGATGTGACCAAGTATTCTTGAGTTCTTGCGAGCCAAATACTTGGCACCGATCGCCGTCACCGCCCCGGTTCGCATGTCGGTGATTCCGCTCGCATCCATGATTGCCCTTGGAGCGCCGGTCCGAGGATCAAACAGGGCCAAGATGCCAAGCTCCGAATGAAGACCGAGCTTGTAGTTGTCTACGAAGTCACCGACGATCTTGACTCCGGCCCTATCGATCGGCGGCTTTATCGCCCCACGCAAAACGTTGAAATGCCCATTGGCGGCGCCTGGTTCGAGATGGACGCGGGGCTCGATAACCGTGTCACCTCTTCCTTGCGCCGCAAGACTCGTTTCGATGGCCGCGAGGATCTCTTCGTCGGCAATCTTGAGTTCGTCGATGTCGAGGCGGTTCAAATAGGAGATATAGATTGGCGGCATGATGGCGCGGCTCCCTTGACGACAATATGTCTATACTTATCCCAGAGAAGCAGGAAGTCAACGCGGCCGCCGGCGTGAGCGCCATTGTGCAGCGCATCAAGCCCGATCCGAATCGCTCAGGCGCGCGACTTTCCGGATTGATCTCGCGCGAGCACACGATCGATTTCGTGCGAAAGGCGCTGTTCGAATCGCGTGATAGCGCGATGGCAGTCCTGCGACGGTCGCGAGGCGAAGATGTCAACGTCGCGAAATTCGTCAGAGATTGAAGAGGGAACTCCTGGGCGGAGCTTCAGGATCGGCACCATCCGGTCAGGGAACTCTGCCAACGGCAGCGGCGGCCAGTCCGACTGATAAGGTTTCACGTCTTTCTTATCAGTTCTACAACTGGCTCCATTTGCGACCAAAGCTTATCAGTCGCCCAACTCACTCCATTTGTGAAAGCTATCAGTTTGAAGGTTGCCCCTTGATCAGGCTGGAGATCGTCACTTCCGATAACGGCGAAAAGCCCGCCGACCTGCCGGTCATGAAGCCGACCCAATTCGATTCCTGCGCTCGGACTGACGGTGCCACTGACGCTGCTCGCCGAAGCCGGCGACGTGATCGAATAGAACGCAACGGTCCGACGTCCGCAGGCGCGATCTGCTATTCGGGGCAGAGCAGACACGCCTTCTAGGATCTTGGTGGACTGATAAGCTTTGTCGGTTTTCCTTATCAGTTCGCGAACTGACTCCGTTTTGTTAGAAACCTTAGGGAAACGATAGTTGATAATCGCATGCGCTCTGCTCAGATTCTGATCGACCGCATCTTCGTACTGGTCGTCGATAGCGCGCCCTCGTTCTTGTAGACGCTTCACTATGTCCCGTCTAATTTGAGTCGGTGTGCGGCGCCCATCCCAAAGCTCTGCAATGTTAGGCAAGAATTCGGGATCGTTCCTAATTGCGGCGTCCGCCACTTCAAAGCGTCCATCTCTGGGGCGGAACGCTATGCTCATCCTTCGCGGGACTCCATCCTTTCCGACAACGTCGACACCCTTAATTACCGCGTAAAGTGAGGTGAGGCGTTGCTGCCCGTCTATTATCAACACGTTTGCACGCAGCCCTGGCTTGTCAGAGCCGAGTAGCTTTGCATCTGGATCATTAGAAGTGTGCCAGAACACTAGCGTTCCCACGGGGAATCCGAGGAAAAGAGAATCCAGAAGCTGACGTGCCCCGGTGTCTTCCCAAACGAACTGCCGCTGGAGATCGGGAAGCGCGATTATCCCCTGTTCTATATCGCTCAGCAGCGATGCAATTGATCGCTGGCCCGGTTCAAAGATGGGTGTCCGACCACGCACTCGCGGCTCGCGAGAGGCGGGGACTTGGTCATCCTCGTCTTCATCCTCCCGGTAGGTTGCCGCTCCGGACGGCGCTCTGTCAGGAATAGGCTGCGCTAGTTCTTGCGCAAGAAGCTGGCTGATGCACGCTACAGCCTCAGGCGTATGCTCGATCAGACTTAAGCCGATCAAGCGTCTCAGCGAGATTGTGCTGAGCACCATCCCCGGCAACGGTTAGAACTGGTAGTAGTAGACTTTGGAAATCAGGAACGGCCATGTTTCACCAATTGTCAGCTCATGCTTATGAGTGGATAGTCCTGAGAAGATGGGTGGCGTACAAATATATGGGACCTGTGTTGGGCGGCTCATGCCGGACCGGCGTGGCTTAGGCCGACAACGCAACATCTCCTTGGTCGTCATCCGACATTGGCCTTAACCACTTTCCCGTGGCTGGATCTTGGTACGCCTCTATCGCTCGCAGGCAACTGAACACCGAGTTGCGCTGAACGGGACGGCGGAGCCGAGCCTCCACCAGACCTGCAATTTGGTCAATCGATAGAGCAGAAGAACTCGCAAGCAAAACTGATCGAAGCGACTCAGTAAGGCTCTCGCGTCGTGGACCGCCCCAAGCCCGCACGTACAGATAACCGTTGCTAACGGCTAGACGGCCATCCAAGCAGGCGAGGCTAAGGTCCAATCGACCAAACGGAGTATCCATGATTACCGGCCCAACCGCACGACCAGTTCGGTTGAGCCCGTCAATCAACGATAACGCAACAACCTGCTCGGCGCCTGCGCTCCTGAGGGGAACTTTCCTGCCGTCCCCGCCGATAATGCTCAGACCATAGTTCGCGCTAATTTCGAGACCTCGGTAAGCCTTTTGGGTCGTCATCGCTTTGAAAGCGGTATTGGCAAACTCGCCTACTCGACCTCTAAGTCGGTCCCTAAGTTCATCGATGCTTGAGGCGAAAATCTTCTCAAGATCCGTCGTAATCGATACTTTTAGGGTGCTACGCCGCGACCGCGCCGGCGCGAGCCCTTTTATCGCCCGTTGGGCAATGGCCAGATCCTCGCGCACGCGCTCAAGGTCCTTGCGCGCGTCGGCGATCGACTGTTGAAGTCGGCCTTCTTCTCTAAGCGCCTCCGTATGATGGACTCGCTTCTTCGCCAGCTCCGCGGTGTCCTCTCCTGCTATTTGATCTTTGATTCGTTCGATTTCATTTTCGACTCGCTGCAAATCTACCTCAGCGGACCGCACATCTCTGTCGATCTGCCTTAGCCGATCTCGCGCATTCACGCCGCGTATTTTGGTGAGAGATCCTAGCTGCGCCGCAACTGCCTGGAGTTCGGCATTGTTGTCAGTAACCCGCAAAGCGTCCGACTGCAGCTCACCCAGCGACTTGCCAAGGCGTGCACGATGCTCGCTGTCCAGATCTTGTCCGCAAGACCGCCATATCGCCACGGGATGCGTTGCGAGCACGTCTGAAAAAAAGCCGCCAGCAAAAGCAGAGCAAGCTCTAGCGGACTACATCGCTCGTAAGTATCAACCCGAACGGCGCCGCCAAGACATTGAGGACATCGATTGTGCTGATGTCCTCTCGATCTATCTGACCGACATTGGGGAGCCCGGCGACCAGTTCGAGATCGAGGCCCGAATTGAGCGGCTCAACGAGTATTGGGGTGGCAAAAAGCTGGCACAGGTTAATGCCCAGACTTGTGCAGGCTACACCAAGCATCGTGGCAATGCGGGTGGCGCTCGTCGCGACCTTGAGACACTGCGGGCTGCAATCAACCACCACGCCAAGGAAGGCTTTCACCGCGGCGTAGTACGGGTGTCGCTCCCTCCCAAAGGTGAGGCCCGCGACCGATGGTTGACTCGCAAGGAGGCCGCAGCGTTGCTTTGGCATTGTTGGAGGTATCGCGAGAAGCAGACGATCCACTCGGGAACGTTGAAGGGCGGCCCGGTCGCCACGAACCGAAGGCCTCTGCGTCATATCGCGCGGTTTATCCTAATCGGCCTGTACACTGGCACTAGGGCAGGCGCGATCGCATCGGCGTCGCCATATGCGATAATTGGGCGTTCGTACGTGGATCTGGAGCGTGGCATTTTTTATCGTAAGGCCATTGGCAAGCGCGCCACAAAGAAGCGACAGACGCCAGCACCCATCCCGCCTCGGCTGCTCGCCCACCTTCGGCGGTGGTGGAACCGTAAGCTGATCGCAGAGTGCTTCGTTGAGTTCAACGGCAAGCCGGTAGCTTCGGTGAAAAAGGGCTTCAAGACCGCCGTAAAGCTCGCCCGCCTGCCCGGGAGGGTCACACCCCACACCCTGCGCCATACAGCTGCGACGTGGCTCATGCAGCGGGGCGTGCCAATCTGGGAGGCGGCAGGGTTCCTGGGCATGTCACCCGAGGTCCTGCAAGACACCTATGGTCATCACCACCCGGACTTCCTCCAGGGGGCGGCCGCGGCCATCGGCCAAAAGAGCCGGTACGTTTCGGTGGCCGAAACGGTGGTCAACTTGACCGAGGATCGAAATCAGAAGAAAAAGCCTAATGATTTCTGGTCGGAGTGGCAGGATTCGAACCTGCGACCCCTGCGTCCCGAACGCAGTGCTCTACCGGGCTGAGCCACACTCCGACAAGAAGGCGGCTTATAGCGTCGGCTTTGGCGCACCGCAAGCGGCGGGTTTGAGGAATTTTGTCCCAGTGAAGACGGGTCTTGAAACACTGATTCTGCCGGCCGGCTCGGCCGCCTCGGAGGCCTCTGCCCGGACGCTCGCTGCCGGCGGGCTGGTCGCGTTCCCGACCGAGACGGTCTACGGGCTCGGGGCTGACGCCGCCAACGCGACCGCGATTGCCCATCTCTACGCCGCCAAGGGACGACCGGCCTTTAATCCGCTGATCGCGCATGTCGCCGATCTTGCCGCCGCGCGGCGGATCGGCCGGTTCGATGCGCGCGCGCTGAAGCTTGCGGAGGCGTTCTGGCCGGGACCGCTGACGCTCGTGCTGCCGAAGGCGGAAAACTGCCCGGTGGCTGATCTTGCCACCGCGGGCCTCGACACCGTCGCGATCCGCATTCCCGCCCATCCGGTCGCGCAGGAAATCCTGCGCGCCTTCGGCGGAGTGGTGGTGGCGCCGTCCGCAAACATCTCCGGCCATGTCTCGCCGACGCTGGCTGCCCATGTCGAAAGCGACCTTTCGGGACGCATCGACCTGATCGTCGACGGCGGGCCGGTCAACGTCGGCGTCGAATCGACGATTCTCGGCTGCTTCGAGGCGCCGATGCTGTTGCGCCCCGGAGGGCTATCGCGCGAGCGGATCGAGGCCGTGCTGGGTGCGCCGCTGTCGCGGCCGCCCGCAAACGTCGAGAGCGACGATTCGCAGCCGCTGGCGCCGGGCATGCTGGCCTCGCACTACGCCCCGCGCGCGACCGTGCGGCTCAATGCGCGCGATGTTGCTGGAGGTGAAGCGCTGCTGGCCTTTGGCCCTGCGCGCCTGCCTGGAACGGATGCCGCGGCCGCCGTCATGAATCTGTCGCCTGCGGCCGATCTCGATGAAGCCGCGGTCAATTTGTTCGGCTATCTTCGCAGCCTCGATGCCAAAAGCCCCCGAGCGATCGCGGTGATGCCAATTCCCGAAGAAGGCTTGGGCGAAGCCATCAACGACCGGCTGCGCCGCGCGGCTGTGGCGCGCTAGCGCATGATCCGAACCCGGAGGCCGCGTTCAGCAGCGGTTTTCCGAGAAGACCATGTGCAAACAGAAAAGAAGCGGAATGAAAGAAGACGACATGAACATCAATAAATCGGCCACCCCTCCGCTTGCGCCCGAGCTGATCGAGAAATTTCGCAAGATCGTCGGCGACCGGCACGCAATCACCGATGCGGCTGACATCGAGGCCTACGTCACCGAGGAGCGCAACCTGTTCCACGGCCGCTCGCCGCTGGTGCTGCGCCCGGGCTCGACTGCCGAAGTCTCCGCGATCTGCAAGCTCGCCTCCGAGCACCGCATCGCGCTGGTGCCGCAGGGCGGCAATACCGGGCTCGTCGGCGGGCAGACCCCGCACAATGGCGAGGTCGTGGTGTCGCTGCGCCGGCTGGACAAGATCCGCGAGGTCGATACCGCCTCGAACACGATGACCTGCGAGTCCGGCGTAGTGTTGCAAATCGCGCAGCAGAAGGCGGCCGAGGTCGACCGGCTGTTTCCGCTCTCGTTAGGCGCGGAGGGAAGCTGCACGATCGGCGGCAATCTCTCGACCAATGCCGGCGGCACGGCCGCGCTCGCCTTTGGCGTCGCACGCGAGATGGCGCTGGGGCTCGAAGTGGTGCTGGCCGACGGACGCGTGCTCAACGTGCTGTCGAAGCTGAAGAAGGACAACACCGGCTACAATTTGCACAACCTCTTCATCGGCGCGGAAGGCACGCTCGGCATCATCACGGCGGCGACGCTGAAACTGTTTCCGAAGCCGAGGGCGATCGAGACCGCTTTCGTCGGGCTGAAGTCGCCGGATGCGGCGCTGAAACTGCTCACGATCGCGCAGGGCGAGGCCGCCAACGCGCTGACGAGCTTCGAGCTGCTGTCGGAGATGGCGGTCGACTTCTCGATCCGCCACGGCATCGACGTGCGCGATCCGCTCGAGCAGAAACATCCCTGGTACGTGCTGATGGAATTGTCCTCGCCGCGCGACGATGCGCGCGGGACGCTGGAATCGATCCTCGGCCGCGCCATGGAGGAGGAGATCGTCGACGACGCCGTGATCGCGGCCAATCTCACCCAGCGATCCGGCTTCTGGAAGCTGCGTGACGAGATGTCGGCGGCGCAGAAGCCGGAAGGCGGCTCGATCAAGCACGACATCTCCGTGCCGGTCGCCGCCGTGCCTGCCTTCATTGCGGAAGCCGATGCCGCGGTGGTGAAGCTGATCCCCGGCGCGCGGCCGGTGCCGTTCGGCCATCTCGGCGACGGCAACCTGCACTATAACGTTAGCCAGCCGGTCGGCGCCGACAGCGCGGACTTCCTTGCGCGCTGGCACGAGATGAACGCGGTGGTGTTCGAGATCGTGCTGCGCATGGGCGGCTCGATCTCGGCCGAGCACGGCATCGGCGTGCTCAAGCGAGATGAACTGCCCGACGTGAAGGACAAGACCGCGATCGAGCTCATGCGCTCGATCAAGGCGATGCTCGACCCCCTCGGAATCATGAACCCCGGTAAAGTGCTGTGAACGCCCCTCTCTCCCCTGCTCCGCTCGCGATCGCTTCGATCAACGATGCCGACGTCGAGACCGTCGTTGCGCTGTGGCAGCGTTGCGGCCTGACGCGGCCCTGGAACGATCCGCATACCGACATCGCGCTGGCGCGGCGCCGCGAGAACTCAACGGTGCTGATCGGGCGCGACGGCAGTGCGATCGTCGCGACCGCCATGGTCGGCCATGACGGCCATCGCGGCTGGGTCTATTACGTCGCAGTCGATCCCGACTGCCGCAAGCGCGGCTATGGCCGCGTGATCATGGCCGCGGTGGAAGACTGGTTGCGTCAGGCCGGGATCTTGAAGCTCCAGCTCCTCGTCCGCCGCGAGAACGCGCAGGCCAATGCATTCTACCAGTCGCTCGGCTTTGCCGAGTCGACCTCGGTGATGTTCGCAAAGTGGCTCGACGGCCGGGAGCCAACGCCTTAGCGCTTACCTGGAAGACAACGATGCCTCTTTCCGACCGCGTCCGCATCAAGGACGTCCGCGTGCTCTCGGACAATTGGACCGTCCTGAAAGAAACGACGTTCGACTTCCGGCGCGCCAATGGCGAATGGCAGACGCAGCGTCGGGAAACCTATGAGCGCGACAACGCCGCAGCCGTGCTGCCCTACAATCGCGCACAGCGCACGGTGATCCTGGTGCGCCAGTTCCGTCTGCCGGCGTATATCCGCGGCTACGACGACCTGCTGATCGAAGCGGCCGCCGGCGTGCTTGACGATGCCTCTCCGGAAGAGCGCATCCGCGCCGAGACCGAGGAGGAAACCGGCTATCGCCTCCATCACGTGCAGAAGATATTCGAGGCTTTCATGAGCCCCGGCGCCGTGACGGAGAAGATGCATTTCTTCATCGCCGAGTATGAGCCGGAGATGCGCGTCAGCGACGGCGGCGGCCTTCCTCACGAAGGCGAGGACATCGAGGTGCTGGAGCTTTCGATCGACGAGGCCCTCGCCATGATCGCCGACGGTCGCATCATCGATGCCAAGACGATCATGCTATTGCAATACGCAGCGCTGCATGTGTTTCGGTAGCTAGATCGATCCTATGGCACGCCGCTCTCCCTTCTCCCCTTGTGGGAGAAGGTGGCGCGAAGCGCCGGATGAGGGGTCTGCCTCCGCAATATCGAACTCGAAGAGGTTCACCCGGGACGGAGACCCCTGACCCGCCTCGCTTCGCGAGGCACCCTCTCCCACAAGGGGAGAGGGGAAGGCAGCGCAATTTGCTGCTCCACTCCAGTTGCAATTCAGGCCTGCACCATCCCGCTCCCCCGTTGAGCAAATCGCCGACTATCTCTAGTCTGGCCTCAACAAGAACCAGAGGAGACGCACTCCATGTCCGCGCCGCGCGACGACGAATTCGGCTTTGCGCCCGACTACGACTCTCCTGTCCCCTATATGCAGCGCACGCGCGACTATTACGCGGCGATCGGCTACACTACGCCGTATCGCTGGGCGCATCATGTCGAGGCACCGTTCCAGCCGCTGAAGAAGCCGCTGGCGCAATCGCGCGTCACGATCATCACGACGGCGGCACCTTTCGATCCCACCAAAGGCGACCAGGGACCAGGCGCGGCGTATAACGGCAGCGCCAAGTTCTATCAGGTCTATGACGGCGACACGTCCAAGCAGCACGATTTGCGCATCTCGCACATCGGCTACGACCGCAAGCACACGTCGGCCACCGACAGCGGCACCTGGTTTCCGCTGCCGCAACTCCTCAAGGCGAGTGCCGCCGGGCGCATCGGCGAGGTTGCCCCGCGCTTCTTCGGCGCACCGACCAATCGCAGCCATCGTGTCACCCTCGACACCGACGCGCCGGAAATCCTGGCACGCTGCCTCGCCGACAAGGTTGACGTCGCGGTGCTGGTGCCGAACTGCCCGGTCTGCCACCAGACCACGGCGCTAGTGGCACGGCACCTGGAGAGAAACGGCATTCCGACCGTGATCATGGGCTGCGCCAAGGACATTATCGAGCATGCCGCCGTGCCGCGCTTCCTGTTTTCCGATTTCCCGCTCGGCAATTCCGCCGGCAAGCCGCACGATGTCACCTCGCAGGCGCAGACGCTGGAGCTGGCGCTCAGGCTGCTGGAGACCGCGAGCGGGCCCCAGACGACGATGCAGTCGCCGCTGCGCTGGAGCGAGGACGCGTCCTGGAAGCTCGACTACAACAACATCGCGCAGCTCTCCCCCGAAGAGCTCGCACGACGCCGCGCCGAATTCGACAAGCAGAAGGAGATCGCGCGCGGCAACCGGGCGGCCTGACGTCCCCCGACAACAATAATCGACGGGAGAGAGACGTGACGCGACCGTTCGAAGGCGTGAAGATCCTGGACTTCACGCAAGTGCTCGCCGGCCCCTATGCGAGCTACCAGCTCGCGCTATTGGGCGCCGACGTCATCAAGGTCGAGCGGCGCGAGGGCGAGGACATGCGCCGCACGCCGCTCTCCCGCGAATGGGCGGAACGAGGGCTGGCGCCGGCGTTCCAGGCCATCAACGGCAACAAGCGCAGCCTGACGCTCGATCTGCAAAAGCGAGAGGCCATCGCCATCGTGAAGAAGCTCGCCGCGCAGGTCGACGTGGTCATGGAGAATTTTCGTCCGGGCGTGATGGACAAGCTCGGCATCGGCTATGAGGCGCTCTCCGCGATCAATCCGAAGCTGATCTATTGCGCGGTGTCCGGCTTCGGCCAGACCGGCCCCGACCGCTTGCGGCCCGGCTATGACGGCAAGATGCAGGCACTGTCAGGTATCATGGCGATCACCGGGCATCCCGAGACCGGCCCAACGCGCGCCGGCTTTGCGGTGTGCGACGTGCTCTCGGGCGCGACCGCCGCGTTTGCGGTGTCGAGCGCGCTGTACCAGCGCGACCACACCGGCAAGGGGCAGCTCGTCGACGTCTCCATGCTGGAGGCGACGCTGGCTTTTCTGTCCGGCCAGATCGCGGACTGGTCGGTCGCCGGCCACCGCCAGCAGCTCTCGGGCAACCAGGCGGTCAGCCGCAGAACCACTGCAAACCTGTTCAAGTGCGGCGACGGCCACATCCTGCTCGCCGTCAACAACGAGAAGCAGTACCGCGCGCTGATGAGGGCGCTCGGCCGCGAGGACACGCTCTCCGATCCGCGCTTCGCCGACTGGTTCTCGCGCAACGAAAACGAGGGCGCGCTGCGCGCCATCATCGAGCAGGCGCTCGCGGCGAAGCCCGCGCGCGAATGGGAGACGATTTTGGAAGACGCCGGCGCGCCCTGCGCCAGCATCTGGAAGATCGAGGAGATCATCGACCATCCGCAGATTTTGGCGCGCGGCGCGATCCAGGAGCTCGACACGCCCTACGGCCGCCTGCGCTTCGCCGGCAGCGGCTTCAAGCTCGCGCATGGCGGCGGCAAGCTGGACCGCATGGCGCCGGAGCTCGGAGCGGATACCGATGCGGTGCTCAGTGAGTTAGGGATCGATGCGGAAGCGATCGCGGAATTGCGGGCACGAGAGATTGTTTGACAGTGCCGCCACACAACCACTGTCGTCCCGGACAAGCGAGCGTAGCGAGCGCAGATCCGGGACACATACCCCCAGGATCATGTTTGGCGAAAACTGGTAGCCACTATCTCGCGCCACAACTACTCCCTGTGGTTATGGGTCCCGGCCTTCGCCGGGACGACAGTGGAGTGAATGGCGACAGCTTACCTAAAACAACGACCCCTGCCCGTCATCGGCCGAAGTGGCCGCCACCTTCCGCGCCGCGCGCTTCGGCTTCGGTGCCTCCGCTTCGATCTCCTCGGCGCTGATCGGCAGCAAGAGCTGCGCGTCGTCATTGGCGACGCGGTTGACGCGGCTGGAGACCGGGTGCCAGGCGAACTCGCCGATGCGCGGGGCGGCCATCAGCGGCAGCACGGCGTCGACCTCGTCGCCGCGACAATCGAGCCAGCGCTCGAAGTCACGCGGGCCGATGGTCACGGGCACGCGGTCGTGCAGCATGGCGAGATCTTCGCCCGCCGCCGACGTGACGATAGCGACTGTGTCGAGCTCCTCGCCATTAGGCCCGACCCAGGTCTCGAACACCGCGGCAAAGCCGAGTGGCTCGCCATTGGCGCGGTGGATGAAGAAGGGCTGCTTGCGGCCGTCGACTGCCTTCCACTCGTAATAGCCGTCGGCCGGGATCAGGCCGCGCCGCCTGCGAATTGCGTTCTTGAAGGCGGGCCTTTCCAGCACCGTCTCCGAGCGCGCGTTGATCAGAAGCGTAAATCCACGGGGCTCCTTGACCCAGCTTGGCAACAGGCCCCAACGCATCAGGCGGAAGTGCCGCGCTCCGTTCTCGACCAGCACCACGGGGATCGGTTGTGTCGGCGCGACATTGTACCGGGGCGGGAAATTCGGCTGCTCGATATAGCCGAAGAGTTGCCGCAAAGCCGCGGGGGCCGAAGTTATGACGAAACGTCCGCACATCCTTGGAGGCCTATGTAAGATCCGTTCAGTACCTTTTAACCCCGAACGTTAACACTGCGGCCGATGAGCTCAACGGTCTCAGAACCCGCCCGGACGCATGCACAGACGGGCCCCGAGGCTGCGGCCTGGGCCGAGCGCCTGCGCGTGGCCAACATCAACCCGCGGACCGGGCTTGCCACAGACTATCTGAACCATTTCAATGAAGCCGTGATGCTGCTCGAAATGGTCCCGGACATGCCGGAATGCGCGGAAGATTTTTTGACCTGGACGCCACTGTCCTATGCCGAGCATTTCACCGCCTCGAACTTCAAGGCACGCGATCTCGCGATCGAGGCCTATGAGAAGGCCGACCCGTCCGTGCGCGCCCAGTTCGACCACCTTACCGACGCCATGACCGCGATCCTGACCGCGGTCGGTACGGCGATGCGTGAGGTGGAGAAGGACACGACGCGCGTTCGCCTCGCCGAGCAGGCCACCCTCTGGGTCAAGCCGCTGATCGCCGCCTGCGGCGGCATCATCAATGGCGGCGCGGAGGCCGACGTCGACACCATCATGGCGAACTGAGCCGTGGCCGACCCCGTGCAGCCCACCCATCCCCAGCTCGCGGTCAGCGCCGCGATCTTCCGCGACGGCAAGGTGCTGCTGGTCCGCCGCGCCCGCTCGCCCGCCAAGGGCTTTTATTCGCTGCCGGGCGGCCGGGTCGAGTTCGGCGAATCGCTGCACCAGGCGCTGACGCGCGAGGTCGACGAGGAGACCGGGCTCAAGATCGAGATCATCGGCCTTGCTGGCTGGCGCGAGGTGCTGCCGTCCACGGGCGGGGCCGGCCATTACCTCATCATGTCCTTTGCCGCGCGCTGGATCGCCAGGGAACCGGCTTTGAATGACGAACTCGACGATCACCGCTGGCTCGCACCCGATGCCCTCGCCAGCCTCTGCGACCTCAAGCTGACGGGGGGCCTGGAGGAGGTCATCCAGGCAGCACAGCGGCTGATCGGGCCTCAACGGTAGTTCCGTGCCTTGCGTCCACCGTCCGGAGGGGGCATACACCGGCCGATGTCCACGCGATTTCTGGCCATTTTTGCCGTGATTCTTGCCTGCGCCGCGGGGCCCGCCCGCGCCCAGGACGTGACGGCACCGTTCGACGCCGATTTGCAGCGGCTGGCCGAGATCCTCGGCGGGCTGCATTACCTGCGCGCCATCTGCGGGGCCAATGAGGGCAACAAATGGCGCAACGAGATGCAGGCGCTGATCGACGCCGAAACCCCCTCCGGCGAGCGCCGCACCCGCATGATTGCTGGCTTCAACCGCGGCTATAACGGCTTCCAGCAGACTTACCGGAGCTGCACCCCGGCCGCCACCGTCGCGATCCGCCGCTACATCGAGGAAGGCTCGAAGATCTCGCGCGACCTCACGGCGCGTTACGCGAATTGAAGTTGCTGCGGCCGCATCCCGATCCCTCTCACCTCATCCTGAGGAGCGCGGAACGCGCGTCTCGAAGGATGCACGCCCGGCTGCCGGCAGCGGGCCTTCATGGTTCGAGACGGCGCGAACGCGTCTCCTCACCATGAGGATCGAACGTTCGAAGGCGCAGCGGGGAACAACGACATCATCTTTGTCCACCGCCGTTAACCTTTCCTAAAGATGTGGCCTAGGCGGCGTTAATACGCGTGCTACACCTCTCGTGCAGCGCATCGCCGTGGATCGCGCCTCCAGCCTTGTCGAGTTTCATGAGCCAGCCGATTTCCTACGCCCCCGCCCGCGCGCCGCTGCCCGATCACGAGCAGAAGCAGGCCGCGCTCAGCTATCTCAACGAGGCCTGGGCCGAGGCGCGCCATGACGGCGTCGACGGCGACTGCCTGGCGCAGGCCAGCCTGTTCGCGGCGTTTGCCGAGCTCGTCGGCACCTATGGCGAGGACGCAGTGGCGAAGTTCGTCGAGGGCCTGCCCGGCCGCGTCCGCAACGGCGAATTCTCGGTCGGCATCGCACGGCAGTAAGCCGGCTCACAGGGAAACGATCTTGCACGGATAAGCAATAGCCTGGACCCGGCCGGGAGGTTTTCCCGATACGGCCGGGGCGCATTCCCTGTCCGTCACGGCTCGATCTTGAGGATCGCTTTCATGTTCGGATGATAGCGGCAGTAATAGTCGACCTTTCCTGCTTTCTTCAGAACGAATTTCGCCGACTTCTTCGGCGGTAGGTTCACGTCAAAGTCGCCGTTCTTCGCGGTGGCGGTGTGGGCAAAGACGTCCTTGTTGACCCACTCGATGGTGTCGCCGACCTTCGCGGACACGTCCGCCGGCGATACCACGAGATTCTCCATCACGATCTGAACGGTCGCGGCCTGCGCCGGAACGACCATCGACAGGAAGACGACCGCGAGCGCGATCGAGGGAAGTCGCCCCGGCTTCATCGCACGCCCCCTATTTCAGCTCCGCCGCGACATGCTCGGCGTGCTGCTCATGACCCTGGAAGATCTTCAAGCCGGTCTGCAACAGGCCCTTGAGCTCCGCATTGCTGGCGGCGGGAATGAGCTGGGTCTCCAACGCGCTGTTGACCGCCTTGTGGTAGGCGACCTCGTTCTCGACATAGGCCTTGTCGAAAGCCGCGCCCTTCAGCTTGCCGAGCTCGGCGAGCTTGTCGCTCGCCTGCTTCGATAGCGTGCGACTGGTGTCGTTCTCTTCAGGCTTCACGTTCAGCTTCTTGACCAGCGCGAGCGCCTGCTTGTTGACCGCCTCGTGATCGCGCACCATGTCCTGCGCGAACGCCTTCACGTCCTTGCTCTTGGCCTTCTTCAGCGCCTGCTTTGCGGCGTTGATGTCGATCACGCCAGCGGTGTAGGCGATATGGGCGATCTGCGGATCGGTCGGCTTTGCGCCTTGCGCGAGCGCAGGGCCGGACAGAAGGGCGATCGTTGCGATCGCCAGGCTCCATCGGACGAACATGTCTAACACTCCTGTGGTGCCGGCTTTCCCCGGCTCGTTTCTTCACAGGGATTGGATGGTCGTGCGCGGCGGAGGTTCCCGAAAAATCGACGCCTGACCTAAATACCGAGGCCGAGCCGTCTCAGCACAGCCTGGGTCAGGCGCTCGCAGCGATGACCGGCGAACGGAAACGCGTCCATCACCACCGGGCCGATCTTCTTCTCGACGTTCTCGCGCAGCATCGTGCGGGCGCGATGCAACCGCGTCTTCACCGTCTCCGGCTTGATGCCGAGCAGTTCGGCCGTCTCCTCGACATTCATCCCCTCCATCACGCGGGCAATGAAGACCATGCGGAAGACGTCCGGCAATTCATCGACGGCGTGCTCGACGACGCGCTGGATCTCACGTTGGGCCATGGACTTTTCCGGATCGGCTGAAGCGGAGGAAAGAGGAAACTGGATGATCTCGGCGTTGAGTGTCGCCTCCGGGAGCGCGCCCAGTTCCACCTGCGGCTTCCGCCCTCTCGCCCGGCCAAGCGCCTCGTTGATGGCAATGCGCGACAGCCAGGTGGATAGCCCGGACTCGCCGCGAAAGCCGTCGAGATGCGTAAAGGCCCGGACATAGGTCTCCTGCACCACGTCTTCGGCCTCGCTGTCGCTGCGCAGGATGCCGCGCGCGAGGCGATAGAGCCTGCGGTTGTTGGCCTGCATGATCGCGCGCAGCGCCGCTTCGTCACGGGCCCGCGCACGGTCGATCAGCTCGGTTTCCGATGTCCTGGCCTCAGTGGGGAGGCCGGCGGTCGGTTGGGGCTTCATGCACTCGTCTCCAATTCAGCCATTGGATGCGCGCCTGCCGAAAAGGTTCCCGGCCATTTTACAGGAGTGGGGAAAAGGGCCGCAATGTCCGGAGCGGTCAGCCGCAGCCGTCGCCTTCAATCCGTTTCAATCGGTAACGCGGGATCCCGCGCCCATTCCCCCATTGAACCGTCGTAGAGGGCGAGCTTGTCGTAGCCGAGCTGCGTCAGCAGGAAGAGACCGATGGTGGCGGAGATGCCGCCGCCGCAATAGCAGACCACGGTCTTGTCGGGCGTGACGCCTTGCGCCGCAAACTTCGCCTCAGCATCGGCCAGCGTGGTCAGTGTCTTGCCGGCAGGATTGACCAGCGTGGCCGCCGGGACGTTGACGCTGCCGGGAATGCGACCGGGCCGGCCATAGCGGCTCGGCTCCAGTCCGCGATGAAATTGCGGGCCGAGCGCATTGACGATGACGGTCGCGGGATCGCCCGTTCGTGCCAGCACCGAAGATTTGTCGACGAAGAAGCCCGCACGCGGCGCGGCCTTGAAGGTCGAGGCTGGGTATCCCCTGGGCGCGCCCGTCTCGACCGGCCGCCCCTCGGCCTTCCATTTGTCGAAGCCGCCGTCGAGCACACGCGCGTCGACCCCGAGCGAGCGCAACATCCACCAGAACCGCGTCGCCCACATCATGGTGCCGATACTGTAGAGCACGATGGTCTTGGACGCGTCGAGACCGTGCCGGCCGAAGGCGGCCTCGAGCCGCGTGGTCGCCGGCATCATGAAGCGCAGATGCGTGGACGGGTCGGAGAACTCGCCTTCCAGATCGAGGAAATCGGCGCCCGGAATGTGGCCGGCCGCGAAGGTCTTGTCGCCGGGCACGACGAGATAGGGATCGTTGCTACCTTCTGGTGCGGGCTCGAGATAAGTCGTGCAATCGTAGATGCGCAAGTCGGGCGCACCGAGCATGGCGGCAAGCTGCTCGGTGGTGATGAGGGATGCCGGCTGGGTCATTCTCGCCTCACATTGCAGAGCCGTAGCCCGGGTGAGCGTAGCGAAACCCGGGACCGGCCAAAAGCAAAATCCCGCATGTCGCTACGCTCATGCGGGCTACGCGCTCTGTCATTGCCCGCGAAGGCGAGCAATCCAGTATTGCAGAGGCCGCAGCCGTATCAACCAACTATCGCCGCGGAGTACTGGATGCCCCGGTCAAGCCGGGGCATGACAGCAGAGCAAGAAGCCCTACGCCTTCAGCGTCTCCAGAAACCGCACCGCCTCGCCTTGCGACGGCGTGACGAGCTCGCCCTGCCACATCACGCGGCGGCCGCGGATGAAGGTGCCGACGGGCCAACCCGTAACGCGCATGCCGTCATAGGGAGTCCAGCCGGCGCGCGAGGCGACCCATTTGTTGGTGATGGTCTCGCTGCGCTTGAGATCCACGATGGTGAAATCGGCATCACAGCCTGCGGCGATCCGGCCCTTGCACGCCATATTGTAGAGACGCGCCGGGCCGGCGCTGGTGAGATCGACGAAGCGCGCCAGCGAGAGCCGGCCCGCATTGACGTGATCGAGCATCACCGGCACGAGCGTCTGCACGCCGGTCATGCCGGAGGGCGAGGCGGGATAAGTCTTCGCCTTCTCCTCCAGCGTATGCGGGGCGTGATCGGAGCCGAGCACGTCGATGATGCCCTGCTCGATGCCGCGCCAGATGCCGGCGCGGTGATCGGCCGAGCGCACCGGCGGGTTCATCTGCGCCAGCGTGCCGAGCCGCTCGTAGCATTCGGGCGCGGCCAGCGTGAGATGATGCGGCGTCGCCTCGCAGGAGGCGACGTCCTTGTGATCGCGCAAAAACTCGATCTCTTCCTTGGTCGAGATGTGCAGCACGTGGATGCGCTTGCCGCTCTCGTGCGCGAGGTTCACCAAGCGCTGCGTCGCCATCAGTGCCGCGGTCTCGTCGCGCCAGACCGGGTGCGAGCGCGCATCGCCCTCGATGCGCAGCGACTTGCGATCGTTCAGGCGATATTCGTCCTCGGCATGGAAGGCGGCGCGACGGCGGATCACCTGCAAGATACGGCGCAGGCTTTCGTCATCCTCCACCAGCAGCGCGCCGGTGGAGGAGCCGATGAACACCTTGACGCCCGCGCAGCCCGGTGCGCGTTCGAGCACCGGGAGGTCCTGCACGTTCTCGCGGGTGCCGCCGATGAAGAAGGCAAAATCGCAATGCATGCGGTGATGGGCGCGCTTCACCTTGTCGGTGAAATCGGCCTCCGTCACCGTCAGCGGCGAGGTGTTCGGCATCTCGAACACGGCGGTCACGCCGCCCATCACGGCGCTGCGCGAGCCGGTCTCGAGGTCTTCCTTCTGCGTCAACCCGGGCTCGCGGAAATGCACCTGCGTGTCCATCACGCCGGGAAGGATGTGCAGGCCCTTGCAGTCGATCACCTCGGCGGCGCTGCCTTGCGGCAGCGCGCCGATCTCGGCAATGCGGCCACCCGCGATGCCGATGTCGCGCAGTCCCTCGCCGTCCTGGTTGACGACGGTGCCGCCCCTAAGGATCACGTCGAAGCGCTGGGTCATGACTGAAGGCCCTCTCTCATCCCCAAGCGCAGGGCTCGAGGTCTTGTCGTTTACGCGTTGCGGGCTTACGTTCCGGAGCAACATGTCGCAAGAGATTTTCACATGAAAGCAGCGTTTCTTCCCGACCGGGGCGTGGTCAAGGTCGCGGGCGAGGATGCGCGCAACTTCCTCAACGGCCTCATCACCACCGACATCGACAGGCTCAAGCCCGGCCTCGGCCGATTCGGGGCGCTGCTCACGCCGCAGGGCAAGATCATCGTCGATTTCCTGATCACGGAGGTGCCGTCCGGCCATGGCGGCGGGTTCCTGATCGACTGCCCGAAGGCGCTGGCCGAAACCCTTGCCACCAAGCTGAAGTTCTACAAGCTGCGCGCCAAGGTGACGGTGGAAGATCTGTCCGCCGATCTCGGCGTGCTCACGGCCTGGGACGGCCCGCTTGCGGCCCAGCCGGACCTCAGCTTCGCCGATCCGCGCGACGAAGCACTCGGCTACCGCATCCTGATTCCGGAACAGCTCAAGCAAAAGCTTGCCGAGCTCATCGGCGCCGAGCCGGTCGATGCGTCCGAATATGACGCGCACCGCATTGCGCTCGGCGTGCCGCGCGGCGGGCTCGACTTCATGTACAGCGATGCGTTCCCGCACGAGACCAACATGGATCGCCTCGCCGGCGTCGATTTCGACAAGGGCTGCTATGTCGGCCAGGAGGTCGTCTCGCGAATGCAGCATCGCGGCACCGCGCGCACCCGCAGCGTCAAGGTGCTGCTCGACGGCCCCTCGCCCGAGGCCGGCGCGGCCATCCTTGCCGGCGACAAACAGGTCGGCACGATCGGCTCGAGCGCCGATGGCAAGGGCATCGCGCTGGTGCGCATCGATCGTGTCGCCGACGCGCTCGATGCGGGCCAGACGCTCACCGCCGGTGGGCTCGCGTTGAAGCTCGCGGAGCCTGAGGTCGTTCGCATCCCAGCCAAGCAGCCTGTCACATGAGCCGCACCCCTCGCTTGCATCCCGACGGCCTGACGCGCTGTCCCTGGCCCGGCGAAGATCCGCTTTACATCACCTATCACGACACCGAATGGGGCGTGCCGGAATATGACGACCGCGCGCTCTACGAGAAGCTGATCCTCGACGGTTTCCAGGCGGGCCTGTCCTGGATCACGATCCTGCGCAAGCGCGACAATTTCCGCAAAGCATTCGACGATTTCCAGCCGGAGAAGATCGCGCGCTACAACGCGAAGAAGGTCCATGCGCTGATGAACGATGTCGGCATCGTTCGCAACCGCGCCAAGATCGACGGCACGATCCTGAGCGCAAAGTCCTATCTGGAAATCATGGAGAAGGGCCCGGGCTTCTCGAAGCTGCTATGGGACTTCCTCGACGGCCGGCCCAAGGTCAACCATTTCAAGACCACCGCGAGCGTTCCGGCCTCGACGCCGCTGTCGGTGCAGATCTCCAAGGAGCTGTCCTCGCGCGGCTTCAAGTTCGTTGGCCCGACCATCGTCTATGCCTTCATGCAGGCGACCGGCATGGTCAACGACCATCTCGTCGATTGCCACTGTCACGCGACCTGCGGCAAGACGCAGCGCAAGCCGCGCCTCAAGGCCAGATGACGGCGAAGAAGACGGCGCGCGATGCGCAGTCCCGCGCCTGGCAGCGGATGCTGTCGGGTCGACGGCTCGACCTGCTCGATCCTTCGCCGCTCGATGTCGAGATCACCGACATCGCGCATGGCTTGGCGCGTGTCGCGCGCTGGAACGGGCAGACCACCGGCGCACACATCTTCTCGGTCGCGCAACACACGCTGCTGGTAGAGACCGTGATGCGGCACGAAGCGCCGCGCGTCGATCAGCGCATGCGGCTCGCAGCGCTGCTGCACGATGCCCCCGAATATGTGATTGGCGACATGATCTCGCCGTTCAAGGCCGTGCTCGACGGCCACTACAAGGCGGTCGAGAAGCGCCTGCTCGGCGCGATCCATATCCGCTTCGGCCTGCCGCCCGTGCTGCCCGAGGAGATCACGCAGGCGATCAAGACGGCCGATCGCGGCGCCGCCTATCTGGAGGCGACCGAGCTGGCCGGCTTTGGCGAGGCCGAGGCAAAACGCCTTTTCGGCCGCGATCCCGGCCTGCCCGACAGCGTCCGGCGCGATTACCTCACGCCCTGGACGGCGGCGCGGGCCGAGAAGCAGTTCCTGGAACGGTTCAATGCGGTGTTTGCGTAACTGAGCCGCTCCTATCCTTTCGTAGGGTGGGCAAAGGCGCGAAGCGCCGTGCCCACCATCTTGCCTCCTGCTCGAGTGATGGTGGGCACGCTTCCGCCTTCGCTCTTCGAGCTACGGCGGACAAGTCGCTTTGCCCACCCTACAAGTGCTCGCTATAATCGCCGGCAAAAAGGTCCGTCATGATCCACGTCTGTTCCCTCGCCGCGCTTCCCGAAACCGTCCGTCTGACCGGAGCCAGCCACGTGCTGACGGTGATGGCAAATGTCGAGCAGGTGGCACGGCCAGTGTCGGTGCTGCCGGCCAATCATCTCAAGGTGTCGATGGACGACATCATCGAAGAGATGGATGGCTTCGTTGCGCCGTCGGAAGCGCATATCGACCAAGTGCTGAATTTCGTGCGCGGCTGGGACCGCATCGCGCCGCTGGTCGTGCATTGCTACGCCGGCATCAGCCGCTCCACCGCGAGCGCGTTCGCCGCTGTCTGCGCACTCAACCCGCAGCGCGACGAGATCGAGATCGCCAGAAAGATCCGCGCGGCCTCTCCGATCGCCTCGCCGAACCGGCGCATCGTCAGCCTCGCCGACCGCGTGTTGGGGCGCAACGGCCGCATGCTGCGCGCACTCGACGAGATGGGGCCAGGTTCGATGATGGTCGAAGGCCGCCCCTTCGCGATCGAGCTCGAATGACCGCAACGCCCGCGATCGCTGCCGCATGAGCGACAAGCTGCTGACGCCGATCGAGATCGGCCTGACCGCCGCGATCGTCGCGATCGAGGACCACGAGCCGCTGATCCTCACCGCGCGCGGCGATGACGGGCTCATCGGCTTGCCGTTCGGTCCGTTCGATGCGCTCAGGCACCGTACCTTCGAAATCGGCTTGCGCGCCTGGGTCGAGGAGCAGGCGGGCTTGAGGCTCGGCTATGTCGAGCAGCTCTACACGTTCGGCGATCGCGGCCGCGCGGAGGTTGCCGACAGCGGCGCGCACATCGTGTCGATCGGCTATCTCGCGCTCACGCGTGCAGTGGACGGTGCTGTCGCGGCGACGGCGGCGAGCTTCGAGCCCTGGTACCGGTTCTTTCCCTGGGAAGACTGGCGCGAGGAGCCGCCCGCGATCATCGCCCGCGACATCATCCCGGCGCTGACGAAATGGGCCGAGGAGGAGACGCCGGAGACGACGCGCGCGCTGCCGCGCAAGGATCGCGTGCGGCTCTATTTCGGCCTCGATGGCGCGGCCTGGGACGAGGAGCGCGTGCTCGACCGCTACGAGCTGCTCTATGAGGCCGGCCTGATCGAGGAGGCGCGGCGCGACGGCCGCCCTGCGGCATTAGCGCGCGAGGCGCCTCCCGCGCTCGGCACCTCAATGCGCTTCGACCACCGCCGGATTCTCGCCACCGGCATTGCTCGGCTGCGTGCAAAACTGAAGTATCGTCCTGTCGTCTTTGAACTTTTGCCTGCCGAGTTCACACTTACCGAATTGCAGTACACGGTGGAGGCGATCTCCGGCCGACACCTGCACAAGCAGAACTTCCGCCGCTTGGTCGAAACGGAAGCCCTGGTCGAACCGACCGGGGTGATGTCGACACAGACGGGCGGACGGCCGGCGGCGCTCTACCGCTTCCGGCGCGAAGTGCTCCAGGAGCGGCCGGCGCCCGGCTTGCGCGTGCGCTCCCGGCGCTAGAAGATTTGCGTGATCGGCCGGTTGCGCGCCGCTCGCCTGGAGGCCTTATGTTCGACGCCCCGTTCGACGTCTTTGCGGTGATGCTCGCGGTCGCCGCCTTCCTGATCGCGATCAAGACCTCCAATCAGGCGACCGAGCTGCGCAGGCGGCTGAGCAGGCTGGAAGCCGCGCTGCAAGGCCAGCGGCCGGTCCAGCCGCCGCCGCTGATGCCTTTCCAGGAAGAGGCCTCGGCGCCCGGGGAAGCCACGCCAGAGCCGCCGCCCATCGCGCCCGGGGCCGAACTGGCGCCGCCGCTCGTCGCCGATGCCGCCGCACCGCTGCCGCTCGAGCCGAGCGCTGATGCGCCGCCTCCGCTACCGACCGCTCCTGCTACGCCCGGATTCGAAGAGCGCCTCGGCACGCGCTGGGTGGTGTGGATCGGCGGCCTTGCGCTCGCGCTCGGCGGCTTCTTCATGGTGCGCTATTCGATCGAGGCCGGCCTCGTCGGGCCCGGCGTGCGCGTCTTCCTCGGTGGCCTGTTCGCGCTGGCGCTGCTCGGCGCCGGTGAATGGACGCGGCGCAAGGAAAGCATCTCCAACATCCAGGCGCTACCGATCGCCAACATCCCGGCGATCCTCACCGCGGCCGGAACGGCGGTGGCGTTTGCGACCATCTACGCCGCCTACGCGCTCTACGGCTTCCTCGTTCCCGCCACCGCCTTCGTGCTGCTCGGTCTCGTCGCGCTCGCAACGCTCGCCGCCGCGCTGCTGCACGGGCCCGCGCTTGCGGGCCTCGGCGTGGTCGGCGCCTTCGTCACGCCGGTCCTCGTCTCCAGCGGCAGGGCGGACTATTGGGCGCTCTACGTCTATCTCGCCATCGTCACCGCCGCGAGCTTCGGCCTCGCGCGCATCCGGCTGTGGCGCTGGCTGGCGGTGACCACCATCGTGTTCGCCGTGCTCTGGACCTTCCCGGGGCTCGATACCGGCGACCTGCAGGTTGCGCCGCACGCCTTTCATGTGATGGCCGGCTTCGTGCTCGCCGCGCTGCTCGTTGTTTGCAGCTTCATGTTCGGCCCCACGATCGGGGACGGACAGATCGAACCGGTCTCCTCGAGCGCGCTCGCCGCCTATCTGTTCGGGGCCATGCTGATCGTGCTGTCGAGCGCACATGCCGATCTCGCGCTGATCGCCTTCGCGCTGCTCGTCGCAGCGACGGTGCTTGTAGCTTGGCGCGCGTCGGCCGCGACCGGCGCGCTGAGCGCAGCCAGCGCGACCGTCTTCATCGTGTTCGCTGAATGGGCGGTGCGCGCCAATCCGGATATGCTGGTGCTGCCGGGTGGTCCCCTGCCCGGCATCGGGCCGACCGCGATAGACAGTGCCGTGACACTGCATCTCGTGACGGCGGCGCTCTTCACAGGCGGCTTCGGTATCGCCGGCTTCCTCGCGCAGGGACGATCGAACTCGGCGATCATCCCCGTGGTGTGGTCGGCGACGGCGGTCGCGACACCGATCGCGCTCCTCGTCGCGCTCTACGCACGCATCGCCCATCTCGACCGCTCGATTCCGTTTGCGATTCTCGCAGTGCTCCTTGCCGCAGCGTTCGGCGCCGCCACCGAAGCGCTCACCCGCCGCGAGACCCGGCCGGGTGTCGCGATCTCCACCGCGCTGTTCGCCACCGGCACGCTCGGCGCCCTGGCGCTGGCGCTGACTTTCGCGCTGGAGAAGGGCTGGCTCACGATCGCGCTGGCGCTGATGTCGCTCGGCACTGCCTGGATCTCGATGCAGCGGTCGATCCCGTTCCTGCGCTGGCTCGCCGCCATCTTCGCGGCGATCGTCACCGCGCGCATCGCCTATGATCCGCGTATCGTCGGCGACGCCGTCGGCACCACGCCGATCTTCAATTGGCTGCTGTGGGGCTATGGCCTGCCCGCGCTGTCGTTCTGGGCGGCAAGCCACTTCCTGCGCCGCCGCGGCGACGACGCGCCGCTGCGCATGGTGGAGGCCGCCGCGATCCTGTTCACGGCGCTGCTCGCCTTCATGGAGATCCGTCACCTCGCAACCGGCGGCCGCATGACCTCGCCGCCCTCGCTGCTCGAATTCGCGCTCCAGGTCTGCGTGACGCTCGCGATGGCGATCGGGCTGGAGCGGCTGCGGCTGAGGAGCCACAGCATCGTGCACAATGTCGGCGCCGTCGTCCTCACGGTGGTCGCCGGGCTCGTCAGCGTGATCGGCCTACTGATCCTGGAGAACCCGTGGCAGTGGAGCCGCATCGATGTCGGCGGCGTCGTGTTCAACCTGCTGCTGCTCGGCTACGCGCTGCCGGCAGTGCTGATGCTGCTGCTCTCCTATGCGGTGGCGGGGCATCGTCCCATCGCCTACGCCAACACGATTGCCGGCGGCGCACTGGTGTTCGCACTCGCCTACGTGACGCTGGAGATCCGCCGTTTCTATCACGGGCCGATCCTGCTCGACGGCGCGATGACGGGCGCCGAGCAATACACCTATTCGATCGCTTGGCTTACCTTCGGCGTGGTGCTGCTCGGCGTCGGCATCCTCGTCAATTCGGAGCGCGCACGGCTTGCCTCCGCCGTCGTGATCGCGCTCACGATCCTCAAAGCCTTCGTCATCGACATGTCGACGCTGACGGGCATCTACCGCGCGCTGTCGTTCATGTGCCTCGGCGTCGTGCTGGTCGCGATCGGTTGGCTCTACCAGCGCATCCTGTTCCGGCGGCAGGCTTCGCCGCCGCCGGCACCGCAGACAAGCGCGTAGGCGTCAGGCCGCGCGGACCGAGTCCAGGAACTGCGCGACCTCGACCTTGAGGCGCGTGCTGTCGCTCGCGAGCGACTTAGCAGCCGATAGCACCTGCGTCGAGGCCGAGCCGGTCTCGATCGCGCCGCGCTGCACGTCGGTGATGTTCGAGGAGACCTCCTGCGTGCCGATCGACGCCTGCTGCACGTTGCGCGAAATCTCCTGCGTGGCCGCACCCTGCTCCTCGACGGCGGCGGCGATGGCGGAGGACACCTCGGACAACCGTTCTATGGTGCCGCCGATTTCCTGGATGGCGCTGACGGACTCGTGCGTCGCCGCCTGGATGCCCGCGACCTGCTGGCCGATCTCGCCGGTCGCCTTCGCGGTCTGCTCAGCCAGCGCCTTGACTTCGGAGGCGACCACGGCGAAGCCGCGGCCGGCCTCGCCCGCGCGCGCCGCCTCGATGGTCGCATTCAGCGCCAAGAGGTTGGTCTGACCTGCGATCGTGTTGATGAGCTCGACGACGTCGCCGATGCGGGAGGCTGCTTGCGATAGCGCGTTGACGCGCTCGTTGGTGCGGGTCGCCTGCTCGACGGCCTCCGCGGCCATCCGCGCCGAATCCTGCACCCGGCGGCTAATCTCGGTGATGGAGGACGATAGCTCTTCCGAGGCCGATGCGACGGCCTGGACGTTGGTGGACGCCTCCTCGGACGCGGCCGCAACGACGGTTGCGAGTTCCTGGCCGCGCTGCGCGGTGCTACTCAGTGTCGTGGCGGATGCCTCGAGCTCGGTCGAGGCCGAGGACACGGTCTCGACGACCTCGCCGATCATGGCTTCGAATTTGCGGGTGATGGCGTCGACACGGCGACCGCGTTCGATCTTGGCCTCGGCATCGCGCGCTGCCGCCTCGTCGGCGGCATTCTTTGCGATCAGCGCGTCCTTGAAGATCTGGAGCGCGTCCGCCATCGAGCCGATCTCGGTCCTCTCGCCGCGATGCGGCACTTCGGCCGAGAGGTCGCCCTCACCAAGCGCCTGCATCGGGCGGATGATCGAGGCGATGCCGCGCGAGACGTCGCGCACGAGATAATAGGCGGCGCCGATCGCGATCGCGACGGCGGCAACGATGACGCCGACCAGCACGCGGAAGATGGTGGCGTAGCTGTCGGCCGCCTGCTTCGTCTCCATCTCGGCGCCCTGGTTGTTGAGCTCGATGCCCTTCTGGAGCAGCGGATCGGCCGCCTGGGCCATCTTCGCGACCTTGGTCTGCAATAGCTCGCTGGCATCGGTCGGGAAGCGGCCAACGCTCTTGCGCGACAGCGCCATTACGTCCTGCACGCCGTTCAGATATTCCGCCCACGCCTGCGTCCATTGCCCATAGAGGGCCCGCTCCTCGGCCGACGTGATCAGGTGCTCGTAGACCTTGCGCGTCTTTTCGATGCGCTCTCGTAGCGAGGCCAGCCGCTTCTCGGCGGCATCCTTGCCCTCAATGGTGTCCTGCATCAGGTGCAGACGCAGCGCGACGCGCAGCTCATTGATGTCGGCGCGGAGAGAGCCGAGCGCGCGCACGCTCGGCAGCCAGCTCTGCGCGATCTCGACAGTGTGGGCATTGATGCTCTGCATGGTCCCGATCGCCATCACACCGACGCCGGCGAGTGAGAGCACGAGAACTGACAGCACGGTCAGAATCTTGAAAACGATCGACAATTTCGACATCAGGCAAAAATCCCGGACGGTGATGATAGCTCGCAACGCGGCGCCGCCATCGTCACGACGGACGACAGGACGGAGGTCAGTTCAACAATGCTGGCTGGTTCTTATCCGGTAAGATTGCGCGCATAGTCGCAAACAGCCGTTAACGGGAAGCTCCGTAGAAATACCAATATCCAGATTGTCGGCATTTAACTCACCCGCAGTCATTCGTTGCGAGTGCCTCAGCACGACGCTGCGCGCTCAATCGGTGTTGTTGGGAAGCGGGTACGTCTCGCCGACCAAGCTGACGCGAAAAACCGGCTGCTTGTTCTCGTCGAGCAGCTCCATGCTCCATTTGGCATTCGGCTTCAGGCTGCGTGCGATGCCGCCAAGCAGGTTGGCGCAGACCTCGGTCATCTCCGTCCAGGCGGCTGCGCGGTCCTCGAACTCGTACGGCTGATCGGCGGCGCCGGAATAGCGGCCGGTACTGATGCGAAAGAAATAAAGCGACATCGTTGAACCCTTTTATCGGGTTGCCCCGGCCATGACGCAAACTGAGCGCGAGTCGCTACCAAGGCATGAAAGAAGCCGCCCGTATGACTACGGCGCGGCGGCTTGACGGCCGGCGGATATTGTCAACAAGGCGTGCGCACGGGCATGCCGTGCGCGGTCAAAAACTCACTCGGTCGAGCGGCGCAGCTCGAGCGGCCCCTCGTTCTTTGCGGGCTCCGACTTGACCGGCTCGAGCCGCCCGCTCTCGACGCGCGGCGTCTCGACCCGTGCGGCGACTTCGGTGCTCGGCGAGGCGACCGAACCGGTACGCTCGGACCTGCGCAGCGAGCGCGGCCGCGCAACGGCGCGCGCCATCAGCATCTGGTTGCCGCCCTGGTGGTGGAAGTCGCAATAGGCGAAGCCCATGCCCGACACCGAGCCGCGGAAGCTGCGCTCGTCGGTCTTTTCGAGATTGAAGCAAGGTTCGAACGGAATGCCCTTGATCGAGGCGCAGACGTTCTGGCCACGGATCTGGAGCGTATTGCCGGGCAGGCGGATGTGGCGAACCGGACCTGCACCGGAGAACTGAACCGCACCGGCGGCGCCGAGATCGTCGAGAATACGGCCTGCGCCGCGGGTGCCGTCGAAGCAAGTGAAGGCGAAGACCTTGCCGGCTACGAAACGGCGCGCCTCATCCGCGTTCATGCTCCCGGCAATGGCCGGCCCAAACGTCGCTGCCGCCGTGACGGCCCCCAACACAATACGCGCAAGCATGCTCAAACTCCGAACAACCCCCGCAGCGGGCGATGCCTGATACCTTTACCTGCTGCTTACCATACCAACCGTGGCAACATTGGAGCAGCTTCGTTGGTAAAGTCTGAACGTCGTTAGACAATTTTTACCACGATCCGGCCTCGGACCTGGCCGGCGAGAATTTTCGGGCCCCATTCGATGGCTTCGCCGAGCGAAATTTCATGAGTGATTTCAGATAGTTTGGTCCGGTCCAAATCGGAGGCTAAGCGCTGCCAGGCGGCCTTCCGCGGCTCGAGCGGGCACATCACCGAATCGATGCCGAGAAGGCACACTCCGCGCAAAATGAACGGCGCGACCGAGGACGGCAGATCCATACCGGCGGCAAGGCCACACGCCGCGATCGCTCCGCCATACTTGGTCATCGAGAGGAGATTGGCGAGAGTGGTCGAGCCGACGCTGTCGACCCCGCCCGCCCAGCGCTCCTTAGCGAGGGGCTTGGCTGGTGCCGACAATTCGTTGCGGTCGATGACTTCGGCTGCCCCCAAGTGCTTCAGGTAGTCAGCCTCGGAGGCGCGGCCGGTCGAAGCGATGACGTGATAGCCGAGCTTCGATAGCACGGCGGTGGCGACCGAACCGACGCCGCCGGCCGCGCCCGTCACCACCACGGGGCCGCTTTTCGGCGACAGCCCGTGCTTCTCCAGCGCCAGCACCGAGAGCATCGCGGTGAAGCCGGCGGTACCGATCGCCATGGCGTCGCGTGCCGATAGCCCTTGCGGCAGAGCGACCAGCCAGTCGCCCCTCACCCGCGTCTTCTCTGCATAAGCGCCGAGATGGGTCTCGCCCATGCCCCAGCCGGTGCAGACCACCTTGTCGCCGGCCTTCCATTGCGGATGCGAGGATTGCTCGACCGTGCCGGCAAAGTCGATGCCGGCGATCATCGGGAAGCGGCGCACCACCGGCGCCTTGCCGGTGAGCGCGAGGCCGTCCTTGTAGTTCAGCGTCGACCATTCCACGCGCACGGTGACGTCGCCGTCCATCAGCTCGGCTTCGTCGAACTGCGTGAGCGCGGCGGTGGTGCCCTTGTCCGCCTTGTCGATCCGGATCGCCTTGAATGTGGCCACGACTGAACTCCCTGACTTTGTTTCAGGGATGTTTAGCCGATCAGGCGGGCTGCGCAACCGCCCGCTGGACCGGTTTCTCGACGATCGGCAGATTGATCAGCGCCGAGAGCACGCCGAACAGGATCGAGAGCCACCAGATCGGCGTATAGGAACCGAACCGCTCGAACACGATGCCGCCGAGCCAGACGCCGAGGAAGCCGCCGACCTGATGGCTGACGAACGCGAAGCCATAGAGAGTCGCAAGCCAGCGCGTGCCGAACATCAGCGCCACCAGCGCCGAGGTCGGCGGCACCGTCGACAACCAGGTCAGGCCCGAAACCGCGCCGAACGCGATCGCGGAGAACGGCGTGATCGGGAATGAGATGAAGGCAAGCGTCGCGAGCGCGCGGGCAAAGTAGATCGTGGAGAGAATGAAACGCTTGGGCAAATAGTTCTGAAGGTAGCCGACGCTCAGCGAGCCCATGATGTTGAACAAGCCGATCGCCGCGATCACCCAGCCGCCCGTTTGCGTCGAGATGCCGCGGTCGACCAGGAAGGCCGGCAGATGCACCGTGATGAACGCAAGCTGGAAGCCGCAGGTGAAGAAGCCGAGCACCAGCAGCACATAGGAACGATGACCGAAGGCCTCGGCGAGCGCCTTGGTGAAGGACTGCTCGTCCGCGGGTGCTGCGCTGGCGGAGCCTTCGACCGGCGGCGTGGAGAGCGCCAGCGACAGCGGGATGATCAGCAGCATCAGGAAGCCGAACACGGTGAGCGCCTGCTGCCAGCCGAAATTGTCGATCAGCGCGACACCGACCGGCGCGAACAGGAATTGGCCGAACGAGCCCGCCGCGGTGCCGGCGCCAAGCGCAAGGCCGCGCTTCTCGGCCGGCAGCAGCTTGGTGAACGCCGACAGCACCAGATTGAACGAGCAGCCGGCCAGACCAAACCCGATCATGACACCCGCACCGATGTCCAGCGACAGCGGCGTCGACGAATAGCGCATCAGCAACAGGCCGCCGGCATAGAGCACGGCGCCGACGCACATCACCCGGAACAGCCCGAAGCGGTCGGCGATTGCGCCGGCAAACGGCTGGCCCAATCCCCACAACAAATTCTGCACGGCGATCGCGAAGCCGAACACATCGCGGCCCCAAGCGAACTCATGGCTCATCGGCTGCACGAAGAAGCCGAGCGCAGAGCGCGGACCGAAGCCGAGCATGCCGATCGCGCAGCCGCAGAGGATGATGACCGCCGGCGTCCGCCAGGTCGAGGAACGTGAAACTGGACCGAGTTCGCCCACTTGTGTCGACATGCACTTCCTCATCTGTCGTTCGCGGGTCCGGAATAGGCAGCCGCGAGTCAGCCCGTTTAATGCAAATGCATGAAAACCCCAAGACCAAAATGATTGCGTTCTACGAGGGGCTGTCGCGGGAGCATTGCATTTCAACGAGACCTCGCCTGACGCGGGAGGCGCGATTTAACGAGAATGTGTGCCGAGGGGCCTAGCGGCTGTCAGCCCGACGTGCTATTTTTGATCTACTCAGATTGAGCATATCTGAGCCCAGACGAAGTCCGGCCCGGCCTTTTGGCCGGATTTCTCAGGCCTCATATATACTCATCTAGAGCATAATTAACGCACGGGGAGACTTCGATGCCGATCACTGGAATTTACGGCCCTGACGATTTTGCCAGCCGGCCTCAAGGCCAACCCACCATACCCGCGCGCCCCGCGCCGGCGCGCACCGAGGCCGCGCTGCCTATGCCGTCGCTCGAATGGACGGCCGAGGTCGAAGCGGCCACCGCGCATCTCTACGATCGCGTCAAGCACGTGATCCCGCCGATCGAGTGGCCGCTGATGGCGCCGACGATCAAGGCGATCAACGAGCTGAAGCAAGCGCGCAACGCAGTGATCCTTGCGCACAACTACCAGGCGCCCGAGATCTTCCACTGCGTCGCCGACATCGGCGGTGACTCGCTCCAGCTCGCGGTCGAAGCGACCAAGGTGAAGGCCGGCATCATCGTCCAGTGCGGCGTGCACTTCATGGCGGAGACCTCGAAGCTGCTCAATCCGGACAAGACGGTGCTGATCCCCGACACGCGCGCCGGCTGCTCGCTTGCCGCCAGCATCACCGGTGCGGACGTTCGCCTGCTTCGCGAAAAATTCCCCGGCGTACCGGTGGTCGCCTATGTCAACACGTCGGCGGAGGTGAAGGCCGAGGTCGACATCTGCTGCACCTCGTCCAACGCAGTGCAGGTGGTGGAGAGCCTGAACGCACCAAGCGTGATCTTCCTGCCCGACCGCTATCTCGCGACCTATGTGGCCTCAAAAACCGACGTGAAGATCATCGCGTGGAAGGGCGCCTGCGAGGTGCATGAGCGCTTCACCGGCGCGGAGCTGCGCGGGTTTCGCGAGGCCGATCCGTCCGTGCAGATCATCGCGCATCCGGAATGCCCGCCGGACGTGCTGGCGGAAGCCGACTTCACGGGCTCGACCGCACATATGATCAATTGGGTGCGCGAGAAGCGGCCGCGGCGTCTCGTCATGATCACCGAATGCTCGATGGCCGACAATGTGCGCGCCGAGCTTCCCGATGTCGAGATGCTACGTCCCTGCAATCTCTGCCCGCACATGAAGCGCATCACCCTCGCCAACATTTTGGAGAGCCTGTTGTCGCTTCGCGAGGAGGTGACGATCGATCCCGCCCTCGCCGCACGTGCACGCCGGTCGGTCGAGCGGATGATCAATCTGAAGAATTGAAGGCAACAGCAACAAGCAAAGCTGTCGTCCCGGCGAGGGGCCGGGACCCATACCCACAGGCGGATGTCGTTGCGAAGAACGACGTCGAACAGCTTCGCACAACAACTACTCCCCGGGGTCATGGGTCCCGGCCTTCGCCGGGACGACAGCAGAGAACTTGGAGAGAGCCATGACAAACATCCACGATCTCACCCGCACCACCGACGACGTCGTCATCGTCGGCGGCGGCCTTGCCGGACTGTTCTGCGCACTGAAACTGGCACCGCGGCCGGTGATGCTGATCTCGGCGGCGCCGCTCGGACAGGGCGCGTCGTCCGCATGGGCGCAAGGCGGCATCGCCGCGGCGGTGGCCGAGGGCGACAGCGCCGAAGCGCATGCCGCCGATACCGTCGCGGTCGGCGGCGGCCTCGTCGATGAAGCGGTCGCACTTGGGATCGCGCGCGAAGCGACTCCGCGCATCCACGATCTGCTGGCTTACGGCGTGCCGTTCGATCGCGATTTCGAAGGCAAGCTCGCGGTCGGCCGCGAGGCCGCGCATTCGACGCGGCGCATCGTGCATGTGCGCGGCGATAGGGCGGGCGCAGCAATCATCGCGGCCTTGAGCGACGCCGTGCGCCGCACGCCATCGATTCGCGTCATCGAGGGTCTTGCTGCCGAAGCCCTCCTCACCGAAGACGGTGCCGTGACCGGTCTTCAGTTGCGCGACGCCGCGAACGCGGCGTCACGGCCGACGGTCCTCGCCGCCCGCGCGGTTGTGCTCGCAACCGGCGGCATCGGCCATCTCTATGGCGTCACTACCAACCCGGTCGAGGCCGGCGGATCGGGCCTTGCGATCGCTGCGCGCGCCGGAGCCGTGATCGCCGATCCCGAATTCGTCCAGTTCCACCCGACCGCGATCATGGTCGGTCGCGATCCGGCGCCACTGGCGACCGAAGCGCTGCGCGGCGAAGGTGCGACGCTGATCAACGGCAGCGGCGAGCGCTTCATGCTCGCGCGCCATCCGCTCGCCGAGCTCGCGCCGCGCGACATCGTAGCCCGCGGCGTCTTCGCCGAGATCGTGGCCGGGCGCGGCGCTTTCCTCGACGCACGGGAGGCGCTCGGCGCGAGCTTCGCCGAAAAGTTTCCAACCGTGCATGCGAGCTGCATCGCCGCCGGCATCGATCCCGCCACGCAAGCAATCCCGATCGCACCGGCCGCGCACTACCACATGGGCGGCATCGCGGTGGACGCGCGCGGCCGCAGCTCGATCGACGGGCTCTGGGCCGGCGGCGAAGTATCGTCGACCGGGGCGCATGGCGCGAACCGGCTCGCCTCCAATTCGCTGCTGGAAGCGGTGGTCTATGCCGCGCGCATTGCCGATGACATTGCGGGCTGTGCGATCCCCTCGCCTGCCCGCCTCCCGGACGCGCTGGTGACGCCGCGCGGCGGCACGGCGGATGTTGCGGCCGTGAAGCGGCTGCGCGCGATGATGAGCTCACGGGTCGGAGTGATCCGCAACAGTGACGGACTTGCGGAGGCGGTGCGCCACTTTGGCGCGCTCGAACGCGAGACCACGAGCGTTGCGCTGCGCAACATGGCGACGACAGCCCTGCTGGTGGCGGCCGCAGCCTGGATCCGCCGCGAAAGCCGCGGCGCACATTTCCGCTCCGATCATCCGGCGGATGTTGCCTCACGCGGCCATCGAACCATGACCACGCTCGCAGCGGCGCGCGAGGTGGCCGAGGGCCTCGCCGAACATCCGCTGCCGCGAACAGCCCAACCCATGATCGCTTGATGGAGACCTCCGTGATCACCCCGACTTCGCTGCTCAATCCCGATGCCTTCCTCTCGCCGCTCGCAATCGACGACGCCGTGCAGCGCGCGCTCGACGAGGACCTTGGCCGCGCCGGCGACATCACATCGCTTGCGACCATTCCCGAGGCCACGACAGCGCAGGCGATCCTCGTCGCGCGCCAGTCCGGCGTGATCGCCGGACTGCCGCTGGCGCTCGCGACCTTGCAAAAGCTCTCACCCGGCATCGACGTGCGGGCACATGTCCGCGACGCCGCGCGCGTCGCCCGCGGGCAGCACGTGCTGACGATCACCGGGCCCGCGCGCGCCATACTCACGGCAGAACGGACCGCGCTGAACTTCGTCGGCCGCCTGTCGGGCGTCGCGACGCTGACGGCCGAGTACGTCCGCCGGACCGAAGGCACCAAGATGCGGATTTGCTGCACGCGCAAGACCACGCCGGGGTTGCGGGCGCTGGAGAAATACGCGGTGCGCTGCGGCGGCGGCTTCAACCACCGCTTCGGCCTCGACGATGCGATCCTAATCAAGGACAATCACATCGCGGTCGCCGGCGGCATCCGCCCGGTGCTGCAGCGCGCCCGCGCTCATGCCGGTCATCTCGTGAAGATCGAGATCGAGGTCGACACGCTTGCGCAACTCCGCGAGGTGCTGGACAGCGGGCTTGCCGACGCCGTGCTGCTCGACAACATGGACCTCGCGACGCTGCGCGAGGCGGTCAAGCTTGCAGCCGGCCGCGTCGCGCTGGAGGCCTCCGGCAGCGTCACGCTGGAGTCGATCGCAGCGATCGCCGCGACCGGCGTCGACTACGCCTCGTCCGGCGCACTGACGCATTCGGCACCGAATTTCGACTGCGCGCTGGATATCGAGGCGTGAGGTGGTCTTCTCCCTCTCCCCGCCTGCGGGGAGAGGTAAGCGAGCTACCGTCGCTCGCTCACACCCATCTCGGCTGAGCTCTTCGCCTCCTGGACGAGCTCGGCGGAGAGCGCCGCGGTCTGCGCCGGCGTGCCCCAGCTCGGCTCCTCGCTGCCGTCGCCCCAGGCGCGCGGCCGATAGAAAGTGTGCACGCCGAACTTGTACATCTTCTTCATCTCGGCGACCCAGGACGGGCGCACCCAATAGGCGTGGTAGTGCGTGGACTTGCCGACCTCGGGCAGCCAGACCTGACCGTCCAGCACTGCTTTCGCGATCTTCCTGGCGCGCTCCCACATCTCGGGCTCGCGGATCACATCGGGATTGTTGTCGCAGGCGAACGTGAACTGGCAGGCGAAGTGGCGGTACTTGTTCTGATAGACCACGCCACACACGGTGTCCGGATATTTGCCGGAGAACACCCGGTTCATCACCACTTGCGCCACCGCGATCTGGCCGCGCACGGCTTCGCCGCGGGACTCGAAGTAGACGGCTTCCGCGAGGCACTTCTCGGATTTCGCCCGCGACTTCTCGTCGAGCGCGAGCCGCTCGGCCGGGGATTTTGCGCGCTGGTTGTCGGCATTGACCTCGCCCTTCGGCGCGACGCTCTCGCCGCTCTCGGTCGCCCTCGCGATGTCCTCCGACGGCGACGGCAGCGCGGTCATCACCTTCATGTCGGGATCGGGCACCACGATCAGCGGCTCGGCGCCGGGCTGCCAGCTCTCGATGCTCTCGAGGCTGCCGCCCAGCGAGGAACTGCCGAAGAAGAGGTTCGACGTCTTCACGCTGAAGGGATCGCGCGACGGTCGGGCCGCCGCAGCCTGCTTCGTCGCATCGAGCGGCTCAGCGGCCAGCGACGGCGCGGCATCGCCAGCTTTCGGGGGGGTTGAATATTGCGGCAGCGGCGGCGCGCGCATCGCTTCCTGGAGCTCGGGATCGAGTGCGGCCGCGGACTCAGGCGACATCGGTTGCGGCAGCGCTGCGGTCTTGGCGCCGAACACCGAGCTGTTTGACGTGGCGGGATCTTGCTGCGCGGGTGCGACCGGCGGCGTCGCCGTCTCGGGCGCTGGCGTGGGCGTAACGGTGGCGAGACGATCACCCTTCAGCGAGCGATCGACCTTGGGAAAATCGGAGGCCTGGTAGCGCGGCGGCGTCTGCAGCGCCGGATTGCGAGTGATCGTGCCGGTGATGGCTCGGCCATCGAGGCTTGCGAGGCGATACATCGCGCTCTGCGGCACAGATGTTCCGATCGGACGTGCGAAGCTGTAAGTGGCGAGCTGGATCGAGGATGCCGCCGAAAACACCTGCTTCTGCCAGCGCTCGGCGACGCCGGGCTGACGCGCCAGCAACGAGGCAATGTCCTGATAGCCGGTCTCTCTCGGCATCAATGCGAAGATGCAGAGACCGATGCCGAAGGACGCGAACCGCGCGCCCTTCGGATGGTTACGCAACATAAACATCGATACGCCCACGCAACGCTTACGCTCGTTTGATCGAAGTCGGTACATCCGTGCAATTCGATCCATTTCGTCAGTATCTAATTTAGGTTGCCGGGGAGTTAATCGGCGTTGCGCACCTGGCACACGCAAGCAAACGCAGGTGTTCTCACGGGCGGATCGCGCGAATTGGTAAATGTCCGCTGTCGTGAAGCGGTAAACATTCGGTCAATGCGAATGGTGAAGGAACTGTTGATGGCGTGTATCGTTGCGGGACGCGCGGTTTCGTTGTTGCAGAGCGCACCGCGCCGCATCACCGGTGTCATGCCCCGCGAAGGCGGGGCATCCAGTACGCCGCCGCCTCCCCGTATCCCTGAGCGGTCTCTGGAATACTGGATCGCCCGCCGTCGCGGGCGATGACAGTGAGTATGGGACGTGCACCCTCCCTAATCTCGTCATTGCGATGTGGCGGCGAGCAGGACTCGAAATGAAAGAGGCGGGGACTGGCCCCGCCTCTGTCGCATTTGAAGTTTCAGTCTTCGCTCACGCCTGGCTCGCAATCTCCTTGCCGAGCGCGGCCTGCGCGCCAGCGAGGCGGGCGATCGGCACGCGATAGGGCGAGCAGGAAACGTAGTCGAGACCGACCGCGTGGCAGAACGCGACGGAGGCGGGATCGCCGCCGTGCTCGCCGCAGATGCCCATCTTGAGCGAGGCCCGCGTCTTGCGGCCGCGTGCGACGCCGATCTTGACGAGCTCGCCGACGCCTTCCTGGTCGAGCGAGATGAAGGGGTCGATCTGCAGAATGCCCTTCGTCACGTAAGGCCCGAGGAAGCTCGCGGCGTCGTCGCGGCTGATGCCGTAGGTGGTCTGGGTGAGATCGTTGGTGCCGAAGGAGAAGAACTCGGCGCTCTCCGCGATCTCACCGGCGATCAGGCAGGCGCGCGGCAGCTCGATCATGGTGCCGACCTGATAGGCGAGCTTGGTGTTGGCGTCGCGCATCACGGACTGTGCGGTCGCATCGATCCGCGCCTTGACGAGGTCAAGCTCGGCCTTGGTCGCGATCAGCGGCACCATCACCTCGAGACCGACGGCCTTGCCGGTGCGCTTCTGCGCCTCGACTGCCGCCTCGAAGATCGCGCGCGCCTGCATCTCGGCGATCTCCGGATAGGCGATCGCGATACGGCAGCCACGGAAGCCGAGCATCGGATTGAACTCCGACAGCTCGCGCGCGCGGTCAGCCAGGCGCCGCGGATCGGTGTTCATGGCACGCGCCACTTCCTCGATCTCGGCGTGGGTGTGCGGCAGGAACTCGTGCAGCGGCGGATCAAGCAGACGAATCGTGACGGGCAGGCCCTTCATGATCTCGAACAGCTCGACGAAGTCGGCGCGCTGCATCGGCAGGAGCTTGGCGAGCGCGGCGCGGCGCGACTGCTCATCCTCGGAGAGGATCATCTCGCGCACCGTGCGGATGCGCGTCTCCTCGAAGAACATGTGCTCGGTGCGGCACAGGCCGATGCCCTGCGCGCCGAACTTGAGCGCAGTACGCGCGTCCTCCGGCGTATCGGCATTGACGCGCACGCCGATCTTGCGGACCTGGTCGGCCCAGGTCATCAGCGTGCCGAACTCGCCGGACAGCTCCGGCTCGATCATCGGCATGCGGCCGGCCAGCACCTGGCCGAGCGAGCCGTCGATGGTGATGACGTCGCCGGTCTTGAAGGTGCGCGAACCGACACTCATGGTGCCGCGGCCGTAATCGACGCGGATGGTGCCGCAGCCGGAGACGCAGGGCTTGCCCATGCCGCGCGCGACCACCGCGGCATGCGAGGTCATGCCGCCGCGCGTGGTCAAGATGCCTTCGGCGGCGTGCATGCCGTGGATGTCTTCGGGGCTGGTCTCGATGCGAACCAGGATGACCTTGTGCCCGTCGGCCTGGAGCTTGGCCGCTTCATCCGAGGAGAACACGATCTCGCCGGAGGCAGCACCCGGCGAAGCCGGCAGGCCGGTCGCGATCACGTCGCGCTTGGCGTTGGGATCTATGGTCGGATGCAGGAGCTGGTCGAGCGACGCCGGATCGATCCGGGTCACCGCTTCCTTCTTGGAGATCAGGCCTTCATTGGCGAGCTCGACCGCAATGCGCAGCGCCGCCTTGGCGGTGCGCTTGCCGCCGCGGGTCTGGAGCATCCAGAGCTTGCCCTGCTCGACCGTGAACTCCATGTCCTGCATGTCGCGGTAGTGCTTCTCGAGCAGCGTATAGAAGCGCGTCAGCTCCTTGAAGGCCTCCGGCATCGCCGTCTCCATCGAAGGCTTGTCGGAGCCGGATTCCTGGCGCGCCTGCTCGGTGATGTCCTGCGGCGTGCGGATGCCCGCCACCACGTCCTCGCCTTGCGCGTTGATCAGGAACTCGCCGTAGAGCTTGCTCTCGCCGGTCGAGGGGTTGCGCGTGAACGCGACGCCGGTCGCCGACGTCTCGCCCATGTTGCCGAACACCATGGCCTGCACGTTGACAGCGGTGCCCCAGGATTCCGGAATGTCGTGCAGCTTGCGGTATGTCACCGCGCGCGCGTTCATCCAGGAGGAAAACACCGCGCCGATGGCTCCCCAGAGCTGATCGTGCGGATCCTGCGGGAAATCCCGGCCGATTTCGCGCGCGACCGCGTCCTTGTATTTGCCGACCAGATCGACCCAGTCCTCGGCGGACAGGTCAGTATCGAGCGAGTAGCCCTGGCTGTCCTTGAAGGTGTCGAGGATCTCCTCGAAGTGATGATGTTCGAAGCCGAGCACCACGTCGGAATACATGGTGATGAAGCGGCGATAGCTGTCGTAGGCGAAGCGGCGATCGCCCGACAGTTCGGCCAGCGCTTCCACGGTCTCGTCGTTGAGGCCGAGATTGAGCACGGTATCCATCATGCCCGGCATCGAGGCGCGCGCGCCGGAGCGCACGGAGACGAGTAGCGGGTTCTTGGCATCGCCGAAGATCTTGCCGGTCAATTTGCCGACATAGTCGAGCGCCTTCTCAACCTGCGCTTTCAATTCCTTCGGATAGGTCTTGCCGTGTGCGTAGAAGTAGGTGCAGACCGAGGTCGGGATGGTGAAGCCGGGAGGCACTGGCAGGCCGAGATTGGCCATTTCGGCGAGGTTGGCGCCCTTGCCGCCGAGCAGGTCGCGCATCTCGGCCTTGCCCTCAGCCTTGCCGTCACCGAACGTGAAGACCCACTTGCCGGCCTTGACCGCGCTGGGCGCCGGCTTCGCAGCCACCTTGGGGGCCGCCGGCTTGGTCGCGGCCTTCGCGGCCACCTTGGCAGCCGGCTTCACGACCCGCTTTGTAGCGCTCTTCGGAAGTGCTTTGCGGGCTGGCGGGGCGGCTTTCGCCTTGGCATAGGACTTTGATTTCGCTGGCATTTTCTTAGGCTTCGAGGCGGCTTTGGCCATGGCTTGCAAACAACCTGCGAGAGGGAAGGGAAATCGCGGGCCTTACACCATTTTGGGCCGGCCCGCGCAAGTCGAACAGTTCCGGAAAATGAACGCCTAGAGGTGGAGCCACTTCAGGAGCCCGAGTCCGATCGCGCCATTCACGATAAGGAAGATCGCGACGATCAGGTTGAGAAGCCGCGGCATGATCAGGATGAGCACGCCCGCAATCAACGACAGGATCGGCGAAATGTGGGCGACGGTGATGTGCATGAATGATCTTTCTGTGGCGTGGGACGTGACGCGAATCGCGGGCGGATCATAGCCGGGCGGGTTCCGCGAGTCCGGGAGTAGAGACGCGTTGAGACCTCTGCAGGTTCCCGCCTTCGCGAAAATCGCCCGAAATTGCCGCGAATGCGGCGGTGTTTTTGTCGGAACATTGCAAAGGCGCATGCATTGGCCACCAGTCGCGCTCCTTGCGCTTCCGAAAATATCACGTCGAAGGAGTTGTCCATGCGGAACAGGATTCTTGCTCTTGCAGCGCTCGCGGCCGCGGTCGGCTCGCCCGTCGCGGCGCAGGCGCAAACGGTGGGACGCGCTCCCGCCGTGGTCGATAGCGCCCCGACCATTGCGGTCGAGCAGCGGCCGGCCTTCCGCGCATATGTCACCGAGCAGCGCGTGCCGACCTTCACCGTGCCCGATCGCATCGTGGTCGGTGCCACCTTACCTGAAAGCGGTGTGACCTATTATGACGTCCCGCAACGTTTCGGCGCGACGACCTACCGCTACACCGTCGTGAACGGCGAGACCGTGCTGGTCGAACCACGCTCGCGGCGCATCGTCGAGGTGTTGGACTAGCAACCTTCGATTCGATGTCCGGCGCGCCGACCGAGATTGGCGCGAGCAGTGTTAACGCGGACATCAGGCCCTGCTCGGTCCTCCCCCCGCCGGGCGGGGCTTTTTTGCGCTCTCGTGTCCCGGGCAAGCGAAGCGCAGACCCGGGACCCAGGAGTCGAGCGCACGGTGCGTGGGCCCGGATCAGCAGCGCATCACGCCGCGAAGCGCGCGGCGCGCTGCGCAGCATCCGGGGAACGAGAGCTCAATCCTGGATCTTCGAGAAGTCCGCGACCGCACGCGTGGCGCTGCGGATTTCGTTGAGCAGCCTCAGACGGTTCTCGCGCACTTTCGGATCGTCGTCGTTGACGCGGACCTTGTCGAAGAAGGCATCGACCGGCGGACGCAGCTTCGCCATCGCGCTCATCGCGGCGGCAAAGTCTTCCTTCGCAACGGCGCTGCTTGCTTCCGTCTTCACCTCGTCGATCGCCTTGGCCAGCGCCTTCTCCTCGCCGAGGCTGTAGAGCGCCGCATCGGGCGCGCCGTCGAACGTGCGCTTGTCCTTCTTCTCCTCGATCGCGAGGATGTTGCTGGCACGCTTGGTGCCGGCGAGCAGGTTCTTGCCGTCGTCGGTATCGAGGAACTTGCCGAGCGCGTCGACACGGCGAATGATCATCAGGAGATCATCCTGGCCGCCAAGCGCAAACACGGCGTCGACTAGATCGTGCCGCGCGCCCTGCTCGCGGAGCTGGACCTTGAGGCGGTCGGCGAAGAAGGCGAGCAGATCACTCGGGAGCTTCTGCGCGTCGGCCGACTTGACCGACAAACCGGCATGCGCGGACGCCGCCACGTTCAACAGCGAGAGGCGCAGCGTATTCTCCGCGATCAACCGGATCACGCCCAGCGCAGCGCGGCGCAGCGCGTAAGGGTCCTTGCTTCCCGTCGGCTTTTCGTCGATCGCCCAGAAGCCGACGAGCGTATCGAGCTTGTCGGCGAGCGCGACAGCGACGCTGACCGGATCGGTCGGCACGTGATCGGCGGGCCCTTGCGGCTTGTAGTGCTCTTCGCAGGCCGCGGCGACGGAGGCGTCCTCGCCTTGCGCCAGCGCGTAGTACTTGCCCATCAGGCCCTGCACTTCCGGGAATTCGCCGACGACTTCGGTCAGCAGATCCGCCTTGGCGAGATGCGCGGCGCGCTTGGCCTTGGCGACGTCGGCGCCGACCAGCGGCGCAACCTCCGCTGTCAAACGCTCGATGCGCTTGATGCGCTCAGCCTGCGTACCGAGCTTCTCGTGGAACACGATTTGCTCGAACTTCGGCAGCCGGTCCTCGAGCTTGGTCTTCAGGTCGGTCTCGTAGAAGAACTTCGCGTCCGACAGGCGCGCGCGGATCACGCGCTCGTTGCCGGCGATGATGGTCTTGCCGCCGTCGGTCGCCTCTATATTGGCGACCAGGATGAACTTGTTGGCGAGTTTTCCGGTCTTCGGGTCTCTGACCACGAAACATTTTTGGTTGTTGCGGATGGTGGCGCGGATCACTTCCGCAGGCGTCGCCAAAAATTCCTGATCGAACGAGCCCATCAGCACGACCGGCCACTCGACGAGGCCCGCGACCTCGTCGAGCAGGTTCTGGTCCTCGACCAGTTCGAACCCTTGCGCGAAGGCAAGCTGCTTGGCGTCGGTCAAGATCGCGTCCTTGCGCCGCTCGGGGTCGAGCACGACCTTGGCGTTCAAGAGCTTGGCTTCGTAGTCCTCGAAGCGGCGCACGGGAATCGCAGCGGGCGCTAGGAAGCGATGGCCGTAGGTGGTGCTGCCGGCCTCGATGCCATTCACTGAGAAGTTTACGACATCAGGCTCTTCGGTCTCGAGCCCGAACGTCGCGGTGATCGCGTGCAACGGACGCACCCAGTTGAGCGCGCCTGATTTGGCCGAACGCGCGCCCCAGCGCATCGATTTCGGCCAGGGGAAGGTGCGGATGATCACCGGCAGGATCTCGGCGAGCACGTCGATCGCGGCGCGGCCGGGCTTCTCGATCAGCGCGATGTAGAAGTCGCCCTTTTTGTCGCTCTGGATTTTTGCTTCGCTGAGTGAAGCAAGGCCCGTGGCTTTCAGGAATCCCTGGATCGCGGGCTCGGGTCCGCCGACGCGCGGACCGCGGCGCTCTTCCTTGAGGTCGGGCTGGCGCGCGGGAACGCCGTGCACGGTCAGCGCAAGGCGGCGCGGCGTCGCGAACGCCCTTGCGCCCTCATAGACGAGGCCTTCGGCAACGAGCCTATCGGTGACCATGCGGCGCAGATCGTCGGCCGCCTTCGCCTGCATGCGCGCGGGAATTTCTTCGGAGAACAGTTCAAGCAACAAATCGGGCATCAGGCCGCTCCACCGGCTTCGGTGTGCATCCAGGCTTCGCCGCAGGCCTTTGCCAATTCGCGCACCCGGAAGATGTAGCTCTGCCGCTCCGTCACTGAGATCACGCCGCGCGCATCGAGCAGGTTGAAGACATGGCTCGCCTTGATGCACTGGTCATAGGCGGGCAGCGCCATCAGGTGCTGCTTGCTGTTGCCGCCTTCGCGCCAGCCGGCGGCGAGATATTTCTTGCAGGCCTCCTCGGCCATCTTGAACTGTTCGAACAGCATCGCCGTGTCGGCATATTCGAAGTTATGCCGCGAATATTCCTGCTCGGCCTGGAGGAAGACGTCGCCGTAGGTGACCTTGTCGGCGCCCTCGCGGCCGTTGAAGTTGAGGTCATAGACGCGGTCGACCCCCTGCACATACATCGCGAGGCGCTCGAGCCCGTAGGTGAGTTCGCCGGCCACCGGCGCGCATTCGAAGCCCGCGACCTGCTGGAAGTAGGTGAACTGCGACACTTCCATCCCGTCGCACCAGCACTCCCAGCCGAGGCCCCAGGCGCCCAGCGTCGGGCTCTCCCAGTCGTCCTCGACGAAGCGGATGTCGTGCACGGCGGAATTGATGCCGATCGCGGCGAGCGACTTCAGGTACAGCTCCTGAAGATTCGGCGGCGACGGCTTCATGATCACCTGGAACTGGTAGTAGTGCTGCATCCGGTTCGGATTCTCGCCGTAGCGGCCATCCTTGGGCCGGCGCGAGGGCTGCACATAGGCCGCGTTCCAGGGTTTTGGCCCCAGCGCCCGCAGCGTGGTCGCCGGATGGAAGGTGCCCGCGCCCATCTCCATGTCGTAAGGCTGCAGGATCACGCAGCCCTGCTCGGCCCAGAATCGCTGGAGCGCGAGGATGAAGCCCTGGAACGAACGTTCCGGGCGCATATGGGCGGGCAATGAGGCGTCCATCGTCAGATCGGGCTCTCGCGGGGGTTTTGAATCGCGCGGGACCGTATCGACGGCAGGGATGGGAATCAAGGCAAAGGGCCTGTAAAGCAGCCAAAGCCACCGTCATTCCGGGACGATACGACGGGACCGCGAAAGCGGCCTGGAGCATCGAACCCGGAATCTGGGGATTCTGGGGGCGCCCTTCGGGCGCCCCAGAATGATGTCGTGTGAAAAAGCGCAGCTAACCCGGGCGATACGCTCCGGTCACGGGGTCACGCTTCAGCGTCTGTATTTCCCCCATGCGAGCGGCTTCGGCGACGCGCGACAGGCGCATCTCCTCCAGCTCCTCGTTGATCCGGATGGCGGTCTTGTAGGCCCAGCGGACCACGGCAAGCCCGCCCAAGACGCCCGCGAAAGCGACGAACGGCGGCATCGGTCGATCCTTGTTCAATGCTCAGCCCCCATGCACATTCTTGCGCAGACGGGCCGGCACCGCAATTGGTTCGCTGCGGACCAAATGGCGCGGGCCGACGAAACCTCTAGAACCCGAATTTCGCCCAAATCGCCCTGGTTTCCAGCGCCGAAATCAGTTCGTCCGGCAGCCCCGCCACCGATTCCATGGCCGAAAGCTGGCCTGCGCCCGGCGATTTCCGCCCCAGAAGGCCGGAGAGCAGCCCGGTCGGCTGCGCGATCACGGGGGTGAGAACCTTCTCGCCGTAACGGGCACGAAGAGTTGAGCGGAGATCGCCGATGCCGTCGGCCAGTCCCAGCGCGATCGCGCTTTCGCCGGCCCAGTATTCGCCGGTGAACAGGGTATCGTCCGCACCCTTCAGCCGCGCGCCGCGGCTTCCCTTCACCAGCGCGATGAAGATGTCGTGGATCTCGCGCTGAATCGATTTGAGCCGCGCCACGTCATCGGGGTTTTCCGGGAGGAACGGATCGAGCATCGCCTTGTGCGCGCCGGCGGTGTAGAGGCGCCGCTCGATGCCGAGCCGCTTGATCGCCTCCTGGAAGCCGAAGCTGCCGCCGACCACGCCGATCGAGCCGAGGATCGAGGAGGGATCGCAGAAGATCTCGTCGCCCGCGCAGGCGATCATGTAGCCGCCGGAGGCCGCGACGTCCTCGACGAACACCAGCACCGGCAGCTTCTTCTCCGCCGCGAGCTGCTTGATGCGCAAGAATATCTGGCGCGACTGCACCGGCGAGCCGCCGGGCGAATTGATCACCAGCGCCACCGCCTTGGCATTGCGATACGCGAAGGCGCGCTCCAGCACCCGGGCAACGCCGGCGAGCGTCATGCCCGGACGCAGCGGCGTCACCGCGCCGATAACGCCCGACAGCCGCACCACCGGTACGACCGCCGCACCGGGGCGAAAGCGCGCCGGCAGATATTGCATCAGTTTGTCGGCAAGGCCCGAGCCCCCGCGATCATTCAATTGCTCGGCCATGCCGTTACCTCACAGTCCTCTGTACCGAACAATAGTGATCGGCTTGTCCTGCCGGACATCCGGTCGACGGTGGGGTTCCGTTGGCATGTCGATGTCGGCATCCTCGGCGTCCTCAGCCCCGCAATCGGCAGGCTGCAGGGGCTGATAGCAGATGGTTTCGAAGCCGGAAAGAGAAGCAGGTCCCAGCAAGGACAGGGAATGCCGCGTCCGGACCAGGATCGGGCAGCAGCAGAGGACCCGTCCGCCCATCACCGAAGGTGACGCGCGCATAATTTGCGGAGCGTGAGGTATCAGCCGCTATTGTGAAAACGCCTCGTCTTCCGAGAACAGCGTTTCGGAGGCGGCATGACTCGATCTCCTCACAAGCTGCGTGATCGATCAACATTGGTGCAACCCGCCGCTGCCGGAGTTCACGCCCTTACGCGCTGACCGGCTTACAGCGGACTTCACCATGTTCTGATGCGGCTCGAACGGCGGAGCAAATCGTCCTGAACCGAAACGACATTGCTTCATCTTTCGCCCCGCGCGTTACCTCACATTAACCCTTCCTTATCACGCGACTGTCATTGGAGGTGCCTGGAACGTGTTTTGCAAAGCAGCCGTTGGGAGGCTGGAATGAAACAGCGGAGACAAACACCATGAAAATCTATCTGCTGTTGATGCTGATCGGTGCACTTTTCACGGCGATTCGCTTCACGTCCCCGCAGGAACAGCAGTCGGAATCGCTTCCGCAGTAAGCTTTCAGGACGCTGCCAGCGGCAGGACCGCCCTGCCTTCGAGAATCTCCTTCACCTCATTTTTGGGCACGGCTGACGCTTCGTTAAGCATGAGGCCGGGCAGCAGTTGGGTCGGCGCCTTGCCCCCTTTGACTGCACGCACCAGCACACGGATCGCAGGCCGTCCTGCCTCGCCATGAACGGGCAGGACGGACAAGCTGCCGAAGCCGCGTGACAGCGCTGCCAGCACCTCCGCAATCCCATCCGCACGCCAGATCAAGGTAAGCGCGCCACCCGACTTGAGGATGCGTCGCGCCGCATGCACCCACGCATGCAGCGTTTCGTCAGTGGCCACATGCGCGGTGTGGCGCGCCTGATCCGGCGAGCCGCGATGCCGCGCCGGATCGTTGAAGGGCGGGTTCATCAGCACCACGTCGGTGCTGTCGGGCGAAAGCCCGTTCGCAGCGAAGGCTGACGCATCCGCCGTGACGTCGAGCACGATCGCATCGGCGGAAATCGCGTTCGTCGCTGCATTGGCGCGCGCGAGTTCCGCCTGCTCCGGATCGATCTCGACCAGACTGAGCCTAATTCCGGGGACGCGCCGGGCGAGCGCAAGCCCGGCCGCGCCAACGCCGGCGCCGAGATCGACCACCCGCTCGCCGGCCTCGGCTCGCGTCGCAGCCGCAAGCAGAATGGCGTCATGCCCGGCGCGGTGGCCGGACCGTTTCTGCCTCAGCCGCAACTGCCCGCCGAGAAAGGCGTCCTCGGTGATATCTGCAATGGCCTCAGTCATCGCCGCGCAATTCGTGACGGAGCCCGGCTTCGGTCAGGAGCTGCCGCGCCTCCCGGGCATCCTCCTCGTGGACCAGGATCCGGCGCGGCAGGATGCCGAGCGAGCCCTCGATGATGCTCATGTTCTGGTCCAGCACCAGATGATGGATGTTCGCGCCGTCGAGCAGCGCGCCGATCGCCGACACCAGCACCAAATCGTTGGTCCGAACCAGTTCGCGCAAAACGAGCCTCCTGCCTGAAAGGGGGTAAGCGGCCAATGTCAATGGTTCCGCGGCACTTGCCGCATCCGCCGGCAGTTTCTATTGTCTTTCCATCAGAATAGCCCCTCCGGGGCAAATATTGGAGACCGGCGTGGCCGTCATCGTACCTTTCGAAACCCCCGGCGCGTCGATCGAAGAGCTGGTTGCCCTTGTCGCCCCCGACATGGAGCGCGTCAACGCGACGATACTGTCGCGAACCGGCTCCGAGGTGACCATGATCCCGGAGGTAGCCAACCACCTGATCTCCTCCGGAGGAAAACGCCTGCGGCCGATGCTGACGCTCGCCATGGCCAACCTCGCCGGCTACACCGGCGATGGCCACATCAAGCTAGCCGCCTCCGTCGAGTTCATGCACACCGCGACCCTGCTCCACGACGACGTCGTCGACGAGAGCGAGATGCGGCGCGGCAAGCTGTCGGCGCGCATGCTCTGGGGCAACGAGGCAAGCGTCCTGGTCGGCGACTTCCTGCTGGGCCAGGCCTTTCGCATGATGGTGGAGGTCGGCTCGCTCCGGGCGCTCGACATCCTCTCCGCGGCCGCCGCGACCATCGCCGAGGGCGAGGTGATGCAGCTTGCCGCCGCCAAGAATACCGCAACCACCGAGGACGAATATCTTGCCGTGATCCGCGGCAAGACGGCCGAGCTGTTCGCGGCCGCCTGCGAGGTCGGGCCGGTGATCGCCAACCGCCCGAAGGCGGAGCAGACAGCCTGCCGCTCGGTCGGCATGAATCTCGGCATCGCCTTCCAGCTCGTCGATGACGTGCTCGACTATGGCGGCAAAAGCGCCAAGCTCGGCAAGAACATCGGCGACGATTTCCGCGAAGGCAAGATCACGCTGCCGGTGGTGCTCGCCTTCCGCCGCGGCAATGATAGTGAGCGCGCGTTCTGGGTACGCGCGCTCGAGCGCGGCGAGATCGGCGACGCCGACCTCGACCACGCCATCGGCCTGATGAACAAGCACCGCGCGCTCGAGGATACGCTGAGCCGCGCCCAGCACTACGGCGCCATGGCGGTGGACGCGCTCGCTCTGTTCCCGTCCTCGCCGATGAAGAGTGCGCTGGAGCAGGTCGTCGCGTTCTGCCTGGCGCGATCGCACTAGCTCACGTTTCGGCACACAGCCCGCTTCATACTCGGTGTCGTCCCGGCCGAGTGCGCAGTTGCGCACTAGGCCGGGACGACGCCGCTGAGATAGCACCGCTTCTGCATCAACATCGTCATTGCGAGCGCAGCGAAGCAATCCAGTCTGTCCGCGCGGTAAGACTCTGGATTGCTTCGCTGCGCTCGCAATGACGGAGGATCACCATTCAGTCTCGTGTCCTGGACGCGCTGCAATGCCCCTTTAGCGTTGCAGCGCAGAGCCGGGACTCACGCAACACGCGCGACAATCGGCAACATGGGCCCCGGCTCTGCAGCGCATCGCCAAAGAAGCGCTGCGCTGCGTCCGAGGCACGAGAGCGGCAAACGCCTGCCGCACATCTCTATTCGCTCCACCCGCGATCTGATGCTATCGGTTAAGTTACTTGCATTTTGAAAGTTACCCCTCTAGCATGCTCCGATGCAGCCCAAATCCCCCTCCATCCTCGAATGCCCGGTGGGTCGCGCCGTGGAAACGGTCGGCGAATGGTGGAGCATCCTGATCCTGCGGGATGCGTTTCAGGGCGCGACGCGCTTCGACGAGTTTTCGCAAAGTCTCGGGATCGCGCCGAACATCCTGTCGCGGCGCCTCGCCCATCTCACCGAGACCGGCATGTTCATCCGCCGCCGCTACAGCGAGCGTCCGCCGCGCTACGAATATGTCCTGACACCGAAGGCGCGGGATTTCTTCCCGGTGATCGTGGCGCTGCTCGCCTGGGGCAATAAGCATCTCGCGCCGAAGGGCGAGGCGATCGTGCTGGCGAGCAGGGACGACATTCGCCCGCTCGATCCGGTCGTCGTCGACGCCGCCAACATGCATCCGATCACGCTGGCCAATGCGGTCGTCATTCCCGGCCCGCGCGCGAGCCGCGGGATGCGGCAGCGGCTCGCCTCACTCAGGGCCATGAACCCGGCCGTCGCGCCGGCTGGAGACTGACATGCGTCGTATCGTCGTGACGGGAATGGGAGCGGTGTCGCCGCTCGGCTGCGGTGTCGAACTGTCCTGGCGCCGGCTGCTCGCCGGACGCAGCGGGCTGCGTGTTCTGCCCGAGTGGTCGCAGCCGCTGCCGGCGCGCATCGCCGGACTGGTGCCCGACAAGACCGACGACATCGAAGGCGGCTTCGACCCCGCACAGGCGGCAGCGCAGAAGGATCAGCGCAAGATGGACCGCTTCATCCTGTTCGCACTGCTCGCCGCCGCAGAGGCAGTCGCGCAGGCCAGATGGACGCCGCAGGACGCGGCGGCGCTGGAGCGGACCGCGACGATCATCGCCTCCGGTGTCGGCGGATTTCCGGCGATGGTGGAAGCGGCGCGCACTACCGACCAGCGCGGCGTGCGCCGGCTGTCGCCGTTCACCATCCCCTCGTTTCTGGCCAATCTCGCCGCCGGTCACGTCTCGATCAAACACGGCTACAGGGGACCGCTGGGGACGCCGGTCACGGCCTGCGCCGCCGGTGTGCAGGCGATCGGTGATGCCGCGCGCATGATCCGCGCGGGCGAGGCCGACGTCGCGATCTGCGGCGGCACTGAGGCCTGCATCGATCTCGTCAGTCTCGGCGGCTTCGCGGCCGCCCGCGCCCTGTCGAGCCGCTTCAACGATGAGCCCGCGCGGGCCTCCCGCCCGTTCGATCGCGACCGCGACGGCTTTGTCATGGGCGAAGGCGCCGGCATCCTGGTGATCGAGGAGCTGGATCATGCCCTCGCCCGCGGCGCTGCACCGATCGCCGAGATCGTCGGATATGGCACGACGGCGGACGCCTATCACATGACGTCGGGTCCGCCCGATGGCGACGGCGCCCGCCGCGCCATGGAGATCGCGCTGCGTCAGGCGCGGCTGGAGCCGGCCGATCTGCAGCACCTGAATGCGCATGCAACGTCGACGCCGGCCGGCGACGAGAGCGAGCTTGCCGCCATCGGCGCACTGTTCGGCCGCGACCGCAGCATTGCGGTGAGCGCGACGAAATCGGCCACCGGTCATCTGCTCGGCGCCGCCGGAGGGCTGGAGGCGATCTTCACCATCCTCGCCTTGCGCGACCAGACCGCTCCGCCGACACTCAATCTCGAAAGCCCCGATCCAGGGGCCGAGGGCATCGACATCGTGGCGGGGGCGGCACGATCGATGCCGATGGCGTACGCCATCTCCAACGGGTTCGGCTTCGGCGGTGTCAATGCCAGCGTGATCTTCCGGCAGATGGGCTAGACGATCTCGTCAGGACCGCAAGATCACGACGATCCTCCGCTTGCGTGCGGTCGAACTTGTTGGCAAGCAGGTGAGCGGCGAGCCTACTCTCGAAGCATGGATCCGCGCGCAATGAGTGAAACGAGTTTCTGGCTGTTTCTGGCGGCCGCTATCGTCATTGCCGCCGTGCCCGGCCCCGGCATCTTCTACGTCGCGGCACGAACCTTGTCGGAAGGGCGTGCGAGCGGCTTCGCATCGACGGCGGGCACCGCGCTGGGCGGGATGGTTCACGTGGTGGCGGGCAGCCTCGGCATCTCCGCGATCATCCTTGCGAGCGCCGAGCTGTTTGCCGTGGTGAAATTCGTCGGCGCGTTATATCTGGTGTGGCTCGGCATCCGCACATTTCGCGGCGCCGGCCGCGCACTTTCGCTGGAGAGCGAGGCCGTCGGCGAGAGGCGCGCCTTTCGCGACGGCATGCTGGTCGAGGCGCTGAACCCGAAGACCGCAGCGTTCTTCCTCGCCTTCGTTCCGCAGTTCCTCAATCCCTTGGGATCGAGCCTCACGCTGCAATTCATCATGCTCGGCGCGATCTCGGTGGCGCTGAACACGCTAGCCGATGTCGTCGTCGTGCTGATGGCATCCGCAACACGCAGGCACCTGATCGGCCGGCCGCATCTGATGCGGCGCCTCACGCAAGGCTCCGGCGTCTTCATCGCGGGCCTCGGCCTTTCGCTCGCGCTGGCGCGGCGGCCGGTGCATAGCTAGCGCAACCGGTCAGAGAGGATCGCAGCACGATGCTCGTTCCGCAAAGTCGCTACTACGAGTCCCACAGCCTGCGGCTGCATTATGCCGACTGGGGCAACGAGGGGGCGCCAACCGTCATCCTGGTTCACGGCGGCCGCGATCATTGCCGGAGCTGGGACAGCATCGCCCGATCGTTGCAGCCGCACTTTCACGTGCTCGCGCCCGACCTCCGCGGGCACGGCGATTCCGATTGGACCAGGGGCGGCAGCTACGCCCTGACCGAATATGTGTACGATCTCGCGCAGCTCGTCCGCGCCGTCGCGGCGCCCCAGGTGATCCTGATCGGCCACTCGATGGGCGGGATGGTGAGCCTGATCTATTCGGGATCATGTCCCGAGCAGGTCTCTGCGCTGGTGGTCCTCGACGGTGTGACCGTCCTGCCGGATGCGGAGAAGCCGCCGGCACACGAGCGCATCACCAAATGGATCGGCCAGCTCGACAAGCTGCACGACCGCACACCGCGTCGCTATCGCACGATCGAAGACGCGGCGGCGCAGATGATCGCCTACAAGTCGCCGCGGGCGGATGCTGGGTTGCTTCGCTTCGCTCGCAATGACGCGGGAGGCTTAGCTCAACGTCCCCGCATGCACCCACCAGCCGGGATGATCCCTGCGGATTTGCTCGGCTGCAGCGTGCGCCTCGGCGGGCGCGCCGAAGATCGCAAAGCAGGTGGCGCCGGAGCCCGACATGCGGGCGAGCTTGACGCCGGCAGACGCGCGCAAGGCTTCCAGCACGTCGCCGATCACGGGCTCGATGCGCATCGCGGGCGCTTCGAGGTCGTTGGCCACGGTTTCGAGAACCTCGACCCAGTCGGCGATGGACGCCCCCTCCTCCGGCCAGGCCGGAGCCTCGATGACGTCGGTGGCGCCGACCAGGAGCTCACCGTTGAGCAGGCCAAGCGCCTGGAACACATCCTTGGTCGCAACCGGCACGCGCGGATTGACCATGACGCAAGGCATGCTCGGGAGCATCAAGGGCAAGAGCTGTTCGCCGACGCCGGTCATGTCGCAGGCGCGCGAGAGCAGACACACTGGCACGTCGGCACCGGTCGCCAGCGCGACCCGCTGCAAGCGGGGATCATCGAGTGCGAGATCGTTAAGACGGGCGAGCAGCCGCAGCGCTGCCGCCGCATCGGCCGAGCCGCCGCCGATGCCCGCTGCGACCGGCAGAACCTTGTCGAGCGCGAAGGCGCCTAACTTCAGGTTCGGCACAGCGTCGGCCAAAAGCTTGGCCGCCTTGAAAACAAGATTGTCGGACGTGTCGCCGCAGGCCGCGGCGAGCGGCCCCGTGGTGGTAAGCCGAAGCTCGCCGCCCGGCTCCAGCGTGAGCCGGTCAGCGCAGTCGGCGAAGGCGACCACGCTTTCGAGATCATGATAGCCGTCGGCGCGACGGCCGACCACGCGAAGGCTTAAGTTGACCTTCGCACGCCCCTCTTCGATCAACGCCGGCATCGGCGACACGCCCCCAGGAGTCTCTTTGTTTTGCGCATGATCTTATCGGAAAACCGCTGCACACTTTTCCGGATCATGCGCGCAGCTCAGCCGCCCTTGCCGTCGTCCTTCTTCTTCTCGGCTTGGGCAGCCGAGGAGTTCGAATTGTCGTCGGTGAGACCGCCTGCGATCTTGGCCTCGATCTTCGGCAGCTCCTCCGGCTCGGGCTTGAGATCGCGGGCATGCGCCCACTGGAATTTCGCTTCCAGCGTGCGGCCGACGCGCCAATAGGCATCGCCGAGGTGATCGTTGATGGTGGGATCCTCGGGCTTCAGGTCGATCGCGCGCTCGAGGTTCTTCACCGCTTCTTCGTAATTGCCGATGCGGTAATAGGCCCAGCCGAGAGAATCGACGATGTAGCCGTCATCGGGGCGCTGCTCGACGGCACGCTTGATCATCTTCATGCCTTCGTCGAGGTTGATGCCCTGGTCGATCCAGGAATAGCCGAGATAATTGAGCACGTGCGGCTGGTCGGGCTGCAGCTCGAGCGCCTTCTTCATGTCGGCCTCGGCCTTGCTCCACTGCTTGGAGCGCTCCTCGCAAATGCCGCGATAGTAATACCAGACGCTGTTGGCCTTGTCGTTGCCGGGCGGCAGCACGTCGACGCCTTGCGAATAGGTCGCACCGCAGTCGCCGAACTTCTTGCGGCCGCGCTCGATGTTGCCGAGCGCCATGATGGCTTCAAGATCCTTGGGATCCTCGCTCACCACGCCCTTGAGAATCTTGATCGACTCGTCGGTACGATCGGCGGAGTCGAGGTCGACCGCGAGTTGGATCTGCGCGTTGCGCTTCAGGGGCGAGGACGCCGGCACGCGCTCGTAGACCTTGATCGCCATCTGCGGCCGCTTCACCGATTCGTAGAGATCGGCGAGCGAGAGCAGCGCCAGCGGATGGCTGGGCTGGAGATAGAGCGAGAGCTGGAGATAGACCAGCGCCAGATCCTCGCCACCGCGGCGGGTCAGCGTGGCGCCGATGCCGTAGAGCGCCTCGGCCGCACCGGCCTGCGCGGAATCGACCAGCGGCGGCATCTTCTTGCCGGCGCGGGTCTCGCGCAGGCCTTCCTGGATCAGCGGATGACGGGCAAGCTTCTTGTCGAAGGCCGCGTAGATGGCGGTTGCGGCGGCCGCGTCCTTGTTGCGCGACAGCCAGCGCGCATAGGCCTCGGCCACGCGCAGCATGGAATCGTCGAGCTTGTAGGCGCGCTCGAAGCGGGTACCGGCATCCTTCTCCTTGCCGGCGAGCTCGAGGATCATGCCGGTATGGAGGTCCTTGAACAGCGGATACCATTCGGGGCCGGCCAGCTTGTCGATGCCAGCGACAGCGCCCTTGGAATCGCCGGCGCCGTAAGCGGCCCAGCCCGACAGCAGCGTAGCGACGAGATCGGTGATCGGACCGCGGATCGACTGGTTGATGTTGCTCTGCGCGGCCGAATATTTCTTCAGCTTGAGATCATGCACGCCGACCACGAGACGCGCGACGCGGTTGGTCTTGTCGATGGTGAGGATGCGCTCGGCGAGCTTGACCGCTTCATCGATGTCGCCGTCGGCGACCGACGAGATGAAGGCGCGGTCGAGCAGCTCGTTGTTCTTGGGATCGGTGCGCAGCGCCGAGCGGTAGAAGGCGGCTGCGGAGGCGGCATCGCGTTCGACGCTGGCGTGGCGGGCGGCGAGATAGCTGCCGGAGGTGGTCAGCGACTTCAGATCGTTTCGGGTCGGAAACTGCGCCGCCGTGTTCTCCGGATGATCCGGCGTCTGCGCCAGGACCGCACCGGGGGCCGCGACGAGCGCGGAGCCCGCAAGGGCGATGGCGGCAACAGTCCAGCGGTTGAAACGATTTGAAAACATCAGGGCTCGCCTTGAGTTGGTAGTGCCTGGGTTTGCAGCAGAAGGCCGTCTCGCATACGAACGCGGCCGGCGGCATCTGGACCCGGAACCGTCAGGCCGACAATGCCGCTTTTGGCGCCTCACCGCAAGGATTCGGACCGGCGATCCCCTCCGCGCGCCCCAAATCAGCCAAGTGCGCCCCAAGACGCTCCCACTATGGCCTTATCGTGGCCGCGAGCGACCTGCCGCGGCCCGTTCCTCACGCGAACGTGCGTCGGATTAACTTTTCGGCCTTCCCCTACATCGCCTCGTAGTTCGGACCGCCGCCGCCCTCCGGGGGAACCCAGGTAATGTTGCCGTTGGGGTCCTTCACGTCGCAGGTTTTGCAGTGGACGCAGTTCTGGGCATTGATGACGAAGCGCGGGCTTGTGTCTTCGTCGACCCACTCATAAACGCCGGCCGGGCAATAGCGGTTCGAGGGTCCTGCGAAGACATCGTGTTCGGACGTCTTCTGCAGATTCATGTCCGTGACCTTGAGGTGAACCGGCTGGTCCTCCTCATGGTTGGTGTTGGACAGGAACACCGAGGACAGCTTGTCGAACGAAATCTTGCCATCCGGCTTCGGGTAGACCTTCGGCGTATGCTGCTTGGCCGGATCGAGCGTGGCGCGGTCGGGCTTGGCATGCGACTGGGTGCCGAACAGCGACGCGCCGAACAGCGTGTTGCACCACATGTCGAAGCCGCCGAGCGCGACTCCGAGCACCGTGCCGAACTTCGACCACAGCGGCTTGACGTTGCGGACCAGGAACAGATCCTTGCCGACCGACGAGGAACGCCAGGCGTTCTCGTACTCGACGAGCTCATCATTGGCGCGATCGGCGGCGATGGCGGCCGCGACGTGCTCGGCGGCGAGCATGCCGCTGCCCATCGCATTGTGCACGCCCTTGATGCGCGGCACGTTGACGAAGCCGGCCGCGCAGCCGATCAGCGCGCCGCCGGGGAAGCTGAGCTTCGGCACCGACTGGTAGCCGCCTTCGGTGATGGCGCGCGCGCCGTAGGCGAGCCGCTTGGCGCCCTCGAAGGTGCCGCGGATCGACGGATGAGTCTTGAAGCGCTGGAACTCGTCGAACGGCGACAGGTACGGGTCGTCGTAGTTCAGATGCACGACGAAGCCGACGGCGACGAGGTTGTCGTCGTAGTGATAGAGGAACGAGCCGCCGCCGGTCTTCATGTCGAGCGGCCAGCCGAACGAATGCTGGATCATGCCCTTCTGATGCTTGGCGGGGTCGATCTGCCAGACCTCCTTGAGGCCGATGCCGAATTTCGGCGGCTCGCACTTCGCATCGAGCGCGAACTTGTTGATGAGCTGCTTGGTGAGGCTGCCGCGGGCGCCCTCGGCGAACAGCGTGTACTTGCCGAGCAATTCCATGCCACGGGTAAAGGAGTCCTTCGGCTTGCCGTCCCTGCCGATGCCCATGTCGCCGGTGGCGATGCCGCGCACCTTGCCCTCATCGTCGTAGAGCACTTCGGCGGCCGCAAAGCCCGGATAGATCTCGACGCCGAGCGCTTCGGCCTTGCGCGCCAGCCAGCGGCAGACATTGCCGAGCGAGCCGATGTAGCAGTGATGGTTGTCCATCAGCGGCGGCATGATGAAGTTCGGCAGCTTGATCGCGCCGCCACCCGTCATCCAGTAGAAGCGGTCGTCCTTGACTTGCGTTTTCAACGAGCAGTCGGGATCATTCCGCCAGTCGGGAATCAGCTTGTCGAGGCCCGCAGGATCGATCACCGCGCCCGAGAGAATGTGTGCGCCGACCTCGGAGCCTTTTTCAACTACGACGACGTTGAGATCGGCATTGAGCTGCTTCAGCCGGATCGCGGCCGCCAGGCCCGAAGGGCCGGCGCCGACAATGACGACGTCGAATTCCATGGATTCGCGCGGGGGGAGTTCTTCGGTGCTCATCTGATCTCAGCCCTTGAGACGGTTCCTTGTCATTTGCGCCCCCTTGTTTCCGATTTTTCCGGGTAGGACAACCTCGGAAATGCGTTCCGCTGGGATGCAAGGCGGCCCAAACTGATATAAAAGTCAGACCTTCCAGATGATCCCCGAACCTACCCCCACCGTCCGCGAGCTTCTAGCCTTCTATCTGGAGGCCGGTGTCGATTGCGCGCTGGCGGAAGAACCGATCGACCGGCTGGCCGAGGTCGACGCCCCGCCGCCGCCCGCGCGCGTGGCACAGCCGGCGGAGGCGCCGCCGCCAGTGGCCGCGCCCGCCGTGATGCGCGGCGAGGCGGCGCCCGCTCCCGACATTGCAATCGCCTCGGCGCGCGAGGCCGCGCGCACCGCGCCGACGCTCGAGGCGCTGCGCGAGCTGATGCAAAGCTTCGAGGGCTGCGCGCTGAAACACACCGCGACGCGGCTGGTGTTCGCCGACGGCAATCCGCAGGCGCGCATCATGTTCGTCGGCGAGGCGCCGGGGCGCGACGAGGACATCGAGGGCCTGCCCTTCGTCGGCCGAAGCGGAAAACTGCTCGACCGCATGATCGGCGCGATCGGGCTCGACCGCAGCAACGCCTATATCGCCAACGTGATCCCGTGGCGGCCGCCCGGCAACCGAACGCCGACGCCGCAGGAGACACAGATCTGCCTGCCCTTCATCCAGCGCCAGATCGAACTGGTGAATCCCGACGTGCTGGTGACGCTCGGCAATCCCTCGACGCAGACGCTGCTGTCGACGCGTGAAGGCATCATGCGCACCCGCGGCCGCTGGTTCGACTACGACACAGGCCAACGCACGATCCGCGCGCTGCCGACCTTCCACCCGGCCTATCTGCTCCGCTCGCCGGCCTACAAGCGGCTGGCCTGGCAGGATCTGCGCGCGATCGCGAAGGTGCTGGCAACATCGTGAGGGGCGGAACGGCCCCTCCCCGTCATTGCGAGCGCAGCGAAACAATCCAGACCGTCACAGCGGAAAGATTCTGGATTGCTTCGCTGCGCTCGCAATGACGACGGACAAAACGCGAGAATGCGTCACGTCCCCTTCGGCCGCACGATGGCCCAGCCGACGCGCAGGAGTTGCTGGCGTCCGGTCACCAGCCATTCGAAGGCGCGCGGCACTTCGGGCACGATGCCGGGGAAGCGTTTGAGGATGTCCGGCGGCGGCGTGCCGGCCGTGTCGGAGGCGCGCCAGACCACGACGCCGCCGGTCTCGCTGAATTTCGCCGATGTCATCCAGGGCGTGCGTGCAGGATCGGCATCGATGAAGAGATGCGGCCGACCGGAATGCAGCGCAATCAGGCTTGCAAGCTGGGTCTCGCCGGCGACGGCGCGCAGGCGATGATTGGTACGTCGTGCAAAGCTCTCGTCGAAGAAGTCGGAGATCGCGCGCGCCGGCATCGAGGTCGCGATCTCGCCGGTGCCGGTCCAGGGCATCGCCAGGACGGCCAGCACAACGCCCGCCGCCGGCGCCACGACCGCCGCGGCCCACACCGTGCGCAGCATCCGCGCGCGCCGCATCGCGATCAGATCGCCGGCCGCCACGACCACGGCAAGCCCCGCCATCACCAGCACGACGCCGGCGCCGCCGACGACACCGTCGAGACCGAACAGGCCAGCGATCAGGACCGCACCGAGGGCCGGCGCGAGCGCGAAGAAGTAGACGAAGCTTTGCGCCAGCGGCGCGACCGACGGCCGATAGATGATCGGCGGCTCCTCGGTCTTGCCGGCGAACCAACCGGTGTTGAGGAAGGCCAGCGCGGGAACCGCCGCTGCGCCGAGCACGAGACCGCCGAGCAGCCAGGCCGCGTTGAGTGCGCGGGCGTTCAGCTCGGAGACTTGCGGCAGGGGCGGCAGGACGAGCGTCTCGGCGCGCATCAGCCAGACCGCATAGGGCAGTGCCAGCACGGCGACGACCACGATCGCAAACAGCGGGTCGAGCGCGCGCAGTGTCCGGCGGCCGCCGGCGGTCGCAACCGCGAAGATGGCGAGCAGCGAGAGGAGAAAGATCGCCGCCGGCGTCGTCAGCAGCAACAGCCCCGCCTCGATCGACCAGGCGAACCAGGCATTGCCGCGGCGCTGGCCGATGATTTGCCAGGAATGCAGCAGGAGCAGCGTCCAGAGCGGCCGCGCCAGCACCAAGGGGCCGAAGTCGAGCGCGGGCGAAGAGAAGGCCAGCACCGTCATGGTTAGCAGCACCGCGAGCACCGCCTGCTGGCTGCCGACCACGGCGCGCGCGAGATGATAAAGCGCGACGAAGGTCGCGATCTCGCAGAGCTCGGCCAGGACGTAGACGCCGAACATATGGCCGCCCGCGGTACGGTAAGCGATGTCGGCAAGCCAGATCGGCAAGGGCGGGCCGAGATCGGTGCCGACCTGGTATTCGCGGCCGAAGGCCAGAAGGGTTGCGAGGTTGCCGGGCGGGCTGCGGTAGAACACGAGCGCCACGAACAGCCACATCGCGGCCTGCAACAACACCACGATCCACACGACCAGCCGCGGCCGGGCGCGAATGAGCTCGATGACGAGGGAGGTAAACCGCATGCAACGTCCGAAAGATGCAGCCAACCCGTCCAAGCCGGCCCTATTCGCTTTGCCCTGATTTGATAAAGCGCGCTGCGCGTCGTGGCAACGACCGTCTACTCCCTCTCCCCGTTCTTACGGGGAGAGGCGAAGAAGGTGCACTGCGGGCGTTCTAGAGATTCGCGGAAGCGTCGGCTTCCACCTCCGCGTCGACCTCCACCTCCGTCACAGAGAACAGATCCACCACCGGCTCTACGGTCCAGGGCATGTGCTTGGCGCGGGCGGCGGCGACGGGGGCGAAGAAGCTGCGGTGGTGGACGGAGGGGCCGAGGCGGTCGAGCGCCTCGAGGTGCTCCGGAACGGCATAGCCCTTGTGCTGCTCGAAGCCGTAGCCCGGGCAGTCCTGCGCCAGCGCGCACATTAGACGATCCCGCGTCACCTTGGCGACGATCGAGGCCGCGGCGATCGACACGACGAGTCCATCGCCGCCGATCACGGCCTCGCAGTCGCAAGCCGTGTCGAGCCGGTCGCGACCGTCGACAAAGACATGGCGGGGCGCCTCGGGCAGCGCCAGCACCGCACGCTTCAGCGCCCACAGCGAAGCGCGCAAAATATTGTCGCGATCGATCCGCCCCGGCGAGGCGACGGCGACCGAGACCTGTGCGGTCGCGCAGATCTTGTCGAACAACTTCTCGCGCTCCTCCGCGGTCAGCCGCTTGGAATCGTCGATGCCGCGCGGAATGCGGTTGGGATCGAGGATCACGGCAGCCGCCACCACGGGGCCGGCGAGCGGCCCGCGGCCGGCCTCGTCGCAGCCCGCCACCGGCCAGACGCCACGCTTGATCAGCGCCCGCTCGCGGCGAAAGCTCGGCGGCGCGACGACGATGATCTCTTTCTTGGCTGCGCTCTTGGCGGCCTCGGCGCTGCCCGCCGCAACCTTGTCTCCTGAAGTCTTGTCTACTGAAGTCTTGCCAACTGACGCTTTGGCCGCCTTTGGCACAGCCTTCTTGGCCGCGTCCTTCTTTGGCGCGTCCTTGGCTGGCTTGCTGGCGGATTTGTCTCGAATCATGGTCGGGACAGTGCGCAAGCGGTCCCGGTTGCGCAACCGGGAACCCGGGATAATTCCCGTTATTCAGATGGAGCCGCCTCACTCTGCGAGATGCACGCGCCGATCGTCGCCGACCTCAATGCCCGGCGCGACTACCACCTCCCAGGGATGGCCATCGGGATCGGTAAAATAGCCGGAATAGCCGCCATAGTCGGTCTCGTGCGCGGCCTTTAGCAAAGCGGCTCCCTTGCCGACGGCAAACGCCAGCACCGCGTCGACCTCCTCGCGCGTCCGGCAGTTCCAGGCGAGCGTCATGCCGCGAAAGGCAGGTGGCCTTGGCCTATCCGGCAGGGTGGCATCCGCAGCGAGCTTGTCCCAGTGAAACAGGGCAAGCACCGGACCGCCGGTGTCGAAGAAGGCGACCGCCTCGCCGGTCACCTTCAGCCTGCGGGCAAAGCCGAGCGCTTCATAGAAGGCGATGCTGGCACGGATGTCGCTCACGCCGAGCGTGATGACGGTGAGCCGCGGCACCGGGACGGTGAATTCCTCGCTCATACACGCCTCGTCAGTTTTTGTTTCTCAGAACAGGCTGAGCTGATCGCCGTTCCGTTTGGGCTTCGCAAAATGATCCGTCGTCAGTTTCGAGCGCCGCTTGTTGAGCCCGAGCCTGTCACAGGCGATCTCGAAGCGACGGCCGATGGTCCAGGCCATCGGGCCGGTGCCCTTCATCCGCTCGCCCCATTTCGAATCGTAGTCGCGACCGCCGCGCATGTCGCGGATCAGGGTGAAGACGTGGCGATAACGGTCCGGATAGTTCGCCAGCAGCCATTCGCGGAAGAGATCGCGCACCTCGAGCGGCAGCCGCAACAGGACATAGGATGCTTCCTTGACACCGGCATGCGCGGCGGCATCCAGAATGCGCTCGATCTCGGAATCGTTCAGCGCGGGGATCACGGGCGCGACCATGACGGTGGTCGGGATGCCGGCATCCGAGAGCTTCTTCAGCGCCTCCAGCCGCTTCGGCGGCGTGGACGCCCGCGGCTCCATGGTGCGCGCGAGTTTGGGATCGAGCGTCGTGACCGAGAGCGCGACCTTCGCAAGGTTCCGCTTCGCCATCCGCGCGAGAACGTCGATGTCGCGCACCACCAGCGCCGATTTGGTGACGATGCCGACCGGATGGCCGGCGCGCTCAAGCACCTCCAGAATGCCGCGCATGATTTTGCGCTCGCGCTCAATCGGCTGGTACGGATCGGTGTTGGTCCCGATCGCGATCATCCGCGGCTCGTAACCGGGTGCGGCGAGCTCTTTCTCCAGCAGCGCCGCCGCTTCGGGCTTGGCGAACAGTTTTGACTCGAAATCGAGCCCGGGGGAGAGGCCGAGATAGGCGTGGGTCGGCCGCGCGAAGCAATAGACGCAGCCGTGCTCACAGCCGCGATACGGATTGATCGAGCGGTCGAAGCCGATATCGGGGGAATCGTTGCGGGTGATCACCTTGCGCGAGGTGTCGACAGCAACCGTGGTCTTGAACGCCGGCAGCTCGTCCAGGCTCTGCCAGCCATCGTCGAAGGCGACGCGCGCCTCGGCCTCATAGCGGCCGCTGGCGTTGGATTGCGCGCCCCGCCCTCGCCTGCGCTCGCGGTCGATGGCGACCGAAAGCTCGGGGAAATCGGAAGGCGCACCCGCCGGCTCGGAGGGCGCCGTGACCGGCGGGTGCCTGAGGGCATGAGAGGATGCTCGACTCATGCAGCCAAGATAGCATCTGACAGGAACAAATCAAGAACGAGAGCAAAAATCCGCAAAACAAGCCGCCCAAAGTTTGGGCGGAGGATTTTGACATCGCGCAAGGGGTCGCCGTCGCGATCCCGTTCGATGCCCGCCAGGGATCGATCTTGCGCCAACAAGGTTGGTGACGGTCGTTGCGTGAAGGGTCGGCAGAAACATGACAGACAGACAACAAGCAGGCGCCGCGACCGGCGACCTCGACCTCCTCGATCAATATTGGCGCGCCGCCAATTATCTCTCGGTCGGCCAGATCTACCTCATGGACAATCCGCTGTTGCGCGAACCCTTGCGGCCCGAGCACATCAAGCCGCGCCTGCTCGGCCATTGGGGCACCACGCCGGGACTGAACTTCATCTATGCCCATCTCAACCGCGTCATCCGCGCGCTCGACCTCAACGTCCTCTACGTCTGCGGTCCCGGCCATGGCGGCCCGGGCATGGTCGCCAACACCTATCTCGAAGGCACTTACAGCGAGATCTATCCCGATATCGGGCGCGACGCGGACGGATTGCGGAAGCTTTTCAGGCAGTTCTCCTTCCCCGGCGGCATTCCGAGTCACGCGGCACCGGAAACACCGGGCTCGATCCATGAAGGCGGCGAGCTCGGCTACGCGCTGGTGCACGCCTATGGCGCAGCGTTCGACAATCCAGGCCTGATCGTCGCCTGCGTCGTCGGCGACGGCGAAGCCGAGACCGGCCCGCTCGCCGCGTCCTGGCACTCGAACAAGTTCCTGAACCCGGCCCATGATGGCGCTGTGCTGCCGATCCTCCATCTCAACGGCTACAAGATCGCCAACCCGACCGTGCTCGGGCGGATGCGCGACGAGGAGATCCGCGAGCTGTTCCGGGGCTATGGCCACGAGCCGCTATTCGTCGAGGGCGACGATCCGAAACTCATGCATCGAACCATGGCGGATGCGCTCGACGTCGCGCTCACCAGCATCCGCTCGATCCAGCAGCACGCCCGCGACGGGCGCACGGCGGTCGAGCGGCCGCGCTGGCCGATGATCGTGCTGCGCAGCCCGAAGGGCTGGACCGGCCCGAAAGAGGTCGACGGCCTCAAGGTCGAAGGATTCTGGCGTGCGCATCAGGTGCCGGTTGCCAATTGCCGGGAAAATCCCGCGCATCTGAAGCTGCTCGAGCACTGGATGCGCAGCTACGAGCCGGAAAAACTCTTCGACGCCGACGGCAGGCTGATTCCCGAGCTCCAGGCGCTGGCGCCTGAAGGCGACCGCCGCATGGGCGCCAATCCGCATGCCAATGGCGGGCTGTTGAAGAAGGAGCTGAAGCTGCCGGACTATCGCGGCTTCGCGGTCGAGCTACAGCGGCCCCGCGGCGTAGCGGCGGAAGCCACGCGCGAGCTCGGCAAGTTCCTGCGCGAGGTCGTCCGCCTCAATGCGGATGCGCGCAACTTCCGCATCATGGGACCGGACGAGACCGCGTCAAACCGGCTCGATGCGGTGTTCGAGGCCACCGAGCGGGCGTGGATGGAGAAAACCGAGCCCTACGACGTGCATCTCGCGCAGGACGGCCGCGTGATGGAGGTCTTGAGCGAGCATCTCTGCCAGGGCTGGCTCGAAGGCTATCTGCTCACCGGACGCCACGGCTTCTTCTCCTGCTATGAAGCCTTCATCCACATCGTGGATTCCATGTTCAATCAGCATGCCAAATGGCTGAAGGTCTCGCGCGATCTGCCGTGGCGGCGCCCGATCGCCTCACTCAATTATCTCCTGACCTCGCATGTCTGGCGTCAGGACCACAACGGTTTCAGCCACCAGGACCCCGGCTTCGTCGATCTTGTCACCAACAAGAAAGCCGACATCGTCCGCGTCTATTTCCCGCCGGACGCCAACACGCTCTTGTGGATCGCAGATCACTGCCTGCGCACCTACGACCGCGTCAACGTGATCGTCGCGGGTAAGCAGCCGGCGCCGCAATGGCTCTCGATGCAAGAGGCCATCACCCATTGCGATGCCGGCATCGGCATCTGGACGTGGGCGGGGACAGAAGATGCGAGCAGCGAGCCCGACGTGGTGATGGCCTGCGCCGGCGACGTGCCGACGCTGGAGACGCTCGCCGCCGTGGACCTCCTGCGCAAGGCGCTGCCGGATCTGAAGATCCGCGTCGTCAACGTGGTCGACCTGATGACGCTGCAACCGAAGGAGCAGCATCCGCATGGCCTGTCCGATCGCGACTTCGACAGCCTGTTCACGCGCGACAAGCCGGTGATCTTCGCCTATCACGGCTATCCCTATTTGATCCATCGCCTGACTTATAACCGCACCAATCACGGCGGCATGCATGTGCGCGGCTTCGCCGAGGAAGGCACCACGACGACGCCGTTCGACATGGTCGTGCTCAACCAGCTCGACCGCTATCACCTCGCGATCGAGGCGATCGAGCGCGTGCCTGATCTCGCGACCAAAGCTGCACAAGTGAAACAGCAATTCCGCGACGCGCTGATCAGGCATTCGCGTTATGTGCGCGAGCATGGCGAGGACATGCCGGAGATCCGCGACTGGGTCTGGCCGGGCAGCGCGGGCGGCAAGACTCCGGCGGAAGCCGGCGACTGACGGTGGGCCATGTCAGACGCAGCTCTCGTCCTCAACACCGGCTCGTCCAGCATCAAGTTTGGCCTGTTCGATATCTCGGCGGCCGCACCCGTCCTGCTCTGCAACGGTCTGCTCGACGAGCACGAGACCAAGCCGCAGCTCGTTGTGAGAAGCCCCGCAGGTGAAGATCTGTACGAAACGCAACGGACAGCGTCGGAGGCGGGCGGCGATGCTCTGTTCGCCGATGTCCTCGGCTTCGTCGAAAAATCCTTCGGCGATTGCCGCCTGCGCTGCGTCGGCCACCGCATCGTGCATGGCGGCCCTGAGTATTCCGGTCCGGTCGAGTTGACGGAGCATGTCGTCGCGAGGCTCGACGCGCTGACGCCGCTTGCGCCGCTGCATCAGCCGCGCTGCCTGGCGCCGGTCCGCGCCATCAGCGCGATCCGGCCCGGACTGACGCAGATCGCCTGTTTCGACACTGCCTTTCACGACGGCCTCGCACCGCCGGCGAGCCGGTTCGCCATTCCGAGGCGCTATGAAGAGCGCGGCCTCCGGCGCTACGGCTTCCACGGCCTCTCGTTCGAATATGTTGCAGGCCGCCTTGCCGAGATCGCACCGCCGCGTGTCGCGGGCCGCACCGTCATCGCGCATCTCGGCAATGGCGCGAGCCTTTGCGCGCTCCGTGCCGGCCGCAGCGTCGACACCACGATGGGACTGACGCCGCTCGACGGGCTGGTGATGGGCACGCGTTGCGGCACCATCGATCCCGGCGTCCTGCTCTATTTGCTCGATCACGAGAAGATGTCGCGCGCTGCCGTGCAGCACCTACTCTATCACGAGTCGGGCCTGCTCGGCGTCTCCGCAATCTCGGCAGACATGCGCACGCTGCTCGCAAGCGGCGACGCCGCGGCGAAAGAGGCGATCGATCTCTTCACCTTCCGTGTGGCGCAGCAGGTGGCGATGATGGCGAGCACGCTGCAGGGGCTGGACTGCCTGGTCTTCACCGGCGGCATCGGCGAGCACAGCCGCGAGATCCGCAGCGAGATCTGTGCGCGGCTCGCCTGGCTCGGCGTGCGGATCGATGCAACTGCCAATGGCGAGGCGCGCGAGGCCATCCACCGCCACGATAGCGCCGTCGACGTCTTCGTCATACCGACCAACGAGGAACTGGCCATGGCGTGGCACTGCGCGGCGGTGCTGCGGCAGAGCGAGCGCCCTTGAGAGAGTGGCTCAGTCTCTTTGTGGCCATCCTTCGAGACGCCCGCTGCTGGCAGGCTCCTCAGGATGAGGTCTTATTTCGTGGCGAAATTCTAGACCCTCATGGTGAGGAGCGCCGCCCTGCGGCGCGTCTCCGGACGATGCTTTGCATCGCCGGGCGAACCATGAGGACGAGCAACAAAGACGTCAGTGAGTCCCGGACAGGATCTGGAAAACGCCGATCACGACCTCGATCACGATCAGCACCACCACCGCCACCTCGAGGCGCAGCGAGCGCTGCGTGTCGATGATGTCCGTCAGCGCGTTGGCCGTCTCTGAAATGGCCGTGAGCTTGCGCTCGAGCGTCTCGAGGCGCTCCGTCAGCTCGTACTCGTCTTCGAGACGGGCATAGAGCCGGTCGAGCTCCGGCTTCTCCCAGAGCACGTCGGGCTTCTCGGCAATCGCGACGCGGCCGGCCACGCGCTGCTGGACCAGGAGCGCGTTGCCGATTAACTGCAGAATGCCCTTGCGCCGGGGCGGCGTGCGGCCCTGCTCGGCGAGCTTGCGCGCGAAGGGCTCGATGACGTCGAACACTGCAGCGACGCGCCGCTCGTCGCGCGCCAGCGACGTGCTTTTGGCGAGCGCGTCCGCAATCAGGAGCAACCGGTCGTCGGAGAACTTGGCGAGGCAGATCGGGCCGCCCGGCTGAATCGCCTCGGCGCTTTCGTCGCTGCAGAGCTGAGCCTGCGCGGTCTCCTCCTCATAGGGGCTGAGCTCGCCGATCACACGCGGCTTCAGATTGTCGATAAAGACCTTCTCCTCCGACGGGAGCAGCCCGATCAGGACCACGACACCGTAGCGGAAGATCACGGCAAGTCCGGCATGGACGCGGAACGCGGCGGGCATCGATGAGACCAGCGGGCCGATCTCGAGCCCCGAGGCATTGATGCGGTCGCCGAGCATCACGGCGCGGATCCGCAGGGTCGGCGCGGCGTCCTGCTTCGGCGATGTCGTCGTGCCAATGGTGAGCTGATCGGCCTTCACGCAACTATCCTGCTCGGGGCCACGGTGAGGCGGTAGATGACGGCCCGGGATCCATCGAAGACGTCGAGCACGTGATCGCAGACGGTGCAGCGGAATTCACCGGGCTCGCCGGTCAATGATGATAGCGTAATCCGACGGAACCCGGCTCCACATTTCGGACAGATGATGTCGCTTTTTTCCATGATTGCGCGCTTTCCTGTCTGAGCGGCCGATCCGCGACCCGCGCTGCGGGAGCATGATCGGCCCACGCTCGACAATCGCTGCGGCGATACCGGGTTTCTGTCATCGCGGGCATTTGCCGAAACATTCGGCATAGTTGTCTGCCAAGGGCCAAACATCGGATGCGACGGGTCGTTCGGGTTTACCATCCAACGCCGACGCCCGGCCGAGACGTTGCGCCCGGCCTCGCCGCATGTTTATGACACCGTCATAACAAGGTACGCTTCTCCGAAATTTGAGCCACTGAAGCCTCAATCATGCTGAGCGTCATCATTCCGACCAAAGGGGTCGAACAGACGGCGGTCGCTACGCTGGCCGCGCTGGTACCGGGTGCCGCCGCCGGCGTCATCCGCGAAGTTCTCCTGGTCGACGGCACCCGCAATGGCGTCATCGAGCGCGTGGCAGACGTTGCCGGCTGTCGTTTCATCGGTTTCGAGGGATCCTCGCAAGGTGCAGCGCTCGCCGCCGGCGCGCTGCAGGCCCGTTCGCCCTGGCTGATGTTCCTGCACGCCGGCGCCGTGCTCGAAACCGGCTGGATCGAGGAAACCACCCAGTTCATCCAGACCGTCGCGGCCAGCGGCCGCGACCGGGCCGCCGTGTTCCGCTATTCCCGCTCGCCATACTCGGATACCACACCGCGCGACTTGTTTCGCGCGGTGGCGCGAATGCTCGTCGGCCCGTTCGGCGACCAGGGGCTTTTGATCGCGCGCGATCACTACGACCGGATCGGCGGCTACCCTCCCCAGGCGCGCCGTTCCGAGGCCCGCCTGTTGCGGCGGCTCGGCCGCTCCTCCCGGACGCTGCTGCGCAGCCGGATCGTCATGGTGGGCTGAGCCTGCATGATGCTTGCCAAAGTCAAATAATTAATTGACAATGGCAAGTATCGAGGTGCCCCATGACAACAAGCCTGACGCATTCGACCGCAGAGGTTTCCAACGACCAGGTCCAGGCGGTTCGCGCATTCAACCGCTTCTACACCCACAAGCTCGGCGTGCTCGACCAGCAGCTCCTGAAGAGTCCGTTCTCGCTGAGCGAAGCGCGCGTCCTCTATGAGCTCGCCCATGGCGGCGAGCAATCGGCCAAGGAGATCGGCGGCGCGCTCGGGCTCGATCCGGGCTATCTCAGCCGCATCGTACAGAGCTTTGACGAGAGCGGCCTGATCGCGCGCAAGCCGCTCGCATCCGACCGCCGGCAATACCAGTTGAGCCTGACGGCGAAGGGCCGTCAGGCCTTCGCCAAGCTCGAGCGGGTGACGCAGGAGGATGTCGCCGCGATGTTGCGGCCCCTCTCGGGCGAGGACCGCCGACGGCTGACCGCTTCGATGGAGACGATCGAGCGGCTGCTCGCGATGCCGCGCACGCCGACGCCGCCCGCGACCCTGCGCGAGCCGCGGCCCGGCGACATGGGCTGGGTGGTGCAGAGCCACGGCGCGCTCTATGCCGGCGAATACGGCTTCGATTCCGGTTTCGAGGCGCTGGTGGCCGAGATCGTCGCAAAATACATGACCTCCTACGACGCCTCGCGCGAGCGCTGCTGGATCGCCGACATCGAGGGCCGTCCGGTCGGTTCGGTGTTTCTGGTGAAGGCGAGCGACGACGTCGCCAAGCTGCGTCTCCTGCTGCTCGATCCGGCAGCGCGCGGACAGGGCCTCGGCCAGCGCCTTGTCGCCGAATGCGTCTCGTTCGCGCGCGCCTGCGGCTATCGCCGCATGACGCTGTGGACGCAGAGCATTCTGGTCGCCGCGCGGAAAATCTACCAGGACGCCGGCTTCAAGCTGGTCGCCACCGAGCCGCATCGCAGCTTTGGGCAGAACCTGACCGGAGAGACCTGGGAGCGGGATCTCTGATGCATCAGTGGGACGACGCCACGCACCGCGTCGCCGCCGAATTGGTCGACCTCTACAAGCGCCGCGCCCACCGGCTGCGGCGCAATGCGTGCCGAGATCTCTGGCGCATGATGTGGTGCTCGCTGACGCGGAAGAGCTAGCAATTGGATCAACCAGCGCGGTGCACGTTGATGTGCCCTCGCCCCTTGTGGGAGAGGGCAGCTCCGCTGGCAGACGCGTGCTCACGTGGGTGAGGGGTTTCTCTCCACGCTTTCGGTGCTGAGAGAGACCCCTCATCCGGCGCTTCGCGCCACCTTCTCCCACAAGCGGCCTGTTGCGGTCATCTAACCGCATCTCGCAGCCGATTGCCATCGGCGGCGGCGACCAGGGAGGCACGAGAATGCATTTCCTGT